>JBJXGZ010000001.1:0-7493 GCA_046160625.1 Saprospiraceae bacterium
GGCGGTTACATCAAAAATCAACAATCATGTATTCATCAATCGTCAATCAAAAAACGGCCCTTTCCAATGGGTAAACCACCTCATCTCAAATCCCTCATTTTGATACTGTCTCATCCCAGCGTGAAAAGCCTACCTTTGCCGCCCTTTTTGGAGTGAGGTCCGAAATCAATCATCCAAAAATCCACCGTCCAAAGTCCATTCCGTGAATTTCCTTACACTAGAAAACGTTTCCAAGAGCTACGGCGAAAAGCTGCTGTTCCAAAACATAAGCCTCCACCTTGACAAGGGGCAAAAAATTGGCCTCATCGCCAAAAATGGCACGGGCAAAAGCACGCTCATGCGCGTCATCGCAGGCAAAGAAGGCAGCGAAGGCGAAGGGTCGAAAATCACTATCCGAAAAGGTATTCGTATTGGCTGGCTCGATCAGGAACCGAACTTCCCACCCGGCATGGATGTGTTGGGCGCAGTGCTCGATCCTACCAACCCGCTCGTGCGTGTGGTGCAACGTTATGAAAAGGCTTTGTTGCATCACGAAAATCCTCTTGCCGGCCATAGCCAAACTACCACAGCAGACCCATCAATGAGTGACCGCGAAGGCGGGAATGAATTAACAGAAGCCATTGCCGAAATGGACCAGCAAAATGCCTGGACTTTCGAAGCTAAAGTGAAAGAAACGCTTTCGCGTTTCCGAATGAACGAATACGAGCAGAAAGTCAGTACGCTTTCCGGTGGACAACAAAAGCGACTCGCACTGGTCAAAATCCTGCTGGAAGAACCCGATTTTCTCATTCTCGACGAGCCGACCAACCACCTGGATGTAGAGATGATCGAATGGCTGGAAGAATACCTCCAACAGCCCGGCATCACACTTTTCATGGTCACACACGATCGTTATTTCCTTGAAAATGTGTGCGATAGCATCATCGAATTGGAAGGCGGACAACTGCGTCGCTACTCTGGCTCCTACTCGGATTATCTTGAAAAAAAGGCCCTCCGAGAAGAAAACGAAGCCACGACCTACGAGCGCCAAAACAAACTCCTGAAGAACGAACTCGATTGGGTGCGCAAATCTCCGCAAGCCCGCACTACCAAGGCGAAGGCTCGTGTGGACGCTTATTTCAATAGAAAAGAGGTCAACGACTCCCTGAAAAAGACCAAAGATGAAATGAGCCTTTCCATCAAGGAAACCTGGTTGGGCGGTAAAATTGTGGAGTTGCACAACATCAGCAAATCCTTTGGCGACAAGAAGTTAATCGAGCATTTCAGTTACAAATTCAAGCGCAGAGAACGTGTGGGCATCGTGGGCCAGAACGGTTCAGGCAAGTCAACCTTTCTCCAAATCATTACCCAGGTATTGCCGCCCGATACAGGGAAGGTGGTGGTGGGCGACACCGTGACTTTCGGCCATTACCGACAGGAAGGTCTGCAACTCAAAGAAGATCGGCGGGTGATTGATGCGGTGCGCGACATTGCCGACTACATTCCATTGGACAAAGGCAAGGAACTCTCGGCGGCGCAATTGTTGGAGCGTTTCCTGTTCAGCCGCCCGCAGCAACAGGTGTATGTCAGCCAACTTTCCGGTGGCGAAAAACGGCGGCTTTACCTGCTCACGGTGCTGATGAAAAACCCGAATTTCCTCATTCTTGATGAGCCGACAAACGATCTGGACGTGCTGACCTTGCAAGTATTGGAAGATTTTCTCGAGGATTACCCAGGTTGCCTGGTGGTGGTGACCCACGACCGGTATTTCATGGACCGACTGGTAGACCACCTTTTCATTTTTGATGGAGATGGCAAAATCAAGGATTTCAACGGCACTTACGCGGAATATCGGGCCTTGAAGCGGAGTGAGGCAGGGGCGGTTGGCAGCGGCAGTAGCAGTAAGCAGTTAGCAGAGGCTGTCCCCTCAACCCCGAACGTTCAAGTCTCCCCTCTTTCGAGCACCGAGCGCAACGAAATGAAAAAACTTGACAAGGAAGTTGCCGCGCTGGAAAGCCGCAAAAAGCAGATTCTTGAACGGTTCAACGGTGTGGACCTCGGTGCCGACGAAGCTGGCAAACTTTCCGCAGAGCTGGGAAAATTGCAGGAGGATTTGGATGTGAAAGAGATGCGGTGGTTGGAGCTGGCGGAGCGAACCTAAAATATTTACAAATTTTGTAAATTTTTAAAAGGGTTAATCTTATCTTTGCATCAAATTAGTTCTTTATGGTTATCAGTTTTAACGATGATTACCTTGAATCAATGTACTCTGGAGAACATTTGCCGGGAAAACCCAGATTTGATGATTCAGTAATCAAAAAATTCAGAAAGACAATACTGATATTAGAAGGGATTGAAAATGTATCGAAGATTCACCAATTTAAAGGTTTGAATTTTGAAGGATTAAAAGGAGATCTAAAAGGTTTTTACTCCGTAAGAGTTGATAAAAAGTATAGACTGATCCTAAGCGTACAAGGTGAAGAGTTTTTGAAAGCAGAAGAATTGATTGTAGAAGACCTCACCAATCATTATAAGTAAAATTAAGGGGCAGAAGCCCGGTATCTTCTGCCCTTATTTTAAAAACGCTCTGTTATGCCTGCATATAAAGTAATAGGTAAATCAGGTATTCATATTAAAACACCTGAGACTCTGCACCCTGGGGAGGTGCTACTCATGGAATTAGAGGCTCGCCAGTTGAAAAAATTTGAATTCGCTACTCAGTTGAATATTCAACCGAGCCAGCTTAGCGAACTGTTGCATCAAAAGCGGCACGTCAATGCTCCAATGGCAATCAAATTGGAAACCCTACTTGGTATTGACGCTGAATTCTGGATGCGCTTGCAAACCGCTTATGACATTGCAGTGGAGCGAAAGCGCTTGGAGCATGCCCAACGTGCTTAATAAATATGCTACCCCCTCAACTGTGAATACGTGCGGTACCCAGGATTTACTGGCGATGCTACGACAAAAACGCTCGCTCCTGTCGCTGATTCCAGCACAATTTCTTCCTGCTCCGTCAATTGCACAAAATCATATTGCTTGGCTGCTTCGCCATTAAAACTCGCAGCTCCTTCAAGCAAGTACGCAGAGTATATTTTACCTGCCTCTGCTTTCAACCTGAAACCATCCGTGCCGAGCTCCAGCCGGAACGCTTCAACACCCGGCGTATCCATTTGAAACGGACTCCCGGGACCGATGAGCGTTTTGATACGTGTTTCACCCACTTGTTTTTCAGGGAATTCTGCGGCGCGATAATCGTCATAACTGGCAGGTTTTGAGAGGGTTGTCTCTAAATTTGGGTCAAACCAGATTTGGAAAATCTCCCCGTCTTTACCCAACCATTCGGAGTGACTGATGCCATTGCCAGCACGGATGATTTGTACATCGCCTTCACATAGCGGCCTCCACTCGCGGAGCTTGGTATCGTAATGACGGATTTCGCCTTTGAGCACAAAGGAGCAAATCTCAAAACCCTGATGCGGGTGCAAGCCGATGGTGCTATCGGTTACAGCGCGCGCGTGCGCCCAGTAAAACAAGTTAGAATATGGCCGCACACTCGAATGGTCTTGCGGAAAACCGATGGGCTTGTTTTCCACGATTTCACCGCCATTGAAGGCGCCTTGGCCTTGTTGTTCTTTTGGAATGATACGAATGGACATAAGTTGAGTGTTTTAAAATTTAGCATTGAAACACTGAAATTCGTTTTTGGTTTTCCACACTAATTCAATTTGAGTCCCCCCGAATTTTGTAACAAAATAAAATCGTACAAGTAAAAACATCAAAAAAGCACTACTTTTCCCCATGTAGTGCAATTTGAACCACAAAAGGCACAAAAGGCCACAAAAGACCGTATCGTGCTGCTTTTGTGCTCTTTTGTGCCTTTTGTGGTTCAAATTATGTCAAGTTTGTTGATGCAACGGAACGGATCATTAATGTTATAAAATTCGGGGTGACTCATGTTTGGTTATCCTTTTTACCTTTCGTGCCTAAAACAATTTTTCCATGAAAAGAATCATACCCATTTTTGCATTGTTGCTTTTTGCCGCCTGCGGCCTTTTTTATTTTTCAAACCAGGAAAAACCCCTCTCCAGTGGTCTGAAAATCCCCGGTGGCGCTTCGGAAGAAAACGGCCCGCGTCGTCGCGAATGGCAACGTATGCGCCTCGCTGATCCGGCCACGGGACAAATCCCGGCAGGTATCCAATTCCTCGAACGCCAATACGCCGCTACACTCCCACAGGCTGTGGTTGAGCGCGGAGGCAATGGCCAATGGATGTCGCGCGGGCCATGGAACGTAGGCGGCCGTACCCGGGCACTCGCTTTGGACGTTACGAATGAAAATCGGATGCTTGCAGGCGGGATTTCTGGTGGAATGTGGCTAAGCGAGGATGCAGGCCAAACTTGGGTGCGTAAAACCCCGCTCAATGCACACCCCGGCTGCACCAGCATTGCCCAGGACACCCGGGCTGGCAAAACCAACAATTGGTACTACACTTCGGGCGAACTTTACGGCGCATCGTCTTCCGCCCCCGGTGCATTCTATCTCGGCGATGGGATGTTCAAGAGCACTGACAGTGGCAATTCTTGGACCCCTATAAACGCAACGGCCGTAGGCAATCAGCACTTGTTCAGCACTGTATGGCAAGGCGTGTGGCGCGTTGCGACAGACCCGGTAGCCACACAAGATGTGGTGTACGCTGCTACCTATGGTGCGATTTTCCGCAGCGCGAACGGTGGCACCTCATGGACGGTGGTGCGAGGCAGTGCCAGCGCTCAACCCTTTTCATACTACACCGATATTGCCGTCACTTCTACAGGCGTCGCCTATGCCACCCTCAGCAGTGATGGGGCACAAAAAGGAATTTGGCGCAGTACAAATGGCACGACTTGGGTCAATATTACCCCTGCGTTCATGCCCAATGCTTATAACCGGCTGGTCATTGGCATCAACCCAAGCAACGAGAATGAAGTCTTCTTTTTTGGAACAACGCCCGGAAGCGGCCACTACACCAATTATATCGGTTCGGACGATTGGACGAGTCTGTTTAAATACACTTATGTAAGCGGCAACGGCTCCGGAGCCGGAGGGCAGTGGGAAAATCGCTCGGCAAATCTACCAAGTACCGGCACTGAATTTGACCAATGTGCAGCGCAGGGTGGTTATGATTTAGTAGTAAAAGTTCAGCCCGGTACAGGCACTGTAATTATCGGAGGCACCAATCTCTGGCGCAGCACGGACGGCTTTGCAACGGCCGACAATACGACCAAAATTGGGGGTTACAAAATTGGAACCGTGTTCCCATTTTTTGAACTGTATCCCAACCACCACCCGGATTTACACGAAGCACTGTTTCTTCCATCCAACCCAAATGTGATGATTACGGGCAGCGATGGCGGCATTCACCGCACAGAGAATTGCCTCGCGCCTTTTGTCGAATGGTCATATCTGAACGACGGTTACATCACTTCGCAATTTTATACCGCTATTATTGACAAAAGCACTCCCGGCGACAATACCCTCATCGGTGGCCTACAGGATAACGGCAACTTTTTTGTAAATTCTTCAGACCCTACAGCTCCTTGGGTACAAACCGTGAACGGTGACGGATCCTATGGGGCAATTGCGCCGGGCAAAGCCTTTTATGTATTGTCCGTTCAATCCAATGGGGTGAAAGTGGTAAAATGCGCCATTGACAACAGTGGGACTGTGACTGCTTTCCGTCGTGTAGATCCGGTTGGCCCCGCACCCAACGATTACTTGTTTATCAACCCCTTGGTACTTGATCCGAACGATGCGAACTTCCTGTACCTGCCTGCGGGCAACAAAGTGTTCCGCCAAAGTCAACTTGCGTCCATTCCGCTCAACGGGGAATGGGACCCAATCTCTCAGGGCTGGACACAGTTTCCCGATACCTTGACAACAGGCGTTTTCTCAGCCATATCCATCTCAGAAAGTGCTCCAGCGAACCGCCTGTACCTAGGCACTTCCAACAACAAAGTTTTCAGGGTGGACAATGCACACACGGGAACACCCAGCTTCACCGCGCTGCCTTCGCCAGACACTGTTTCAGCGAATGCCTACATCAATTGCCTGGCCATTGACCCTACCAATGCCGACCGTGTTGTGCTGGTGTATACCAATTACTCGATATACAGCATGTTCCTCAGCGAAGATGCGGGCGCTACCTGGAAAAAAGTGGCTGGCAACCTCGAATCGAATTTGGCTGGCACTGGCGCTGGTACATCGCTTCGTTGGGTAAGCATCCTGCCGATGGACAATGGTTCGCTCAAGTATTTCTGCGGTACCAGCGTCGGGCTGTTCAGTGCCGATACCTTGACTGTTCACGCCACAGGACAAGCCGGCACAGTATGGGCGCTCGAAAGCCCCAACGAAATTGGTAGCACGGTGGTGGATTATGTGGATGTGCGCCGCTCCGATGGATTCGTGGTAGCGGCTACGCATGGTAACGGGATGTTTGCTGCAAATTTCGGGACAGGCTCTGGAAGCCATGAGCCGAAAAATGAGGTCTTAGTCAATGTTTCGCCCAATCCAACCCGCGACCTTGCAACATTTAGCATTGCCGGACAAACGCTGGACAACACTCAAGTCAGGCTTTTTGACCTTAAAGGGAATTTAGTTCGCACTGAAACTCTTTCGGGCGAGCAAGGCACGCTGCAATTGATTGATCTACCTGCCGGAATTTACGTCTGGGAATTGCGCGGAAAAGGCTGGCGCAAGAGCGGGAAGATAGTTAAGCAGTAAGCAGTGGCAGTTGGCAGTGGCAGTAGGCCAATGCCATTGACTTAAGGAAGATAGGTTTGATTTTCCAAAGTCTGAAAAAGCCGCATAGCGGCGACATTATGGTAGCTTTAGCGTCGAATAATTTTCGGAACCGCGTAGCGGTGGCATTTTGATCGTGGTTATAATGTCACCGCTACGCGGTTCTTACCATTTTGCCTCCCATGGGCTACAAAAATGTCGCCGCTATGCGGCTTTGTGAAAGCATAGGTCAAACCATTCCAAATCTCACGTTAACTTAACGGCATTGGCCTACTGCTACTGACGACTGCCAAAATCCCCCATCCCACCAAAAAACACAAGCCGCCGAGCGGCGTAACTGGTCCTGCCCAACCGACTGGGAACGCCAGCAAATCGCGGCAAGCCAGCAAATACAGCGATCCAGAGAATCCCATAATTCCGGCTACAAAAAACCAGCCTGCCCTGCGTAGCCATTGGTTTTCAGGCGTTTGTCGCAAAAGGATGCCTACGGCCAAAAGTGCCAGAACGTGGAAAAACTGGTATTGTACCCCTTTTTCAAAAATCGTGATCTGGTAATCGGATAGGTGTGGCTTCAGGCCGTGCGCGCCGAATGCGCCGATGCCAACGGCCAATGCGCCGAACAGGGCGCCGATGCGGAGGAAGGAGACGGGTGTCATTATAATTGAATCATTTTTGGCTCATGTTGCTTTGCGGCTGATACTCACCGGGTGACTTCGAGTCACCCGGTGAGTATC
>JBJXGZ010000002.1:0-89057 GCA_046160625.1 Saprospiraceae bacterium
TCGGAGGTTTTCGAAAACCTCCGAGGTCTCCCTTCATAAACCCCCATAAACGTAAAAGGTTATTCAGAAAAAACTTCGATCTCGCTCATCTGGACCACCAAATCGGTGAATTTGCCTTTGAATTGAGTAGCACGAACGATATGATTGTCAATCCAATGGTAATTGCCTCCACGTGGCTTTCCGAAAACGATGCCGTGGTATTTGAACCCATGAAGGTTGAGCCATGCTTCAGTCACTGGACGGTGCAATTCAGTGCGGCTTGTGAAGAAATAAATGATATGGCCATCGTCGTACCAACGATTGAGCATTGTCAGCGCGTCGAGGTAAGGTTCCACCGTCCCCATGCGTTCCGGCTCTTCGTTCGGCACATCGTCGCAGATGGTGCCGTCAATGTCAATAAGGTAATTTTTGACATTGAGAGGCAATTGGGGACTGATGCGCTGGCCTTTTTCATCAAAGGCCTCCTTAAGGTGTGTGGTCGCCATTTTGTCGATTGTCAAATTGTCATTACTGCGTTGGTCAAGAGGTCATTAGAGCATTGGGGCATTAGGGCATTTTTTAAAAACTAAAGCCTACGGAAGCCTGAATCACAAAATTTTGATGTTTCGCATCGCGAAATATCAGTTCGCCGTTCGTGCCAACACGGGCTTTTGCGAGATCGGCATCGTTGTTCGTGATGTCAGCAAGGCCATATTGTACCCGAGCTGTGATATAAAGTGCATTGCTGATATAATAGGCAATGCCGCCAACAAGACCAAAATCAAGGCTTTTGTAAAGATTTCCCTTGTCTTCGGGGTAATCGTAATATGCTCCGAGGGTTTTGGGGGTTTCAGCAAGAAATGCGTCTACTTTGACAATCACTGGCTGTTCGTCATTGGATTTTGTTGAACCGGCACCCGGGTCGTCCTTTCGGTAGTTGTGGTTCAGGTTGAAGTTCAATTCGGTGTCATTCTTATCCGGGTTTACATGGGCGTCGTTGCCCAAAGCGGTCTTACCTGAGTAGCGCAGTGAACCTTCGCCACCTGACTGAACCAATAACCCTACATAGCCTCCAGCAGAAAGCTCGAAATTACCCAAACGTCCGTAAGCCAAAATCGGAAAATCGAGGTAGGAGTTGTTTACATTGATAAGGTACTTTGAGGTACCGAGTGTTAGCACGCTACCCGTGGGGTGTTTGAAAATCCGGTAAGACTGGCCCTCAAAGGTGTATTTCGAGCCTCTCTTGGAGTAGAGAAACTCGCCCCGTACCCCAAACTGATCAGTAAATTTGTAGCCGAAGGTCATGCCAATGTGAAACCCGGTAGCGCTTTTCCAGGATTCAAGATTGTCGCCGGCGTCATTGGTTTCAGAATCCCCGGTGAATTGGGCAAAATTTAGCCCTGTTTTAAAGCCGTATTTGATTTGAGCATTCGCTGATAAGGAGCCGATAACGAGCAAAAGGACCGAAAGTAGTTTCAGTGATTTGTCTATTTGTGCTGTCATTTTTGTGTAAATGTTTGATAATCAGTTGACTGGTAGATAAATTCGGAGCGGTTAAATGGAATCTTATAATTTCTCCAAGACTTTCAAATTGCAATTGAGTGGCCAAAAGTACAGCATTCTGAAAACCTGAGGCTTGTTACCTTTGTGACTTTCACCAACCGTAGGTTTAACGAGGGCGGGCTTCACGCTCACTTCATCACTTTATCTCTTCATCACACCATGAAAAACTGGCCGCTCTGGGAAATATTCATCCGTTCCAAACAAGGTCTTAGTCACAAACACGTCGGCAGCCTCCACGCCGCCGATGCACAAATGGCGCTCGAAAACGCTCGCGACGTGTATTGTCGCCGCAACGAAGGCATCAGCATATGGGTTGTAGAATCCGCTCATATCCATGCCTCCACCGAAGACCCCGAAGCGTTTTTTGACCCATCCAACGACAAGGTTTATCGCCATCCAACCTTTTACGAACTGCCTGATGCGGTGAAACACATGTAAAATGTCCAATGTCCAACAAGGAATTTCCAATGTCCAAGTTGGCGTTGCGCATAGCCACTCACTTTGAATTTTTGTCATTAAAGCACTACAAATACCAAACTCAGGGCTTATTTGGACATTGGACATTCCTTGTTGGACATTGATTATTACCGGTTCTTATGAAATACAAATTCCCCCTTTTTTTTGTCCTCCTGCTGGCCGCCTCCTGCCAACACGATTTATTCAAGGGCCCGCCGCCACCGCCCACGCCATTCATTTTTGAATCCCCGGATAATTTTCCGCCTTTTTTTGACCCGGCAGATAACCCAACAACCCTGGAGGGCATTGCCCTGGGTCGAAAACTTTTTTACGACCCAATACTTTCGGGCGATAACACACAGGCCTGCGCCGATTGCCACCGCCAGGAAAACGCATTCACCGATCCTCGGCAGTTCAGCATAGGCATTGACGGCATTGCAGGAAAACGCAATTCTATGAGCCTCGTAAATATAGCCTGGCAACATCGGCTCTTTTGGGACGGACGTGTGCACGGGTTGGAAAAGCAGGCTTTGCGTCCCATTCAAGACCCTGTTGAAATGCACGAAAGCCTGGAAAATGCCGTAGCCGAAATCCAGGCAAGGCCAGATTATACCGAAATGTTCTGGCTGGCATTTGGCACTGAAACAGTAGATACCACCTTGATTGCCAAAGCGTTGTCGCAATTTGAGCGGACTTTTATTTCCTTCAATTCCAAATACGACCGCTGGAAACTCGGTCAGGACTCGCTGACAGAATCAGAACTGCTTGGTATGCAGGCTTTTTTTGAAAATGACAGAGGTGGTTGCGCTCAATGCCATTCCTTTGGCGCCATTTTTAGCGACTTTCTTTTTCGGAACAATGGCCTGGACAGTATCCCAATCGATGTGGGTCGTTTCGCGGTGACAGGCGTAATTTCAGAGACAGGCGCTTTCAAGACTTCTTCGATGCGGAATATCGAATATACAGCGCCCTATATGCACGATGGCCGATTTGCCACGCTGGAGGAAGTGCTTGAATTCTATAACACGGGTTTTCACCTCGGTCCGTACGCCGATCAAGCCATGTATAATCTCGTAAAAGGCCGCCTCAGCGAAAAAGACAAGACTGATATCATTGCTTTTTTAAAAACCTTGTCTGAGCCGGAGTTTTTGACCAACCCGTCGTTTAAGAAACCGGAGTGAGGGAGGATTTCACGCAACGCCACAACGTTTTGACTGCCAATTATATATCGTCGCACCGTTGCGGCATTGCGTGAAAAGCTATAAAACATGGAAACCGACAGAATTACACCGGAAAGCGAAAACAACCAGGTTAGGACCATTCGCGGTTACTACCGATTGCACGCAAGCATTTACCAGGCAACCCGATGGTTGTTTTTATTCGGTCGCAGGCGCTTAATTCTTGTCTTAAAACTTCCAGCATTTAGCGACAAAACGGTTGTTGAGGTCGGCTGCGGCACCGGGCATAATTTGGCAACACTCGGCAGCCTCTATTCAAAACTTAAGCTTATTGGCATTGACATATCACCCGATATGCTAAAGGTGGCAGCAAAAAAGCTACGAAGCCATTCTAGCCGCGTACAATTTTTAGAAAAACCATACGGCTCCGGGGATTGGAAATTGCCCGCCAAACCAGAAGTGGTGCTCTTTTCCTATTGCCTTACAATGATTAATCCTGGCTGGGAGGATTCTCTGCAACGGGCCTATGACGATCTCGAAGAAGGCGGGCAAATTGCTGTGGTGGATTTTCATGGTTCTCATTTTGGAATTTTTCGCCGCTGGATGGACTTCAACCATGTGCGGGTAGACAAGCATTTGCTTCCTTTCCTGGCAACTCGGTTCACAACATCACATGTGGAGATTCGTCAAGCTTATGGCGGTCTGTGGAGTTATTTCTTGTTTGTGGGTAAAAAATAAGTGTCAATACAAATGTATTTCACGCCACGCCGCAACGACCTAACGATAATTCTTCTCGATTGTTAAAACGTTGCGTCGTTGCGGCGTGGCGTGAAATACAATTGTCCGATTACATTGTTTGGGAAAGTCTGTAACATCCTTATTTACCTGCCGTCTCTGCCACAGACTTACTTCACTTTTCAACTATAAGCTATGAAACATTTTTTCTTTTTGTTCCTCGCAATTCGATTATTCTCCCCTACCCTTCCCGCTCAAAATGGTGATATCCAAGGCTTTATCGAACAACACAAAGGTGATCGAGGCTTTACTTACGCCTTCCTAAGCAAAGACCTGTTTGAGGTGGCGACCAAATCGAGCATCAAAAATGAAGACTGGACCGGCCTGCACAATGTGATAAAAAACATTGGCGGCCTGAGTATATTGGCAGGCGAAGACATCAAAAACGGGTTGCCCCTCTACAAAGAAGTAAAGGCGTTGATTCCAAGCGACGAATTTGATGAGCTGCTGACCGTACGCGACGGGAACGAAAACGTGCGCATCTGGGCCAAATCGGAAGAGTACATAGTTACAGACCTGGTTTTGCTCGTTGGCTCCTCCGACGAATTTGTATTGGTTTGTTTTGCCGGCAATCTTGAATTGGGCAATATTGCTCAATTAGCCGAACTGTTTAAAGCCGGTCAAGTAAGGCAATTGGCTCAAACTTCTCAAGCAGTGGCTATTAGTTTTGGTGTAAATCCAAATCCCAGCAATGGCCAATTTACATTGTCCTATTCAGAGGGGCAGGATGTCCCGAGCCTATTGACTGTGTTGGACCAAAGCGGTCGTCAGATTTCTTCTTTGAGCCTTGCCGGCGCTCCCACGCAGCAAATAATGCTTCAAAATTTACCCAATGGTACATACTGGGTTCAGTTGAAAACCAAAAACGGAAAAGTTGGGGTTAAGCAAGTACACATAGTGCATTAAGTAAAAGTTGTCCGAGAAATTTATGTCTAACCACAAAAAGTGCAAAAGGACGCATAATAGTTGATCAGACCACAAAAGGACACATAAGGTTGGCTAAACCACAAAAGGCACAAAAGGACACAAAAGCAGAAATCAACCTTATGTGTCCTTTTGTGCCTTTTGTGGTTTAATCAACCTTATGTGTCCTTTTGTGCCTTTTGTGGTTTAATCAACTATTATGTGTCCTTTTGTGGTTTAATCAACCTTATGTGTCCTTTTGTGGTTAAAGCTAAGTATACTTTTTGGGCATTTAATCCTGTTTCCAAAACTGCTCCACCATCACTTCCTGTCCCACCGTAAGCCTAAGCACATACGCTCCTTCTGGAAGTTCGGCAATATGCACGGATTGCCCCGTGGTTTCAGCGAGCATTTCCCCGGAAAGGAGTAGGCGACCGTTCAGGTCATAGACTTGCCAGTTGCCGTCGTCGTTGGATGGTTTTTCCAGTTGAATATTGAGCGTTTCCACAGCAGGAACGGGCGCAAGCGTCATCAAACTGGTCTTGCTGAAAGTAGCCGTGACAACCTGACTATAGGAGTATTTGCCATCAAAATCCACCTGCTTGAGGCGGTAGTAGTTCTTGCCTTGCAGCGGACGCTCATCGGTGAAAATGTAATCCTGCGGCTCGTAGGAAGTGCCCGCTCCGCGTTCCTGACCGATTTCGGAAAAGATATGACCATTGGTGGAGCGCTGGATGGAGAAGTAGTCGTTATCAATTTCGGTGGCGGTGGACCAAGTTAGTTCTGTGGCGCCATTATCAGATTTGCTTTTAAAATACAATAATTCTATTGGCAGTGTTACTGCTCCATTGAATAAAAAATCATTGATACTAAAGGTTCCTCCTCCGGCACTTGCATCCCACCCGTAAAACCGAAATGTTATGGCCGAGGTGATATTATCAAATGTTGAAGCGGACAAATCAATTTGACCACTATGAGGAGTGGCATCATTATCAATAGTTGGGGTAGCTATGTCTGAGGCATAATTATCTAAACTTGATCGAACGGCAAATGAAATTGGACCTGTTGCGCTAACTTGCCCTGTATAATCAAGACTGGCAAAATTTATCTTTTGCCCGGAATTAGGCGTTAAAATCCATTCAAAGTAAGCATCCAAATCAATATCGGCTGTATTCCAACTATTCGCATTGTATCTGTTGTTAGCATTGGTGCCAGATATTCCAGTACCTCTTCCAATCCCCGAGACAGTAATATTTGGGTCAAAAGTTTGCCCTGTAGTATAGGGGTTAGCAGTATTTGGGTTGGTGCCCGTTATTGGATTGTCAAAAATACTTTGCGCTTGACTTGATGTAAAGAAACCAATGCAAATCAATAGCGGGAGGGTAAAATTATTCATGGTGTAGTTACTGAGTATCTTTTAAATATTTGGTTTTCAATTATTTAGAAGGCAACACCTCTCCCTCAACTACCCCAAACCCAACCCGTGCGCCATCCTCCCCTGCACAAGCCCGCATCGTCAAAACATCCCCGTCTTGTAAAAAAGTCCGGGTGCTGCCGTCATTCAAGGCTATCGGATTTCTACCGCCCCAGGAAAGTTCGAGCATAGAACCATAACTATCGGGTGTGGGCCCACTGATTGTTCCGCTGGCCAGGAGGTCGCCTACCTGAACATTGCATCCATTTACGGTGTGATGCGCGAGTTGCTGCGCCATGTTCCAGTAAAGGTATTTTGTGTTGGATTGACACAGAAGCGTGGCCGCATTATTTTTGGGTGAAGTTAGCGTCACAGCGAGTTCGATATCCAGATTCTTCAAACCCCTGGTTTTCAAATATTCCAGCGGTGCGGGTGTTTGTTTTGGGCCCTTTATCCTGTGAGGTTTGAGTGCCTCGAGCGGAACTATCCATGGGGAGATGCTTGAGCCAAAGTTTTTGCCCAAAAAGGGGCCAAGGGGAATATATTCCCATCGTTGGATATCGCGCGCACTCCAGTCGTTGAAAAGCACGAGTCCGAAGACATGTTCTTCTGCCTTTTCTACTGATATTGGCTCTCCAAGCTTGCTTTCCTTTCCGATCACAAAGGCCATTTCCAGCTCAAAATCAAGTTGCCGTGTGGACGCGTAAATTGGTGTGTCCGCCTCGCCTCCAGCTACAAGAATCTGCCCGCTTGGTCGCCGAATTGGGGTTCCGCTCACCACGATGGAAGATGCGCGGCCATGATAACCGACTGGCATCCAACGCCAATTAGGCAACAAAGGATTATCGGGACGGAACATTTTGCCTACATTGGTGGCGTGTTCAATGCTGCTGTAAAAATCGGTGTAGTTCGGCACTCGAATCGGCATCAGCATCGTGGCTGATGCTCGGTCTACAATAATTTGGAGGGCGTTTTCGGGTGTCTCAGGAAGTTCAAGCCATTCACGGACTTTTCGACGGATCCGGTTGGTAACGGGTTTGCCAAGGGCAATGAAATCATTGAGCGTAGCTTGCGCGAAGATTCTTTTAAAAAAACGGCGTTTCCCAAATAACCCGGTCTCGGCAGCAGCTTTCAAGTCAATGATGTGGCCTCCAAAGGCTATCCCTGCACGGGGTCGGTGGTCGCCTGTATGGAAAATACCGAAAGGCAGGTTTTGAAGCGAAAAGTCGGAATCGGGCGAGACGTGAAGCCAGGGCATAGTGGGATTGGGTGATTAGGTGATTGATTCGATTGGGTGCAAAGTTCGACAATTCGATGGAAGTGGCTTAAAATTGCGGCCAGAAATACAAAAAATGAACATTTTTAGTGAGCAATTGTCTGAGACTCTTTGCCAGATTGCTACTAATTTATAGTAAGCTCCAGTCATGAGGCTGCAAAACTAATCGTACCAATCGAATCAATCATACCAATCGTACCAATCACTACAAATGAAATTCGATATTTTAGAAACCATCAAAACACCTTTTCTCGGCCCGGAAGGTGCTACCGTACGCAAACGCTCCTTTCGAAGTGTAATGCTTTACGCAATAGCCTACCCATTCAGCACGGGAATCGTGATTTATGCGGGTTTGATGACTTTTTCGATGGTTCTGACCAATATTACAGGCTTTTTGCCCGAGATTGCCAAGGACTTGTACGAAGGTCAATTGAATACGGCTGGCTCGATTTTCCTATGGTTGTTCGCATTTTTTCTTGGGGGTTTTTATGCCGGCATTTGTTCGGAGCGCGAAAAACTTATGAAATGGCGATACCTTCATTTACTGCCACTACTCACGGTTGTAATTTGTTACTTTGTCATAGCCGTTGCAGGCGTAAACCCGGACACGCTTGATCCTGTCCTTTTTCCTGCCTTGATTCTGTTCACCATTGGTGTGCTTAACGCGATGGTAAGCCTTACGACATCATCGCTCATCAAAGCAAGCCAGATGACCGGCATGGTGGTAGAATTGGGTGTAGATGTGGCCGAGCTCTTTCATTCTGAGGGAGAAAAACGCCGACTCATACGCCGCGAAGCCTGGCTACGCATCGTTGTAATGTGCAGTTTTATTGGCGGAGCCATGATGAGCGTGGCATTTTTCCCGCTTATCGGCACCAAGGTATTTTTTATCCCTTCAGGTATTGTGCTAGGCGTGATGCTATATGATATTTGGAAATTCTGAGTGGTTGGTTATTTGAGGAATTGGGGATTTGGTTATTTGTTGTGCCTGAAACTGGCAATTGTGCTCCCTTCAGGGAAATGCGGATGCCAAGATCTGGTCCAACAAATAACCAAATCCCCAATTCCTCAAATAACCAAGTCAATCACTACTAACGTTCCAAAAAACAAACTTGCAAAGCCGTTGGTGGTAAAAAATGCCATGTTCACCCGGCTTAGGTCATTGGGTTTTACTAAAAGATGTTGGTAAAGCAGGAGCATAAGGAAAACGCCCGTGCCAATCCATAGCAGCCAGCCTGTTTGGGGCGCCGCAGAAGCAAGGTGGCGTGCTGCCAAAACCATAAACACCGAAGTGCCCAGGTGCATCCATTCCGATATGCGGAGCGCTTGTTTTTTTCCAAAAAAACTGGGCATAGAGTAAAGCCGCTGTGAGCGGTCGAAATCCTCGTCCTGAAGTGCGTAAACTACATCAAAACCCGCCACCCAAAGCAGCACAGCAAGCCCATAAAGTATGGGCAGCCAATCAAAATGTCCTGTGACGGCCAGATATGCGCCTATGGGGGCGAGACTTAGCCCAAGCCCAAGCACAAGGTGGCAAAGCCAGGTAAAACGTTTGGTGTAACTATAGCCAAGCACCACCGTCAATGCTATAGGTGAGAGCCAAAAGCACAATGGGTTGATAAACCAGGTGGTGCCAATAAACAAAAGGCAATTGGCTGCTACAAAGGCCAAAGCCGCCTTTGGGCTGATAATGCCTGAAGGGATTTCGCGGACCTTGGTGCGGGGGTTGGCAGCGTCAATGTCGCGATCGAGCCATCGGTTGAAAGCCATTGCCGCGCTGCGGGCAAATACCATACAAAGCAATACGAGCAATAGTTTTTGCCAGCTGAGTACGCCACCCGCTACCGTAGTGCCTATGAAAAAGCCAACGAGTGCGAACGGCATGGCAAAAATGGTGTGGCTGAATTTTACGAGTGAAAGAAAGTTTTTCATTGGGAGCAAAGATGCAGGCCATTCTATCAATTATTGGAAGGAAATTGATCTGTCAATAAGTTCAAATACTTTGTCAAGAAGCGGGTTTGGGGAAATTGCTACGCGTAAACATTGTTACCTTTGCGCTCACAGGAATACGGACAGAATACTTTGTTTATTTCACCTTTTTGCTTATAAATTGTTTGAGATATGAAAACACAAGTTAAAATCAAGGGTCAAGCCCGTTTGTTCAAAAACCCCATCCTCGAATTTTTTACCAAAACTTCTTTACTCGAATCAACTATAAGTTCCGTCGCCATCTCTGTCATTTGTATTTGGGCAGGCTATTGGTTGGGGGCCCAACACAGCTCAAAACAGGTTGCATTGTGGTTTTTTGGCGGTTTTGTCACCTGGTCTTTTTTTGAGTATCTCTTACATCGTTACTTTTTTCATATTGCAGAAACCGCTTTCAAGGGAAGTGGACGTCTACAATATATTATCCACGGGGTTCACCATGAATACCCAAATGATGCTCAACGCACCCTCTTGCCTACCCTTCCAAAGATCATCCTGACTATTCCTTTTTTTCTCCTTTATTGGCTGATTTTTGGCAAATCAGGACCTTTTTTTGTTTCCGGGTTTTTGATGGGCTATTATGTGTATTCACTGATTCATTACAGTATTCATCGTTTTAAAGCACCCAAATTTTTCAAGCCACTTTGGGAGCATCACCACCGCCATCACCATCTGAACGATGACAAGGCATTTGGTGTGTCTTCTACTTTGTGGGATCATGTTTTTAGCACCATGCCACCCCAAAAAGAAGCGCGCAAAGTAGCTGAAGCCCACAACAAAACAAATGCTTAATTCTCCCTCGAAGTTATACACCTTTTATCATCAATTAAATGGGTAAGATTCACGCCGCAATTACTGGCGTACACGCTTGGTTACCAGAAACCAAACTAACCAATAAAGATCTCGAAAAAATGGTAGATACCAACGACGATTGGATTCAGTCGCGTACAGGTATCCGTGAGCGTCGAATCCTTCGAACACCTGGCTGGGCAACCTCCGATATGTGTGCAGAGGCCGTAAAAGGCCTGCTTGAAAAGACTGGGGTTAAGCCCGGCGAAATTGATTTAATCATCGTAGCTACGGTGACTGGAGATTTGGTTTTTCCCGACACTGCCAACACAGTTTGCGACAAAGTGGGGGCAAAAAACGCCTTTGGCTTTGACCTCCATGCCGCCTGTTCCGGATTTCTTTTTGCACTCTCCACTGGCGCACAATTTATTCAAAATGAAACATATAGCAAGGTAATCGTGGTAGGTGCCGACATGATGTCGTCCATTATTGATTACACTGACCGCAATACTTGTGTCATTTTTGGCGACGGGGCTGGAGCAGTGCTGCTGGAATCTCGTAAAGACGGAACAGGTATTATAGATTTTGTGCTTCGTGGCGACGGCTCAGGCCGTGAATTACTGCACATGAAAGCAGGAGGCTCTAAAAAACCTGCATCCACCGAAACTGTAGCTGCCCGTGAACATTACGCGTGGCAAGACGGAAAGCGCGTTTTCGTCCACGCAGTAAAGGGTATGACCAGCACCTGTGAAGAAATTATACGCCGCAATAAGATGACCACCGACGATGTGCAGTGGGTCGTGCCACACCAGGCCAATATGCGTATCATCACCTCCGTAGCCGAACACCTTCACTTTCCTCTTGAGCGGGTAATGATCAACATTGAAAGGTATGGGAACACTACCGCCGCCACCCTTCCACTTTGCTTGTGGGATTATGAAAAACAATTGAAAAAAGGAGACAACATCATTCTTACGGCCTTTGGTGGTGGGTTTACCTGGGGTGCGCTTTATTTGAAGTGGGCGTATTGAGTGGATGTTAGGATATTGGGATATTGGGATATTAATGGGCGGGGGAGTGAAAGCATTACTGAATGACCCAATCTCAGCCCAGCGACTTTACCAAAAGCCAGGCCAACACCAAGCCAATTATCACCGCTATAAAGGCCAATGCACCATAGCCGCTATTTCTTCTCGGCACTGGCCATTCCGTTTCGATGGCGGCTTCCTGTAAGATTTCACGCGCCAATTCGGCATCTGCCGGGCGGGTGTGCAGCCGCATAATTCCTTGCAAATGAGGCACAACCGACTGGGAAATCGAATTGGCTAAAAAACAATGAATTCCCTCCGAACGCAGACGCGCGGCAGCGACTTCTGCTTCCATGGAAGAATAGAATTTTGCAACGATCTCGCCTTCCCCTGCCCATTCAGGCAAATCGTCAAAGTCGAAATTGTCTAGGATGTCTGGTGGGTGCATGAGCAGTAGTTAGTAGCAGTAGGCACTTGGCGGAGGGCAATTTTACCCGCCGAAGTTTTGGAGGTGTTACGAGATTAAGATCAAGATTATTGCTTTAATCCGTTCCTTACAACGGGCAATAGCAGCTGCACCCAGGCTGTATATTGTTTTGCTGAAGGGTGCAGGCCATCAAATGCCACCAAATCTGGCTCGGAAATGCCCCGACGAGACACCTCCGTAACATTCACATATTGAATCTCGTTTGCCTCGGCTATGTCGCGATTGGCTGAATTGTATTGGTCAATTTTCTGCGAAATGAGTGCCGGATTTCCAGAACTCTGACCAAGAGGTGTAAACGCCCAATCGGGGATTGAGAGTACAACCACGCGGTTTCTTCGACCCCCAGCGCGTGCGACAGCGTATTGGAGAAGTTCCTCAAATTCCTTTTTATAAGTCTCAAAATTAGCATTTTGGTACTGATTGTTCACTCCAATGCAAAGGGTAACGAGACTGAAGGTGCTATCACCCAACACCGGAGCCTGACTAGTAAGCGCGGATTGGAGATTGTCGGTCCGCCAACCTGTTTGAGCAACTACGTGAAGCCCGGTTAAATCAAAGCCTTCTGCGTGGAGACTATCGGCTAATTGATTGGGAAAATTTTGTTCCCACGGAACGCTTTCTCCTTTGGTGTAGGAGTCGCCAATTGCAAGTATATCAATTCGTTCTACCAAAGGTTCTGATTGCTTTGGTACTGGATCTTCTGTCAAGTGTCGGCAAAAGAACAATGTCGGGAGAAAAAGCAGTAGCGTGATTGGGCGCATGGTGGATTTTGTGGGAATGAACAAGGAGAATTTGTAAATGTTTTTAGTGTCAATAACCATCGTTTCTATTTTCAAAATTTAATTACACTATTTTAATAAATGTCCTTCAAAAAAATTGTCAAGTCCCTCGCTATTATACTGCCATTGATTTTGTTGTTGGGCTATTTTGTGGTAGAGAACGTGCTTCCCTACTCAGGCATCAAGCCCATGCGGCGCCAACCCAATGATTTGTTGTGGCTTCTTCCCAAAGGCGTAAAACCTGAAAACTACGGTCTCCGTGCTAAATCGCTCTCTATTCAAACCTCCGACAGCCTCCAACTGAGTGCCCTGCTGGTCGCGTCCAACACCGATTCGGCACTGGCCACAGTGGTGCTTTTGCACGGCATCTCCGCTTGCAAAGAAGTGGACCTGGAACGCGCTAAGCTACTCGCAGATGCTGGTTATGCCAGTCTTTTGCTAGATATGCGCGCACATGGCCAGAGCGAAGGCGAATACTGTACATTTGGCTACCACGAAAAAAATGACTTACGCGCAGTGGCGGATACACTGGAAAGGCTTTTTCCGACACGACCAATAGCGATTTGGGGCGCATCGCTGGGCGGGGCAGTGGCATTGCAGAGCATGGCCGTGGAACCTCGGTTTTCCTTTGGTATTGTGGAAAGTACTTTCGACGAGTTCGACAAAGTAGCCATGGAATATGGGGCGGACTGGTTTTTTGGCATGCGCAGTAAGTGGTTGACAGACAGGGTAATAAACAAGTCGGGGAGAATTGCCCATTTCGAGCCAGATTCCGTGAAGCCTGTGGTGGCTGCGGCTCAAATTGATCGGCCAATCTTGTTCTTCCACGGTGACAAAGACGCAAGGATACCCATGTGGTTTGGCGAACGCAATTATATTGCTTGTCCTGCGGAAGGCAAACGCTGGTATAAGGTAGTGGGAGCCGGCCATAACAACCTTTGGAAAATAGCAGGCGATTCGATGAAGCAGGAAGTGCTCCGATTCTTAGTAACGATGAACTATGAACGATGAACTATGAACAAGAAAGTATCCCGTAATTTGCTCACTCGTTCATAGTTCATCGTTTATAGTTCATCGTTACAAACATGCGTCTGGTTGCCATCTTAGTCTTCCTCTTTTTTGTCTCAAAACCTTTCATTTTCGCTACCCATATCGTAGGCGGAGAAATCACTTATCGCTGCGTCGGCAACAATTTCTATGAAATAATACTCACCGTTTATAGAGACTGTTACAACGGAGAGCCAAACTTTGACGAGTTCGCTATTATAGGTATATATGAAAAAGGGGCTGACAGTGTTTTGGTTAAGAATCTCTCCCTGCCTTACAACGACAATACCAATGACACCCTACCTGTGCTACTTAGCAACCCCTGCTTTACATTGCCACCAGATGTCTGCGTTCACAAGGCCACGTACCGAATCACAACGCTTCTGCCATTTAACCCCAATGGCTACATTGTTGTCTATCAACGCTGTTGCCGCAACAAACTCATCCGAAATCTTCCTGACCCACTTGATACGGGCATCTCGTTTGTCGCGGAAATTTCTGCTAAAAGTCAAATGGAATGCAATCAGGGCGCCACTTTCAACTATTGGCCACCTGTTGCCATTTGTGTCCACCAGCCCATTGATTTCGACCACTCTGCCTCGGATGGCGATGGCGATTCGCTGGTTTATCGACTTTGCACTCCATTCGATGGCCCTGAACCGCTGTACCCAGCCCCAAATCCGCCTTACCCACCACCATACGACGAATTGATTTGGCTCGACCCGCCCTACAACCTTTCTAATATACTTGGTGGTGACCCCTTAAAGATTGATCCTAATACAGGGTTTATGACTGGAGTGCCGAATACTATAGGCAACTTCGTGTTGGGCGTTTGTGTGGATGAATTTCGAGCTGGTGAATTGATCTCCACCACACGCCGCGATTTCCAGTACAATGTGGCCGATTGTGGCGAACCGAACGCTGCTTTTTTTCTGCCCGATATATTATGTGACACCCTCAGTGTCCAGTTTGTGAACAAAAGCACCAATACCAACTTTTTCCGTTGGTATTTTGACTGGGAAAATGACCTGAGCCAAACTTCCACCAGTTTCTCCCCGACACATACATACCCTGATACGGGTCTATACACAGTAGCATTGATTGCTGCGCCAAGTTTTCCCTGTTCCGACACGTTTTTACAACAAATTCATGTGTTGGAAACCATCGGCACCCTCTCTATATCTGCCACACCAGAAGAATTCATGGCTGGCGACGAGTCGCAGTTGAATGCATTTTTTCCGGGAGCAAGCAGTTACACTTGGGTGCCGACAGAGCGTCTTTCCGACCCCAATATTCCCAATCCTGTAGCCTCACCACTGGAAACAACGACTTACACGGTAACTGCATTATTGCCAAATGGCTGCCAGCGGACAGGAAAGATTACCGTCACGGTAATCCCACTGCCTTGCGAAGAACCATATGTGTTTTTCCCAACAGGCTTTTCACCCAATGGCGACGGGGAAAACGATGCCCTGAAATTAGAGGCGACCGTGCCACCCAGCGAAATTTACTGGGCTATTTACAACCGCTGGGGGGAAAAAATTTTTGAAACCACCAATTTCGACGATATCTGGGACGGCACCTATCGAGGGCAGGAACAGCCTGCTGAAACTTATGGGTATGTGCTCCGGGTGATTTGTGATGTTGGGCAAGAACCATTGTTTAAGCAGGGGAATGTGACGTTGCTACGTTGAGAAATAATGCACCATCGGATTCATTCCCCAGCCTATCAGTATTTGGGTTTAATTCATCTAAAAGAAAGGCCGCGAGTGTAACAAGACCTTTGTTTCGCACAGCAAAAATAATTTAAGCTATGCTGCGAAACACATTGCAATCCTTTGCCCTTGCTATCCAGAACATTCGGGCAAACCTCTTTCACACCTTTCTTTCTGTATTGGGCATTGTCATCGGCGTGGCGGCTCTGGTGGCCACCTTTTCGCTGATTGATGGTCTGGAAAAATTTGCCAGAGAGCAGATTGCCACCCAAACCAGTGTCAATGCGATTGTGGTAGAAACCCAGACCGACAAGTTTATCAACAATCTTTCGGTTCGGAAAGACACCTTTCAAGTCATTGATTATGAACGTTATGCTCGTTTTCGAGCCAACGCTCCTCTCGTCACTCGCGCCAGTCTGCACAACACTTTCAATAGGGAAATCAAAGTAATTGGCAAGGATTCGGCCATAGGAGCCATGATTCAGTGTATTGCAGAAAAGCCCCCCAGCGATACCATTCTTACCCATGGGCAATTGTTTTCAGCTACTTCCTTCAGCGGCCGGGAAGCCGTAGCAGTGGTTAATAAGCGGCTTGCGCAACTCATTGCTGGTAAGGAAGACCTAAATGCAGCACTGGGACAAAGTTTTTCCGCACTTGGTCACACATTGCGCATCGTAGGTGTGGTTAAAGACAAGAAAAAGGAATCCCCGCCAATGGCTTTTATTCCTATATCATTGCTTTCAAAACAAGACCTGCACCGCTCTCCGCCATCCCTGCTTTTTGAGGTAGCCAAAACAGAAGAGGTTCCCATGCTCAAAACTCAGATTGAGGCTTGGCTTAAACAGGAATATGGCGAGCAAAGCAAAGATTTCGCCATACACAGCCAGGATTTTTGGATTGACCAAACAGCTAAAGGGTTTCTTATTTTCCGCATTATCATGGGTTTAATCATCGGTCTGTCTGTGCTGGTCGGTGGTGTGGGCGTAATGAACGTCTTGCTCATCTCTGTCAACGAACGTACTGCCGAAATCGGGCTTCGCAAAGCCATGGGGGCTAAAAAAGGCGATATACGACGGCTGTTCTTGGCAGAATCAATCACCGTTTCGGCATTCGGGAGCCTGATTGGTTTGATGCTTGGCGCTGGCTTTGCGATGGCTGCCATCCCGATTATTCGCTTTTTTGCAGATGTCCCTTTTAGCGCGGTATTGACCTGGAACACGTTTTTCATAATTGCCAGCGTGGCGGTTATTATCGGGATTCTTTTCGGTACGTATCCTGCGATAAAGGCGGCTCGGCTTGATCCGGTGGAGGCTTTGAGACGGGAGTAAAAAACGGCGAGCCGTTCCGAGGGTTCGGAACGGCTCGCTAGTAAAATTGACGCTTTTTGAAAAAGGGTCAATGCTTATTCCTGCATTTAGAAACTATACCGTAGTCCCAGCTGCATTTGCCAACGGCTCAACAGGCTGAAATCCTGAACAAATGATTTCTTGATCTGGGTGTCAAAAGAAAAGGTTGGCACCCCATTGGCATCCACCCCAACAACACCCAGTGGTTGGGTAGTACTTGGGATTTGACGTACACCCCAGCTGTTGTTGACCAGGTTACCTAAGTTTAGAATATCAATCGTGAATTGAAGGGTATTCATCTTCGACCCGGCTTTGTGGTTCAGGTCTTGCGCGATCCGGATATCCCAGTTGTTGAACCATGGGCTGAGAATGCCATATTTTTCCACCACACTTCCACGGTTTTCACTTAGATAGTCGTCCTGTGCGATGAATGCCTTGAAAGCATCTTTTTGTTCCGTTTGAGCCGTCGCATCTCCAGAAAACTGCATTTGATCAACCTGTGCGTCAGTCGGGATATACATCAGGTCATTGTTGCCAGAGCCATCATTATTCAGGTTGCCAGAATATGTGTACGAGAAACGCCCACCCTGAGCATACTGGAAGAACAAACCGATGGTGGTGCCAAATCGGCTTTTATCCGCGCCACCGTAGCTAAATTTCTTGGAGAACGAACCCACTACTCGGTGTTTGTACCCATAAATAGACGGAGCTTCCACCGCTTGGTTTACGTTGCCATAAGCCGGGTTGCGGTCATAAGCATCAGATGAAATTTCTGCTTCAATAGAAGACGCATCGCGGCTGTCAAGGTAATTGTACCCAAGGCTTCCATACATGCCATTGCTCCAAGTACGCTGGAGTTGAAGCATCAGGTTGGTGGAATAGCCTACATCAGTGTTTGTGAACACAAATGCATCCGTATTACCACCAAAGTCGTTTTTGGCGCGATCGGCATCGGTATAAATCGGGCGGGTGTCGCCTGGTGCGCTGAGGCGGCCAGTTGGACGGTTCAGGCCGTAGTTGCGTACCATCATGCCATTGATATCCTTCGTGTAAATAAAGTCAGCCGAAGCAACCCAGCCGTCGCCAAATTTCTTATCTACTCCGAGGTTGTTTCGCCACACCTGTGGAAACTTGAAATCTGGCCGGGTCACGCAATAGAAGAAAAAATTCGGGTTGGCAACTTGATTGCCGATCCAAACAAAGGGGAATCTACCACTGAACAAACCAGATCCGCCGCGTACCTGGAGCGAACGATCACCTTTCACGTCCCAATTGAATCCCAATCGAGGGTTAAATAAAGGCTTGGCATCTGGAAGCACTGTATGATCAAATTTGATGCCCATGCCGTTCTCATCATAATACTGGATACCAGGCTGATAATCAGCAGCATTGGGGGATTTGAGTTTTTCCTCAATCTTTTCCTTCGTGTTCAAATAAGTTGGTTTGTCCATGCGCAAGCCAAGTGTCAACGTTAGCCGGTCAAACAGGGAAAACTCGTCTTGAATATATGCGCTGATTTGTCCTACATTGGTGTAAGACCAGTTCCATTTGTTAAGTGGATCTTGATTATTGCTTTCGTAAGTTGCCTTCGCAGCATCAATATGCTTTTTTACAAACCCAGTGCTAACAGAGTCCAAGAATTCCTGTACGCTATTGTAGTCGCGCGCAAAAAATGTTCCGGGGATAGGTACACTGCCAAAAACTCCGGGGTAAGCACCCAAATTAAAGGCATTTTCGAATTTAAACTGCTCATAGGCTGCGCCCACTGTCAGGGTATGGTTGCCGAGATAGAGGTTCAGGTTGTTGTTCACCTGCAATACGTCCTGGTTGAGGTTGTTGTAAATGGAAAATGGCTCATGTCCTGCAATAATGTAACGGGTGCCGTCTTGCAAAATTTGGATAGTTGGGGCAGGAGTGCTGAACGGGTCTCGGGAATCCTCGAATGACGAATAACCCAACTGAAACTTGTTGGATGCTAAACTGCCAAAGGTAGATTTCAGTTCGCCGATCACCTGGTTCAATTTGTTGTTGATCTGATAACCTGCGTTGCGGAACTGCAAGGTATTAAAATCAGGTCCACGGCGGCCAATGGCAAACGGGTGTGCGGGTTTTTGTTTGGAAGCATCCAAAAACGTATAGGTAAGGCTGAATTTGTGATTGTTGCTGATGTTCCAGTCCAACTTGGCCAGCCCTTTCATGTTTGGAGCATCCAGGTTGAAATTCTCGTAAGGCCCAGGGTCGTAGCCAATGCTTTTCAGCGCATTGGACACCGCATCCAAACTGACCGCCGATACCCGAGATATTCCAGGTCCTTCCGTGCCGCGATAGGCTACAAATGCAGAGCCAAGATCGCTTCGTCTCTCTATTTCGGCGTTCACAAAAAAGAAAAGTTTATTTTTAATGATTGGGCCACCCAAACTAAAACCAGACTGGAATTGTGTCAAATCACCTTTCGGTGCTGCTTCGCCATCTACTTTTGAGCCAATAAAATCCTGGTTGCGGTAAAACCCGAATACCGTGCCGCTCAGTGTATTGGTACCCGATTTCGTCACAGCATTAATGGCAGCGCCCGTGAACCCGCTTTGCGTCACATCATAAGGGGCATATGCCACTTGGATTTGGTCAATGGCATCGAGCGACACAGGTTGCGCTTCAGATTGGCCGCCCGGCGTGGCCGCATCGAGGCCAAATGGGTTGTTGAAAATTGCGCCATCCAAAGAAAAATTATTGAATTGGTCGTTGCGTCCGGCAAATGAATTGCCTTCGCCGGCCATTGGGCTCAGGCGCGTAAAATCGGCAGCAGAGCGACTGATACTGGGAAGGTTGGAAATCTGTTGGCGACTGATGTTTGTTGAAGCCCCGGTGCGTTCAGAATTCAAGACAGGGTCGCTGGTCGCGATCACCACCGCCTCAGCAAGTGCCGTTGAGGAAGTCTTGATTGATACATCAAGGGGATATTTTTGGCCCACTGAGAGCATAATCCCTTCCGTTTTTTTTCCTTCATAGCCGGTATAAGTGGTGGAAATTACATAAGGGCCGCCAACGCGAAGGTTCGCCAGGGTGTAACGGCCGTCGCCACGGCTAATTGCTCCGTAACTGGTGCCAGAGGGTGTATGGGTGGCCACTATGGTCACGCCAATGAGCCCTTCGCCTGCATCGTCAGTAACCTGACCTGTAATGGTTGCTCCGGTAACCTGAGCAAAAAGAGTGTGCGAAGACAGTACTACGACTGTCAACGCGCCGAGTAAACGTTTGAACATGATAGAATTAGGTTTGGTGATAAATTGCTTCATACAATTCAGGCCGTTTCTCCTGAATCGAGGCAAAGAAAAGCAATGTAAAATTAACGTTAACCAAAAGTGACGTTTGTGTTGCAAAAACTTAACATTGGCGCAAAGCATGAAAAGTTAAAAGGTTAATCGTTTGAAAATAAGATTTTCCTTCTATCGTCTTTCCATTTTACCCGCCATAGCATTTCAACTGCCGTAGTCATGACGAAGGAAGAAGCGAAGGCGGGGCCCGCACAACAAAAACATCTGCGATGCACCTTCGCCCCTTCCGGGTAATCTTTCTTTTTTGCCTTCTCCCTTCCTTTGCCCTTCAAGGCCAAGATTTGAGGGCGGACAAGCTATTTTTCCAAAAGAAAAAATCGGAGTTCAACGGCTGGCTTCGCCAAAATCAAATAGGGCATATTTTGAAAGCAGACAGTGTGGCCGTGATGAACCAAAAAGTCACGCTTTTCCTGCGCCCAACGTACACTGGAAAACGAACCTGCGATTCATTGCAATGCGCATGGCAGGGTCTCGAACGCGGAAATAGATTGGTGAACGGCCAACATTTTCATGAACGACTGTTGCATAAATGGGCCTTCCTCGCCGAAATCCATGAGGATCAGGCAGAAGTGGTGGTGCGATGCCATGAACCAGCACATTTCCAGGCAAAAATTTACAGCCGAAATGGGCGCATCCCGGTGGAAGAGCGCAACATTCGTTCTGGCGCAGTACTCGAAGTAAATCTCCCAACTACCATGCAAGGGCTTAACTCGGGCGACAATACCACACTGCTTCGTGGCAAAAACCTGACACAAGTATGTACCAAAGCACGCCGTTGGCTCGTTAGCAACTACAAAGACAAAGGAACACCCATTCTCTGGCGCGCTAAATTGGATACATCCTATACTGCGTACGACGAATTTGTGTTAGAAGTCACGCATATGAATTACGAGATTTGCCCCGACGGTTTTTTTGAGTATCACCGCATTTATGTGAAAGGGGTGCAAAAAGGGGACGATGTTGAACTTTCTTGGGAATTTCAAGGCAAATACGGTTCCGGCATTATTTTCCCTCCTCGAAAAAACGATTACAAAGACATGGAACTCCGTTATAAATCAGAGCTCGACGTGTATCAAAAACGATTGTTTAAAAAAATGTTGGATTACCTTCGCCAAGGATGACTACCACCAACTCAACGACCATGGCCACGATGGCTGACGACGCAACAACCAACTCCACGGCCCCGACTTCTCAAGTCGCGCCTCTTTCGCCTCGTACTCGTATTGCAAGGCTGATTCTGATCTATCACTTTGTGCTTATCGGCGCTTCCTGTGTATTTTACATTCTGAGAGGCTTTGATTTCGAGGAGTTTACCTCCTTAATGGGTGTACTTGCACCCGTCACAGCGCTATATGGTGGGGCGGTATTCAGATTTCTTGGACGGAGCATCACGGAACCAAACCTCAATGGACAAAATGCCACACCAATAAACGGTCTCGTAAAATGGCTGGTAAATGGCCATTTCGTCATTGTACTTCTGCTTATTACGGTTAAAGCCTTGGCGCCCAACATATTGAACTTCCAGGATATGACCATGTTCCTAACTTTGGTGGAATCCGCATTGGGCATTTACATGGGCAATATAATCCTCGCGCTTTTTGAGGGAAAGAACACCGATAAGTAGCAACTTGTTACTTTTGCCGCATGGACTACAGATATGCGCGACAAAGCACTGGTTGGTTTTATTTATTCTTTACCCCATTTATCCATGTGGTATATCGGCTTTTATTCCGCAAGATTTACTTGCACAATCGCTCCAATGTAAAGCCCAATACCCCGGTCCTCATAGCAGCCAATCACCCTACTGCATTTATTGACCCCATTTTCTTTACCTCCTTTTTTGACCCGCCAGTGTACAATATGACACGAGGCGACGTGTTTCGCAATCCAATTTTTCGCAAGTTTTTGATGAGCTGTAATATGTTCCCGGTCTTCCGACAACGGGATGGTTATCAGGGCCGTGATCGAAATGACGAGGTGTTTGAATTTTGCCAGCAAAAACTTTTGAGTGGTGTGACGGTGAACATCTTTGTCGAAGGCGAGCATCATTTGGACAAACGCGTATTAACGCTTCAGAAAGGCATCGCTCGAATTGCTTTCGGCACTTACGAACGTCACCGGCTGGAGAATTTGCAGATTGTTCCGGTGGGCTGCAATTACGTAAACGGCGAATGTACCCGCGACGAGGCAAAAATTATTGTCGGAACACCCATATTTGTCAAAGACTACTGGCCAGCATACGAGCAAAACCCTGCTGCAGCCATCAACCTTTTGTGCCAAGATATACATCGATCCCTAAAATTAATTTGTTACCAAATTGAAGATCGCGCTGATGATGCACTTGCGGAACAATTGCTCAGTTTGTGGCGAAATGATCACCCGGCCCGGCACTTACCAATAGTAGAGTACCAATCCCCTCGCTTTTGGGGAGAAAAAGCCCTGCTTGATCGACTCAACGAAATGCCGCAAACCGAAAAGCAGCGCCTCCGCGATTGTACCACGGATTATTTCTCAGCCCTTGAGAAGGCTGGTTTGACAGACGAAGGGCTGAAGCACCCAGAACACGCTAATCATAGTTGGTTAATTTTCTTGATTATCGCCGCCCCAATTGCCATTTTGGGTTTTTTAATAGGGTGGCCCGTGCGATGGCTGGTGTATCTCATAGCCCGAAAGGCCGTGAAAAAGCGGGAATATTACACCAGCGTACTGATGGGCATGGGTGTCCTTGTTGGAGGCGTTTACTTTCTGGGGATGTTTATGACAGGATGGTTCACTGACACAAGCTGGTTGGTGACAATGTCCTTGCTAATGCCCCTATTGGCCTGGGTGTCAGTCTTTTGGAAAGAAACGCTGGCGCGTTGGATTGAAGCTCGAAAAGCCATATCTCATCCGCTCCGCGAGCAGCTGCTGACCCTTCGAAGGGCTGTAGGGAACTTAATTCCAAAGTAGTACATTTCGCGCTACATTTGCCACACACCATACTTTTATTTTCTAACAAACCTACCTCTTTATGCTTGATCAACCCATGCGCAGCTTACCGCCCAAAACCTGGCTGGCAGAATCCATTCTGGTCACACTGTTTTGTTGCCTACCTTTTGGCATCGTTGGCATTGTCCACGCAGCCAAAGTTGAATCTGCATTCAACGCAGGCGACCACGATGGCGCAGACCGTGCTTCCACCGAGGCCAAAAAATGGACTATGATCGGTTTCTGGATTGGCATTGTAGTCATTGCGCTGTATTTGATGTTCCTCGTTGGCATGTTTTTCTTTGCAGCCAAAAATGGAGCACTTGACCCAGAAAATTATTAATTACAGAGGGGCACTTCTGGCGGCAGGTTTGCTAGGGGTTTATTTTTTTCTCGACCCAGAGCATTATTTCTTCCCGAAGTGTCCTTTGTTATGGCTCACCGGCTGGAAATGCCCAGGTTGCGGGGCGCAACGTGTTGTGCATCATCTGCTTCACGGAAATGTGTTGGAAGCCATCCGCATCAATTTTCTTTTTGTGCTGGCTTTCCCTTACGTCCTTTTTGGGCTGGTTTTAGAATACACCACCTGGGGACGGCGGCAAATTTCCATCCGTCGTATCTGTTATGGTTATCGGGCTGCAATAGTGGCTTTTGTAGCCGTTGTCAGTTTTGGGGTTGCACGAAATGTATGGGGATTTTAATCCTCCTCCAAAATAACAAACCCCGTATCAAATGGCACAAAATGGTTCTTCAACACCTCGATAAATCCCTCGCCATACTTCAAAACGTACGGCAAAAAATTGTCGTATCGCTCCTGCAAACCACCCGCTGGGAATAATTTTTCCTTAAGCGCGCGCAATTGGTTGAGTGTCGTTTCGTGCTTTTGTTTTTCTGAGCGCAGGAGCCGCCCTTGCCATTGCTCCAAGCCTGTTGCCACTTTTACGGATTCTGCCAGCACGGCTTTCTCCAAGGTGGGGTCAACGGTCAGGGCTTTTATAGCCACTCTTTCAAATATATTTTTCAATTCGTTGATCTCCATTTCCAAACTCAGCTCGCCTGCCGAGTTGTTCCCTACAAAGATGCGGACCAGGGCATCGGTATCGCCAAAAAACTGGGCTGGTGTAAACCCAAATTTCGATAGCTTTTTCATAGCATCCCGGTCAAGCCAAAGGACTGAATGACGACGGACAAGCATGGGGAATTGCAGCCTAAAATGTCGAAACAACGATTTCCTTTCCAGCCAATAGGCCAACTCCCCTCCCCCTCCAACATAAGCGAGATTAGGGAGTATTGTTTCCTGAAAAAGTGGGCGAAGCACTACATTCGGACTAAAGTGCTCTGGATGAGCCTCTATATCTGCCAGAATTTCTTCCTGAGAAAAAACGAGATCCGTATTCAACACTTTATACTTGCCTTCCTCACGAAGGATGCGTTCTCTCGAGCCGGGCGTCAAATAAAAAAGGTTGATTTCGCGTGGTGCGGCTTGGGTTTTAAACCCTAATTCCGTCAATTGCCCTATCGTTTCATTCACAATGCCAAATGCTGGCTGCTCGATAAGTTCTGCCTTCAAGATGGGGATGAAATGTCGTTTGAGTAATGCGTCATTCATGTTCAACACCACGAGCCCATATTGTCCAAAAAATTCGTGGAGCATTGCCTGCGTAGCCTCTGCAAATGTTTTTTGCCCTTGGTAGCATTTTCTCACCCGCTCAAAAAGCGCAAGAGCGGAATCGCTTTCTCCCAAAATGGCCCTGAGTTCTTCAAGTACATTCGAAAGGCTCGCTGTTCCCATGCTTCCAACTGCTCCCGTTTCATTTGGGCGCCAAACAATTTGCTTTCCAAACAAATTAACTTTGTTGACTTCTTCGATATCGTGGTCTTCGCTCCCCAAAACAAACACCGGGATAATACGCCGCCGCCCTCCAAAACTCGCGTCCAATGCTTCAGCCAGGTTTATGGTTGTCAAGGTTTTGTATATAAAATAAAGCGGTCCTAAAAACAAACTCGGCTGATGTGCCGTGACAATCGTAAAAGCATTTTCATGACCCAAAGCCTCAATATTTCGGCTGACTTTTTCGTGATGGGCTAAATGCTGATATTGACGCGAAAGCACGGTTACAAGATCAATACGAGGATATTGCATGCCTTCTTTGTCTGACAAAACTTGCTCAAAAGTATCCAGCGTGGGTGGGTAAGCATAAAAAGCTTCGAGACGCTTGTCACCAGTCGCGTATGCAACATCGGACTTGGAAAGTTGAGGGATTTGGGGAAAGGGCAGAATGGATTTTCGCATAAGAAGAGGTCGTCCGACCAATCCGGGCCGTGGCAGCAAAGGAAATAGGAATTTCCAGTTTTTAGGCTAGAAAATGGAACAGATGCAACCTAACAAGGAATGGCAGCGGAGGTTTTTGATTTGGCAAATTTGTCGGTATGATGCCATCGGAGATACATTTGCACCAACCACCAGGCTACCAATCACCAGTCCACCAATCACCATCACGTGAACCTTCCCTTTTTCATTGCCCGCCGTATCGCCTTTTCAGGCGGGAAAAACTTTTCCCGGCTCATCATTCGCATTGCCATCGTGGCGGTGGCTTTGAGCGTAGCGGTGATGATCGCTTCTTCAGCGCTCATTGCGGGCTTTAAAAGCGAGATTAGTCGCAAGATTTTTGAGTTTTGGGGGCATATTCATATTTCAGACACGGCCTATTCCATCTCGTTTGAGCCACAACCAATTGACAGAAAGCAAGATTTTTATCCCTCCCTGGATACGGTTCGAGGCGTTTCTCCAACTACCTTGGAACAAATGGAATGGCCGGGCAGAGGTCCTCGTGGTGGAATCCGCCATATTCAGGTTTTTGCCCACAAGCCGGGTATCATCCGAACGAAAACGGCCCTGGAGGGAATTTTGCTCAAAGGCATCGGAAAGGATTTTGACTGGGGGAATTTGCAACCATACCTGCTCGAAGGAAAGCCAATTACGTTAACAGATACCGCTTTATCACGCGAAATAATTATCAGTCGCCAAACGGCTGATCGCCTTCAGGTAGGTGTGGGCGACAAGTTCGTTGTGCATTTTGTGAAAGAACGCGACCAAACGCGCCGAATGTTCCAAATCTGTGGGATTTACAAAACCGGGTTGGAAGAATACGACCGAAAGTTTGCCCTCTGCGACATCCGACAGGTGCAGAACCTGCTCGGCTGGCAAGAAAACCAAATAGCAGGGTTTGAACTCTGGCTCGACGACCTGAGTGATCTAGAACTTTACAACGAGTACATTTACCAGGAAGTGCTTCCTGAAGACCTGCTATCCGTGAGCATTCGCGACAAGTTTCCTTCCATTTTTGAGTGGCTCGAATTGCAGGATTACAACGAAATCGTGATTCTTGTGCTGATGCTCGCAGTTGCCATCATCAACATGATCACTGCATTGCTGGTGCTTGTGCTCGAACGCAGCACTATGATTGGAATCTTAAAAGCGCTCGGCGCAGAAAACCGTCGCATTCGTTCCGTTTTCTTGTATCACGCTGCCGTTATTACCCTCAACGGTATGTTTTGGGGCAACTTGATCGGCCTCGGATTTTGCTGGCTTCAAGATCGTTTTCACCTGATAAAGCTCAATGAAGCAGACTATTACCTTTCTTACGCGCCGGTGCGCATTGAATGGCTCACGGTGCTGGGCATCAACCTTGGCACGCTATTGATTACCCTGGTTTTCTTGGTATTGCCTTCGTTGGTGGTGTCGGGGATTGCGCCAGTTAGGGCGATTAGGTTTAAATAGAGCGAAGGTTGAATGAAGTGGCGATCCAATAGCAAATAACCCGCAAAATATAAAACAGGAAAATATAAAACCGCAAAACCAATCGAAGGTAAATCGTTTAAAATCAAGTATTTGACTTCAATCACTCCATCTTGGTTTTAAATTTTGCGGTTTTGCGGTTTTAAATTTTCCTGTTTAAATTACTATTGAGATTGCGACTTTTATAAACTTAAAACGTTACCGGCATCGTCTTTTCCTCCGCTCCACGCTTAACTTTCACATTGGTTGTATCGCCTTTTTTGAACATCGAAAGCCCTTTCATGTAGTCCTGAATGGTCTTCACCGCAATATCTCCAAGCCCAATAATGATGTCGCCTTTCAGTATACCTGCTTTTGAAGCTGGTTTCCCGTCGGTGACCCCGTCTACGTGCACACCTTCGCCTTCCCAGGTATAATCTGGCATAATGCCAAGGGTGACTTTGAAACTCACATTTCCAGCCTCCTTGGATTTTGTTTCCTGAAATTTCAATTTGGGCTGTTTGTCAAGGGTTTGGATAATTTCTGCAATGGTTGAAACAATTTGCACGACCCCAGGGAAATTCACTTTTTCTATATCATCGGTCGGTTTGTGATAGTCTGAGTGCTGACCGGTGAAGAAGAAAAGTACAGGAATGTTTTTCAAATAAAACGAGGTGTGGTCGCTGGGTCCTACCCCTGCGCTGTCAAGTTTCATACCCAGATCAGATTTCAGACTTTTCAGGGTAGGGACAAAATCAGGGGCAGTGCCCACGCCGCCAACGACTACTTTTTTCTCTTCATTCAGTCGACCAATCATGTCCATGTTGATCATGAAACTGACCTTGTTGAGGTCAATCGTTGGGGTCTCCGTGTATTTTTTAGAGCCATAGAGACCGAGTTCTTCGCCAGAAAAGCAAAGGAAAAGGAAGTTGTGCTGCTCTTTTATACCATTGTTGGCCAGGTAACGTGCGATCTCGATGACACCCGCCGTGCCGCTGGCATTGTCATCTGCACCATTGTGGATTTTACCTGTTGGATTTGCATCCAGGGAATTGTGATCATGACCGAGGCCAAGGTGGTCATAATGCGCCCCAATAACGATGGTGTATTCCGCACCATTATCCAGGTAAGCAGCCACATTTTGAGCGGACACCGGTTTGGCATTTACATCTACGCCACCATGCGGATCGCTTGACTTTTTGAAACTAAATTTGTGGAAAAACGTGCCGTCCGTGCCTTTTGGCGTTAGGCCGATTTGCCGGAATTGCTTGGCAATATACTTAGCAGCCATCCGCTCTCCAGGCGTCCCTGTGCCGCGACCCTGGAGTTTGTCAGAAGCTAAATAAGCAACGTGTTTGTACAGTTTTTTTTCTGAAATTGAGGACTGTTGAGAGAAAACTGTAGAATACGCGAACAGGAATGTCGCGATGGTTAGGATGAAATACTTCATGGATAGGAAAATTTTTAGGCTGCAAAAGTAACACACGGGAGCGAGCCTAATGACCATGTTTTGGTCAAAATGCAAAGCACAGCAAAATATCAGGGTAGGCTGATAACTGGTGCTTCGGTTTGTAAGCGCTCAGGATACCAGCAAAGTCGGTCGAGCATTTCAGGTGTTCCTGAAAAAACATTAAGGTCTACCTTTTTACAAATTCCCTCAACACAGCCTTCGTTGGAAAATTGCCAGAATTCCCAGCTTTTTCCTGTGGTTAAAAACGGTTTTTCTTCCGAATAGCGTGCTATCCACAGAGGATATTGATCCAAATGACCTGAAAGGTGCCGCTGATAAAAATGCTGATTGGAATAGATGATTGGTTTCACACCTAATTGACACTCAACTACTTCCAGCCATATTTTTGCCTCTTGAAGCATGATTTCCGGAGCGATATCATCCAAAATCTCAATATCCAACACAGGAGCAAGATCGCCGGGCATCATTTCCACCTGGCTAAGAAAATGGGCAGCTTGTTCGTCACCGCAACCATAAGCGCGGAAAAAATGGTAAGCGCCGCGCCGGATTCCAAGCCTTTTTAGTTCGTCCCAATTGTAGCAAAATAGGCTATCCACAAAATCACTTCCTTCTGTGGCCTTAACAAAGGAAAAATCAACCTGTTCTTTGGCAACCACCGAATCCCAGGAGATCAACTTTTGATGGTGGGAAACATCTAATCCACGTAATAAAACGGGTTTGGTCAAGGATACATGCCTTGCCTGATCGCCCGAATCGGGCGTGACGGCAAATAAAAGAAAGGCGTAGAGAATGCGCAGCATGTAAATTTTGTCGGGGCGAAGGAACGATCTACGAACGAAATCAAAGTTCTACAATTGCATAAATAGCCTCTGGCCGACAAATTTCTGATAGCCATAATTCGTGCCAAAATGTGAGCGGGTAAGAACGAGAGAGGCGTGAGCGTATATCCGTTGAACATTTTAGATAAACAAAGCCCTCCGTGCATCAAACGTGCGCGGAGGGCTTATCAATATGCTACAACGAAGGGGTTAACGGTTCATTGATGCCAAAAACTCTTCGTTGCTGCTGCTGTGCAGCATTTGTTTTTTCACAAACTCCATCGCTTCTTCCGGCTTCATATCGGCCAGGTGATTGCGTAGGATAAACATCCTTTGCAACGTGTCTTTGTCCAAAAGCAGGTCTTCCCGCCGTGTGCTTGATTTGGTGAGGTCAACGCTCGGGTATAGACGGCGGTTGGCAAGGTTGCGGTCGAGCTGCAGTTCCATGTTGCCAGTCCCCTTAAATTCTTCGAAGATGACCTGGTCCATTTTTGAGCCCGTATCAATAAGTGCCGTAGCAAGAATAGTTAGCGAGCCGCCGTCCTCAATGGCGCGTGCTGCACCAAAGAATTTTTTAGGTCGCTGTAAGGCGGTGGCTTCTACACCACCCGAAAGGACTTTGCCGCTGGCGGGGGCTACGGTATTGTAGGCCCTTGCCATACGTGTGATCGAGTCGAGCAGTATGACCACGTGGTGGCCGCATTCAACCATGCGCTTGGCTTTTTCCAGCACGATATTGGCCAGTCGCACATGGTTTTCAGCCAATTCGTCAAAAGTGGAAGCTACGACTTCGGCTTTCACATTGCGTCGCATATCCGTCACCTCTTCCGGGCGTTCGTCAATAAGCAATACGATGACATAGCACTCCGGGTGGTTTTTCGTAATGGCGTTGGCGATGTCTTTGAGCAGAAACGTTTTGCCGGTTTTGGGTTGCGCTACGATCAGTCCCCGTTGGCCCTTACCAATAGGCGTAAAAAGATCTATGACACGGTTGCCAAAGTCGCGCCCGGTCGGGCTTGTGAGCAATGAAAACTTAGAAGTTGGGAACAAGGGCGTGAGGTAATCAAACGGCACACGGTCGCGTACATCTTTGGGGTCGAGGCCATTAATTTTGGCGACTTTCAGGAGCGCAAAATATTTCTCGCCTTCTTTTGGGGGACGAATAGCGCCTCGCACGGTGTCGCCCGTTTTCAGGCCAAAAAGTTTGATTTGGGAAGGCGAAACATATATATCGTCTGGGCTGGTCTGGTAGTTGTAATCAGGAGACCGGAGGAATCCGTAGCCATCGGGCATCATTTCCAAGGTGCCCAGACCCTCCACGATTCCATCAAGTTCAACATCAAAACGTTCGCGGTGTACCGTAGGGGGCATCACTTCAACCGGCTCTGCGGGTACTTCAGGTATCGGTTGGTCTGGTCTGACTTCAGGTTGGCCGGCAAGTGGCGCAAATGGGCGATGCATGGGCATTACCTCATCTTCGTCGTCGTTACCATTTACAGGCGCAACATATTCTTCTTCAAGGTTTTGCAATCTGGCTGCGTCAGAGTCGAAAAGTCCTGGCTGGCCTGGGCGCTGCTGCGGACGGTCGCGACGGCGATCTTCCCATTCGCGTTGCCGGCGGTCGCGGCGGTCTTCCCAACGGTCGCGATTGCGGCCCTGGCCTTCGGAGCGTTGCTGGGGCTGGTCACGACGGTTTGCTGAAGCGGCATTACCTGGAGCTGGGCGGTTAGGGTCGCGATTGGGGCGTTCATTTCGGTCGTCGCGACGTTGGGGTAGACCAGGTTCACGGTTGCCTTCTTGGGCCGGGCTATTTTGGTCGCGCTCGCGTTTTTCCACAGGAAGCGAGCGGTTAGGGTCTCGATCCTGACGGGTTTCTGGGTTAACGGGCCGGTCACGGCGCGCTGGTACTGGCTTTGCGGTTTTTTCTGGTTTACCTGTAGCGGGATGCTCGATAACGGGAGATTGTTCCACCTCGTCATCGTCCACCGGTTTCACTTTTCGGGTGCGGCGGCCCGTTTGCGGGTTAGGCTCTTCTACAATGGGCACTACCCGATTGGTGGCGGTTTTTTCCGCAAGAGCCTGCTCGTCCAGGATTTTATAAACCAAATCCTGCTTAGAAAATTTGGCGATACCCTTTATGCCAAGTTTTTGGGCGATTTCTTTGAGCTCTGTCACCAGCTTGTCGTTAAGCTGCAAAATGTCGTACATGAGTGGGGATGAAAATAAGTTAAGATTGTGTGTCGGCGCGGTTCGATACCGGAGCATTGGTGTTCGATGGATTCGCGCACGGTGGTGGGAATGTTATTGAATGGTCATCGTGCCTACATACAGTCCAACAAAGTTGAACAAAGCAAGACACCGTGTTTAAAATGAAAAATTTGACAAAAACTGTTTGCAAAAAACACCTTGCCGAGAAGGGCCTGAGAACGGTTGATCGGGAATAGGCGCGGATGAAAAATTATTGGGAGGGTGTTTGAAAAAACCTCCAGCCTCCAATATCAGGCTATGTAAATTACCTTAAACAGTAAGGGAAACTAGGATGGTCGGTGGCCATTAAGGCAATCCTTTGTGCTCAAATCAAGTAATGAACACTGCAAAGATAAGCCTGTTTTTAAATTCGCTCTATCTTGTGGCGATTTTTTCGGCTTCTGCTTAAAAATTACATAAATAAGCGGTTGTTCGACCAATAAAACTGTCAATTCCGCAAAATGTTGCAGACCAACATTTTTAGTTTTCAAAAGACAACAGCAATATATGCTCCAACTCAAAGTAATCCGCGACGAAAAAAATCGAATTCTTGCCGGCCTCCGCAAAAGAAACTGGACAACAGCGCAAATCAAGGTCATTGATAAAATCCTGAAAACAGACGACGCCCGACGTGCTACACAAAAAGACCTTGACGACACACTTGGGGAAGGAAACCGACTCGCAAAACAAATTGGCGCGTTGATGGGTCAAGGCAAAAAAGAGGAAGCTGAAGCGCTCAAAATTCAGGTCGCAACACTCAAAACCAAGAGTAAAGATCTTGAAGAACGTATGGACATCCTGAAAAACGAACTGGATGACATGCTCTACACCGTGCCCAACTGCCCCCACAAAAGCGTCCCGAAAGGCAAAACTCCAGAAGAAAACAAAATTGCCAAAGACTGGACCAAACCCTTCCCTACCCTACCCGAAGATGCAACCCCCCACTGGGAACTGGCCAAAAAATACAATCTCTTCGACCTCGAATTGGGTGTAAAACTCACCGGCGCCGGGTTCCCGGTCTATCGCGGAAAAGGGGCCAGGCTACAGCGTGCACTGATCCATTTCTTTCTGGATGAAGCCGTAAAGGCTGGATATGAAGAAATTGCACCGCCCCATCTCGTAAACGAGGATTCAGCTCGTGGTACTGGCCAATTGCCTGATAAAGAGGGCCAAATGTACCATTGTACGGTGGATAACCTTTACCTTATCCCGACTGCTGAGGTCCCCGTGACCAATATCCTGCGCGACGAAATTCTATCACTTAAAGACTTCCCGGTAAAGATGACCGCCTACACACCTTGTTTCCGTCGCGAGGCTGGTTCTTATGGCGCTCATGTGCGTGGTTTGAATCGCGTACACCAGTTCGACAAAGTAGAAATCGTGCGTGCCGAGCATCCCGACCAATCCTACAAAGCGCTTCAAGGCATGGTACGACATGTGGAAAGCATCATGCGCAAACTTGAGCTGCCGTATCGAATTCTGTTGCTTTGTGGCGGTGACATGGGCTTTGCTTCTGCCAAAACCTATGATTTTGAGGTATGGTCGGCTGCCCAAAAACGCTGGTTGGAAGTGAGCTCGGTGTCTTGTTTTGAGACATTTCAGAGCAACCGTCTCAAACTCCGTTACCGCGACGAAAATGGCAAAACCGAACTGGCGCACACGCTCAATGGATCGGCCATGGCACTTGCCCGTATCGTGGCGGCATTATTGGAAAACAACCAAACACCGGAGGGTATTCGTCTGCCGAAAGTGCTGTGGAAGTATGCGGGGTTTAAGGTGATTGATTAAACGACTCGTATTTAATTCAGGAGGCAACTTGAAGTTGCCTCCTGAATTTCGCAAGGTTTTTTCATCTACCGCACCACCAATTTTTTCACCCTCAATTGTCCAGCAGTTTGCAGTTTGACAAAATAGGTACCGCTTGCAAGGTTACCTGCATCCAAGAAATAATTGGTATTTCCAGAAGGGATTTCTCCTTTATAAATCTCCTGCACGAATTGCCCTAAACTATTGAAAACCACAATATTACCAAAGGTTTTGCTGGAGCTTTGTACTGGGACCACCGTTATCGCGGAAGCAGGATTTGGGTAAATCTCCTTCAGATCAGCCAATGGATTCAGCGTGCTTGAACTTTGGGTTACACAAAATTTCCACCAACCCTCTGGAGCGGTGATCGGGCGGGTAATTGTTTTTCCATTGGTCGCAATAGCCTCAATATAATAGTAAACGGTACTGCCAACAGACTGTGTGGGTATGTTCCCAAACCAGTCACCGTTTGCAATAATGCCCTGCCACATATCGGTGCTTTGCCAAGGAGTGGATAGATCAGTGGTATAAAACAATTTGGCGCCAGAAACACCGCTTCGGTGCTGTATGGTTGCATAAACAGGATACCCGCCAGATGTCATGCTATTATCCTGACACTGCAAGGATTGATGCACAATACGGAGCGGGTCATTCACACCCACCTCCTTGGTAATGCAGTGAATGGCTCCGGAAAGTCCGATTATACTGTTGCAATTTATCCCCACCACTTTATAGCCTGGCATGGCTTCTTGCCATACACGTTGGGCAGTAGTGTCATATTCTTGCTCGTAAAAGGGCACGATAATGGTCTTGTTGACAAAAACGGCGTTGGCATAGGTGCGATAATCGCCCGAAGTATTGGGATATTGTCCAGACTCAGGGGGCATTGTAATTCGCACTACCTTATACGGAGTATTAAATGCAGATTTAAAATTATTCAAAACATACTGTATGTTGGCTTCAATTTGGGGGCCATCCGCCACTCCTGGGGGGTATTGACCAACTAGAAGGGTTTCTTCATCGAGCAGTTTCATGTGCATATCTATATGATGAATGTCATCATAAGGCAGCGGAGTCATCTTTATATATTCGTTGATGCCCATGAAATCCAATAATATGTTGTCAATTTCTAGCTCGGTTTTGTTGGTAACACCGTATGGATTACCAATCCTGTTTTCGTCCAAAATAAGCTCAGAGGAAAATGCCGTACCCTTGCCATCGGACATGAAATTGCCCCCAGTATTTACCAAATCTGTCGGGGCCGCACTGGTGCTGTAAAGCGGAACGTTGAAAAACGGGGCAATTGTGGTGGCAATCGTGTCGTCTTTTGGACGAGCAAGACGGTTGTATATCCAGTCCACGAAATAAAGTGAATCCACGTCGTTGGCGTATACACAATTCGGCCCGTAATCGCGCACCCAGATTGAATTGTTGGGCGCTATGAGGAAGGTCACGTTGGAGGAAAAATCCACGCCACTGGAAGTGAGCTTGGTCTTTGCTTGCGACACAACCGTTTGATTTTCACAACAAATGACCACCATGCACTCCTGACGAGCAGCCCGCACGATTTCTGTAAGAATGGTCGTTTGGCCGCTCCAGGTGATGATGAGTGCCTGCAACTCTTCCCACTCGGCCATGGTGCGCACCGGAGAGCTGGGAGGCGTGGTGATGCCAATGGGCAGGAATGGTGGCGACTCGATCTGCCGTTCCCAATCGGTAGCAAAGCGGGGAAGTTCAATGGTTTGTGAAAACAAGCCCCCAAATAAAAACATGGCGGCGAAAAAGGCGAGGGTAGATTTTGTGCTCATTGACAAGAATGGTTGATGAAAGACCCTTCAAAGTAAATTCATTTTTACCAAATCTCTGACTAAGAAGACAATAATTGCAATTTTTTTACATAAAAAAAGCGGCGCCGCATTACGCGTGCCGCTCGAACAAAACCCATTCTATCGTATGAAGCAAAATTGTTGTGGGATATTTAGATATTTGGATATTGAGATATTTCAACAATATTCCAATATTTCAATTTCCCAGTATCTTATCTAAACCACTGCTGGAAGTGACTGCAAATCGCGGAAAAGAATTTTTTTTCTGTTGAAATACAACACATTGGAGCGTTTTAGTTGGTTCAGTACTGCCGTTACCATTTGGCGACTTGTGCCAGTAAGATCGGCAATATCCTGGTGCGTCATGTTATGCTTGACCAAGGTTTCGAGCCCCACTTTTCTACCTTGTTCGTGGCCCATTTGGTGCAGGTATTCCACAATTCGGCTGCGAGAATCTTTCAACACCACGTTTTCCAACTGGCTCTCGGTATAGCGCAAACGCTCCCCGAGGAAATGAAGCAGTGATTGAGCGAAAGCAAAATTGCTTTTCATCACCGCCAGCACCGCGTTGGAGTCAAGTTCGAGAATCTCAAGCTGGTCGTCCATTGCGTAGGCAAAATCACGGCGCGTGTTGTCCCCTGTCAAACAAGATTCGCCAAAAAGGCCACCTGGGCGAACCACATATTTAATGATGTCTTTCTTTTCGGCGTGAACAGCCACTTTCACAATTCCCTTGAGCATAAAATAGACTTTGTTCGCCAATTGCCCAGGTTTGTAAAGCACCGAATGTTTGCCGTAAGTTTGCACGGTAGCGCCGCGCTGTATGAGTGCGCGCTCGTCAGGAGAAAGCACCGCAAATAGCGGGCTTGATTCTAGTACGGGGAGTGAATTTCTCGTGTCCATGTTCAGATTTTAGCAGAATGTGTTTAGTCGTTTTTCTGACATTAGGACAGCAACCCCTGTCGTTGCCCCTATTTAAAGGGCTAAGAATTATTTTTTGGCAATGTATTTGCAAAAGAGCATTTTTAAACAAATTGCCATAAAAAGGAATTATATATCTTAAAATCGCTCCTTTCGTTAGAATAATTTTTTTATCGTTAATTAATATACTCAATTTTAGAATAAAAATTTTTTAGTTAAAAAACGTGGAAACACCCGAACAGCAATTGCTTTCCGCTCTAAGATTCGGCAACGAGGGGGCACTCCGGCAAATCTTTGACCGGCACTATCCGCTTTTGCTATCGGACATCTACCGCCTGATCCCCGACGAAAGCACCTGCCAGGATCTCGCCCAGGAACTTTTCGTGGACCTATGGAATAAGCGCGAAAACCTTGATATTCATACCTCATTGCGCGCTTATCTGCGCCGTGCCGCCGTCAATAAATCGCTCAACTATATAAAGGCCAACCGACGCAACCTTTTCGAGGACGCCGATGATCTTGCCCACTTGCCCGATACTTCAGCATCTGACACAAAAAAGCGGGAAGCCCAGGAAACTTTAGAAGATGCGCTACATGTAGCAATTAGCGCCTTACCTGAAAAGTGCAGAGTCGTATTCAATCTCAGCCGTTTCGAGCAATTATCACACCGCGAGATTGCTGAAAAACTGGGCATTTCCGTCAAAACCATTGAAAACCAAATCACCAAAGCCATGAAGATGCTCCGAGAGGCATTGACAAATCATACCGAATTGTCGTCAGTTGTCATTTTATGGCTAAAATGCCTGTGGGGGGCATAGGGGATGTGGGATATAGGATTGTCTTAAATGCAGAAAAGCAAAGTGAAAATTAGACCAACCAGTAATGAAAGAAAGCGAATACATACTCCTGCTCAGTAAACGATTCTCCGGGGACATAAGCCCTACAGAATCCATCATGCTCGATGAATGGCTGCGCCAATCGCGTGAAAATGAGCAGATTGCCACTTCGTACAAACGAATATGGGAAAAGTCTGAAGCGTATGGCAAAACCTTTTCTCCAGACCTTGACACTGACTTCCTAAAGGTGCAGGCGCGCATTCGCAAGATAGACGCACCAATTATGCGCATCACACTCGGTCAAAAGCTCATGCGGGCAGCCGCTGTGTTGGCCCTGCTTTTGACAGCCGTTTGGGGCTGGCAGCAATTCTCCAGCCCTTCGGCTGCTGAAATGATTGTTTCATCAGAAAATACAGACAATAAAAACTTCAAACTTCCTGATGGCACACAAATATGGTTGCGAAAAGGAAGCCAATTGACATATCCGGAAAAATGGTCCGGAAAAGAACGTGTTGTGAAACTTCAGGGCGAAGGATACTTTGACGTGACACATGATCCCGCTCACCCTTTCAAAGTGGAACTCGAACAGGGCGGGTCCGTTGAAGTGCTTGGCACTCAATTTGACGTGCAGCAAACAGAGCATCAAACCTCTGTGCTCGTACGCTCTGGCAAAGTCCGCTTTTCACCCACGGCCCAAACCGAAGGCCCTGTGATGACGGCGAATCAAAAAGCTGTGTTTGATCATTCAGCAGCACAAGTTCGCTTGTCGAACCTGAGTTCGCTCAACGAACTTTCCTGGCAAACGGGTGGCCTTGAATTTGTAAATACACCCCTTAGTCATGTAGTAAGCGACCTGGAAAGGTACTATGGCGTGAAAATCGCCTTGCGCAATCCCGCAATGTCGGGCTGCCCACACAGCGCCCCGCTCACCAGCCAACCCATCGAAAAAGTATTGGAAACACTTGCGCTGACGCACCAGCTGAAGGTAAAAAAGATGGGCGAACGGGTATATGAGTTGATCGGCGGACAATGCCGTTGAAAATTAGGATGAAATAATATTGTAGTACTCAAGCGGCCCGACAGAAGTTTTCTGCCGGGCCGCTTTCTTTGGTGCAACACCCTAGGCTACCATCATTTCCCATAAATCTTCGTAGGGGATAATCTCTACAGCAAAAGTCTGCCCAGCCACTTGGGGTTGTTCTTTTGCCAGAACCTCCATCTCCTTTTTGATTTTCTTTTCTGCGCTGGCGGATTTATAGTCGCGTTTGGCAAAGGCTACGAGCATGTTCAGGAATGCTGCGCTACGGCGATTCATATCGTTGTCCAGATAACGCTTGCGGTACTTTTCCAGGGATTCAGGGGAAATGTCGGCAGTATCAAAAGTGCCTTTCACCAGATGGTACACAACCGGCAGGAAAATCAGCGGAATGTTCATGCCTTGTTTATCTTTGGCGAGCACCTCAATCTCGTTGGAGAGTCTTGCATACCGGAAGGTGCCTACCCGCTCATCAACTTTGGAAGCATCCAGCTTGCCAAGAGCTGCAAGGAGATGTAGATAGCCACCATAAATCTGCCAGTTGTCACGGACGGCACCACCAAGAGATTCGAATTTTGGGTGTTGGGATGCTTTTTCAAAAAGTGCCAAAGCGTCCTCGTATCGGCGGGCGAAAAGGCAGTAGTGAAGGTAAAGCTCGTGCACGCGAAACCAGTTGAAAGTACCTTCCTCTGAAAGGGAAAGACAATATGAGGCCGCTTCATCCGCATCATTATTTCCAAACACGCGAAGTTGGGTAAGACAAGCAATTTTTTGTCCCGCAAGTGCGACCAAGGCTTCGCGATTCGCGTTTTTTCGCTCTTTTAAGATATCTAGTGTCTCTTCGCAAATCCTCAATGCATCTGCAGAATTATTCACTGACAAGTACTTGATAATACCAATTTGTGCAGTATAAAAGTAGTATTGGCAGGTGTCTGTTGTTGAAATCAAGGGGTACAGTTCTTCATAATAGCTTGTCGCATATTGATGTATTTCTTCATTGGGTGAACGACGTACAATATAATAATTGATGAGACTTTCAAAATGCTCAAGTGCCATCATTTCAAGACGGCGTTTTTCTTCATACTCTCGGTGTATTTTAGCGTATCGCTCATGCATGGAAGCAGAGCCAACAGCTCTAGCAGACTCCCTTCGAAGCCGAGACGAAACTTCAGCAGTTAATTCAACAAATTCATACTTTATTGTTTGTTCAAGCAGCCGCTCCAATACGTCTATCCCAGCTTTTGTTGCTTCTCGACCAATCAGTATGTGTGCCGCTGCAAAGTCTCTATAACAGTTGTAGGATGCTTTGGCTCGCTCGTTAAACATAGGCTGATTGACATCTACAAAGAATGCCGTATTGAGCAAGTTGCGCTCCAATCGCCCTTTCATACGCAGGTAAGCTTGAGATTTAGGGGTTTCGTTTTTCCCATAGAGGAATTTCGCGGCCTCTTCATCAGACTGCACCTTGTCTTTGGCAATCGCATCATACAAGGCTTCTACCATGCTGCCCTCCTCACCAGGATTGCCCAGCACTTCGATGTTCTTCACCTTGTTTCGGGTGATGGTTTTGACCAAATCTTTCAGGGCATCAAAGTCCATGAGGGAAAAAATGTAAAAATGAATATATGAGAGAATCTTTGAATCTCCCTGTATTGAAATCGGTTTTTTTGTCCTTTTTTGGCCCTATTAGCATACCTTACCTTTGTTGCAACAATTGACCAATACAAAAGTAAGATCATTTTGCAAAAGTAATAATCATATACGAGCGCGAAAGCATCCGGGGGGATAGCAATCGCGTGACTGCCCAAGGTTGTAGAGTTCATTGACCTATCCACAGCAGCGCTGTGGGGCTTGGTGTATTTCCATGCCCCAAATCTGCATGTATTGAAATGGGGGTTTCTGTCCTTTTTTCGGACGAGAGACAGCGTGATCTTTGTGCCAGATTTCTTCTGATTCACAAAAAAATGTCTCTCTTATGAACTTGGTACTCTTCCTCCTTAGCTTTCTTTTTGCTTCTTATGCCCCAACAACTCAAACAACTGATGATGGCATCAATTCTAACACAACCTCTAAAAATAAGCCTGGAAAAGACAAAGGAGGGAAGTACGGCGACGGTGATTACATCATTTGGAATGATATAAATCCTTAATAACAAAAATTTTTTAACCACCCATTTGACCTCAAAAAATTTACAGGGCCTCCGCCTCTGATAATCCGCTTCGTTCTTATGTAAGAGATTGATTTTCAATCAAATAATCCGCATTTTAAGCCTTACTTTCCGATAACCTACCTTATCGGAAATAAGGTAGGTTACATCCACTCATGCCTTCCTTCCTTTTGAGGAAGGCATGAGTCCTTTAATCGCAATCAAAAACGACAGAAACAATCTTCCTTTTTTTTAATACTCCCGGGTGTTTTTGCCCAACGGACTTATTCCGTATTTAATCTTTCTGCCGTGTATTAAAACACGCTTTGTTGCACTTCATTTAAGTAATCCTTTCACGAACCGGAGCGTTGCCTTGCGCTCCGGTTTTTTTATTCCCCTGTCCTTTAAGGCCATTCAGCCTTGCATTCCAACCATTCATCCAAACTTTTGTCCTTCCAGCCAGCAAAGGCAAACCTTCGGGCGCGAATTTGCGCCTTGCAGCGTTTTCCACCATTCACAACATTTATCACAACTTACACCAAGCACAGGAACGAAGTATGAAACGACTTTTTTTACCCGCCATAGCCTTGGCGACGGCGGGGCTCCTCGCCCCCATTTCTCTTTATTCGCAAGACCTTCCCACCTACGACCCTAATTTGATTGACGTACCCTACAAAAAATTCGTGTTGCCCAATGGCCTTCGCCTTGTGGTTCACGAAGACCATAAAGCCCCTATTGTGGCTATAAACGTGTGGTATCACGTTGGATCGAAAAACGAAAAGCCTGGCAAATCGGGCTTTGCACACTTGTTTGAACACCTTATGTTCAACGGTTCGGAACACTACAACACCGACTATTTCCAAGCCCTGGAGGCCATCGGCGGTACCGATTTGAACGGAACGACCAACGACGACCGTACCAATTATTTTCAAAATGTGCCTGTTGGAGCGCTTGACCAGGTGCTCTGGCTCGAAAGCGACCGTATGGGCCACCTGCTTGGCGCTATTGACCAAGGCAAACTCGACGAGCAACGAGGTGTGGTGCAAAATGAAAAACGGCAGGGTGAAAACCAACCTTACGCTAAAGGCTGGGACATTCTACAAAAAGAAGCCTACCCACCCCACCACCCTTATGGCCACACCGTCATTGGCGAGATGGAAGACCTCAATGCTGCCAGTTTGGAGGATGTACATGAATGGTTTAAAACTTATTACGGCGCAGCCAATGCTGTCCTGGTCATTGCAGGAGATATTACCCCGGAAGTGGCTTATGAAAAAGTGTTGAAATATTTTGGCAATATCCCCGCTGGCCCGACGATAGCCCGCCCGGAAGTAAACATCGCAAAACGCAATGGCAGCAAACGCGTTCATTATCAAGACCGTGTACCAGAGTCTCGCATCGTCATTTCATGGAATACGCCTGAATGGGGCAACAAAGAAAACGCTGCGCTTGATCTTGCATCCAACATTTTGTCCTCTGGCAAAACCAGCCGCCTTTTCAAAAAATTGGTGTATGAAAAACAAATCTGCAGCTCCGCCAATGCATTCAACGGCCCTTCTGAAATTGGAGGTGGCTTCGGCATTATTGTCAATGTAAAAAAAGGCAAAACAGTGGAAGACGTTGAAGCCTCTATGCGCGAAATATTGGCCGAATTCATCAAAAACGGCCCAACGGAAGAAGAGTTAAAGCGTGTAAAAGCCTCCTATTTTGCTGGCTTTATCAAAGGACTGGAACGAATCGGAGGTTTTGGCGGCAAAAGCGATCTTTTGGCCGAAAACGAAGTGTACGCCAACAGCCCGGATTTTTACAAGACATACAACAACTGGATCAATCAGGTCAGCACAAAAGACGTGCAGATGGTTTGCCAGAAATGGCTGACTGATGGAGAGATAACCATGATCTGCGACCCATTCCCGGAATATTCAGTGACCGGCACAGAGGCGGATCGCTCTAAGCCGCCGGTTGTGTCCGAAAATGTAGCTGCAAAATTCCCGAATTTACAACGTACTACCCTGAAAAATGGAATGAAAGTAGTACTGGCACGCCGCACGGAAAGCCCAACCATCTCCACCAGCATCCTTTTTGACGCAGGTTATTGCGCCGATAAATTCGGCGGTAAACTAGGGCTTGCTAAACTGGCGATGGACATGCTCGACGAAGGCACCAAATCGCTCAACTCCTTGCAAATCAACGAGAGACTCCAATTGCTCGGAGCTAGCATTAACACTTTTAGCGATTTGGACAACTCCTATGTCAACCTGAACACACTCAAACAAAGCCTAGATCAAAGCCTGGATTTGTTGGCCGATGTGATTCAAAATCCCTCCTTCCCGGATGCAGATTTCAAACGCCTTCAATCGCAACAGATCAGCGGTATTCAGAACGAAAAGAAGAATCCGCAAAGCATGGTCATGCGTGTTATGCCTTCTCTACTATATGGTGAAGGACACCCATACGCCATGCCTATGACTGGCTCAGGCGAGGAAGAATCAGTAAATGGGATCACCCTTGACGACATCAAGGGTTTTTACAGCAAATGGCTTCGCCCGAACAATGCGACCATCGTGGTCACAGGCGACATTTCCATTGAGGAATTGACTGCCAAACTGGAGCAACGCTTCAATACCTGGCAAAAAGGAGAATTGACTAAAAAAGTTATCCCCGAGGTGAAAACTTCGAATACTTCTAATAAAATTTTCGTGATTGACCGACCTGAAAGCCAACAAAGTACGATTGTTGCGGGCTACCTCACCAAACCTTACGGCGAATTGGACGAGACTGCTATCGAACAGATGAACAACGTGTTGGGCGGTGATTTCACCAGCCGTATCAACATGAACATCCGCGAGGATAAACGCTGGAGTTATGGCGCCCGTTCTATGGTCCAGAATACCCGTGGTCAACGTCCATTTCTTGTTTTCGCTCCCGTGCAGACCGACAAAACGAAAGAAAGTATTCAGGAGGTTATCAAAGAAGTCAACCAATTTGTGGGCGACAAACAGATGACACAAGCTGAATTTGACAAAACCAAACAAAATACAGTGCTCGGCATGAGCGGCATGTGGGAAACCAACGCTTCAGTAAACGGCAGTTTGACCAGTGTGGTAAAATACAAGCTGCCCGACGACTACTGGCAAAAATATGGCGCCAAAGTGCAGGGGCTAACGCTCAAAGATGTACAGGCGACCGCCAAAAGCATTGTGCAGCCCAACAACCTCGGTTGGTTTCTTGCAGGAGATGCTGCAAAAACACTTCCCGGCCTCCAACAGCTTGGCATGGAAGTAATTCAGATTGATGCCAATGGAAAAATAGTGTCAGCGAAGCCGAAGCCGTAATTGGTGATTGGTTAATTGATTTTGGAAGCCGGGAGCTGTGCTTTACAGCTCCCGGCTTTTTTATTGCCTCGTAAATTTATTTTCCTTGACATGGTAAGATTTTATGCTTGGTTAAGATTTTAGTCAGAAATCAATTCCGATTTCAAAACTAATTTTTTTCCAAATTTTAAAATCATGATAACCATTAAGAAAGCCCGAAAACAATTCTGCCAACTGCTTATCGCCGCAACACTGCTGTTGTCGGCTGTCCCTGTTTTTGGCAACGACTACCAAAAAGCCTGGGATGCATTGGCCCAAAACGACCGCCAAACCGCTCGCCAATTGCTCGAAAAAGCACTCAAAGACCCCGCCACAGCTGCCGATGCCGCACTCACGCTGGTGTTGCTAAATGAGGGCGACGGTCAAGGAAAGGAGGGTGCCAAATACTGGAAAATTGCGGCTAAAAACCTGAAAGACCCCTACCCTCATTTATTTTCCCTTTGGTTCAACAACGCTGTGGCAGGCGACTACGGTCGAAAAAGCGCGGAACAAGAAAAACTGCTCAAAAATCTGTTGGACGACCCAAAATGTCCAGGTACGTTCAAAATGTCGGCACATTACTCGCTAGGGCACCATTACCTGAGCGAGGGCAATTTCAAAGAAATGCTCAATGCATGGGCGAGTGTTACTCCTATCACGGAGTGGCAGTTTGTTGGCCCTTTCGACAACCTCTCTGGAAGCGGTTTTGATAAAAACTACCCGCCTATTGCGCAGCCTGAGCCTTCCGCAATGTTCAAATCTACTTACAATGGTGATATTCAATGGTTCAAGCCTTCGGCTATTAATGGAGAAGGCGTTATAGCGCCTAGTTTTTTTGTGAAACACAGCACTGGCATTGTCTTCGCCCAAACTTTCGTGACGGCCCCTACTGATATGGACGCCACACTCGCCCTCGGGTTCACAGGCAATATTCGCGTCTGGGTCAACGACCGCCTCATCATCAGCGAGCAGGAGTATCGCCGCACCGATTTTGATCTTTACAAGGCAAAATGCCAACTCAAAAAAGGGGTAAATCGCGTGTTGGTACAAATCGGTTTTGAAAATAAAGATGACTATACCTTCTTTCTGCGTTTCGTGGATGAGCAGGCCAACCAGATCCCTGGCCTAAGCAGTTCCGCTACATATTTGCCCTATCATAAAGACAATTCGAAGCAGGTTGCTACACCCATCCCGTTTTTTGCCGAGGCTTATTTTGAAGAAAAAATTAACAGCGAGCCGGAAAACCTGCTGAACTACATCCTGCTTTGCAACACCTACCTGCGCAGTGGTAAAAATCAGGAGGCACTTGCGATCATTTTAAAAGCGATGCAAAAGGCCCCCGAAAACAGCCTTATTCGTCTGGAATACATACATGTATTGATAAAAACGAATAACCGCACCGAACTTACCCAAGAGTTGCAGCGCATCAAAGATGTAGACCCTTCAAGCTTGAGCAGCCACCGCCTCCGCTTTCAAGAAGAACTTGACAACGAGCACTACGATGAAGCAGAAAAGACCTTGAATCAATGTGCGCAACGCTTTGGCGAAGACGAGAACCTATTTCAAAAGCGCATCCAACTGGCCTCAGCTCAGAATAAAATAGAGGAATTGGTGGAGTTGATAGCGGAAGCCAACAGACGGTTTCCAGACAATGCATATTTCAATGAATTGGTGCACAATATTGAACTCCAGCTCCGAAAAGACCCTCAATCGGCCATTGCCGTCAACGTCCGATTTCTCAAAAGACACTATGTGATGGGCACAGTGAACCAGTTAATTAGAGAGTATTTTGAAGTGGGTCAAAACGACAAAGCCGTGAAAATGCTGGTAGAATTGAGCGAAACCTTCCCTTGGAGCGATCTCTATCACGAGCAACTTTTCAACTACTACTACGGCATCAAAGACAACCGCAAGGCGAAACAATCTATCGAGACCCTTCTTGGCCTGTCGCCGTACCATGCCAACTATCACAAAAGTGCTGCGCTTCTATACGAGCAAACCGGCGACAAGAAGGCTGCGTTAACCTCCTTCCAAAAAGCGCTGCACTACAATCCCAATGATTTCGATAGCCGTCGGCGTGTACGCGAACTACAGAACCAAACCGATCTGACCACTCTGCTTCCAAAGAACGACCCTTACGAGCTTATCAAAAAAAGCAAAGGGCCCGAAAAAAGCGGCGAGTACGACTGGTATTATATCCTCAACGAACAAGCCACCATTCTTTATCCAGAGCGCTGCTCGGACAAGTATTACACTATCATCGTGAAGGTGCTAAATGAAAAAGGCATTGATAGTTGGAAAGAAGCCTCGCTTGGCTACAATGGCTGGCGAGAGCGTCTCATCATTGAAAAAGCCGAAGTGGTGAAGCCCAACGGCAGTAAATTTACAGCCGAGCAAAACGACAACGATTTCGTTTTCACTAATTTAGCAATAGGCGACGCCGTTTATCTTCGCTATCGTATCGTGAGCTATGCTTCCGGTCGTATGGCGCGCGAGCACTGGGACCATTTTGAATTCAACAACTTTGTTCCAACCGAAATCTCGCGTTTTTCACTGATCGCTCCAAAAAGCCTCGCATTAGATTTCAAAACCGTCAATACCGACCTTGCTTCTGATGTGCGTGAAGTGGCAGATTTTAAAGTCTACACTTGGGAAACACGCGATGAACCAATCATGAAGTACGAAAACCTGATGCCTCGCCATGTGGACGTGGGTAAAAACCTCTACGTCAGCACCATCCGCGACTGGCAGGAAATCGCCAATTGGTATGCCGACCTTTCTGCTATCCAGGCCAAACCGGACTATGAAGTGCAACAAACGGTACAGAGGCTTTTGCCGTCGGGGCAGAGCTTTAGCCCACTTCAAAAGGCGCAGAAAATTTATGAATACATCGTTAAAAATATCAGTTACAGCTCTGTTTCATTCCGCCAAAGCGCTTTTGTGCCGCAAAAAGCTTCCAAAGTGCTGCAGACAAAACTGGGCGACTGCAAAGATTTGTCAACACTCTATGCCGCCATGGCGCGTGAAGCCGGCCTCGAGGCCAATCTTGTGCTGCTGAATACCCGCGATAACGGCGAACAATCACTGCCGCTCCCAGCAGTAGATTTCAACCACTGCATTGTGAAGGTCAATGTAGAAGGCCAGGCTTGGTATCTCGAACTCACGAATGCTAATTTGCCTTTCGGAAGCCTGCCCAATTACGACCTGGGTAGCGTCGCACTCGAAATACCTTTCAACGGTTCGGGCGCCAAGCCGGGCATTTTCCAATTGTATCCAGACAACCGCACCCGGGATTATCGCCATCTGGCTATGGATATCGTGGTAGTAAATCAAGATTTGAATATCTCTGTCAGTCCGACCTTTAGCGGCGCACCAACCAGAGGTTTGCGTGAAAGTTATGGTACTCTCAACCGTGAAAAGCAAATCGAAGGAATTCAGGAATCGTTGGGCGGGTATTTTTCTAATCCTGTCAAGGTGAAAGAGGTTTCATTTGGCGCTTTGAACGAATTGCGAGATACACTTCAATATCACGCCCAATTCAATGTGCGCAATGAAGTGATTGAAATCGGCGAGCTCCAAACTTTCCGTGTGCCTTTCTATCACACTTTTCTCAAAGCGGATGCTTTTCAGGAGGAAACCCGCAAATTCCCGATCAACTATTGGGAATATGAAGATACTGATGAATACCATGAAGAAATGAACATCGAAATCCCAAAAGGACGGCAAATCACAGAAGTCCCCAAAGACGTGACACTCAGCTTTGAGGGTATCGAATACAGCCTGACTTTTACAAAAAAGTCACCCACGTCCTTGCATGTGGTACGCCATATCAAAATCAAGCGCAGCAATATTCAGGCGAAAGACTATGCAGAGTTCCGCATTTTCGTTGACAAGGTGCTGGCTGCGGAAAACAAGTATATTGCCTTCAAATAGAAACGGCTGTAAGATCCTTGCCGCTTACCAAAGTCCTTAAGAGGCACCAGAAGGCGGCAAGGAATCTGCCCCGATGTTTGGAGAAAATTTTGGCAAAAAGATGGCGCCAAAGTGCTGGGGCTAACGCTCAAAGATGTACAGGCGACCGCCAAAAGCATTGTGCAGCCTAACAACCTCGGTTGGTTCTGCAGGGGATGCTGCAAAAACACTTCCCGGCCTCCAACAGCTTGGCATGGAAGTAATTCAGATTGATGCCAACGGGAAGATTGTGTCGGCGAAGCCGAAGCCGTAGGTGGGGATTGGTTAAGTGGTGACTGGTTAACTGGTTTTGGAAGCCGGGCGCTGTAAAGCACAGCTCCCGGCTTTTTTATTCCTCGATCAAAATATACGGAATCGGTCCTTCACGCCAGGCAGAGCCGTAGTAACGCTGGGCTTCCATCTTGGCCGTTTGAATAAAACTAATCCATTGTTCTGGGTAAATGGTTTGACAGCCCAGGCTATTGGTGGAGCTTAGACCTCCTTTGTGAATGTTAACGCCAAACATTCCACTATCCTCATAATCGCCATTAACCCCGTCGCGAATGACCGTGACATCGCTCAACCTTTGGCAAAGCGCTTCATATTTGCCCCGGTGTTTATCAAATTTATGGGTGAAATACAGCCCACTTTTCAATCTGGCCATACCCTTAAGATTGCCTTTACCTACTCCTTTACGGACTTTACTTGGGTCTGTATTGGCATTATAGGTGACATATGCTGAGGGCGAGACGATAAAAATCGCATCATCGTATACCCCACGGTCATTCCTCGAAGGATCGCCCATACTCCTTTTGTAGTACCCGCGAATTCCGACAACGTAAAAAGGAAAGCGAGGATCATTCAGAAGTAGGTTTTTTGCCTCAAGCTTTCTAAGCAAGTCCTCCCGTAATAATTGTGGTGTATTTTCTGGTTTTATTAGCTGTGGCATAGGGTAAAATTTTTGATAAAAAGATGCCACAAAGGTGTTCACCTTTGTGGAGGATTAAAAATCAAAAACGAATTAATTTGTAGTCAAAAGACGCGGAGAGGTATCATGACAAAACTTCTTGAAATCAACAATTTAGCCATTGAATTCAACTCTGAGCGTGGCACTGCACGAGCCGTGGATGGCATTAGCTTATCACTTGACAAAGGCGAGACCCTTGGTATTGTCGGCGAATCCGGTTCCGGAAAATCGGTCACTGCCCTCTCCATCATGCGGCTTTTACCCAGTCCTCCTGCCAAAATCATATCGGGAGAGATCCTTTTTCATCAACCCTCCACCGTCAATCTCTTGTCCCTTCCCGAAAAAGGGATCGAACGCATCCGTGGCGCTGAAATCGCCATGATTTTTCAGGAGCCAATGACCTCCCTGAACCCCGTTTTCCGCTGCGGACACCAAGTGACCGAGGCAATTCAACTGCATCAAAAAACAAACTTCGCTGAGGCCAAAGCATTGACCCTTAAACTTTTAGAGCGTGTAAAACTCCCGGATACAACGCGAATTTTCAACGCCTATCCACACCAAATCAGCGGCGGACAAAAACAGCGCGTGATGATCGCCATGGCCATGTCCTGCAATCCCAGCCTGCTCATTGCCGATGAACCGACAACCGCCTTAGACGTGACCGTACAGAAAACAATTCTCGATTTGATGCGCGAACTCAAGGAGGAATCGGGGCTTTCTATGTTGTTCATCAGCCACGATTTGGGGGTTATATCCGAAATCTGCGACCGTGTAGTGGTTATGCTTCAGGGTAAAATTGTAGAAGAGGGTTCTGTAGAAAAAATACTTCGACAGCCAGAACATCCTTACACAAGGGGGCTTGTGGCTTGCCGTCCATCCTTGAAGCGCAAACTTTGGAGAATGCCCACGGTGCCTGATTTTTTGGGAAACAGGCACTTTGAATCTCGCGTAGTAACGACTGCCGAGACCCAAATCCGTCAAAAAAAACTACAAGCTGAAGCACCCATTTTACAGGTAAAAAACCTCACGGTACGCTTCCCTTCCAAAAAGAACTGGCTGGGTCGCCCAACTGAATGGCTTCAGGCGGTGAACGACGTGAGTTTTGATATCTTCCCTGGAGAGACTTTTGGCCTGGCAGGTGAATCGGGCTGTGGAAAAACCACCTTGGGTCGGACGATTGCCCGACTAACCGAAGCCCATATTGGCGAAATATGGTACAAAGGGGTTGATTTACAAAAACTTAGCGAGGAAGCCTTCCGCCCTTATCGCCGTGAAATTCAGGTCGTTTTTCAGGATCCCTACTCCTCGCTCAACCCCCGCATGGGCATCGGCGAAGCAATCGTGGAACCAATGCAGGTGCACAAACTCCACGAAAACGACCGCGCTCGCCGCGAAAAAGCCATTGATTTGCTGGAAACAGTGGGTTTACAAGCCGATCATTTTCAGCGTTATCCGCACGAATTTTCCGGCGGCCAAAGACAGCGGATTTGTGTGGCCCGTGCATTGGCTTTGCAGCCGCGCTTCCTCGTTTGCGACGAAATGGTGTCGGCCCTCGACGTGTCGGTACAGGCTACCGTGCTGAATCTATTGATGGATTTGCAGGAAAAATTTGGCCTCACATACCTGTTCATTTCGCACGACTTGAGCGTGATAAAACAGATGTGCGACCGACTGCTCATTATGAATCAAGGCCAAACGGAGGCCTTGGGCTACCCGGAAGAGATTTACAAAAACCCGGAGCGGGAGTATGTGAAGCGTTTGATGGAAGCGATACCAGGGGAAGTGTAAATTGTGGATTTTACAATTCTTTCAAGGCAGACTGCCATGGCAACAATTGGCCGAGCACTAATTCCATACGTTGCGATCCGGCATACACCAGATAATTATGGGTTTGGGTGTCAATATCCAGGTTTGCCCAATGTTGCAATCCGGAAAGCAGTCGAGTATTGTAAGTCTGGCTTGATTTTATTTCAATCGCCAGGGTCTTACCAGCTTCTTCAATCAGGAGGTCAATTTCGTTATTTTTCTGGTCTTGCCAAAACCAAAAAGAGGGCCTCTTCCCTTCATTGGTACGTTTTTTATACAATTCGGCGATGACGTAGTTTTCAAAAATATTCCCCAAATAGTGATGCGTTTCTAGTTGCGAGGGAGCACTAATACCCAACAAGTGACAAGCCAACCCAGTGTCAAAAAAATACATCTTGGGTGATTTGGTTTGGCGTTTGTTGAAGTTCTTATGGAATGGCGGGAGCATAAAAATCATGTACGATGCTTCAAGCACCGAAAGCCAAGCTTTTATCGTATTGACCGCCACGCCTACATCAGTAGCGAGATTTGACATATTGAGCGGCTGGCCAATTCGCCCGGCGCACAATCGCATGAAACGAGAAAACAGTGTCAGGTCGCCCACATTTTTGAGGGAGCGCACGTCGCGCTCGAGGTACGTTTGGATATAATTGTTGAAAAAAACCTCCTGTGGCACCGGACTGGTATGCAGTGCAGGGTAACCGCCGCGCCAAGCCGATTCTTCCAAACTATGGTTGGGTTTTATCTTTACTATCTCCTGATAAGAAAAAGGCAAGAGGTTCAGTATCCCTACTCTCCCAGCCAACGACTGTGTAATCTTTTCCATCAAAAGGAAATTCTGCGAACCGGAAAGCATGAAACGCAGGGACTTGTCTGCATCAACCTTGGTTTGTAGATAAGAAAACAGCTGCGGTACCCGCTGGGCCTCGTCCAGGATAGCGCCCTTGGGAAATGAATTGAGGAACCGACGAGGATCTTCTGTAGCCAATAAAAGCACATCCGGATCTTCCAAGCTTGCGTAAGGAAGTTCAGGAAACAGGTTTTGCAGCAACGTGGTCTTACCCGATTGGCGAGGGCCTCCGAGGTAAATGATGGGGTACCATTGCGTGTGCGCTAGAAGAGCGCTTTCGATTTGGCGGTGTAGAAACATGGAGCGAAGGTACAAATTTGCAATTGGATTGCAAATTTGCACCTTTATAATCGCTTCGCTTACTTTCTTGATTCAATTCAAGCAGGATTCACTAAACCCAAGCATAAAGGCTATTTGATTGTTGTTTCGCCCCCCCCCCCCTTGCAATTGTTCTGTTAGCCAATTTACAAATTGCCGAAGCCGACCGTTCTCTTCCACAAGCGCTTGATTCTTTTGGACGAGTACATCGGCGTTCCCAATTGGAAAATCGTTGGTTTCCAAATCAAAGTGGAGGATATCGTCCACACTACATTGAAAACCATCGGCAAATCGGTTTAGATAATCCAAGTTCACAGTGGTTTCGCCAGATTCGAGTCTTTGGTAGGTGCGGATTGGGATGTTGACGAGTACGGCGGCTTGAGGTTGAGAAAGATTGCGTTTTCTACGCACAGCAATAATTTTCTTGTGGATATCGGGCATAGGTAGTCGAGTGTTTAACCGCAATAGCGGATTTGGTTAAGATACGGCGTAACAAATATAAGTTGCAAAAACCAATGCCGCCAACTTTGTCGTGGGGTACGCCAATTTTGGCGTTTTTTTTAACATATTTCATGAGCAACCTTGTGGCTTCTTTTTTTACTATTTTCTAAGCGACCAAATGTACCAAAATAAAGGAGAAAAAAGGCATCCTCCAGCCCAACCCTAAAGACCCGCCGCTCCGCGCCAATAAAAAGGGGATTGGAAACTGGTGGAACGACCTGCCTGGGGGATGGGATCAATAGATCTTGCAAGTGACCAGATTTGGCTGGAAGTGCTGATGCAGACCTCTAGGGAGGAAGTTCAGGCATATTTGAATGCTCACAGGAAACCTGGCGGGATTTGCTTCAGCCACGAGCATCTAGCATACTAAGCAGTCAAAAACGAGGAATTACACACAAGACGGTCTGTCACAGTATAAAAAATGGGCTCGGGATGAGGATGGAGATGGGATCAACAAAGGGCATTCCAACGCCATAGAGAGGTTTTGGCAGGGCTTGCGCAATTTTTTGACCTTTCAGAGGGGGCGAGTAAGCACTATTTAGACCTGTGTGTAGCCACTTACGATTGGCTGCACAATACCAAATCAGTTCAAAAGTCAACTGGGGTGCTTCTACGTGTCTCAACTGAAAAACTTACTATCATGATCTGACTCTCTTAATTTCTTCACTTTTAACTAATTACTCTCTAAATCATGAATCTAAAATTTGTTTCCTCAGCAATCTTGTTATTCTTTTTCTTAACTTATATGAGTTGTGGGAAAGAAAACGCATTTTCTAATCCCTCTTTTTCAAACGCAACTGCACATGATCGGACAACATCTTTGGAATTCGCTGCAGCAGCTGGAAGTTTACATAATTCAGGATTAGAAAATCTTAGATTAAATTTTGATTTTACCCAATCCTTTGAAAGCAATTCGGAATTAGCCGACAGTTTACTATACAATTTGTCTAATTTTTTTGAAGATACAGAAGAATTAGATTTTTCAACAAGTTATGAACAAATGGCACGAGACTCTCTTGCAGAAAGGTTTGATTCCAAAATCTTGGGAGATATTTCGAAGCACTTAGCCTATTTGAATTGGGTAAGACATACAAGTGTAATAACGTCAAATCTTTCAAATGCTGAGTTAAATTTTATTGACAGCTTAGTGGTATTTTTCTCAACAAATGTTTCAGGATTGAGTAAGTCACAAATTTGTGACTTGTCTTATAATAAAAGCCAAAGCTTACTTTCGACTTTTAATCAAATACCATGGTCAATAGGACAAGGAACCCTCGCTATAGGAGCTCTAAATGTTTTAAAATCTACCTCCCTATACTGGGCTAGTCATGATCGAACAGGGTTTATAGGTTTTTCAGGAGGTAGCGGATATACACCAACTCAATCTTGGACCATATTGCAAATAGATTGTCTAGGATACATAGGTGGGTGGGTATCAGCGTTAATTGATGACGCAAACGGTGGAGGAGTTACGCCGGCAGGACAAGACAGGCGGATACAACAAGGCTTTAATGCCGCAGCTTGTGCTAGTGGGGGCGCGATTCTATTTTAACTTGTTTTTAATAAAAGGAGCGTATCATTGCCTTTTGGAATTATACGCTCCTAAATTTTTTTAAAATGAAAAAAGCAATTAACACATTTCTCTGCGTGTTCGCTCTCTTGACGCTCAATAGTGATCTGTTCACTGCTTTGGGTTTTGAAGGATTTTACATGAGAGATTTAATCAAATATGTACTGTCTGCCATTTTCACATTGATTATCTTTTTTTTAATGAAGCCCCATAAGACCTTGAGCGATTCTTCCAAGTCATAAAGTTTGTTTACTGTTCGGTTCGCCTTCCTTAGTGTTAGCAATTTGCTGAACAAGCCGTGCGTTATGTTTTTCACTAACCAACAACGGAGTGACGGGTCACGGTTAGCTTTGTTTAAAGAACACCCGCTCACCGCCCAAACCCAATCCCCCGCCTCACAAACAAGTTCAACTTATCCTTGTCAAACGTAAACGAAGCCACATCGTCCAGTTTCAGCGTATGCAGTTCCGGCTCCTCCGTAATGCGGGCAGCAGAAGCGCGGAGGTTCTGATTTTTGATGGCTTCCATCACTACCTGGCGCACGGTGCGGGCATTGCCAAAGTATTTGTCGCGGAACTGGTGCAGGAACGTCATGTACTTGCCGAGGTGCTCGCGGGCTTCTTCTTCGACCTGGTATTTCTCCTGGCGGAACATGTACAGTGCAATTTCCAGCAACTCTTCGGGCGAATAATCCTCGAAGCGCAGCACCTTGTCGAAGCGACTGGCAAGGCCTGGGTTGGCCTTGAGGAAATTGTCCATGTTTTCCGGATAACCCGCCACAAACACAAAGAATTCGCCGCGCCGGTCTTCCATACGCTTGAGCAAGGTCTGAATGGCTTCGTCACCAAAATCGCCCTGGGTGCCGCGAGAGGCGGCTGCGCTGAGCGCATAGGCTTCGTCAATAAACAACACCCCACCGATGGATTCTTCGATGCGTTCGGCGGTTTTGATGGCCGTTTGTCCCACAAAACCCGCTACCAATCCTTGACGGTCGGTTTCAACGGTATGGCCGCGTTCGAGCACACCGAGAGATTTGTAAATTTTGGTAAGAATACGCGCCACGGTGGTTTTGCCCGTACCAGGGTTGCCGACAAATACCGTATGCAGGTAAAAACGCCCCAACACATCGCGACCACTTTCGCGGTAAAAACGCACGAGATCCACCAGTTCGCGGATGTCGCGCTTAATGGCCTGCATACCGATAAGACTGTCGAGTTCGTGTAGCGTGGCGGCAAGGAGTTTCTCGTCCACAGGGATATTGGGCAATGCTTTTTTGCGGAACACTTGCACTTTTTCAACGTCTTCGCGGAGCACTACTGTGAGGGCTTCGGGACTGAGGTTGCGCACGTTGGGCATTGCCATTAAGCGCAGACCGAGTTGAATCTTGGCTTTATCCACCAAATCATGCACGAAACGTGCGTTTCCAAAAGCACGGTCGCGGGAGCGGAAGGCTTCTGTAATTATCTCATCCACAAGGTCTTTGGCTTCTTTGGCAAGGGTGACCTCCTTCTCTTTGGAGGCGTATTCCGCTATTTGGGCAAGTTCTTGCGGCAGGTAATCGGCGAACTCGAAACTGAGTTTGAAGCGGCTACGAAGGCCGGGATTTGAATCGAGGAAAGTTTTCATCTCCTTGGGGTAACCTGCTACAATAATGGCAAGGTCGCCTGGGCCGTTGGAAAGTTCGCGTACCAAAATTTCAACCGCCTCACGCCCAAAATCCTTGCTGTCCTCGGGGCTGCGGGCAAGCGCATAAGCCTCGTCAATAAAGAGTACACCACCCCGTGCCATTTCAATTGCATCCTTGACTTTGGGGGCCGTTTGGCCAATGTATTCGCCCACTAAATCAGAGCGATCCACCTCGTGCACGTGCCCTTTGGATAGCAGACCCATCTTTTTATAAAGACGGCCCATCATTTTCGCCACAGTGGTTTTACCGGTACCGGGGTTGCCGCTAAAAACGGAATGCACGTTGATGCCGTCTTTTTCCGCAAACCCTTTTTCTTTTCTAAGTTGCAGGAACTGAATGTATTGTGCGTGTTCGCGAACTTTCACTTTCACCTCGGCAAGTCCAATAAGTGCGTCGAGTTTTACCAGAACCTCTTCAAATGTCTCTATGTCTTCCGGCTCTGGTTCGAGGAAAACCTGCAATCCTTTTTCAGGAAGATAGACCGGGTGCGTGCCGTAATCCCAATCTTCGGCCACATCAAAAGGCATGACCGCCAGGGTTTGATCCATGAACACGACTTCGGCCGTATAGCGGTCACGGCGCCAGGACCCCTTCACATTTGACCCCCAGCCAGCGGTGATTTTCACCCCATCGTCGCCTTTTTGAACCCCGTGTAGGCGCACAACCTGTCCCTTCAGTTCGCGGGCATTGTTGTAAAATTTGATAAATACCTCACATTGCCAGGCTTTACTGAGCAAGACATTTTTGAGCATCAACTCGGCATAAACGTAGCGGGTTTCTTCGTCGTGAAAACGTTTGAGGTAGTTGCGCTCAAATTCAGGGGTATCATCATAAGGCCCCTCATACATTTTGAGCGAGGTGATTTTGCAATATGGATTATCGCCGCGGGTGATGGGACGACCTGCATCTTCGACGTAAAAGTTTTTGGAGCCCACTTTTTCGCCTTCAATCCATGCCTCCCAGACGTATGCGCCTTTTTTCCAAAACACGCCTTCTTGTTTGTTTCCCCATCCTTCACGGATGTAGCCAATTGGGTCGAATTTGCTCACTTTGCGCTGAAAAGGCAGGATGCAGAGTTCCTTTCGCTGCTTTTTGACGGTGTAACAACGAAGTTCGACATTTACCTCCCAGTCATCAAGATCGAACTGTTTATTTTGAAACGAGAGTTCGGCGTAGATATAAGAGGTTTCCAACCGATCAAACACCTGGCGGTATTTCTTCTTGTTGTCAGCCAGCCATTCAGTGGACGAATAGACTTTTAGCTCCTTGAACTTCCAGTTTTTGTGTTCGGGAGCGTCGTTCTGTGCAATCTGTGGGTTAGTTTCAAAATCCATAGCGAGGCAAATATGCGAACTTTAGCGGAAAGAAAAAGAGGTAAGCGTAGATTTGCGCCTTATCAAAGACAAAACATGAGTTCCACACATTCTATGCTCTCCGAGCGCGTACAGAATCTCGCCGAATCAGAAACTCTCAAAATGGCCCGGATGGGGCGAGAACTTCGCGCACTGGGCCACGATGTAATCAGCCTGAGCCTTGGAGAACCTGATTTTGACACGCCTGACCACATCAAGGAGGCTGCCTACCAAGCCCTTAAGGATGGCTACACCAAATATACGCCTGTGGCTGGCTTGCCCGAACTGACCAAGGCTATCAGCGAAAAATTCAAACGCGACAACAAGCTGGATTACCGCCCGGAACAAATCGTAGTGAGCAATGGTGCTAAACAGAGCATTTACAACCTTTGCCAGGCACTGCTTAATCCCGGCGACGAAGTGGTGCTGTTTTCGCCTTATTGGGTGTCTTATTTTGAAATAGTGAAACTTTCGGGCGGTGTGCCAGTGTGTGTGTACGCAGGCGTAGAACGCGATTTCAAGCCCACGCCCCAACAATTAGCCGACGCAATTTCCCCCCGCACCAAGTTTGTGCTTTTTTCCTCGCCTTGCAACCCTACGGGAACCGTTTTCACCCGCGAAGAGCTAGAGGCTTATGCCAATGTACTTGCCCTGCATGACCATGTATTGGTTGTGAGCGACGAAATTTACGAATACATCAATTTTACCCACGAGCACGTTAGCATCGGTTCCTTCCCGCAGGTAAAAGACCGCACCATAACCGTTAACGGTTTCGCAAAAGGATTTGCCATGACCGGCTGGCGGCTGGGTTATATCGGCGCACCAAAATACGTGGCTGACGCATGCGCCAAGATCCAGGGACAGGTGACCAGCGGTGCAGCTTCCTTTAGCCAAAAGGCTGGCACTGTGGCACTTATGTCTAATCTTGGTCCAACGGAGGCCATGCGCGAAGCCTTCCGCGAGCGGCGAGATATCATCCTTTCGATGATTGAAGAGATCCCCGGCATCCGCGCTAACCATCCCGATGGGGCATTTTACATTTTCCCCGATGTGAGCAGTTATTTTGGCAAAACAGACGGCCACACAGTGATTAAAGATGCCGACGATTTTTGCGATTACGTAATGACCAGCGCATACGTTGGTCTTGTATCCGGGGCTGCCTTCGGCGACCCGAACTGTTTCCGGCTCAGTTATGCAGCCTCGGAAGAGCAGTTGCGGGAGGCCATTAGACGGATGAAAGAGGTATTGGGCAGATTGAAGTAATTCCAATTAGAAATTCGCCCGTAACGAAATAATAAAATTTCGCCCCGGCGCCACAATCCCGGAACTATAAGGACGGTAACGCTGATCGCTCAGATTCTCAATTCCAGCACTGACGCTCCAATGGTCGGTAAACTTGTACATCGCATTGAAATTCAGCGCGTACCAGCCAGGGGAATAAGGATTCCCGCCAGGATCAATCGAATAGATTTCAGGTTTCCCCTGTTCCTCTTCCGGCAAATCCTCAAACTTCTTTTCACCGCTATATTCGAAAGAAAATTGCAAACTGAGGTTTTGTGCAGCATAGGTCAACCTTGAAATACCAAACCATGGGGCAACATGGCGTGACGGACTGGTGGACCCATTGTCCAGTTCTTCTGTTCCATTTTGATAGTTGAAATCGGTTGAAAAACCGAAACCTTTTCCAAATTTTGCTTCAATGCCAGCCTGAATGCCATAAACGGTGGCCACAGCGGCGTTCTGAATGGCTTGCACTTGGCTCAAGGCACCGTCGTAAACAATGCTGTCCTGCCCATTTAAGGTGAAATCGCGACGAACCAGCGCATTTTGGAGCTTGGTATAATAACCTGTGAGGTCAATTTTTAAAACGCCACCAAAAACCTTTGCAATTCCTACATCGCCGCTAAATGCGTATTCTGCCTCCAGATCAGGATTGGGAATCACTACAGCCCCCGGCTCGGAATCGAACACCTTGCCTATATCGTCCACGTTCGGGGAGCGGAAAGCGGTAGCGCCATTGGCTGAAATCACCCAGTCTTTCGTAGGCCGGAAAACAAACCCAAGGCTTCCGGTCAATGCGCCGTTGTTCAGATTGGCTTCAACAAAAGGAAATTTGTAGAAAGTTGTGTCAAAAGTAGCATCCAGGCTAAATTGGCTAAAACGCAAACCTGCCTGTACCCTGAATTTATCAGATACCAAAAACTGGTCTGATAGATATGCGCCAAAAGAAGCCCATGTAGATTTGGGATAACGAGCAGGCCCAGTAGCGGACACTCCATTCGAAATATCCTCGTCAAACCCCGTGGAAGTGACATCGTTGTGCACAAATTCTGCACCGTAGAACAACTTGTTTTTGCGGCCGATGGACTTGTTAAAGTCCAGATTCACCGAATTTGCAACAACTTCTTCAATCCTGATATGGCGTTCGTTATCGTTGATATTCCGGTCAATCCGGCTTTCTTCAAAGAACTGGCGTGCGGCACGTAGCGTAACCTGATCGTACAATCGATTCGACCCATTGTGGGAGATGTTCAGGTTGTTCATGTTCCATTTTTGGGGTCCGTAAGCCCATTCTCCGTAACGAGGTTGGCCATTGTTCCTGTAACGGATGTGCCGGTCGTAGCGGGAGTATTCAGAGGATTCAGAATGATGGAAACCGTATTGAAAATCCCATTTTTCATTGGGCGTGTACCGCAGTTTCTGCATCATATTGATTTGCGAATACCCGGAAGGCCGTTGGATTCGCGGATCATCGTTGGCAACCACCACGTCGGTATCGCCCTGCCGCTGCACATAAAATGGGCGCAGGTATTCCTTAGGACCATCGCTGCCCATTTTCAGATCACCAAAATTGTTGGAACTGATGCTGCTTACCATGGCCCACTTTTTCCAGCCGACATTGATGTCAAAATGCCCTGTTTTTTCATTGTTGGCAGAGGAATAACGCATCACGGCTTTTCCAGTAATCAGCGGGGAATTGTTGAGCGAAAACTGTGGTGTAAGCGTTTGAAAACTCATCACCCCACCAATGGCATCACTGCCGTAGATAACAGAGCTTGGGCCAAATCCCACCTCCGCTTTTTCGGTAGCAAAAGGATCAAGCGAGATAACATTTTGAATGTTTCCGCCTCGAAAAATCGCGGTGTTCATGCGTACTCCATCAATGGTGTAAATCAGGCGATTGGTGGCAAAACCGCGAATCATCGGGCTTCCGCCGCCTTGTTGACTTTTTTGCATAAAGACATAGCCGGAATTGGCCAACATATCAGCCGCTGTCTGTGGGTTTTGCAGCGCGATGTCTTTGGGCGAAATGGAAATAACCTTGGTTGGGATGTCCTTCGCAGCCTGGTTCCAGCGCGTGGCGGAAACGATCACTTCGTCAAAGTTGAGGGTAGATTCAAGGAGCAAAAACTCAAATTTGGTGGACTCGAGTGCTGCGTAACTCGTTTGGGCAGTTTGATATCCCAGCGCGCGGAATTCAATAATCTCCGCGCCTTTGAAAACGGTGATATCGGCCTGGCCTTTTGCATTGGTAGTTGTAAATTCCCTTGGACTTGCAGAAACAATTGAGACTGCTTCAACAGGCTGGCCGCTTTGTTGGTCTTTTATGGTGACTATCTGGGCAAAGGCAACATTTGTTGCGCCCACAAGTAGACAACAAAGTATTATTCCTTTCATTCGGATGTTATTAATTTTAGCCATTATACGGAAAATAGGAGCAGCTCGCCAAGTACATGGCAAACAAAAGAACTTAATACATTGAATGGAATCAAGCTATTTCCGGCGGCGGAGATGGAGGTGGGCTGGATATAGGGTTGAGCAACAAAAGAGCCGAAGAGATTTCTTGCCTTGCCTCGATGGTAAGAACGAAAGGTGGCCAATTCGTCATTTCAAAAAAGAAGAGCGATTTGTAGAATTGCGCCAAGAGCTCTTTACCTTTTTGGTGGCCGGGGTTCTTTTCCAGGGTAATGGCGATCAGATTATTTATTCGTTGATTCAGGTCTGATTCTTCCCTATCCCAAAAACACTGAAAATAGATCGTGTCTCCTTTGGTTTCTGTGCTGACCACATCGTACATCTGGTCTTGAAACTGGAATTCTCGCCCATGTTCCCAGCGAAGCATGGTTTGGGATTCCGAGGCGGTAAATTTCAGCAAAACCAGTGCATCATCGCCCATTCCGGCAATGATTTGCCTTTTTACCACTTTTCTGACCAGCGTTTTTTGATAGTGCAGCCACCCGTAACTGACGAGCACAGGGGCTGTCAGGCAGGTTAAAAGCAAGATACAGAGGAATTGGCGGCGCACGAGATTGGTTTGAACGGGCGAAGTTACATGGGGTATTTCAAAGTAAATTGCTTTCCGACCAGAATGTGGAACGCCACACCAAAGAACAAAACAGTCACTTTTAAGGATATGTCCTACCTTGTTGAAATCTTGGTTTTATGCCGTGGTTTTCTACTTTGATTCCTTTTGGAAAACAATTTCAATAGTCTGATTGACAGTTATTTAGCGGATAAAGTTGGCGTTGCCCAAAATTTTTTGGATGTGCCATTGGCGGCTCTGTTGAAAGATAACCTTCACGCCCTTTATTCAGGCAACCAACTCCTTGCCGCAGGTATCGGAAATGAAGCACAGCTCATTCATGACAAACTGATTAGAAGCGACAAGATTTACTGGCTTGATCCTGAGCACAATGACCCATCAGAAAACAAGTTCTTCGGCCTGATGGACAGATTCGTCCAGTACCTCAACAGTACTTGCTATACGGGAATAACTGGCTATGAATTTCATTACGCGCTGTACGAAACGGGTAGTTTTTATAAAAAACACCTGGACCAATTCCGCAGTAACAAAGGCCGCGCATTTTCGATAATTATGTATTTGAATACCGATTGGCTGCCAAAAGACGGTGGGGAATTGTGCATCTTTCATGACGATCACATTCAAACGATTGCGCCGCAAAATGGCACCTGCGTGTTTTTTAAAAGCAGTGAATTGGAACACGAGGTACTGGTGACGCATGCGCCCCGAATGAGCATAACGGGCTGGCTTAAAACGGGATAGAATGGAATAAAATGGATGTGTATGCGCCAACTTAAGGAATGCATTGTAAACCGCCAGGTGCATGATTGAAGCATGATTTTCTTTATTAAAAAAACTCAAAGTGCATCTGAATGTGTTTGTAGTTGAAGGGTTTTAGTCTACGATACAGTTTTTTTCGCATCGTTTTCCGTAGAACCATCCAATAGGTAAATCGCCGGATACGTCGCGACAGTATCTGGCGAATAACCCTCCTGCAGTAGAAGTTGAAGGTTCTCTGCTCAAGGAATTCTAAGGAATAGAGGGTGACTGTTGTGCCCAGGACGAATGATTGGGTTTCGGATTGGGGTGTTTGGGAGGCTGAGATTAAAGGGAGTAGGAGCAGGAATATTAAGAGGGGTTTTTCCTGGTGTTGATTGGTTTGTCGGCACAGCAAACGAGAAAAATGGCACAAGGCAGAGTCTTTGCACCAGCGGGGCGATTTTGTCCTGAAAGGCATGGGGAACACTGTGCTGAAGTCTATTGCATTTGACCCTTGAATCTGACGGTAGCTACTTCAATACACTTATTTTTTTTTCAAATACAAGAACTCTGCTAATATAAGCGTCTGCATCTAGTAATAATCCTAAATCCAAATTTGGCAGATCTCCAGATTTACTTAGCAGGTAAGAAAATTGAACGGCCTTGTGAAAGTCTTTTATAGCAGGAATCACAACCTGATTGATATTTCCAAAATATATTTCTCGGACGGTTTGGATTGTTTCTGACGTGTGATGCTCCTCTTGTAGTAGGAAAGTTTCAACAACTATAACTGAATTATAGAGAGACAAAGTAAAACTTGTAAAGTCGACTTGGTTTTCGACAAATAGATTCAAATAAATATTTAGAGATTTTTTAAGATCCATTCTATCTTCAATTGAAAGTTTGGCGAACTCTGTCGCATCTTTTTCAGTACCAGAATATTTAGCAAATCCAAAGGGTATATTATGGTTTCTAAGCATCACAAAAGTAGAAATCCCATGATATTCCTTCTTATTATATGATATTACAAGTTTATTTATAGCATCCTCAAGCCGTATTAGTTGCTGGTATACAATATTGATAACAGATGTACTCTGAAATTCTTTGCGTTGTTCCTTGATCTCAATTTGTTGTGCCTCAAGCTCTTGCCCCTGAAGTACAAGTGTGAGATAAATCAAGATGGTGCTAAAAAAAGTCCAAATAGTTCCAATCGTCCCTTCCATAACCTGTCCGATACCCGTGACTTCATCAATATTACAGTTTTCAAAACACCACAAATGAACTATTCTATAAACAAAATAAAGGTATGGTATTAGAATAATAAGAGAAAAATAAAGGATGAACCGACGAAGTTTTTTCATATTATATTTTTTATATACCCCGATATCGCGCTTAATCCAAAAAATTTGGCATTTGCTTCATTTCTTGGGAATGCAGCAAAGTATTTACTTATTATACCACCAATTCCCTTCCATTACTATTCTTTCAACTCGGATAACTCCTGGGCATTTTCTAATTTTTTCTGCAACGTTATCAATTTTTTTCTTGTCTGATTCTGTGGAATCAAAAACGATTATAAATTCCCCAATTATAGGTACATTAGCAGTTACTTGTTGAAAATTGCTTTCTAAAACATTTAGACTTTCATTACTCAATTCTCTAAAAATGCGTTCTGCAATTCCTCTGCCATCAAAAAACTCCACCTTTAGTCTAGTTTTTGAGCGAACATCCCCTTCATAACTCTTCAATTCATCAATTATAAGATCAATTTCTAAAGTTTTAGATTGTCCATATAGCCCCCCTAATTCTTTAATAATTTGCATTTTCAGACTTTCTCTATCCTCAAGTATATTATGAAGCGTCCACTCAGAGATTATTCGTGACGTTGCGATCTTCGAATAGACGTCTTGCTTCGCTTGAATAACATTGCCTCCTAAATTTACAATTACCTTGAATATTCTGACCAATAGCCCCGTTTGGTCTTTTCCTCTAAGGGTGATGCTGAGCAATTGTTGGTTTGAAGTAACCTCTTTGCTAGCTAAAATCGTCTCGCTATCTAGCCAAATTTTAATTTGAGTTTGCAGATCAAGGATAAGGTCTATCTCTCTTTCAAAGTAATTGAATTGTTTAAAGGGCAAAAACATAGATTTAAGCCTTTCATCCAATTCTTCCTCCTCCAAATTCTGACGAAAAATAATGATTTGATGTGGCTTAAGATGCTTTAGTGCAATATTTAATTCAAGGTCAATAAGGCTGAGAGGTTCTGAAAGGGGATCGGTTGAAGGAAATTGGCCTTTCCCGTAACTTTTCCCATAGATACCAATAAAAAGATCACACCCTTTTATCCGTTCTGTAATATATCCCTCATCGATGTCAAATTCAATATCGTTGACTGTGGTGGGATCCATTTGGTAGTTCATGCACCTCTTTGCAATTTCCGAATATAGGAAAAGGTTTTCGTTCTTTTCATAACTGATGAATATGCGGTTGTACATAAGCGGGAGATTGAAATAAAACTTTTTTAGAAAAATTAAACATCCTATCCCAAAGGGGAGGTTGACGTCAAAGTAATGCTATGAAATTTCAGAGCGCAAAGTAGCCATGTTAAATTATTATTTCAAAGCAAGTTTCAGAAAAAAAATTGTTCGCTGACACTAAGGCTAGACAACGCTCATCTTATTCCTGGCGGCTCTGCCAACATCTTTCTATCACAACCTCCCCGGCGGCAAACTATACAACAACAGCGTATTCTCCCCAAAATACTCCTTAAATGCAAGCCCGAACGAGCCAGGGCTACTAAAGCCTACCAATTCGGAAATTGCTTGCGGTGTTCCGGCGCGTTTTTCGAGGAGGATTTTTGCTTTTTCGAGGCGCATTTCGCGGATGAGTTGCACGGGTTCTTTGCCGGTAAGCACTTTTAACTTCTTGACATAGTGGGTTTTAGTGAGCTGGAGTTTGCGGGCCATGTCGTCTGCCATGAAGTCGGGGTTGGCAAGGTTGTGCTCGATCATCTGCACGGTTTGTAGCAGGAAAGGGTCTTGCAGCGGCACCCGGTTTTCAGAAAAATAGAGTTGGAGGAAGCGATTGAATTGCTCGTGCTTGGCTTTTCGGTCGTTTAACAGCCGCTGGACAGTCGCGTCAAACTCGTCGTCAATGACCGGGCGGGTGAACCAGGCATCAGCCCCGGCACGAAGGGCGTCGAGTTTGCCTTCGTTGCCAAATTTATCAGTGAGCAGCACGACAGGGATATGGTTCGTCCGTTCGCTGAGTTTGATTTGTCGGGCCACCTCTATGCCCGCATTCCCGCTGATAAGCACATCACAAACAATCAGGTCGGGCAACATTTCCGAGGCCATTTGCAACGCCTCTGTGGGGGTATTGGCTGTTTCGATTTGAAAACGGTCGGAAAGCAGCGATTTCAGGTATAGCACCACTTGCCGATTTGGCTCAATGAGCAGGCAAATTTGCTCCGGTTTCGGGCCCTGATAAACGGTATATTGATCTGAGGCGCTGGGAGTGGTTTGAGTACTTTGTGCTTCTACCGCTGCTGCCAACAGATTTGCATCAGCGTCGTGCTGGAGGTTGGCACGCATGATGTCCCATTCCTGCTCCTTCTTTTCCAGTCTTTTACGCCATCGGCTATCGCTTCTAATGACCCAAATGAATAGGGTTAGTAAAAATAAACCGCCCAAGACTCCATAAAGCCAGGCTCTTTCTTTTTCGATGCTAAAAAATTTGTCGCGCTCGGCCATTTCGCGCTGCCTCAAGGAAGCCAGTGAGTCGAACTGTTGTTGCATACCGCGGGTTTCGAGCCGGCGCTCGCGCGAAGCGATGGAGTCCTGCGCAACAGACAAAAGTTGTTGGCATCTAAGCGCCAGATCGGGAAGTTCCCATTTGCCACACTCCTGCACAAGTGTTTTGAGCAGCGCGGCTTTGGAAACCGGATTGGGGTCGTGCCGGGCGTCGAGTTCGGCATCTTCAAGCAATCGGGAAGCACTGCGGTCATCCTTGTTGGCCTTATAAATACCCGACATGAGGCTGAGCGCCTTGGGACTGATAGGGAGTTTGTGGCGCTTTAAAAATTCACGCACGAATTCTACTTCTACTTGTGCCTGCTCATAATTGCTTGATTGCGAAAGTTGTACGAGCAGCGCAAGGCGATTGCCCAAGGTGTCGAGCACAGCGGAAGCCTGGCCAAAAAGTGTTTCGGCAGAAAAAATAAAAAGCGTGAAAAAGACAATCTGGTGTATTCGGCGCATGGGTATCGGAGAAAACGAGTGCGCAAAAAAAGGCATTTTTTAGGAAACGGAGGGCTTTTTGGAGACAAGAGGTTTGTTTTTTGACAGTATGAACAGGATAGACAGGATGGTGTCGGCTTCGCCGACCGTTTATTATTGCTAAACTTCATCGTCGGCGAAGCCGAAACCATCCTGTCTATCCTGTTCATCCTGTCAAAAATCATATCACGGCCTTGTCCGTTACATAAACTTAACTTTGCCGCTTCTTTTGTCCAATATTCGATGCTGAAAAGTTTACGTCCTATCCATTTTCCTTTTCGCTTGCTGGCGTTTTGGTTGTTGTTTTTTGTGGTGTTCCGCCTGTGGTTCGTGTTGTGGTTTCGCAGCGAATGGCCCGATGAAAACCCCGGTGTTACATGGCTTTCTTTCTGGTATGCGCTTCCGCTTGATTTTAGTTTTGCGGCCTACCTTTTGGCGCTCCCAATCATTTTGTGGCAGGCAGGCATTGCCTTCGGAAGCCGCAGCTATCCCTTTGTTGAAAAAAGCATTTTTGGGTTTAATGTGCTGGTTTTCAGTATCTTTATTTTTGTATTTGGCGCTAATGTCTTTCTTTACGAAGAATGGCAAACGCCACTGAACAACCGCGCGGTGGAGTATTTCAAAACACCTAGCGCTCTGCTGGACTCCATGTCGTTCCCTTTCAAACTGGCCAGTTTCGGGATTTACGCCGGGGCTGTGTGGCTAATATTGCGGTGCTATAGAAAGGTGGTTGGCACCAAGATTTACTACGAAAACACCTCGCGTTGGAGCCTGCTCGCGTTTCCGATTTGGTTGGGCATTTTGGTGTTGGCTATTCGTGGTGGAACAGGCGTGATGCCTATCAACGAAAGTGCCGTTTACTACTCGCCGCATTTGTTTGACAACCACGCTGCAACAAACCCAGGCTGGAGCCTCTGCCACAGCCTGATTGAGACGCGCTCGACGGTTAACCGATATGCTGTAATGGAGGATGACGTTGCTCTGAAAGGTTTTGGTAGTCTTATGGGAACAGGTTTGGAATGCAATAATGAAAAAATCCAATTCTTCGATCGTCAGAATAGCACTGAGCTAAATGTCGTGTTCCTTATCCTTGAAAGCCACACTGCTCAAGTAATCGAAGAATTGGGCGGCGAACCAGGCGTATGCCCCAATATGAGCCGACTGATCCGTGAAGGAATACTTTTCAAAAACATCTATGGCAGCGGTTATCGAACTGATCAGGGAATAATATCAATTTTAGCTGGATACCCGGCGCAACCTGATCAAAGCATCATATTGTTGGAAGACAAGGCTGCAAAACTTCCCTCTATTCCCAAAATATTAAAAGACTCAGGCTATTCCACACTCTTTTTATACGGCGGAGAACTCACATTCGCCAATCTGGGCCTCTGGCTCACCAACCAACGATTTGACAAAATCTTATCTGAAAGAGATTTTACAAATGCCGAAAAAACGCAACGCTGGGGAGTGGACGACGGCATTCTGTTTCAGCGCACTATCAAGGAAATCAACGGTTTGCGTCCGCCATTTTTTGCTACTGCGATGACCCTGAGCCTGCACCCACCCTACGACGTACCGTTTCAAAGCAAATGGGCAGCCAACAATGACCGGGAGAAATTCCTGAACAGCGCGGCGTTCGTGGATCATGGCATTGGGGAATTTTTCAACTCTGCCGAACAGCAGTCCTGGTATGCTAATACCATTTTTGTTCTGGTGGCCGACCATGGCGCGTCGCAGCCAGGCGGCTTGGGGATGGATAGGCCGGAATCGCGGCATACCCCGCTCATTATTTTCGGGAAACCTATTGTTGGGAAGGCTATGAATGTGGAGGTTTTTGGCAATCACCATGATATACCAGCCACTATCCTGAGCATGATACACAAGGGCGATCAAGCGCGAAAGTTCATTCCATGGAGCCAGGATTTGTTTATGAAAGTTCTATCATCGGGTATCCCGGGGGGCGACTGCCAGAAATATGCCGAAGGTTTTGCCTACTACACCAATGAAAATGGCCTGGGTTGGGCTACTCCAACTGGCAAGGGTTTTTATGAATTTGGCAGCAAGGAGTGGCGCATTTTCGAGGGCAAATTGGATTCGGTAGATCGTTTGAACGCACAATCCTATTTGCAAACGTTGTACAATGATTTTTTGGCGAAATAATGTTGCCACTAATTGCACTAATTTGCGCGAATCGAGATCAACTTAGTGCAAATTAGTGTAATTCGAGGCAACTCCCTTTTCTGGCACGGTTTTAGAAATATCTAAATAAGTGTGTAAGTATTGTTCTCAGAATTGAAAAATTCAAAGGCGCGGGAAAAGTCCCGTGCCTTTTTTTATTTCCAATCGAGACCATATAGGTTTTTCAAAACCTATAAGGTCTTCTTTTCCAAGGACTTTTTATACCGAAAATACCCCTTTGCAAAGCGCAATCCCTCCCCCAACGATGTTGGCTTAATACCTCGTTTCTTTTGCGCCCTATGCAAACGAAAAAGCAAGCGCCAATGCCACCAAAGGTCTTGATAAGCGCGGATCATCCCGTAACTGGGGTCATAAACGTGAGCCGGTTCGCCAAGTATTCCATTGAGTTCCATGACTTTGAATGCGCCGCGCTGGAGTGCCTCGATAGAATCACCTTTTAAATCGAAGCGGGCATATTGCACACCAGGGATTTGTCGGCAAATAGGTTCAAAAGCCGCCAGCATTTCGGGCGTGATCAGATGATTTCCGTTCAAAAACTTGGTGCCGCGCGAGTGGTTGCCAATGGGTTCAAGCAAAACAGTTTCTCCCGAGGCCGGGATTTTTCCCAAAATCTCCGGGAATTCTCGCTCGAAACGCGGGACCTGAAAAGCCGAGCGCGCGTTTTGCGCCATGAGTTGACGGATATTTGAAAGCCCATCGCCACGTACGGAAAGAAATTCCTTCAAGCAGACAGAGCTGATGCCAAACGCCCCGCCCTCGCCGGGAAATACGTGGTAGAGCACCGAGGCTTCCACTGGCATCGAAAGGAATTCCTGCAGAATAAATTTTACGGGCCAACGCGAGAGATATTCACGCAAAACCTCTTGATTATCAATTTTTTTGACCAAAAAGCCTCGCTCACCTACATCGGGTTTGGCGATCAGGGGAAAACCAATTTTAGCGCGTTCGAGCGAAGTCAGCACTTTTTCAAAATCATCGGAGGACTCCACAAGAATGGTTTTAGGCACAATCTCTTCCGGAAGTTTTTCCAAAATATCCCATTTCGATTCCCCCATTGCCCCCCCTAGCGGTATAGCAGGATTTACGTTGGAAAAGAAGATCAAATGCCGCGCCCGTGCCGCAAACCAGAGCCAAAAGCCATAGACCGGAATATTGGCCAGCCACCAAGGGTGGTATTCCCATTGGGTTATACGGGTGAAGAAGTGACTTTTGACTTTTAACTTATGATCGTTGACCATTAATTTCATTTTCAAGTTGACTTTTAGGCCTTCCATCTGACATACTCAGGCCTCGCCAAGATCAGAATTGTAAAAAAATTATCTAATGTATTTCTTAGGTTTCTATCTTTGGGCGATCTTGCAATCTTTCGTCTCTTGATTGTTATTTGTTCAAATCAGTAACCCTAAACTCAGATGTCCAAATTTAATAGTACTGAATGGGACAATTTATTCGGCAAACTTCTTTTCGACATCCAACGCAAAGGATGTGTTTTGATGGTTGGGCCGGAGATCGTCCAATTGGAAGGCGTTGGCCTCCAACGTCACCTTCGCGAATACCTTCAGCGCCAAAACAAAGATGATATTGAGCATTTTTATGAGAAGGAGGCACTTTTTTTATTTAAAAACCCGAGCTCTAAAACAGAGGTACAGCGAAACGCGAGTCAATATTACCACAAGTTGAAACCAAATGACTCCGTATTCAAAGAGATCGTCGGAATACCATTCCCCTTAATCATATCGGTTAACCCCGACAATCTCCTGGCAAAGGAATACGGCGAAGCCCCTCATTTCGAGGGCTATTTCAATCACCATGCAGGCAGCAACGACAACCAGAAAATTCTGGACTGGAGTGGGCAAACCCCATTGATCTACAACCTATGCGGGAATTTTCAAGAGGATGCTTCCATGCTGTTGGATTACGACGACTTGTTCAGTTTTATGAAAACAGTGTTGGGGCCGGTCGGATTACCCGACAATGTCAGAAGTCGATTGAGGATGGCCAAATCTTTCCTTTTTATTGGATTCCAATTTGACAAATGGTATACGCAACTTTTGTTGCGCTTGCTCAACGACGGCAATTCCCCCACTCAAATTGCCCTGAATACTCAAATGGGCGACGCTGACGCGCACCATTTCCTGTTGAAACGCTACAATATGCAGTTCCTTGGCGAAACTATACAAGAAAAGGTAGTAAAAGAAACCATCACGGGCCTTGAGTTTTTGACCGAACTGAACAAACGCTGGAAAAACACTCAAGCCGAACAAATCTCTGACAATGAACCGCTTACAAAAGCCTCGGTAAGAAGAATGCTGGAACGGGGCGAATTGGAACAAGCCCTTGACACTTTGCCGAAACTGGTTGCCGACCCTGAAGATCGCGACATGTTGACGCTTTTGAGCAATTGGTATGTCAACTGGAAAAAGGAGACGCAAAAAGGCGTTGAAGACAACCGCACACTCGAAAACCGCTATAACAAGGTATTGAACGGAGTCCTTGAACAACTCAAAAACTTACCCGAATGATCAACCTGCGTTATCCCGGTGTCAGGCCCTTTGAGACCAAGGAGAGACACATGTTTTTTGGCCGCGCACGCGACATTGCCGACCTGTACGACCTTGTTCTGCTCGAAAATTTGCTCGTCCTGTTTGGCAAATCGGGGTATGGGAAAAGCTCGCTGCTTAAGGCCGGCATCATTCCATTGTTTACCGAGTTTGCCGCCGATGCCAAAGGTCAGTTTCAGCCAATAGAAGTTCGGTTTGGAAGTTATCAAGCGGGCAAATCACTGCTTCCACTACAGGCTGCACTCAACACGCTAGAAAAAGAAGCGCCCCTGAACAAGGAAGCCGATTTTTTGGGAACGTTTTTCCCTGAAAAAAAATCGTTGTGGCTACATTGTAAACGCCGCCAACAAGCAGATGCAGGGCGATTTTTGATGGTTTTTGACCAGTTTGAGGAGTTTTTTACCTACCCGGTGACCGAACAGGAGGCCTTTGCGGCGAGTTTGGCCGAGGCGCTTTACGAAACAACTCCCCAAAATATCCGAAATGAAGTGACTGGAAAACTCACTTTTGAGCAGCGAAGGTTTTTGGCAAAACCATTTGAACTGAAGGTGATCTTTTCCATCAGGGCCGACCGGCTTAGCCTGCTTGACAGCATGAAACTCAAGCTGCCAGCCATCTTGCACAAACGTTATGAACTGAAGGCTCTCGACGAAAAACAGGCCCGCTCAGCCATTGTACGCCCAGCCTTACTCCCTGCCGAAGATGGAGATTTTTCTACCCCTTCTTTCACCTTCACGGATGGCGCCCTGAACGATATCGTTGCCAAACTTGCGGATGAAAAAAGTGGCCGGATCGAGGCATTTCAACTTCAGGTAGTCTGCCAAAACCTTGAAAAACAAGTCAAAAATGGCCTCATCTCTGACCGCGACGGCGACGAGCAGCCCGACATTTACCCGGATGACCTGCCAAATTTCGACACTGTTTTTGAAGATTATTACAAAGACAAACTTTCCGAACTAAACGAGGCTGAAAAATACGCTGCCCGGGTGGTTATAGAAGATGGGCTGCTTTATGTAAACGAGGCGACCGGCGAGGCCCGCCGCCTGAGCAAAGACCCTGGCGAATTGGTGCAGATATATGGCAATCAAGGCGTTGACCATGATCTACTTCAGAAACTCGAAACCACTTACCTGTTACGCAGGGAGGCCAACAACATTGGCACTTTTAACTACGAAATCAGCCACGACACGCTTATTGCTCCCATTACCCGAAGCCGCGAAGCCCGCCGCCGCGAGGAAGAGCGGAACAAGGCTGCCAAACGCACACGACGGGCACTTTTTACCGCAATTGGTGCCATGCTGCTCATGTTTGGGGCAGTAGTATTGGCTGTTTGGGCAATTGGGGAACGGGATAAGGCCAAGTCGGCACTCGAAAGACTTGAAAAAGAGCGGGCAGCCCGCGATTTGCTCGAATTCAAAGCAAAAAAACAGGATGCCACCAACTTTGTGTCCGTCGGGTATTACGATTTGGCTGACAGCACATTGGTTGAGATGGATTCCATCGCGGTTCGGCAAATAAAATTGAGAACAATGCTCGATTCCTTTAAAATCAACATCCAAAAAGCGCGTAAATGACCACTCCATGAAACGAATTCTCGCCCTTTCGATCATGCTTTTTTTCCTTGGTACTGGCTCCGCTCAGACCAATTGTGGCCCTCGGTACCAACAACTTATAGAGGAGGCTGACAAAGCCTTCAAGGATCAGGATTACCGGAACGCCTATGAAAAATACCAGGCCGCGCAAGGTTGCGAATTGGCCGACCTCGCCTATATTGACCGACAAATGGATGCTTCTATGAATGGCATTGACAAGCAGCGAGCAGATGCGCAAAGGAAGGAAGTGGTGGCCAGGGCTGCAACGGCAGCGGCTTTGAGGGCAAAGGCAAGGGAAGAAGAGGCTAAAAAAGGATTGGTAGCGGCCGTAGCAAACTTGGAAGCTACAAAAGCCGCTTTAGAACTAGCCTTTGAAATGGCTAAAGAAGCGGAAGAAATTGCAATTATAGAAAGGCGAAAAGCAGACTTATTAGCAGCACAAATCCAGATACAATTAGAAGAATTAAGAAATGCTAACACAGAAAAAATAACCGGAATGCTCATTCAAGCAGACCGCCATCTACAAAAAATGGAGTTTGATTCTGTGAGGCATTTATGTCAGGCTATAAATAGTATACCAGGTGGCAAGGAGAGAACCGGAACAATCCTTTACGAAACCATTTTCTTTTATTCAGAATCGGGTCAATTCGAGGAAGCCGAAGACGCTCTGAGGATTGCAGAACTTCAACCCACAAAAACTTCACGAAAAGAGATTGCCAAATTATTGAATGATCAAAATCCGCGAGCTTTCGATTCACTCATGACCCTTTATTACCCAGAATTGGTGGCAGTTGCTGGGGGTTATTTTTTGAAAGGAGCAGATTGGGGCCGGGACCTTACAGCAGAAACCATAGCATTAGAATACAGAGGGGTACAAAATTTCAGTCTTGGCAAAACGGAGGTCACAAATCGCCAATACTACCTATTTGCTTCTCAATCTAAAAAAACCATTCCAAATAAAGGCAATCATCTGCCTAATATGCCTGCCGCTTCAATTAGATGGCCTGATGCCATGGAATATCTGAATTGGTTGAGTATCCAAATGGGAAAGACCCAAGTGTATCAGTTCAAAGACAGCCTATATCAAAATGAGGATGGACAAAAAGATACCCTCCTTTTAGTCAAAATCAGTCAGAATGCAGACGGATTTCGACTTCCTACCTCAACGGAATGGGAGTACGCCGGACGGGGAGGCCAGTATTCGGAACAATTTAGATACGCTGGTAGCAATTATCCTGCACGTGTAGCGTGGATCAGGGGCAATTCAGATCGCCCACAACCAGTAGCTACCTTAACACCAAACAATCTGGGTTTATATGACATGAGTGGGAATGTCGCTGAGTGGTGTGCGGAAAATTTCGACGAAATCCCAGAGATTGAAAAGAAAGCATGGCAAAAAACTACCTGGAAGTCTTTCATTAAAACGAAACACCCGTCCCAAGTCAGGATTTATCGGCCTAGTAGCTATAAAAACATCTATGGCCTTGCATATGAATCTTTGGGCGCAAAACAGGACGCCAATGCTGATATTGGATTTAGAGTGGCACAGTCCTCATTGCCTCTAACTAATCACACCAAATAAAAAACACCGCATGGTTTCCAAAATGAATCATTCTTATTTCCGAATCCTCAGCTTGTGTTGGACTTTCTTCCTGTATCAATGCATTTACCTCACTGCGCAATCGACGCCGAAAGACTCCATCTATTCTAATGTAGATTTCTTGCCCATCTATCCAGATGGAACAGAAAAAATGACGGAATTTATCAAATCGAATCTTTCGAATGAAATTATGCTTCAAATCGCGAAGGATAAGGTAAAAAACATTTACAATTTACCGGTATTGGTAAGTTTCGTAGTCGAAAAAGACGGGGCCTTAAGCAATATCACCACCTCATCCGATACTTTATCAGACCTTACAGCCGAAGCCATCCGAATCGTCAGGAATATGCCCAAGTGGTCGCCCGGCAAAAAAGATGGACAAATCGTGCGCACTCATTTAACAATTCCGGTTAGCTTTTATTTGGATATATTAAAACTTGCCAAGACTACTAATATTAATAGAATTAATAGAAGCGGAGTTGATTCCGAAGATGGTGGGCTTTTATATGGAATAAACTATCAAAAGAGTTTTCTCCACGGTAAAATTGGTAACCACTTGGAGCAAAAAATGGGTCTAACTTTTGATCTTGGCCTACTTGGTTATAAAGACGATGGTTGGGGACCTGGGTTTGGATTATATTATACGTTATTACGAACCTCTGTAATCGAACCTTTTGAGCGACGACAAGGGATTTGGGATGTAGCAAGAAATTCAAGCTTGAACGAGATAGGGATTAAGGGTAATTTTCGAATCAAAGCTAACAAGAGGATTGAATTCTTCCCCACTTTACAGATGGGTACAATTTGGCATCGCCGTGCAAAAAAGTATGTATCTGATTCCGGTTTGGGTATAGGAACAGTAGGGTATTCGATAGGCCTGGGGCTTAATTTGTTTTGGTTTATCCATGAAACAGACAACTATAACTACGATATTATTCAATTCAGCCTTCTTGGACAGCAAGTTTTCATGAACGAACCTCTAAAAGGCCCAATTATCAGTTTGAGTATTGGATACGCTTTTTTGGTGGCTGATTTTTAAGCTCTAATAAGGCAATTGACTTGGCACAGCAATATTTTTTTAATAGGTATAGCTTATCTACTACCCCTTCCACCTAACAAACGCCTCCATCGCCTCATACTCCGCCAAACCCAGTGCCCGGTACATCTGGGCTGTCTCGCGGTTGCGGTCTTCGGCACGTTGCCAGAATTCGCGGTTGTCGTCGCCCGGAAAGGGCGGGCGGTCCTTTTGGCTTTGGTGCATGAATATAGCCTGACGTTTTTTGCGAAGTTGTTGCGGACTCATTGGCACGGCCATTTCGATTTCGTGTACTGCCCATTCGTGCCAGGCGCCGCGATACAGCCAGAGCCAGCAATCTTTCATCCAGTCCTGGTTTTCCAATCGACGGAACGATTCAAAAATCGCATCCAGACAAACGCGGTGGGTACCATGCGGATCTGCCAAATCGCCAGCAGCGTACACCTGATGCGGTTTCACACGCCCCATTAGTTCTGTAATGATCTGAATGTCAGCCTCGCCAAGCGGCAATTTGCGTCTTGCCCCCGTCTCATAAAAAGGCATATCCAGAAAGTGGATATGTTCATCTGTAAGCCCGGTGAACCGTGCTCCGCCCCGCGCTTCGCCGCGTCGGATAAGGGCTTTGATGCTCCGTACTTCGGGAATATCGAGTGCTTCGCTGCCTTTTTGTTGCAAAAACTGAATGACTTTATGGTAAAGTTGCCGGTTCCCCTCGGTCAACATATTTTGGGTTTCTTCAAATTCAAGCATGAACTCCGCATAGCGCAAAGCGTCGAAATCGTGTACCGCAATATTGCCGGAAGTTTGATAAGCCACATGGACTTCGTGGCCTTGATCAACGAGCCGCTGGAAGGTGCCGCCCATGGAGATTACGTCGTCGTCAGGGTGCGGACTGAACAGGATGACGCGCTTACTGGCAGGATTGGCGCGTTCGGGTCGGTGCGAATCATCCGCATTGGGCTTTCCTCCGGGCCAGCCTGTGATGGTGCGTTGTAAACGGTTGAAAATGCGGATGTTGAGCTCGTAAGAATTGGCTTCTTCTATGAGCAGTTCGCTCAAACCGTGTTCGTTGTAATCTTCGTCCGTGAGTTTCAGGATGGCTTTTCCTGTTTTTTGGGCAAGCCAAACCACCGCTTTACAGATCAGATCGTCGGTCCAATTGCATGCGCCTGCCAGCCAGGGAGATTTCATTTTGGTCAGTTCTTCTGCTGCGGCTTTGTCCAATATGACCCTTGTATTAGGGTGTTTTTGCAAAAAGGAAGCCGGTACCGAGTGGGTAATTTCTCCTTCAATGGCTTGTTGAATAATATGGGCTTTGTGTTGCCCAAAAGCAAGCAGGTACACAGTGCGGGCTTTGAAAATGCTGCCCACACCCATCGTGATGGCGCGATAGGGTACGTCGTCTTCACTTTGAAAATCCTTGGCCGCATCGTGACGCGTAAGGTGGTCGAGCCGCACCATGCGGGTGGGAGAAGTTTCCCAGGCACCGGGTTCGTTGAAACCAATATGTCCTGTACGACCAATGCCAAGTATTTGAATGTCAATGCCTCCCGCAAGATCAATCAGTTTTTCATATCGCTCGCAGTAGGCCGTCACCGCCTCCATTGGCACCGTGCCGTCGGGGATGTGAATGTTTTCAGGAAGGATATCTATGTGGTCAAAAAAGTACTCGTGCATGAAACGCCAGTAACTCTGCCGCGCTTCTTTCGGCATAGGATAATACTCGTCAAGGTTGAAAGTGACCACGTTTTGAAAACTCAATCCCTCCTCTTTATGTAACCACACGAGTTCCTCATAAACTTTGATCGGGGTGCTCCCTGTGGCAAGACCCAGCACGATTTGTTCGCCATCCTGCTGTTTTTGATGGATGGCCAATGCAATGCTTTTGGCAACGTGACGCGAGGCTTCCAGCGGTTGGTTCCAGATTTTTACAGGAAGTTTTTCGAACGTTTTAAGTTCGTATCTTAAGTAGCCGATGGATTCTTTTTCCTTGATTTTCATTGTGTTGAAAATTTTTCAAGGGCAAAGGTAAAACTTGCAAATGCGGCTCGCGGCAAGAATGGCACACGGATTAAACAGATTTAAAAGATTGACACAGATTTTATTGATCTGTTTTTATCCGTTTAATCAATTTAATCCGTGTGCCATTGTTACCACAAGGAAGACAGAGCGCGTACTTTTGCCCTCCAACTGCCACTGCTACTGCTTCTGCCAACTATGTTTAATTATCTCCTCCGTCTTGGCGACAACACGCTCATTCTATCTCAACGCCTCAGCGAATGGTGCGGTCACGGCCCCGTGTTGGAGCAGGACATAGCCTTGACCAATATAGCACTCGATCTGTTGGGCCAAGCCAGGATGTACCTGACTTATGCCGGTGAAATAGAGGGCAAAGGCCGTTCTGAGGACGATCTTGCCTACTTCCGCGATGTGCCTCAATTTCGAAATTGCCTGCTTGTCGAACGCCCCAATGGCGATTTTGGTCAGACCATCGTCCGGCAGTTTTTCTTTGATGTTTTCAATTTTTACCAACTGAAGGCCCTCCGTCAAAGTAGCGACCAGCGCTTGGCCGATATTGCCGAAAAAGCCCTCAAAGAGGCCACCTACCACCTTCGTTTTTCCTCAGAATGGGTCGTTCGTCTTGGTGATGGCACCGAATTGAGCAAGCAAAAAATGCAGGCCGCCGTAGATACCCTGTGGCCGTTTACAGGTGAATTAACTACCCCAGACGCTCTGGACATTGAAATGGCTGAACAAGGCATTGCTCCTGATTTATTGGAAATCAAACCGTTATGGCAGAAGAAAGTGGCTGAAGTCTTAGATGAAGCCACGCTCAGCATGCCGAGCAATTCCTGGATGCAAAGCGGTGGAAAACAAGGGAAACACTCGGAACATCTTGGCTTTTTACTCGCAGAGATGCAGCACATCCAGCGTACTTATCCGGGACAGGTATGGTAAGTTTGATGTATGATGTATGATGTATGATGTATGATGTGAGTTCGGCACCGTTCATACATCATACATCATACATCATACATCATACATCATACATCATACATCATACATCATACATCATACAACTGCTGCTTCCAGAATCGTCAATACCATCCTATCCGCATCCAACTTTGCTTCTATCCCGTATGGAAACGTTGCCTGGTGGTTCACGTGGCCGAAAGGGAGTCCATACATAACTGGAATACCCAGTCCGCCCAAACGATCTCTCAACGCATCTGGCAGTGAGAGCGAGGGGCTGTCTTGTTTGGGCTGGCAATCGGTGAAAACGCCCAGTACAATGCCCGCGGCCTGGGCTAGATCTGTAGCTTGCAGCAATTGCGTCAGCATTCGGTCGATACGGTAAGGTTGCTCGCCTATATCTTCTATGAACACGATTTTTTTCTTAAAAACTGGCGCGAATGGAGTACCCGCCAAAGACGAGAGCAAAGCTAAGTTGCCTCCTGTCAACGCCCCCCTGGCTTGACCGGGGCGTATCACAAACGGTTGATATTCAGGCGGTTCAATTGCCGTGGTCTCCGCTGATGCCGCAATTTCATAAGGCGCGACCGGTTGCATCAATACGGAACGAAAATGCAGCAGGGTTTCTTCCGGATATTCCGAAGCCGCCACCGGGCCGTGAAAAGTCACCAGCCCCGTGCGTTGGTGAATGGCGATATGTAAAGCCGTTACATCACTGTACCCGAATAGTGGTTTGGGGTGTCTGCGGATGAGTTCGAAGTCAATATTCGGCAACAATCGTGTAGCTCCATAGCCGCCGCGAATGCACCAAACTGCCTCGATTTCGGGGTTTTGGAAAGCCCAGTGCAAATCGGCCAGTCGCGCTGCATCAGTGCCCGCGAGATAACCGTTTTGGGCGCGAAGGCTTTTCCCTTCTACGATATTGAAGCCAAACTTTGTCAGGTTCCCAATTCCTTTGGCCAGTTTTTCCTCGGAAGCCGGGCCACTTGGTGCGATGAGCGCTACGATCGCGCCCTCGCGCAAGCGGGCTGGCTTGAGTAGTCGCGGCTTGTTATTTTCGGAATTTTCGGCCATGACCTTGAATTGGGGAAACCCGGTAGTTATCGCGGCTAAACCAGTGGTTTTGAAGAAATTGCGACGATGCATAAGGTCGAATTATTCGATTTTTGAAGATTGATTCGATTGATGGGATTGAAAACCAGATTTTCATCGCTTAAACCCAGAAGTCACCTGTTCCAGGACCCGTTCCAAAAAGCCTTTATCGTCCGTTATTATTTCAGCCGTACCAAGCAGTTGCTGTTCAAAAAGGATTTCTTTTTTGAAACTGGTGACCAATTTGGTATCGTTTACGACCTGTATACTGTCTACTATTATCGTGTATTCGCGATTTTTCGGCACTACGGATTTGGATTTGACCCTCCCCGAAATTGTCCCAAATTCCTGATAAGGATAATTATCCAATTTCATGATTACAGGTAGGCCTTCGGTGACTTTCCCGCTTTTTTCAACTGCCAGTTGGAGCCGCCCTACAATCTGATCCTGGCCCTGTGGCACGATGGTCAACACCGCGTCACCGTCACGCACAAATTGTTGGAGCGTAAGGCCATTAAACACCACGGTACCTTTAATTGGCGCGCTGAGCACATAATTCTGAGTCCACTTGTCAATACTGCTGCGAAGCGCATTTAGGCTTGCGAACAAGCGTGTAGAAGACGTTGAGGAATCTTCCTCCTGACCAAAAGTGGCTGATTTGATGTTGTTTTTCAGACTGATAATCTGACGGGTAGTTTCCAAAATATTGGTCTCGTGGCGGTCGCGCTCATTTTCTAAATTCGAAACTTTTTGGCGTTCATCGTCCAGTTGTTTTTCAGAAATGATGCCATCTTGCAATAGTTTTTTTTGCCGCTCATAAAAATTTTGGGCGATTTTCAAATCATCTTTGCTGCGTTTTAAAGCCTTTTGTTCAAAAGCTATACTTTGCTCTAATTGATTGATTTGCATCTGGATGGAGCCAATATTAGCCTGTACAGAACTGCTGCGGTTTTCTCTCCCAAACTTGAAATCCTCCAAATCGCGCACAAACAAGGCGTAATCTGATTGCAATTCACCCAGAACCAGATTTTCGGGATATTGAAGCTCGCGCAAGGCTTCGCTCGAAAGGTTTTGCCATTCTATTACGAGCAAGCCGAGGCGGCGTACATCCTCGTATTGGGCGGTGTTTTGCAAAACAGCCAAGGCTTGTTTTTCATCTACCGATTCATTGTCAGAAACCAACAATAACATGACCTTTCCGTTGGTTCGCGCCACCACATCTACTGGAGGATTGGCTGTAGTGATACTCAGTTTATCGCTCGCCACCACATCCGGGTAGCGCACAAACCAGGCAGCACCGAGCAACAGCCCAAAACCCAGCAAGACAACCACAGTACCCCAGCGAACAAGCCAATTGGGCGGTGTGCCGAGTATTTCCTGCACTTCTTCGGAACGGAGTTCAATGAAGTTCCTTTCTTCTGCCATGGGTGTTGAGATATTAAGAAATTGAGATATTAAGAAATTGGGATATTGGGATATTGAGATATTTTGAAAATTGAAGGTAATGGTTAATCAGCCAGCCTTCTGATCATTCCCAATACCATCGCGTCAATAATTTGGTAGACGACAAGCGGCTTTTGTGTGCGCCACATAATATCATTGTATTCTTCCCCAAAATGGGTGTAAAGTTGCATTTTGGCATCATGCATTTCTTCTTCAACGTGTTTTCGCGTATTCAAAAAAACAATCCAACCGCCTTCTTCATGGACTTCTTCAGCCCATTCGGCGTAGTAGTCGTCATCTGGTGATGCATGGAAATTGAGTACGTTTTCACAAAAAAACACAAATTTTGAAATGCCTTGGTTCATCAATGCATCCGCTACGTTGCGTTTAAGGAACATGATGTCATTGTGCAGCGTGTCGTTCCATTCGCACATTAATTCGATGAGTGCGAATCCTTCCTCATAGTCTACAAAAAGAATTTTTCCATACAAGGTTGAGGACCCAAAAGCATCCCACTGCGGATGGATATAGAAATTGTACAGACTGTTCGTGAAGTCGAATTCGCTATATGTGCGGCCAAAAAAGGGCGAGCGTTCGTCCTCCTCGGCGATGTAAAAATCTCTCCAGCGGAAATGAGGTTCTATGTCGTGCATTTTATTTGTTCAGTACCTGATATTGAGCGAGTCGAGCGTTTCAAAGTCTAAATTGCCAACGGGAAGGCCTTTATCACGTTGATATTTGGTCAGTGCAGCTTTCGTACGGGCATTCATTTCTCCGTCAGCGGTTTCCTGATAATAACCTTCCTTTTTGAGCCCCTCTTGAATTTGGCGAATAGTAGTAACGAATGCTTTTTCGCCACAGAGCACCTCACGCCATTCGATATTTGACATTCCTGTAGATATTATTCTGAATTCATTGTGGACTGTATCAGATTTTGTGTACATAATGCACTTGGCATAGCAGCTACCTGGTTTAGGGTTATTGGGTTGCTCTCCAGAACCCAAAGAAGGGTTGGTTTCAACAGGTTGTTGAATCACACAAAATGGAGCGGTCAAAGCAAGTACAATGGTAAAAAAATGAACAGTTGGCGATTTCATGGAAGTGAAGTTTTCTTTCTGCAAAGTTCGCTTTTTCCCCAAAACTTTTGTCGAAGCAACCCTAATCCTGCACACCAGTCTTTTTACTGACAATGCAATGACAAAACGCGCGTTATTCGCCTTCTAAAATTTCAAAACACATCTACTACTCATGAAAATTCGCCTGTCTTCCCTATTTCTCGTAGCTCAACTATTTCTTTCCCTTTCTCTTTTCGGCCAAAATCCATCGCGTGTCACCATCAAAGGCATGGTTTCAGATACTATGGGCGAGGTCACTGCCTTTGCCACCGTGATGCTCCTGAACCCTAAGGACTCCACGCTCGTGAATTTTACCCGAAGCGGCAATGACGGCGATTTCTCCTTTAAAAACGTGAAAAACACCCCGTATTTGCTCAAGGTATCCTATGTCGGACACTTGCCTTTGCAGCAATATTTACCCGCTTCGGCGACGGAAATAAACGACGTGGGTACGCTGAAAATCAAACCAATAACCTCCGAATTGCTTGAAGTGGTGGTAAGGGCAGCGAAAGCAACCCTGAGCATCCGGGGCGACACGATTGAGTACGACGCATCCTCCTTCAAAGTACCCCCAGGTTCTACGGTGGAGGATCTGCTGCGGCGACTACCGGGTATTGATGTGGATGCAGATGGTAACATCAAAGCCCAGGGAAGGGATGTGAAAAGGGTGTACGTGGACGGAAAAACATTTTTTGGCGATGATCCAAAGGCAGCAACTAAAAACCTGGGGGCGGAGACCATTTCAAAAGTTCAGGTGTACAACGAATCCTCCGAACAAGCCCAATTGACAGGCGTTGAAGACGGAAAAAAAGAAAAGGCGATGAACCTTGAACTTAAAGAGGAGTACAAAAAAGGTTCCTTTGGCAAACTTACAGCCGCCATAGGCACCGAAGAGCGCTGGGCGGGGCGGGGGAGTTACAACCGTTTCAACAAAAAAGAACAATTGTCATTCATCGGATTTGGCAATAACATTAACCAAACTGGTGTGAACTGGGAAGATTACGGCGAATTCAAAGGGCAAAACAGTTTTAGCGATCACGATAATGGGGATTTTGGCTTTGGAGGAGGTCGGCGATTCTATATAATCGGGGGAGGAGGCGACGATTCCCCGTATAACAATTTCGACGGGCGCGGATTCACTACAAATTATGGTGGCGGGACCAACTACAATTTTGACCATAAAAAAGTGAAGATCAATGCCAGTTACTTTTACAAGGAAACCAGCCTTGATCTTGAACAATTCACCAACCGCCAAAGCTTCCTGCCAGACACCACATTTTTCAATGAGGAATCCCTGAGCAAGGCTGATTTTCGAGGCAGTCACAGCATCAGTTCGCGACTCAACTACGACATTGACTCCAGCGATTTAATTATCCTGAAATTAGAAAGTCGTTTTAGCAACTCCAATTCAGCGACCCTTGAAAATCAGTATTTTTCTGACGAATCGCGCGTACGGACTAACAGTCTCACACTCGACAATGGGAGTCAGTTGGATGCCTGGCGGGTTTTGGGTTCAGCCATTTACCGCCACCGCTTTAAGAAAAAAGGTCGCTCCTTCGCGCTAAGTGCAGGCTATAATGACAGCCAATCCGACGGCTCTGAAACTTTGGCTTCCAACAACCAATTCCTTAGCACGGGAGGGATTACGCAAATCCGGCTGTTCAACTCCAACACCAACCATACAATTCAGCTCAAATCGAGCGCACTCTTTACCGAACCGCTTGCTAAAAAATGGTTTTCAGAAACCTTTATCAACTTTAGCCAAACAAATAACGAAGTAAATCGCCCAACAGGCGACCCAGAGAACAACAACCAGCGCATTGACAGCCTCAGCATTTACTACGAACAAGAGGTGCAGTACGCCCGCATAGGCTCCAGCGTCCGGTATTCAAACAACGGCTTGAACGCCTCCGCCGGCCTTGCCGCCCAACACCTCCAACTCGGGGGCGCTTATGCCGTAGATAAAGGGTTGCCCCCTTTGGCGGATCCATTGTCCCAACGGTATTTTAACCTTATCCCCAATCTTGATTTGGAATACCAACTGCCAAACGATATGTGGATTAGCAGCAACTACAGTTACAGCGTGACGGAACCGCAGTTTAGTGATCTTCAGCCCACTCCCATTGTCACCAATCCGCTGTATCGAAGGGAAGGCAATCCAGACCTGCAACCTCAGCGTTCGCACAGCATTGGAGCGAACGTAAACTATTGGAATTCCGGCACGATGGCAAACTTTGGCATTGGAGCTGATTATAACCTATACGACAGTCAAATTGTTTACAGTCAGACAATTGAATTCCTGGATTCCCTCGGTGCGCGTACTACCACCAGACCTGAAAACGTGTCGGGTGGGCAAAGTTTCAACACCTATGTCTGGTCTAACATACCAATCATCAAAACCAAACTCACCTTCAATTTCAACCCTAGCATCTACGTCAACCGTTCGCCTTCTTTTATCAATGGGGAAGAAAACGAGACATACAACCAGAATTACAACCTACGCCTTGGTTTTAATTACACACCAACGCCAAAACTGATAGCGGGGCTAAGCGGCAATGCCAGAATCAACAACATTGCCTATTCGGTACAAAGTGAGCAAAACCAGAAAATACGTGGCTATGGCACCGACGCTTCGGTCAAATGGCAGTTTTGGGATAAAATGTTTTTGGAGAGCAATTTCAATTACAACCTGTTCCAGAACGAACGCTTCGGATTTGAACAAAATACTGCCATCTGGAATGCTTCGGTTCGACGACTTTTTGGAAAAAACAACCGAATCGAACTTCGGCTCGCGGCCTTTGACCTGCTCAATCAACGCCTAAACATCCAGCAAAGCGGCTCGCAAAACTTTGTCATCAACTCCACTGCTCCCACGCTTGCCCGTTATTTCATGCTCAGCGTGTCTTACAACGTGCGCGGCTACGAGAACAAATTGAAGAAAAACGATTGGTGGTAAGTATAGAATGTGGTCAATGGGTAAATGTGGTCAATGTGGTCAATTTTGGAATGTGGTCAATTGTGAAATGTGGCCAATGTGGTCAATGGGTAAATGTGGCCAATGTGGTCAATGGCTAAACGTGTCGGCAACAAGACGCGAAAAAACAATTTTTAAAACCAGACTCCGTTTTACCCGCCATAGCGCTTCGCCGCTGCCATAGGCTAAGGCGATTAAAAGCGCGAAGGCGGGTTTCTCATTTGCCACATTTTTACCCGCCATAGCGCGAAGGCGGGTCCCCATTGACCACATTGGTCACATTTTAAAATTGACCACATTATCACCTATGTCATTCAAAATCAATCTGTTCGCTTCCCTTTTCTTACTTATCCCATGCTTACTTTCTGCCCAAAAAAAGCCAAAGGTTGAGCCTGCTGGCCAGCCCACGGAAGAGGCGTTTCAAATGTTGCAGGGTCTGGAAGACACATTGGGTGTGCTGGGTTATGCCATCGTAAATGATTCTATAGAAGTGGAACGCTTTGCCGCATGCCGGGTCTTTATCACCACACTCGTGAGAGCCTTGAAAATTCAAAACTCCTTCAAATATCCCTTTGAACAGCTGCGCAGTGTTTCCATTTTGACACCGCCAGACAGCAGTTTTCGGCTGTTTACCTGGCAACTCTTTGTCAATGATTCCACCTACCGCTATTACGGAACTATTCAAATGAATGAGCGAAACCTGAAACTATATCCGCTTATCGACCGAAGTTTTGAGTTAGACCATTTCCCAGTTCAAGAACAACTTCCCGCCGACCGGTGGTATGGCGCCTTGTACTACAATCTCCGGCAGTTTGATTCCCGTCAAGGCCGCAAATACCTGTTGTTTGGGTACGATGCCTTTGAATTTTTTGAAAAAAGGAAACTGCTGGATGTCTTGAGTTTCGACAAAGAAGGCGTGCCAAAATTTGGAGCACCCGTTTTTGAACAGGAAGACGCGCTGCCCAAATCCCGAGTCTATGTGCAGTATTCTGCGGATGCAATTGTGAAGTTGAACTGGGACGAGCAGTACAAAATGATTCTTTTCGACCACCTCATCCCACTCGCAAGCCCCTACGGGCGAGGAACCACCAGTGTACCCGATGGAAGTTACGATGGATATAAATTTGAAAAGGGGCGCTGGAAATATGTGGATAAGGTTTTTGACGACAAGCAAAAAGACGTGCCTTTCCCTGAGCCGATATTGGAAAGTAGAAAAGAGAAGGATATTTTGGGGAAGAAAAAGAAGAACAAGAGCTGAGACATTTAAACCCATGAACCCAGATCAAAAACAGGAAAACCGCAAAACAGGAGAACAGGAAAATGTAAAACCGAGAGGAGTGTGATCTCGAAAAGGGAAAAATTTAACCGTTTTCGGATCGATATGCACTGTTTTACATTTTCCTGTTCTCCGGTTTTGCGGTTTTGCGGTTTAATCTTCTTTATTTAAAAATCACATTCTTCGTCTTTGCGCGATAAACCCCTGCGCCGTAACCGCCCGCCCCAGTTGCTTCGATTAGCGCAGGCGAAAAGCGACGTTCCAGATAAATCTTTCCTGGGCCTGCCCCTACTTTTTCGATCTTGTTTAATGGGACTATAAGGGCCGTTGCACCCGTTTGAATGGTAATAGCGGCTTGTGCATCGCCCTCGTTTTCGCCATTGATCCAGGTGCCTACGACCTCATCTGCAGCAAGCGCACCGCCCGTCCACGGTATCGTTAGCGCAGCCGTACGAGCAATTGAATCTGGCATCACACCGAAGTCTATCGCGTTGATCGTCACTTCATTCTCAAACACTTTTCCCTCCGTGTCTTCCCAACGGAATGTACCAAAGGGTTTTAATCCGGCGTATTGTATTTCGTAATAAGAAAGCAATTTGTTGAAGGGCAGTTTGGTGCCCTCAAAACTCACTTCACTGGGCGAAGCCAGTTCTAGTAGTGTGCCCGTAATGCTGCCAAACCTGAACCACGCACGTACATAAGTTATGTCTGTGTTGGCATTGTAAAAAAGTTCGTAATGGGTAAAAATCCGGTCTTGGTTCACGTCGGCAGACGATTCGCGTCGACAAGAGGAAGCAAGAAAGATAGAGGAAATGGAAAGGATGAAAAGAGTGTAACGCATAATTGAAAGTGATTTGTTTGACCAAGAACGACTGAATGCAACTGGTGTTACAACGCGATCTGGTAAAAAACTGTTAAAAACTAATTCGGAGGGTCGCCATCCAATGCCGCCCAGCCTGTGGAAAAAATCCGGCCTGATGGTACACATCTCCTCCCTCCGAACGGGTATAAACATTGTCTGGACGTGCATCATAACCCGCAGAGATATATCTGTACGCCCAGCCATTGGAGGCATATTTTTCATCCAGAATATTGTTGAGGGAAATAATCAAATTGAGTTGTTTGCCAACCACTTGTGTCAAATCATAGTTCAAACGAAAATCGCTGACAAAGTATCCAGGCAAGGAAGTCTGGGCATTGGAAGTATTATCTAAAAACTGTTGGGAGACGTATTTACCGACAAGTGTTGCAGATATATCGGATACCTTTTTAGAGTCCCGAGGTCTAAATGTCAACTCCCCTCTTGCAATTAAATTAGGAGAAAAAGCCAAATCAGTATTGCGGTGTACGATGGCTTCCTGCCTCCCATTATCCCAATTGTCGCGATATTCTGTGAATGATCTTATTTTGTTTTGACTGAATGCAGCACTTCCTGCAAGCGAGAGCAAGGGTCCGATCTGGGCTGTGGCCTCTAATTCAAAACCAGTACGCCAACTGTCTGGAACATTCGTGCGTATGTACGCCCCCACATCGTTGATGCGTCCATCCAGCACGAGTTGGTCGCGATAACGCATCCAAAAAAAGTTGGCAGAAGCCGTCCATTTTTCACCATTTCGGCGAATGCCGGTTTCGAGGTCGAGCATTTGTTCAGCTCTTGGGCGACTGCCTGGAGTGCTTTGGGTAAAATCATCCCGATTGGGTTCTCGATGGCCAACCCCTAAAAAGGAATAAGCCAACCAAGTGTTTGAAAATGAATACGTTGCCCCAAATTTTGGATTAAAAAAGCCCAGTGTCGCTGTTTGCTGCACGTTGTTTAATTCATTGTCAAAACCTAGAAAAGCATAGCGTACGCTTCGAATTTGCAAATCCAAAAAAGTTGAATAATGCGGTGATGGGGATGTTTCTATTTTCAGGAAAACATTGACATCGCGCTTTTGAGCAGTGTTTTCATAGTACCGAAAATCATTGGACACACCTGTAAAGTATTCTGCCCAAATTACCTCACCGAAGTGCCTGCCTTCATATTGACTCCAGGCTCCTCCGAGCAAAAACGATGGTTTCCAGTCGTTTTCTGGAAGCCAACGAAGCGCGAATGTCCCGCCGTAAAAGTCATTGTCAAGCCAGCGACGGCGCACCAAGTCCATCGGAGGGATCACTGTATCTATTTGAAAACCGAGCGGTAGGCCGTACTCATAAATGTTCTGATCAGCTTTGTATTGTTCGAAAAAACCGAAGCCTTTTGTGTAATGGCCATTGATCTGTAAATGCAATTTAGTAGAGAGTACGCGTTTGTAATGTCCCAAAAAATGCCGTTGTGTATAATTGTCCACTTCATTCGAATAGGCAGAGCCGGGGCGTTCTGTTCCAGCGGTGTTAAAGGTTCTAAGGTTTTCATTTTCAAGATATTGCGCAGGAAGTCCGTTCCAGGCTTGGTACGTTATCTCCTTGCCAGACAGCACGTGAAACTGAGCAGATTGTTGGTCGTCAAGGTATGATCCACTGAGATGGATTGCCTCCATATTCGCAGTTGCCCTATCCACATAGCCTTCAGTATAAACGCCCGATACACGCGCCGTGAGCGCCACTTTCCCATCCAGAAGTCCTGTGCCAATTAGCAATGAGTGCTTTCGCGTTCCAAACGACCCAAGCGTATTACTTACCGTAGCAAAGCGTTCCGTTTCTATTTTGGAAAGATCCAGGTTCACGCTGGCGCCAAAAGCCCCCGCACCATTCGTGCTTGTACCCACACCGCGTTGCACCTGAATTTCAGAGGTACTGGCAGCCAAATCCGGCAAATCCACCCAGAAAACGCCCTGACTTTCAGCATCATTTAAAGGCAACCCGTTGATGGTCACGTTGATACGTGTTGGGTCGCTGCCACGTATTCGCAGACCGGTATAGCCCGTCCCTGCTCCTCCATCCGATGTTTCCACCAAAGATGGCACGGCAGAAAGCAGGTACGGAATGTCCTGTGCGTGATATTGCCTGGCGATTTTTTCGGCGGTAAAATTGGAGTGCGGTACCGGACTTTTGCTGGCTGTGCGGGTGGCCTGCACGACCATTTCGGGTAAATGGTGGATTAGTGATTGGTTTATTGGTGACCCTCCTTCGCTTTCACTCGCCTTAGCCTGTGGTGGCGGCGAGGAGCTACGGCCGGTAAATTGGTGATTAGTGGTGTCTGATTGCGCTGAAAGGGAGAGGGAAAAGAACAATACAGCACAAATTGAATCGAGGAGACCCAATAAGCACCTCCTTTGATTCGAGGTGCGCGAAACAACAAAATGGAACATTAAAATAAGTAAGCCAAGCGTGAAACATCCGCTTACCGAAGGGGCTTCGAAAGCGTAGTGATGCCACTACCCCGTATCAATTCCTTACCCAAAATTACTTGGGCAAGTTCGATGGGTGTAATCTCAGTCCGCCAATACCTGAAAACAGGCGAACACCCCAATGATTAAGTGCAAAGGTCGGAAAAAGGCTGGTATAATCCTCGCAACGCCGAAGTTTCACGCAACGACGAAGTTTCACGCAACGCCGAAGTTTCACGCAACGCCGCAACGACGCAACGTTTTGATCT
>JBJXGZ010000003.1:0-38674 GCA_046160625.1 Saprospiraceae bacterium
CTATCCTGCGCCGGGCTTCTTGCTTTACCGGATTAAATTGCTTCGCCATTAAATTCTATATCTTTGCTCAAAATGATTTCCATGAGTATAAAGGCTTGGTTAAAAACTTCTGCCATTTTGTATTGTGGGTTTAAGCAGCTCGGTGCTGGTTGTTGTAGGGTAGTTTTTACTATGATCTTTCTTGCTTGTGGCGACCGTCAAACTGTGGAAATAGCACCGATAGATACTACTCAATTTGCCTATTTTCCCCTAAAAATTGGCAAATTCGTCGTCTATCAGGTGGATAGCATCGTATACGATTTTGGCCCTGGGGGCCAGGTTGTTCAAGATTCCTCCCGAACGTTCTCAAAAGAAATTGTGACTGATACCCTTCGCGACAATTCAGGCGAGTTGCAATACATTATTGATCGTTATGAGCGCACTGAATTAGGCCAACCCTGGGTCTTCAAAAATGCAATTACGGCAAGCCAAACTGGTACTCAGGCTGTGCGCACCGAAAACAATTGGAGATTTTTAAAATTGGTATTTCCCATGGATCGTCGCAGCGAATGGGATGGGAATATTTGGATAGACGAAAGCCGGGAAATAGAAATTGCTGGAGAACGTATGCGCCCATTTACCAACTGGGCTTATGAAGTGGATTCTATTGACGTTCAAGCAATTGTAGGCCAACTTTCTTTTGATTCAACACTGCTGATCACTGAGGCAGATGATACCAACGTAATCGAACGACGACTTTCCAGGGTTCGTTATGCCAAGCATGTTGGCGTCGTTTGGCGGGAACAGTGGATCCTTGATTCACAATATTGCAACCAGTTGCCCCCACCTGCCGACTGTGAAACGCGTCCCTGGGCGCAAAAAGCCGAAAAGGGCTACATTCTTCGACAAACTATAATATCCTTTAATTAAAATTTAGGGGATTATTTGATTGCCCGATTGATTCGATTGGCAATATGAGCAGTGATCATTTTTTTCCAAGAAAATGCATGCTCTAATTCGAATCGAGGCAATCGATTCGATCGGACAATCAAATAATCCCTCAATCTCCAATATTCAATCATGGCAGAACCACAATACGTAACCATTGGTCGCACCCGCAAAGCGCATAGTCTTACGGGTGAGCTGAAAGTTTTCATTGAGGAGCGGTATTTGGAGGATTTTATGAAAAATGAGCGGATTTTTTTGGAAATAAAGGGCTTGAAAATCCCCTATTTCATCGCCAATGTGCGCGGAGGAGGGGAAATGATCATGAAACTTGAAGAGGTGGACAACCGGGATACGGCAATGCTGCTCCAATCGCGGGATGTGCTATTGCGCCAACAGGACATTTTGCCTGACCATGCCCGCGAATTTGAGGTAGAAGAGGAGGACGGTCTCGAGTACGACCATCTTACGGGGTTTCTTTTGGTGGATGAAATCTTGGGAGAAATTGGATTGATTGACGAAGTGCTGGAAATGCCTCAACAAGAAATGGCTTTCTTGAAATATAAAGGCAGGGAGGTGTTAGTCCCTCTAAATGAACAGTTTATACGATCAATTGACGAGCAAAACCATCGTGTCCTGGTGGATTTGCCTGACGGACTTTTGGACTAATAAAATATTTAACAAATAAAATATTTATGTAAAGAAACTTTTTTTCTACTTCTATGCGTTCACGTTTGGTCATTTGATGAAATTAACCAATAAATACCCTCCCTATGTACCACACTACCGAACGAAATGAACGCCAAAGCAAAAGGCATGCTATGGTGCTCGCAATTGCCCTCCACCTCGCATTGGTGGCCATGTTGTACTTCAAAATGACAAGCGAATCCATCACCCGCCAAGACGTACAACCTACAAAGGTGAACGTCGCAAAAGAACACCATTCAGCAAAGGCCAAGACAGTTCAACTGCCTTAAGCCGCCCTGTATGACGCCCAATGAAGTGCAACCATGAGACAAGTGTCGCTCCCTTATGTGGGGGCGGCACTTTTTTTATTCTACTATCTAAGGCCATGCACAAATAAGCCCGTTTCCTCTGGGGGAGGAAACGGGCAAAAAATTGTTTTCTTCGATTCTAATCCGTTACACAGGGACCGTAATTACTACGGCAGTTAGTCAGTTGAAGGATGGCCTTACGAGGTAGGCGTTCTCAAAAGGTGATTTGGGGCTTGATTAATTGGGGTTAGGGCAAAATGAGTGTGAATGGATGACTTAAGGGCCGCTCTCATGGTCGCCTTTTCTTGGTTTTCTTGGCTAAAAAGTTTCATCTGGCTTTTTGAGGCTCAAAGGTTTTCAAATGGTTTTCTTTGATGGAATTGCTTCATCAGGCTCATTGAGGTTCAGGCGTTTTCAAATGGTTTTCAGAGATCGCCTTCATGTGGTTAGGGTGGTTTCAAGGGTTGGGGGCATAGTGTTTGTTTGGTTGGTTTTTCTCAGATGCATGCCCGCGGGTCGAAGGTTTTAAGTGTTTGTTTTTAGTTGGTTGGGTACACAGGGTGTAGTGTAAAATGCTCGTCAGCGTAATCTCCTTTCAAAAGTCCTGTCCGAGCAGTTCGGCTTTGTCCATTAGGGCTGGTTATTCGCTTTCGTAGTCTGTAGGTTTGTTCAGTCTGTGGGCCTCCGGGGTGTGGCACTGGTAAAAAGTCGAACACAAGTACATGATCTGTCATTGCAGGTTTCCAAAGGGCGTGGGCAAAGGTTCTTCCAGCAGGCAACAGTTGTTCGCGCAACCAGCCGATCTGTTTCCAGATGGTCTTGCCGTTTAGTCCTCGGTAACCGACTTGAAGTGAAAGGCTCGAAATCTCCTCCCATTTTGGGTCGTTTTGGCTGAGGTTGCAACTGACTTCGATCAGAAGCGGTTCCATAGGCCGTGTTTTGAAGCGGGTTAAAAAATCGTTGAGGTTCATAATGTGTGTTTGTTTACCCGCCGAAGCTTTAGCGTAGGAGGGTAAACCTGGCCCCCGGCAGCGCTCCTTTGATTTCACCTTTTTCCTGCTCGGATTTCTGGGGGGTGGAGCGCTGCTCGGGGTTGTTTGGGCAAACATTGCCAGGCCGTTTTCATGTGGTCTTTCCCGGTCTCTCAATTCTGACAGTTTTCTCAAAAACGTTTCGGCTTTCCTTGTTCGCTTTTGATAGGTCAAAGGTGGGGGCGACTGGAGGCAGAGGCCAAACACAGAAATTGACATCACTTCCATTACTGGGAATTATTTGAGATTTTTGTGAGACCCTATTTGATACGAATGGATATAAGGTGTTGATTTTCAGCACTTTTATGGTTTTGATCAGCCTACGATGTACGCAAGCCCACTCCTCCGCACCCTCCAACTTCTTACTCAAGAAGAACTTGAAGCCCTGCATCTTTTTGCAGCATCTCCGATTTTCAACGATACAAGGCCTGATGATACCTTGACGTTATTTGAATTTTTGAAGAAATATTACCCTCAATTTGATAACCCAGAACTTCACCGCGATGTCGCAGGCAAGCGTTTTTTTCCAAAAGCGGCCAATCCTGTTGGAGCCTTGCAGCGTACTATGGCTCAGTTGATGAGTATTGTGCGAAATTTTGTCACCTTCCGATATGCGGTGCTTCGCGACGCTGAGGAGCCCGATGGATCAGCGCTACTCCATGAGGTACAGCAAAAACTCTCGCTCATGCGGTTTTACAGCGAACGTTTGCAGCAGGCCAATGCTCTCCCCGTTCCTTCAGTTCAGGTGGAAGAAAAAGGGCGAAAAAGCAGAAAAGCAGAAAATTTTTTTGAAAATCTGAACAACCAGGCTCGGAAAGAATTGGACAATTGCCTGGATTTCAGTGATTTTGATGAGCATGAGTTTGCTGATTATCACCAATTCCGATTTAAGGTTGAGCAGGAAAAAGCCTTTTTTGAAGAACACAACAGTGAGCGCTACGGCGATAAAAACTTGCTGGCAGCCACAGAACAACTCGATACCTTCTATTTGATGAGCAAACTGGACCAAATGTGCCGCCTGGTGCATTATCAGCGCATGTGGCGTTTGTTTGAAGATGACTCGCCGGAGCATACCCGATTTCTTGTGAATCGGGATACAACCGTTCAAATTGCTCGGACACTTAGAGCCAACGGGTTTTTTCAGCAACCTGCTGTGGCGCTCTACTGTACCCTGCTTGATTTCCTGACGCAAAACGACCCTGTTGAAGCAGAAAAATTGTCGGAAGTGTTTGAAACCTTATTGGCAGAGTACCCGCAAGCCTTGCCTGCTCAAAGGGTACAAGCCATGCGGGTGATGGTGCGAGGCTTTTGGCCTGCACGCTATCGGGAGACGAAGGATCCGCGTTTTTTGGAAAAGATATTTTCTGTGCAACTGCATCAGTTACAACAACTTAAATCGACAGAAAACCTTCCCAGCACCCATTTCCAGAATATGCTTTTTACCGCCTTGAAATTGAAAAAGAACGAATGGGCGGAGGATTTTTTTCAAAAACACCGAAACAGGATCAGCGGATTGAACGACGATGAGCAAAAATCACTTTTACTGGATATTGCCCTTGCGGCCATACTTTTTGCAAAGAGAGACTTTGCGAATGCTGCCAAAACGTTGCCGCACTATCTAAGTTATGGTGCATTGGACGACATTTATCTCTATGCCATCGCTGCAACGCTCGACACACGTATCCGGTATGAACTCGACGACCTGGATGATGACTATTCCGAACACATGCTCCATGCCACAGCGACTCGCTTGCGCCGCGACGATTCTTTGCCACCTCACCGGCGAGCGGAACGGCTGCGGTTTTTTCCGCTGGCAAAAGACCTTTTCAAAATCAAAATTTTACGGAATCAGGATCGGCGCGCAGACCTCAAACCGGGGCTTGCAAAAATCAGGCAAAGGATTGATGCTGAGACAGTTGTGGACTGGGAATGGATTGAGGAAAAGTATGCCGAATTCAAAACTGAAAATAAATAAACGCCTGCACCTCTGCCGACTTTACCTGCATCACCAGTGCAACGAGGGCAGTGAGCAATAAAGCTTTGCCCAAAAGTGGTAGTGCGGTGGCAAAGCGTTGGGCTGCCAATTCTGCTGATTTTGGCAGAAAATGCAGGCCAAACCCGATTAACATCCAAAACAGCACCGCTCCATATCCCGTTAGAAAATCAACAAAAAACTCCGGCCTAAATTCGTAGGCAATCTGATGCAGCATTTGCCCCACTTTTTCCATTCCCTCCGCTCGGAAAAATATCCAGCAAAAACAAACGAAATGGAAGGTCAAGATTCCGCCCAATACCCGACGCATTGTCCCAGAGGAGCCTGGAATATTTTGCTTAATCCATTTTTCAACAGCCAATGCAAGACCATGCAAAGCCCCCCAAATGATGAAGCTGGACGCCGCTCCGTGCCATAACCCTCCCAGCAACATAGTGGCAAAAAGGTTGAAATTGGTGGACAAAGATTGACGGTCACCTCGCCACATTGCGGGTACCGCCACAATGCCTGTCACCATTGCCCAAAGTGCTAGCCACCACCATTCACCTTCAAAGGCCCAAAAGAGTGAAATACCCAGGGTGAGCGCTAAAAAACCGCCAGTCACGACCCAGGTGCCAATACTGCTGCCCCGGTTACCACCCATAGGAATGTACAGATAATCTCGAAGCCAGGTTGACAACGAAATATGCCATCGTCGCCAGAACTCGGTGATGCTGAGCGATTGGTACGGTGAGTTGAAATTGTCCAGGAATTTAAAGCCCATCAGAAGCGCAAGGCCGATGGCCATCTCCGAATACCCCGAAAAATCGCAGTAGATCTGCATCGCATAACCATACACTCCAAAGAGATTCTCCAGCCCGGTGTATTGCAATGGAGACTCAAACACGCGATCCACATAATTGACACTTATGTAATCTGAAATGACTGCCTTTTTGAAATAACCTGTACAAATCAAGAAAAAACCGCGCCCAAAATCCTCGCGCGACACGAACACGGGAACCCTGATTTGAGGCAAAAAATCTGCCGCACGTACAATCGGCCCCGCCACCATCTGCGGAAAAAAAGTGACATAAAAGGCGTAATCCAGCATGCTGTCTTGCGCCTTCAATTGCCCCCTGTACACATCAATAGTGTAACTCAGGGACTGAAAAGTAAAGAACGAAATTCCAGCGGGGAGGAACAGGTATCGCGGGTCGAATGGCTTGTCGAGTATTTCACAAAACAACTCGGAATAGAGGTTATATTTGAAATACACCAGCATCCCAAGGTTGACTATCAGGCTGATAATGAGCAGGATGGTTTTCCCATTTCGGGTTTTTGAACGATACATCCAGCGTGCGAGGTTGAAATCAACCACCACAATGAGCACGTGAAGGAGCCAGAAGATTCCCGCGCACTTAAAATAAAAAAACAGCGAAAAAAGTGTGACCCATGCGATTCGGAGACGATTGTGCCGCAACAATGCCTGATACACCACATACATCCCGAGGAACAGAAACAAAAAAAGCCCACTGCTAAAAAGCAGGGGCGATACAGTTTCGAACTGCCCGACTTCATTCCTGATGAGCGGGCTTTTTGTCAGTTCTTCCAGTATTTTGGCTAGGTCAAAGTCAAACACGGTGCGAAGGTATGGAACACCTAATTCAATTTTAAAGCACTAAGAAACTAAGGGATAATAAGTTCCTTAGTGCTTTAAATTGAATTTGCACTATTGTTACAAAAGGGGAACAATCACTTGGTTAGCCTTTTTTGCAAATCCTCCAGGGAAACGCCCTTTGTTTCGGGCATCATGCGCCAGACGTACAGAAGTTGGAAAACCATCATTATGCTAAAAAAAGCGAATATCGGACCGCCACCATATTTAGTCGCGAACACAGGGAAAACACTCGCGATCAATGCCGCAAAAACCCAGTGTGTCAGGCTTCCCAGGGACATCCCGGACGCGCGCACAGAATTGGGGAATATCTCCGAAATGAATACCCATATTACCGCACCTTGACCAATGGCATGGCTGGCAATAAAGGCAAAAATATAAATAGGTACATTGGTGTACGACTCGGTGTAAAAGGACATGGCTATAAGTGCAAGTGACCCGATATAGCCCACAGAGCCAATATACATAAGGGTGCGCCGGCCAAATCGATCAATCAAATACCAACCCAAAAATGTGAAAAGCAGATTTACAACGCCAATACCGGTTGTTGAAAGCAAGGCACTGGCTTCTCCGGCACCAGTCATCTCGAATATTCGGGGAGCATAGTAAATGACTGCATTGATACCCGAAACCTGGTTGAAAAAGGCGAACAAGAATGCCAAAATAATCGGAAGCCTGTATTTTTTAGAGAAAAACGGTTCCTCGACAGCACCTTTTTCCGTTTTGGCAGATGCATAGATTTCTTCTACGGCTTTGTCCACCTCGGGGTCTGTAAGTGCGAGCACTTGTCTTGCCTTGGCCTCATCTCCCTTGTTCAAAAGCAACCAACGGGGGCTTTCCGGGGTGTAAAGCACCATCACGGTAAAGATGATTGAAGGCAAAGCAACGATCCCAAGCATCCAGCGCCAATCGTTTTCGCCACCTACACCCAAAAGCAGGTAATTGGATACATAAGCCAGGAGAATACCCAGTACGATGTTAACCTGGAAGGAGATAACCATGCGTCCTCGATACTTGGGCGGGGCGATTTCAGAGATGTAAACCGGCGCTACTACAGAAGACGCTCCGATGCTTAGCCCGCCAATAAAGCGAAACAACATAAACGTATAAACATCATTGGCCAAGGCTACTCCTATGGCTGAAACAAAAAACAAGATTCCGATCCATAACAAGGTCTTTTTGCGTCCAATCCTGTCGGCGGGAATCCCGCCAAATGCAGCGCCGAATATAGTTCCATACAAGGCCATACCAATGGCAAGGCCGTGCATCCAACTATCAAGATTCCAGAGTTTTTGGATGGTTTGTTCTGCGCCCGAAATTACGGCCGTATCCAAACCGAAAAGAAAACCGCCGAGACCGACGGTGATAGACCAGAGTACTAGTTTGCTGTTCATACAATAATTAAGGTGTAAGGTTTTTACTGCCAAAGATTCATCAAAGGAGTACTGTATTTATCCAAAGCGTGCGTAGGCTTGATTGGCAGACGGCCCCAAGGTAAAAACCCTGGAGACTTAGCCTCGCAACTTTCCTTATTTTTGTGCCCAATTTTATCAAAAATGCCAACCAACACACCTGCGCGCCGCTTGCCTGCCGAATGGGAACCTCAAAGTGCCATACAACTAACCTTCCCGCACAAAAACACTGACTGGGCAGATGTGCTTGACGAAGTATTGCCTTGCTTCATCCAAATTGCTAAAACGATCAGCCGTTTTCAACAAGTCCTGGTGGTTTGCAACGATATTTTGGAAACGCGCGAATTGTTCAAAGGAAGTGACAATCCCAATTTTATTTTCGTTGAAGCCCCTAGCAACGACACCTGGGCACGTGACCACGGTGGAATTACCATCGAAGAAAACGGAAAGCCGATCATGCTCGATTTTGTCTTCAATGGCTGGGGACTGAAATTCCCTGCGGATAAGGACAACCTGATTACCAAACACCTATATAATAAAGGTGTGTTGTCATGTGAGATACTTCACGGTGGGATTGTGCTAGAAGGCGGGGCATTGGAAAGTGACGGTGTGGGCACGTTGCTTACAACCACTGAGTGCATGCTCTCCCCCAATCGGAATCCGCACTTGAGCAAAAAACAAATCGAAACACACCTGAAAAACTGTTTTGGCTTAAGACGTGTGCTTTGGTTGGAGAACGGCTATCTTGCTGGCGATGACACGGATTCGCATATTGACACACTTGCCCGATTTTGTTCGACCGAAACCATTGCTTACGTTAAATGCCCCGATCCTGAAGACGAACATTTTGAAGCACTCCAAAAGATGGAGGCGGAGTTGTGTCACTTCAGAACGCTTCAAGGCAAACCTTACCATCTCGTACCCTTACCTTGGCCGGAGCCATGTTATGATAAAACAGGAAATCGTTTGCCCGCCACTTACGCCAATTTCTTGATTATCAATAATGCCGTTTTGGTGCCTACCTACCAAGTCCCTCAAGATGAGGAGGCGTTGCAAATTATTAAATCGATTTTCCAAGATCGTGAAATTATTGGCATAAACTGCCGCCCTCTTATCTTGCAGCACGGCTCTTTGCACTGTGTCACCATGCAATATCCGCTTTCACTTCATCCTTTTATCACTTCATCACTTCATAAAAAATGAAAGTAGGTATCGTCCAACATGCTTGCACTACAGACAAGCAAGTCAATGTTTCAAAGTCTCTTGCCGGTATTGCAGATTGTGCTTCCCGTGGCGCAAAGCTCGTGGTGTTGCAGGAATTGCATTGTGGCATTTATTTTTGTCAAGCCGAGGATGTGAGGATGTTCGATCAGGCAGAACCCATTCCAGGAGCAGATACTGAGGTGTTTGGTGCAGCCGCAAAAAAGCATGGCGTGGTATTGGTTACATCTCTTTTTGAAAAACGGGCTCCCGGTCTTTACCACAACACCGCAGTAGTGTTTGAAAAGGATGGCAGTATTGCTGGAAAATACCGCAAAATGCACATTCCAGATGACCCGGCCTACTATGAAAAATTCTATTTTACACCCGGTGATCTGGGTTTTCACCCCATTCAGACCTCGGTAGGCAAGCTCGGCGTTTTAGTCTGCTGGGATCAATGGTATCCCGAAGCCGCAAGGCTTATGGCATTGGCTGGTGCGGAAATGCTTATTTATCCTACTGCTATTGGCTGGGAAAGTACAGACAGTATTGAAGAAAAAAGTCGCCAGCATGGCGCTTGGTTTACCATTCAGCGTGGCCATGCGGTTGCAAATGGCTTGCCTGTCATTGCTGTGAATAGGGTGGGGCATGAACCAGATTGGACTGGTGTAACAGGTGGAATACAGTTTTGGGGACAAAGTTTCTTGGCTGGTCCACAAGGTGAAATCTTATTTCAAGGGAGTCCCGAAACGGAAGAAAACACGGTGTTTAATGTGGACAAAAGTCGCACAGAAGCAGTTCGTCGCATCTGGCCTTTCTTCCGTGATAGACGTATCGAGCAATATGAAGGGTTAACAAAACGATATTTGGACTGATTTTTTGTTCGTACCCACCCATTCTTACCACTAAATGGGTACGTTGGTCGAAAAAAGTTACGGTTTGAAGACAATTCAATGCATTTGGTATTGACAAGTAAGTCGAGATAGTACATTTGGGGGATACAATTGCAGAAGGCAACTTCTTAAGCTTGTGTGAGGATCACTTTTTTCTGTTTGAATGCAAATGGGAATTTTTCGAAACTCAAGAAGGGCACAACAGCTGAGAAGTGGCAATAGTAGTTCACCAATCCGATCTTTCTACTCATGGCAGCAAAGCGTACGAGAAAACTGCTTGTGTGGGTGTTATGCCTGCACACTCTCTTGGTTTTTAGCCAAACCACTTTTCAAAAAACATTTGGTGGCCCCGGCAACGAGGCAGCTACTTGGGTTACTGAGGCCAGCAATGGTTTTGTGGTGGCAGGTCATGTCACCAACACAAGTGGGAATCAGGACGCTCTCCTGATTCGCCTCGACGCATCTGGCAATGCCGTTTGGCAGAAGCGATTTGGAGCTGGGCAAGCGGATATTTTCCATAGTGTCGTCGCAACTCCTGATGGTGGATTTTTAGCAGCGGGTGAGACACGCAGTTTTGGCGCAGGCAATGCGGATGCTTTCCTGGTAAAGGTTGACGCAAATGGCACGGTGGTTTGGAGTAGAACCATTGGCGACGCCGAACATAATGACGTCGCACGAAGCGTGATTTCACTAACAACTGGGGGCTTTATTGTTTCTGGATATGCGGTTTTCGGTTCGGATATGGCACCTAGTTCTGTATTTCTCCATTTGGACCAAAACGGTAACACCCTTTGGAGCCGTACATTCAGTACAGGTGTCGGAAATCTCGTACTTTCTAATTACGTTGACGGTAATGTTGTTTATGCCAGTGGTGGCGCCGATGGTGAATCTATCTATGTTCGGCTTGACCTTGCCACAGGCAATATTTTAAGTACTAAATGCTATACCGGAAGTGGGACTGAAGCGCTTTCCTATGCACAACCAACGCAGGATGGCAATCTACTGCTTGCCGACTACACAATGGCCGCTTCATCAGGTTCGGTTATGAAGATTTGGGTACAAAAAATCAAACGAACCACTGGCCAAGTCATATGGTCAAAAGTGTACGAGCGTCCAAACGACAACATTCGTGGTCGGATAGAAAAAGTGAATGACGGAGGCTTTTTACTTGTACCTTATAACCAGGAAAACACCCCACAAGCAGATGCCATGCTCGCTAAAATTGATGCGAACGGTAACTTGCTTTGGTCATTCAACTATGGAGGGGTTGCTTCTGACCGATTTATGAAATCAGTACAAACCGCTGATGGCGGGTTTATCGCTGTAGGAGATACGCGCAGTAATAGTGCGAACGGAAGCAGTGACATATTGCTCGTAAAAACTGATGCCAATGGAAAGATTGAAGGCAATTGTTCTAAGGCTGCCAACATTCAATCTGCTAATTTTTCGGCTGGCAATATTGTCTTAGGGACTTACACATCTTCTTGGATGCAGGCTGCATCCCTCACTACAAATCCACTACCGCTCAATTTACTTCCCCAATTGTTTAGCCCAAACCCTGCACCAACCATTGCAAAAACGATCCCGCTTTGCCCAAACAAATCAGTCAACATTGGCGGTGTAAACTATTATGCCCCTAAGATAGTAGCAGACACTATTCATAATCTAAACGGGTGCGATACTATTTTCAACTATAACCTAACACTTAACCCCTATAATACTGCCATTCAAGTCATTGGGCTTTGTGCTGGCGAGACCTATACTTTTAATGGAATTCAATACAGTGCGCCCTATACGCTGAGTGATACAGTGGCTTCAACAACTGACGCTTGCGATACACTTTATTCCATCGTATTAAAGGTTTGGGCACAGCCTACAGCAGAACAGACGCTATATTTTTGCCCGGGTGAATCGGTAATGATAGGCGGACAATTTTACACTCAACCCGGCACGGTACAGGCTACCATTCCCTCTATTTCAGGTGGTTGCGATACTTTGGTGACCTATTACTTATTGGAACGCCCACAACCAACCCGCACAGCTACCATTGCTTTTTGCCCGGGAGAATCGGTAATGATAGATGGGAATTTATATACTCAGCCTGGAACCGTTGTATCCACTATCCCAACTACCACTATTGGTTGTGATACAATCGTGAGCTACACCCTGGAGCTTCGCCCGCAACCTACCAGAGAGGAAACCCATAGCTTCTGTCCCGGAGAATCAATCACGATTGCAGGACAGACCTACAACCAGCCAGGCACAGTGCTCGCCAACATTGCATCGACAAATAGTGGTTGTGATACAATCGTGACCTACACTCTGGAGCTTCGCCCGCAACCTACCAGAGAGGAAACCCTCGGTTTCTGTTCCGGAGAATCAATCACGATTGCAGGACAGACCTACAACCAGCCAGGCACAGTGCTCGCCACCATTGCATCGACAAATAGTGGTTGTGATACAATCGTGACGTATAAATTAGAGATATTACCAAACCCAACTCGTTCAGAAACAGTAGGTTTCTGCCCTGGAGAAACTGCAACGATTGCCGGTCAATCCTATAATCAATCAGGTACTGTTGTAGCGAATATTCCTTCAACAACTTACGGTTGCGATACTGTCGTAACCTATACCTTGGAACTTCGCCCACAACCCACGCGCACCGAAACGTTGAGTCTTTGTTCGGGCGAATCTGTGACGATTGCTGGGCAGACTTTCGATCAGCCTGGAACAGTAATTGCGAATCTTGCCTCTACCACAGATGGTTGTGACACGATCGCAACATATATTTTGGAATTTAGCCCAAAGATCACCCGGAACGAAACAATCGGGTTCTGCCCAGGCGAATCTGTGACGATTGGCGGTCAGACTTATAGTCAGCCAGGTACAGTAATTATGAATCTTGCCTCAACCACAGGCGGATGCGATACAGTAGCCACTTACACTTTAGAGATTAGGCCTCAACCCACTCGTACTGAATTGCGAAGTTTTTGCCCTGGGGAAACAGTTATGCTTGCAGGCCATACCTATACGCAACCTGGTACCGTGATTGCAAATCTTGCTTCTTCCGCTCCTGGCGGATGCGATACGATCGTAACCTACACCTTGCAATACCTAACGCCAGCACCTTCGAATATTGCACTTAATTGCCCTAATGATGTGACGATTCTCGCGGTTTCCGGCGCAAGTTCGATGCCCGCAATTTATGCTGATCCGTTGGCTGCCAGTGATTGTATATGCCCGGGCCTTCAATTGAGCAGAACGGAAGGGTTGCCTTCTGGAAGCCAATTCCCATTGGGTACCACGCAGGTCTGTTATTCTGTTAAAGACAACTGTGGGCAGGAAAAACCCTGCTGTTTTGCTGTGAAAATTCAAGATGAAGCCCCATGTGATCTCAAGACGAATGGCTGCCTGAAGTACGAACTGCTAAGCATCAAGTCAGACCTTTCACGGAATTACACTTATCGCATTCGTGTTACGAATAATTGTTCCGACAAGTTGATTTTCACCGCAATACAAATTCCAGACGGTTTGACAGCCATTGCACCTGCGAACAATTCGTATTACACCTCTGATCAGGGCCGGACCTATTTGGTGCGCAGCCCTAATTATTCGCCTATTTACTCGATACAATTCAAATCCATGGCTGACAGTATTGCCAATGGTCAATCCGAGGTTTTTGAATACACCCTGCCAACCCGAGCCAATGTTACTTTCATCCACATCACTTCGCGCTTAAAGGGTCAGGCATTTAATGAAGCGCACCTCAACACATTCAACTGTACCGTTTTAAGTGATTCTGGCGATGAAAATTCCAGGGAAAGGGAAGGCGTACCCGTTGAAAACCTAAACTCCCTGCTGCTTTTCCCTAACCCTTCAACAGGAGTGTTTTACGCCGACCTTGCTGATTGGAAAGGGCAAAAATTGCAGTTGCAGGTGGTCAATACGCAGGGCCAAATTGTGTATACCCAAAAATTGACCGTTGTAGAAGATATTCTTCGTGTAGAAATGCCACGTAGTCTTACAGCAGGTATTTATTTCTTTGAGATGCTAAACGAAAAAGGAGAAAAAGAAGTGATGCGCTTTATGCTCCAGCGTTGACCCAAGATATTTAACGGATTGAACCCTCGTTCTGACATCGCCAGGACGAGGGTTTTTTTATTTACCCTGCAGCTGTTGTGCCTTTGCCAAATCCGCCTGAGCCTTGGCAGCTTGTCCCATTTGTTTGAAAATAGCAGCACGGGTATTGTAAGCAAAAGGGTAATTCGGGTTGATTTTCAGGGCTTTTTCGGCATCTTCAAGCGCTTTGGCAAGCTGGCCCGATTTAAGATGGGCAAAGGCACGGTTGTTCAAGATCATGGGTTGTACTTGTGGTGTTGCATTTGAAAGCGCGGCGGTATAGTCGCTCACCGCCTCTCCAAATTGTTCTGCTTTCGTGCGTATTAGACCGCGGTTAACCAATGCTTCCACATAATTCGGGTTCAGTTTAATAGCTTGGGCGTAGTCTTCCAGCGCATTCGGAATATTTCCTCCTTTTTCATGTGCTACAGCGCGAAAGTAAAAGACTTCAGGTGATTTAGGTTCCAGATCAATGCTGCGGTTCAAATCCGGAACCGCCTCTGCAGCACGGTTAAGGATAACAAGGCATTTCCCCTTGTTCAAAAACAATTTAGGGGTCACAATTCCAGCCTGGATCGCAGCTGTGAAATCAGCCAAGGCCTCCGGGTATTTCCGCAATTGAAAATATGCCTGCCCTCGACCATTATAAGCTTCTACAGTACTGGGGTCGTATTTCAAGGATTCACTGTAGTGCTTCACCGCGCCATGGAAATCATTGGAAATGAGCTGGTTGTAAGCGAGGTTGCACTGACATAGGGAGGATTCGGGCGTTTTCTCGGTACAATTTTCAAACAATTTCACGCCGTCTGCCCATACAGTGGTTTGTCGGAATGCTAAAAAGGCCAAGGTCGCTGCCGCGACGACCAAAATTCCATTGCGAATCTCGGGTTTTATTTTTTCCAGAAATAGACCAGCAATGAAAAACAAGCCAATGCAAGAAAGATAAACATAGCGATCTGACCGAAGCTCAAAACTGCCCACCGTTCGGAAGGGCAACATGACGGTTAAAGGCAGGAGATATAGCGCCAGGCCAAGTAGTATATCAGGATTGCCTCGACCTTTTTTCCAAACCACCCACCCCAGCACAAGGAGTGCGATTGGCGCAACATAATACGCCCAACCCCATGTGCCATTCATTTTTATAAATGGATAAGAAATAGAAAACCCGAGCGGAATCAAGAGTTTGAAAGGATAAAAAAGCAGCGTCTGGCAAACCATTAAAAAGCGATCCCCCATCGAAAACAGGGCCGAGGACGCCTCTATGTTGTGGCCTTCCTGCTCCCGTGTGCTAAAAGTGTAAAGACCAAAAAAGAGTGCTATTACGAGAAATGGTATTTTATTTAAAAGATTGGTCGTCAGACGACTAGACGTCAGCTGACGACCAGACATCGTAAAATAATAATCCACCGCCATCAAAATAAGCGGTAAGGTCACAGCAGCTGATTTGGACAGACAGGCTGCTATGAATGCCATCAAAGAAAGCCCAAGCCAAAGCATTTTAGATGATCTTCGCCATTCTAGATACGCCAGCAAACTTCCGAGATAAAACGTTGAAAACAAGACTGTACTGAGCGCAGCCGCCCAACTCACCGCCTCCACTTGTATCGGGTGGACAGCAAACAAAAGCGCCGCAAAAAACGCTGCCCAATCCTGACCCGTCAGGCGCCTAAGAAAGGCAAAGACCATAGCAGCATTGAGCGCGTGAAGCAAGAGTGCCAGCAGGTGATACCCCCATGCTTCTTTTTCAGAAAGGCCTTGTCCAATCCAATAGGCAATCCAAGTTAAAGGGGCGTACATGCCCAAATTTTCGCCTTTGAAAAACTTCCCCAATGAGGGATTCTGCAGGGCTTTGTTGTAGAGAATAGCCTTATCGTCGTCAAAGAATACAAAACCGTTGGATACTGAAGTGGCATATACCACAAGGGCTACTGCAGCGAGTGCAAGTTGGGGCAACCAAGCCCTTTGGAGGAAGTTTGAAAACGTCATGTTGAAGAGCTTATTAAGTCATTGGGTCATTGGGCCATTTCCTCATTTTTGCCCGCGGTGGCCTTAGCGAAGGAGGGGCGTTATTATCACATGGTTAAACCTTAATCCTTAATGGCATTTTCGAAAAAAGCATCGCGCTCTACTCTTGAAGGCGTTTTCTTATCCCGGATAATTCGGAAGCCTACAAACGGTGAATCGGGGTTCCACCACTTGCTTTTGGGAATTTGAGGGTCGCGAGCCTGCCATTTGGGGTCGCTTTTACGACGGTCCGCGCAACGAAGTTGAGGAGTATAATCCTCAAAACTGCCGCCCCGCACCGTGCGCGAGTGTTTTTTATTTGGGAAGATGATAGGGTTAACCGACATGGAATCAAGACGTTGGAAATAATCAGCGGTGTAAAAATCTAAAGTCCACTCGGCTACATTTCCGTGCATATCATGAAGACCCCAGGCGTTTGGTTTCTTTGTGCCGACTTTTTGATAAGAGCCTGCACTGTTGTCGTAAAACCAGGCATATTCGTCCGCTTGCTTTGGTTTATCGCCCCAGGAAAATGCCGTTTGAGCACCCGCCCGGCAAGCGTATTCCCACTCAGCTTCCGAAGGCAGGCGGTAGAAATCTCCGGTTTTATCGCTCAACCATTGGCAATATCTAAGGGCGGATTGTTGGGTTATGGTGCTTGCCGGGTAACCACCAGAACGGCCTCGGCCATAGGTGAAATCAAAATAAGGTGGAGAAGGGCGGGCTACTGCATCGGCTTTAAAACCACTGCTTACAAAGCTTGAATCACTGTCTTCGTGCCGGAATTGGTAACAATAGAATTCATCCCAGGTTACTTCGCAAATGCCTATCCAAAAACTGTCAATCGTAACTGAATGTTGCCCTTCGTCGTCTTCGCGGCCTTCCTCCTTGATTGGGCTTCCCATTTGGAAAACGCCACCTTCCAACAATGCCAAATGGAAGGAAACCACTGTTCCGGGTATTTCAATAACTTCGGTTTGAATGGTTTGCGCCTGGGCTTCTCCAAAAAAGGAAAATATGAAAAAACAAGAAAGCAGAGCAAGAGCGTTATGGAACATCGGCAGAAGTAAATCTGGGCACAAAATAGGCAGATGTAGCAGACACTAATAAAAAAGGCTTGCGAAACATTTAAGTTTTCGTAAGCCTCCGATTGTAGCAAACAACACTAAAACAAAGCGCCGACCCCTCGTTAGAGACCGGCACTTTGGTAAAACGGCAGTGAGATTATGGTCAAAAATCAGGCGTTGAGATAAAATCCCGATTTTATTCGGGACAAAAGATTGGGTTTACTATAAAGTGAATTCGTTTCTCATATTGAGTGCTTGACTTTCCTCTAGAGCGAAGATTATTTCGCTGCGGTATGTTCCTTTTGGCGAAATAAATTTCGCTTTACATTTTCACAAACCGTTGTGTAGCAATGCATTGCCCTTCTTCCAGCAAGGTTACAAAGTAAACTCCTGGTGCAAACGCAGTAACATTCAAGCTCCCCTGGAAAGATTGTTGAGATACCATGCGACCCATTGCATCGGTTATTACCAGTTTATGTTGTTGCAGTATGTCGCCAGAAAAACGCAGATTGAGCGCCTCTATTGCTGGGTTTGGAAATAGTTCCAATGCTCCCATTTCGAGGTTTTCTGAAAGCGTTGGCTGACTAAAATTACCCACTTCGCCGTCCCCAAGACCGGCCGCTGTGGTCAACAATTTTACACTGGAATATACGGAACAACTGGCCTTTACGCGCCAGTGATACGAGGTGCTGGGCTGCAAGCCGCTAATCACCACACTCGTGACATTCACCGTGCCAAGCGTGAACCAATTGCTTTGGTTGGCCAATTTGATTTGCAGGGTATAATTTGTCGCTCCAGCCACTGCACTCCAAGAAATGGAGGCGTAGGTACTGCCAATTAAGTTGTTGCTCAAAGTGGCTGGGGAATCACATGTGCCACCACCACCCGAATTGGGGGTGGTAAAACTGCTTATACTTGAATACACTGAACAGTTGGCCTTCACCTGCCAATTGTAGTTTGTTGAGGGAGTCAAATTGTCCAGGTTGTAGGTGGCAGAGGTGCTTGTCCCTGCTGTAATCCAAATGCTGGAACTGCCTGATTTGTACTGGACGGTGTAGCTAGTTGCGTTGGATACAGCATTCCAAATCAAGGTGGCCGAAGAGGATGTGATACTGACTGCGCTCAGCCCTGTAGGAGCGTTGCAGGCGCCACCGCCGCCGCCTCCTGAACCAGTGGTGAAGTTTGCAATAGCAGAATAATTGGAGCAATCTGTTTTAACCTGCCAATTATAGGTTTTATCGGATGTTAAATTGCTGAGGTTGTAGGAGCTTATGGAGATTGTTCCCGCAGTTGTCCATGAACTGGAAGTGCTGAGTTTGTATTGCACCGTGTAGCTCGTAGCGCCTGCGACAGGAAGCCAGCTTAACGTTGCTGATGTGCCGGTTATGTTGGAAGAAGCCAAGCCCGTGGGAATTGTTCCATTCTGAGGCACGCAACTGGAATTCAATACTTTGTCGCGTATTCGTGCCCCGGGAGTGGGGCCAAAGCCTTTGTTGAAATTGATGCCATGACCCGTCAAATGACAATAACTCATGATAGTGCCGCCATTGACTGGGGGAGGACCAGGCGGACATGAGCCTTCGGGATTGACGCAGTTGTCGAGAGCGCCAGTTGGCCAGTTACAGGATTGTGTATGCCAGGAACCGAGATTGTGCCCCAGTTCGTGTGTTACCACTTCTACCGTCCAAGAGTAAGTAGGGACATTTTGGTAGGAAGAGGTAATTGCACTCACCCCATAAGCGTACTGTTTGACGCAAATCACGTCAACATAAGCGATGCCGCCTCCAAGATTCCGGGTGCTAAGCAGGTGGGCAAGATTGCCGTTGAACGTGGTGCCCCGCGTTTGGCGAAAAGCATTGAGCACAGCACTGGTGCTGTTGTAGCCAACATAAGGATCAGAAGTGGTCCAGACATAAATCTGGGAAATTACTATGCCGACGTTTTCGTTGGCATAGAGCGTGGCAATTTGATTGAAAAGCCCCGTCACATAATTACCAACATTTGTGGTATTGGAGCCTTTGTCCATGTAAAGTTTGTAATCGCATTCAAAATAAACTTGTACGGTTTTACAGCCTACTCCACGGTCATCAGAACCTTGCGTGCTGCCATCATCGCCCATAAGCGACTCCTCATCAGAGAAACAGGTATTGGGCGACAAAGCTTTGAGATTCTGGGTTTTGTAGTAGACATAGTCGCCAGAACCATCCTCCAACTGGCCGAGTTCATAAGTGCCGGATTCATTGGCTACCATTGCCATCAGGCCGCTGCTACTGATGCTCAGAGAGGCAATAGAGTGCGTGTCTCCAAGCACTATGCCGCGATAATGCACGGCCTTTTGGTAGGGCACATTCTCTTGTGCGTTTGTGCTTACCAGGAAGTCAGGGGCAAGAATTTCCACTTGGGCAAGTTCGAGTTCAATGGTTCCTTCGGCAGTTGGGATAGCAAAACGAAGGGCTTGGGGGGCGACCTGGAGTAACTCGGCGACTGCCCCTTGGTCGAGGTTTAAGAGGCTAGCGTTTTCGACCGTACTATTCAGGTCGCTGCGCTCCTGTGTTACCTTTTGGAACAATGCTACAGGTCTGAAATCGGCAGAACTTCGATAAGATTCGAGCCATGTTGCCACTGGCTTGTCAGCATTCTGCGCCTGTAGGTTTTTAGGCAAAAAGAGGATTAAAAAGAGGTAAAACAAAACGGCAATTGGGCGGGGGAGGGCGATTAAAAGATTAGTGTGCATAATTAAAAAAGATTGAAAATGATGATGATGAAATCGGATGAGGGGATTTGGAATTATTGGATTATTGGATTGATTCGATTATTCCGATTGGGCGTTTCTTTGCACGGAAAAGCTGTCTTTACCGCACCAATCGAATCAATACTATCATTCGAAAAATCGAATAATTCTATTTGCCAGACTTTTCAAAGAACATGGTTAACCTCAACGGTCAATTGCTTCCCGCCTTACCTGAAACCTTCACCCTGCTGCAAAGGGCGATGTTTTATGGCGACGGGCTTTTTGAAACAGTGCGGGCTTTCGAGGGGCAAGTACCCTTTTGGCCATTGCACTGGGAACGTTTTGCAAATGGAATGAAGGTTTTGGGGTTCGAGATACCGCCACATTGGACGGAGGATTATTTTGAAAAAGAGATAACAAAAGCTAACCCGGGCAATGCACGGATCCGCTTGACGGTGTGGCGTTCGGCGGGAGGGCTTTATTGGCCCGCAGACAATACACCACAATTCCTCGTCACGACAGAACCATTGCGATCAGGTGTTTTCGAGTGGCTGGGGGCCGGACTTGAAGTGTGTCTCTGTGAGACGGTTCAGCTGCCTGTTGATTCCCTTTCGGGGATTAAAACTTTAAGCGGAGCGCGTTATGTGGCGGCAGCCATGGAGGCCCGTGTGAAAGGTGCGGACGATCTCATAGTGTTGAATTCGCACGGACGAGTTTGCGAAGCGACGGGCAGCAATGTAATTTGGTTGCTGGGCGACATAGTGTTTGTCCCGCCGCGTTTCGATGGACAAATAAATGGCACTTTGCAGAATTTGTTGTGTGGCCTTCTTCGGACAGAGGGTTGGGAAGTGCGCGAAAAACCCACTTCATTGGAGGATATTTTAGGTGCCGAAGAAGTATTGTTGACCAACGCCATCTCGGGTATACGCTGGGTGCGGAAATTTGAGGGAAAGGTTTTTGGCCACAAAAAAGGTTTGCACTTTAACTATATACTGGGGAAGCATTTAGCAGAAAAACTAGCCCAAAATAGGTAGGGTTTTTCCCTGCTTTTCGATCTAATTTTTGAAGGCAGAAAAGTCTTGAAAAAAATTTTTGCGCCCCTCAAACTTTAACATTTACTGCATCATGGAAATTACCCAACAAGACACTCTCCTCCAACAAATCCGTATTTGGATTACCCTCTTTGTAGTGCTTTTGATCCTCAGTGGACTCACGGCGTTTCCCATTCAGACGGAGCTAAATTGGCTGGCGCAATATCATCCACTCTTTCCCGATAGCCTTCGGTTTTGGCTCGAAAAAACCACCGCCGCCATTAATGATACCTACGCAAAATACCCCCAACTGGCCTATGGCTACGATTGGCTGGCCTTTGCGCACATTGTCATCGGCATTGCATTTATCGGCCCATGGCGCGATCCGGTGCGCAACATTTGGGTGATCGAATGGGGTATGATTGCTTGTGTTTTAGTGCCGTTTTTGGCTTTTATCTGCGGGCCAATTCGGGAGATACCCGTCTTCTGGCGGTTTATAGACACTTCCTTTGGGGTGTTTGGGATTTTGCCATTGTGGTGGGTAAGGCGGAAGATTAAGGTGTTGGAGAGGATGCAGTGATATTCCCACTCGAAGTGAGACTATGACTTTCTTTCGCGTGGCTTTTGTACGTTTGTCCATCCAATGAACATTACAACCACGATGATCCAACTCCGCTCTGTTGTAAAACTCAGCTTCGGTCTGACCACACTGTGGCTTGCATTGATTTGGGCAAAATTTTTGCCAAGGCCTGGTTTTTTGTCACCTGAAATGGAAATTGAGCCATTGACGGTCGTATTGGGAACGACAGCTGTGCTGTTGTTTGGATTTTGGAAAAATGCGCCCGCTGCTACGGCCTCTGTCAACTCAAGCTTCGAACCTTCCCTCCAAGACGAGCTCATTGCCAATTTCAAGGCGAAATACCAAAAGCGCATTGACTCCAAGCTCGCTGGGCGATTTCCTGTCAACCTGCGCATAAACGCTTCTCACACAGGTACTTCTGAGGAAACTGCACAAAATTTCATCACCCTACAAGACGAGCAAGTTGGCCATGAAATAGGTGAAATATTCGACCTTTCCCATGGCAGATTGTTGGTAGTCGGGCTGCCCGGTGCTGGTAAGACAACTTTGCTGCTTCAACTCGCGGTAGAATTGCTGAAGCGGGCCGAGGCTGTACCGGCGACTTTAGTCGCTGGAAATCCTGCGGCTAAAGCCGCCGACAGAGCCACTTGCCCAATCCCAGTATTGCTCAACCTTGCTACTTGGCGCTCAGAATTTGCCACTTTTGACGAATGGTTGAAACGCATACTCCCCAACGAACTCGGCGCCTCCAAAGCCTTGGCCGAAAAAATCCGTCTCAAAATTCCGCTTATTCTTTTGCTTGATGGGCTGGATGAAATGCCAGAGCAGGATCGAAATTCCTGTCTCGAAGCTCTTGGGCATTTTGGAATGAAGCCTGAAAATCAATTCGCAATCTCTTCACGCATTAATGAATATGCAGCCACGAAAGACGCACCCGTGTACAGCCAGGTTGAAGTTGCGCCGCTCACGGCGGACCAAATCGAGATGAATTTGATTGCTTATGCTGGTCTTACACCTGAAGCAAAACCTCTGCTGAATGCTATTCAGAAAGACCCTTTTTTGAAGCAAGCTATTGAAAATCCGTTTTATTTGAATACGGCGCAATTGCTTTTTGCGTCTGGGAAAAAATGGTCAGAGTTTGGGTTTGTGGCTACTGATGTAGTTGGGCGGCAAGAAGAGTTGGTGGAGCGGTTCGTTGGGTATGCTCTGGGAAATAAGGTGAGGCGAGATTATCCAGCGGAGAAGGCGAAAAAATGGTTGGGGTTTTTGGCGGGGAAGATGGAGGAAAATAAGTTGAGGGTATTTGAGTTATCAAACCTTCAACCAGCATGGTCAAAAAAAGCGTGGTTGTTTGGCCTCGTTAATGATACAGTTACGGCCATTATTCTTATTCTATTGTTCGGATTATTCATTTTGCTCGTCCCACCCGCATCGTGGAGTATCATGGACCTTCTACTCTTTATTATTTATAGCATAGCTATTTCGCCGCTATTAGTAACAATTTCATCTCTTGGCGCTTCTCTTTTTTATACATTTTTCACGTTCTTACTCGCTTTATTTTCAAACTCCTTTATTGTAACTGGGAACTTAATCATTACTATATGGAACTTCGTAATGGCATCGAGGGTAAAAAAAGCCCCTTATTGGAAGCTTTGGAATACATGGAATTATTTCAACGAAAAAAAGGTACTCCTTTTTAACGAGGATGAATCTTGGAGTTGGATAAACTTCACTAAGAACTGGGATAAAAAATTTAAAAAAAATGATTTTATCTTGAACATTGGAGTAGGGTACATTTTGGGGATGTTTTTCGCTACTATTGTTTTGCTTATTCTCTGGGTAATAGATATTGACCTTGTTGTAAGTGGTGAAACTATAACTCTTGATTTAGTGATTGTTTGTGTTATAACTGGATCAATTTTGGGATTACTTATATCAATCTCAAACTGGATGGACGATGCGGGTTTGAAAATAGAAAACTCCTTGCAACTGAGTAGCCCTTATCATAGATTCAAAAAAGTTCTAAAAAATCATGGGCGCTTAGTCCTAAAATCTCATATTGCTCTCAGAATAACACTATCTCTCCAATCCTCCCTCCCCCTCCGCCTCGTTCACTTCCTAAACGAAATGTCCCGCCGCCACCTGCTAGAGTTCGATGGTGATCTGGACACCGAAACGGGCGGCGGTTCCTGGCGCTGGCGGCACTGGATTATTCAGGAGTACTTTTTGAATAGGCGGCACCGGATTATCCAGGAGTACTTTTTAAAGGATGAAAAGTAAAGAAAATGCAAGCAAAATCTTTAAAAATCCGTATTTTTGACCTCTCTAAACAGCATCATGCAACTCACTCGCGCCATTTTCTGGGACACCCGCTACGAGTCCATTCATTGGGACAAGAATGCCTCTTATGTCGTAGACAGAGTGCTGCACTATGGTACACTTAGCGACTGGCATCAAATACTTGTCTATTACGGCCGGGAAAAAATTAAAAGCATCGCGCTCCAATTGCGAACTATGGACAAGCGTGTGCTGAACTACTGTGCCGCTTTTTTCAATACGCCGAAAGAACAGTTCCGATGCTACAATACCGAACCGTCAGTCCAGCAACTCTGGAACTCTTAAAAGGGCTGTCCAAAGACGCTCACTTGAGCGATTTCTTTCTCGTGGGCGGCACATCGCTCTCCTTGCAGATTGGCCATCGTGAATCATACGACCTTGACTTTTTTACCCTCCAGCCTTTTTCGACCGATCAGATGATGCAGCATTTGCGTCTCCAATGGGGCAGTGAAATGTTGAGCACAAGCGAACATATCCTAATCACGATGACCCAGGGCGTAAAAGTGGATTTTGTTGTACATCCATACCCAATCAGGAACTCGCTTTTGGAGATAGATGGCCTACGGCTGCTGCATCGAGAAGATATCGCATTGATGAAGATTGCAGCCATAGCCGGGCGTGGCCGTAAGCGTGATTTTTTCGATCTTTACTACTTACTAAGAGAATTCCCCCTTCCTTACCTATTTGACTGCTACTCACTGAAATACGGTGAGGCATCAGTGTTCCATGCGCTTCGTAGCCTAACTTATTTTGATGATGCTGAGGGTGATGCTGATCCTATTTTGTTCGAGGATATTTCTTGGGCAATTGTAAAAAAACGAATCCAGCAAGAAGCTGTTAAAATCTGACACCATTTCTTTGCCTCATGAAAAAAATCCTCGTAGCCAATCGTGGCGAAATCGCTCTCCGCGTCATGCGCACTGCCCGTCGTATGGGCATCTCTACGGTAGCCGTGTATTCTGAGGCTGACCGCCATGCGCCTCACGTCCGTTTTGCGGATGAGGCGGTGCTGCTGGGCCCTCCACCTTCTGCCCAAAGTTATTTGCGGGGCGACAAAATCATCGAAGCCGCCAAGCGATTGGGTGTGGACGGCATTCACCCAGGGTATGGTTTTTTAAGCGAGAATGCTGGGTTTGCCCGCATGGTAGGGGAGGCCGGTATCACCTTTATTGGCCCAAGTCCGAAAAGCATCGAAGTGATGGGCAGCAAACTCTCCGCCAAGGAAGCTGCAAAAAAATACAATGTGCCCATGGTGCCCGGCATCGAAGAAGCCATTACGGATGTCGCAATGGCCAAAGAGATCGGTCGGCGTGTCGGTTATCCAATTTTGATCAAAGCATCTGCGGGTGGCGGCGGTAAGGGCATGCGTATCGTGGAGCGCGAGGAGGATACGCAAGAACAGATGGAGCGAGCCATATCAGAAGCTATTTCAGCCTTTGGTGACGGGGCGGTTTTTATTGAAAAATACGTTACTGGTCCTCGCCATGTGGAGGTTCAGGTCATGGGCGATAATTACGGCAACATCGTGTATCTCTTTGAACGTGAGTGTAGTATCCAACGTCGGCACCAAAAAGTGGTAGAAGAAGCACCGTCTGCCATTCTTTCTCCTGAAATGCGTCAGGCCATGGGCGAAGCCGCCGTTCGCGTAGCTAAATCCTGTGATTATATTGGTGCTGGCACGGTGGAATTTCTCGTAGATTCTGAGCGGAATTTCTATTTTTTGGAAATGAACACCCGTCTGCAGGTGGAGCATCCTGTAACAGAGATGATCACCGGGCTGGATCTTGTGGAACTCCAAATTCGTGTAGCACGTGGCGAAAAACTGCCTTTTACCCAAGCAGATTTGAAGATTAACGGCCATGCTTTGGAGGTTCGAGTGTACGCCGAAGACCCCCTGAACAATTTCCTACCCTCCGTCGGCACCTTGGAAAAATACCGCATTCCAAGTGGTCCGGGCATTCGCGTGGATGGAGGTTTTGAAGAGGGCATGGAAGTTCCGATTTATTACGACCCGATGCTGGCCAAACTCGTCGTACATGGTGCAACCCGCTCCGAAGCCATTCAAAAAATGAAAGAAGCCATTGCGGCCTACGAGGTGGAGGGGGTGGCGACCACTTTGCCTTTTGGTCAATTTGTGCTTGACCATCCGGCCTTTGTGAGTGGGGATTTTGATACCCATTTTGTGCAGCAATACTACACGCCAGAAAAATTGATTGAAAGTCAGATGGCAGGTGCTGAAGTAGCGGCCTTGCTTGGTCTGCGGTTTCATCTGGAAAATCGAAAGAAATTGACGGTGCCGGATGTTTCAGGGAGCGAGTGGAGCAGCCGGGCGTGAGGGGATGGAACACGGATGATACGGATAAGACACGGATTTTATAGGAAAAATCCGTGCAAATCCGTGTCTTATCCGTGTTATCAGTGTTCCATTCTTATCCCAAGATTCGCATCAAATTCCCGACCTTTGCCCCATGGTCAAAATTGGCAACGTAGAACTTGGTGAATTTCCGCTCCTCCTCGCCCCTATGGAGGATGTGAGCGACCCTCCGTTTCGCAAACTCTGCAAGGAACAGGGCGCTGACATGGTATATACCGAGTTTATTTCAGCAGACGGTTTGGTACACGAGGCGAAACAGACGTTTCAAAAACTTGAAATCTTCGATTACGAGCGTCCGGTAGGCATTCAATATTTCGGTGGCCAATTGGAAAACATGATCGAAGCCGCCGAAATTATTGAGGCCAAAAACCCAGATGTGATTGACATCAATTTTGGATGCCCGGTGGCGAAAGTGGCCTGTCGAATGGCGGGCGCGGGTCTTCTCAGAGACGTTCCACAACTCGTGAAACTCACCGAGGCTGTTGTGAAAACCACTAAGTACCCCGTCACTGTAAAGACGCGCCTTGGCTGGGACGATTCTACCATCAATATCATGGAAGTGGCTGAACGTCTGCAAGATGTCGGCATACAGGCACTTAGCATACATGCCCGTACCCGCGCCCAAATGTACAAAGGCGAGGCCAATTGGGAATGGATCGCAAGGGTGAAAAACAACCCTCGCATTCATATCCCGATATTTGGTAATGGGGACGTGGACAGTCCGCAAAAAGCCCTGGACTATAAAAATCGTTTTGGCCCGGATGGCATTATGATTGGTCGCGCCAGCATTGGATATCCCTGGGTTTTTCGGGAAATCAAACACTACTTTGCTACGGGTGAGCTGCTTGCCCCCCCAGACATTCACGAGCGGGTACACGCCGCTCGCCAACACTTGAGTGATAGCCTCGCCTGGAAAGGCCCAAAGCTTGGTGTGCTCGAAATGCGGCGGCATTACGCCCCATATTTTAAGGGCTTGCCGGATATTAAGCCATTTCGCGCACGATTGGTGACGGAAATGGAACCTTCTACGCTGTTTGCTATTTTAGAGGAGATCGAATACGTTTACTCGAATTTGGACTATGAATTGTCGGGCGAGCGTGAAATGTTAGAAATGGCTACGGCTTGAGACGGGTGACTTTTAGATTCACGCGTCGCAAGCCTTTCACATTGACCACATTATTCCAATTGACCACATTATCAACCCATGTTCTTCACAATTCACCCTGACGAGCGCAGGGTTTTAGAAATAGTCGGCCAGTGCGCCCGAGAAATGGGTGTTCCCGCGTATGTCGTGGGCGGATTTGTCCGCGACCGTTTGTTGGGCCGACCTACCAAAGACATTGATATTGTGTGCGTTGGAGACGGGGTTCAGTTGGCAGAGGCAGTTGCAAGCCGCTTATCGCCTCGACCAAAGGTTGCGGTTTACAGTCGCTTTGGTACCGCCATGTTGCGCTGTAAAGGCATTGAATATGAGTTCGTGGGCGCGCGGCGTGAAAGTTACAGTCCCGACAGCCGTAAGCCGGATGTGGAGCTGGGCACTTTGGAAGACGATCAAAACCGCCGTGATTTTACAATCAATGCACTGGCAATGAGCCTAAGCGAAGATGATTTTGGTCACATTATTGATCCATTCAACGGCCTGGAACATCTCGAGCACAAAATCATTAAAACGCCACTAGATCCAGGGCAAACCTTTTCCGATGATCCGCTCCGAATGCTCCGCGCCATCCGTTTTTCGAATCAATTGGACTTTGAAATCGAGCCTTCCACCTTCAACGGAATTGCCAAATACAAAAGCCGTATTCACATCATCTCCAAAGAGCGGATAACAGGGGAGTTGGAAAAAATTCTGATGACGGATAAGCCTTCAGTTGGTTTTAAGTTGCTGTTTGACTGTGGATTATTAAAATTGATTTTCCCGGAAATGGTCGCACTGCAAGGCGTTGAAGACCGAAACGGACGAGGGCACAAAGACAATTTTTACCACACGCTCGAAGTGCTTGACAACCTTTGCCGCCGTTCTGATAATATTTGGTTGCGCTGGGCTGCGGTACTGCACGACATTGCCAAACCTGCCACTAAAAAATTCGACCAAGAGGCGGGTGGCTGGACATTCCACGGCCATGAATGGCTGGGCGCGAAAATGGTTCCGAAGATTTTTCGGGAGATGCGCCTGCCGCTCGATTCCAAAATGGAGTTTGTGCAGAAAATGGTACTGCTCCACCTGCGCCCCATTTCGCTGACCAAGGAACAGGTGACCGATTCGGCTGTACGCCGCCTCTTATTTGATGCAGGACCTGACATTGAGGATTTGATGAAACTCTGTGAATCAGACATCACGACCAAGAATCCGCAGAAAATGCGCAGATATCTGGAGGGCTATGAATACCTCAAGGAACGCATGGCTTTGGTGACGCAAGCCGACCGTCTTCGACTTTGGCAGCCACCCATTACCGGTGAAATTATCATGCAAACCTTTGATATTCAACCTTCCAGAGAGGTAGGGGTAATCAAAACTGCTTTGCGCGAAGCGATTCTGGATGGGGAAATTGAGAATAATTATGAGGCTGCTTTTCAGCGGATGCTAGAAGAGGGGAAGAAAATTGGGCTGACGGCCAAGAAATGATCACAATCGCTTCTTCTTCCGTTTCTTATAATTCTCCAACACAAACGAGCCCAAGCCCGACAGACTGGAATAAAACGCCGTCCCGTTGTTTGTCTGTGTAAAAGTCTCCACAAAACGCATGAGATAGGGGTCTCGAGCGATCATAAATGTTGTGATCGGAATCCCCATTTTTTTACAGCGAAGTGCGAGGCTCAGGCAACGAGTGATGATTTTGCGGTCGAGGCCGAAAGAGTTTTTGTAATAGTTTTTCCCAATCTTCAGACAGGTGGGCTTCCCGTCCGTGACCATGAAAATCTGCCGATTCGGGTTGCGGCGCTTTTTCAAAATATCGAGTGCAAGTTCCAGCCCTGCCACAGTGTTGGTATGATATTCGCCGTTGGTGAGGTAGGGTAAGTCTTTGAGCTCTATAGGCCAGGCGTCGTCGCCGAAAACGATGATGTCCAGGGTGTCTTTTGGGAAACGAGTGCGGATGAACTCCGCCAACGCCAAGGCAACTTTTTTAGCGGGTGTGATGCGATCTTCCCCATACAACGTCATCGAGTGCGAAATATCAATCATCAGAACGGACGACATCTGGCTTTGGAAATACGTTTCATGCACCTCTAAATCCTCTTGGGTCAGGTTAAATTCGTCAATACCGTGGTTGATGTAAGCGTTTTGCAGCGAATTTGTAATGGCGATGTTTTCCAGATTGTCGCCAAATTCAAAGGGCTTTACATCGGCAGTGTACTCATCGCCGCGCCCGATGGTGCCTGTGTTGTGTTGGCCGCTTTTGGCTTTTTTCAGATCGCCAAAAATATCGTCCAGGCTTTTTTGCCGCAGGCTGATTTCAAGTTTTGAGGTAGGGCCAAATCCTCCTTCTGCATCTCCATCAGGACGGATGTAGCCTTTTTCTTTTAATTCGTTTATGAAATCGCCCATTCCATAATCTTCGGTCGTGAGTTTGTACTCGCGATCGAGCTCGTTGAGCCATGCCAATGCTTCATAAACATCGCCCGAAGTGTAGAGCATGAGCTCCTGGAAAATCTTGAACAGCCGATCAAACGTCGTTTGATTCGGGTCAGGCTTGTAATCTGTGAAGCGGAAACCGAGCATTGTACGATTGGTTCGATTGATTCGATTGGGCGTTAAGTTTGATTTTTTAATTGTTCGGTAAACTGATTTAGAGGTCAATAGTTCAATCTATTCATCAAGCCATGGAGATATTTAACCCAGCGCCCCAATCGAAACAATCGAATCAATCCTCCAATCGGATCAATCGCTTCAATCTTCCTGTTCAATAAATTTCACCCCATATTCCTCCAATTCTGCCATCACAGGCTCGTACACCTCTGGCATGGTAGGAATGTTAACCCCTGTAGTAGAGATTTTACCCAACATCAACAATTTGACAAAGATGCCAAGTGGCAAGCCCACCAGTCGTGACATAGCGGTATCTGTATTGTTATTGCCTTTCATTACCAGCGTAGAGGTTTGTTTGTGCTTCTTCCGCTGTAACTCATATTCAAAAACATGCTGCATTATGATCATGTCCTTGTCATGAGCGCCCAATGCCCACTTCTCTAAAAGCAAATTTTCAAGAATCAACGAAGGCGTTGCGTCTTTTACTTTAATCCGCCGCTTACTGAACAGCCCTAACCACTCCAATTTCTGCATAATATCGCTATCTGGGTCTGTTTCAATCATTTTGGCCATACGGTCTTTTACCGACCCTGTATGTTGGCTGATGCCTAGAAAAGCCTCCATCAGGTCGTGGTAAGAAAGTTTGTCGCTGTCAACGATTGGGAAAGTTGCGTCAGTGAGGCCAATTCGGACGAGGGCATTCCAAGCATCGCAGAAACCTCGATGACGGATGGTGCCCCGGAAAAGTGTGCGGATGTTTTGCAGCCCATAAGCTTCTCGATAGAGCAGCGAATCACGATTTGCATAAACCTCCCACTGTCCCATGCCGGGTATGTTGACCAACCTGTACTGCCGAAAAAGGCGGCGATAGGGGATGTATTTCAGCTTGTTATCCTCCAAAAATTGGGCCGTGCCTTGTCCCGCCAAAACCACATTTCGTGGATTCCAACTAAACTTGTAATGCCAGGGATTGTCGTCGCTTTCAGGTGCCACCAATCCACCTGTGTAGGAGTTGAAGGCCGTTATTTTTCCTCCTTTGGCCTTGATTTGATGGATGCGCTGCATAGCACTCATGTGGTCAATGCCAGGGTCGAGGCCGATCTCGTTCATGAAAACGAGGGCGCGCTGGCGGGCTTCGTCGCCAAGACGCAACACCTGTTTACTGACATAACTGGCTGTAACCATGTGCTTGCCAAGTGCAATGCAGTCTTGTGCAACTTCTAAGTGCATTTGCGGGGGTAAAAGCGATACTACTACATCATGGCGAGCAATTACCTCCCGGCGGTCGTTTGGCTTGGAAGCATCGAGCCAAATAGAACGTCCATGAGTATGGCCCTTAACTTTGTTGTGAGCCAATTCGATGTCGGCATCAGAAACAGTGACGAAAAAATTGTACTGCCGTGCTTGTTCGAGGATATAATTGATGAGTGCGGTAGCGGAGCGGCCTGCGCCGATAATGAGGAGATTTTTCATAATTGGCAGGCAAAGGTAAATAAGTTGGCGGCGATTGTTCAATTCCTCTGTTTGGTCAGATCATTGACATTTTTGGGGGAGCAAGGAAGGCTTTTTACAAATTTTATTATTCACCAGGATGAAATATTAGCCCCCATTTTGTAATAGGTTTAAAGGCAAGTATTTTGTCCAACTTATTTATAATCAATAATTATCTGAAAGAAAAGAATGCCGTGTTGCTGCCTATTCAAGTTGTATATAGGGAAAGCAATTATTCACAATGCCCCAAAATTGTAGTTGACAAAGCCCACTTATTCGTCCGAAGTTTGCACTCCCGTTTGGGCATAAAAAAAGGCCAACCCTGATGGCTGGCCCCTTCCGTGTAGGAATTGCGCATGGGATTATAACGGGACAAATTCGTCACGAAGGACGGGATTAGAGGAGGATCACAATTTGTAACCCCAGCGCGAAACCAATGATTCGATTCTTTGATTGATTCGATCATTTCAATTAACCCGAACGACTCGATTCTTGTGTAATCGAACCAATCGAATCAATCAAAGAATCGAATCAATCCACTTTGTCACCAAATTTCTTGCAGCAATATGAGCACACCTGTTACAATCAAAATCAAAAACGGAACTGTTCGCGTATCGAACCCCCGTTGAGGTTGTCGGCCTCCGCTTTAGACAGGCTTGCTCCGAAAACCGAAGAATTGTTCATGGGATTTTAAAATCCACTTTAAGAAGCCTTGCCGAATGTGGCAGGGCTTTTTTGTTGACGGAAAAAACCGTGCCGAACTTTTGCAATACCTTCGCGCCGAATCATTTTTCGACATGAAATCTACTGCATTAACATTTTTTCTCTCTATTTTCTCCTTTTTTCTCGCTGCGCAATCCGATTCGGACACTACTGTTTACAACATAGCCGACGCAATGCCGTATCCTCTTCTCAAAAGTTGCATACCCGAAAGGCATCCAGGCTGGAATGGGAATACCGATAGCATCCGTCGCTGCGCCGAAACCCAGTTGTTCAGCCTGCTTGCCGCCAACATTCGCTACCCGGAGGAAGCGCGCACCAACAATTTGCAGGGTACGGTGGTAATTTCCTGTATTGTAGAACCGGGCACAGGCCGTATGAGTAATTTCCAAATTCTAAAAGATATCGGTGGTGGGTGTGGGGCGGAGGCTGTACGGGTAATGCAAGCCCTTGATGAAGCCGGCCTTCGTTGGCAGCCTGGTATTCTTTCTGGCAAACCAGTGCGCTTGCGGCATGCCCTTCCGATTCGATTTCGATTGCAGGAAGCACTTCCTTATTATGTCTCCACAGAAGGGGATACGATTCATACCGTTTTGGACAAACCCGCAGACTTTCGTGGTGGTTTAGACTCTTTGTTGACATTTCTGGTCAATCGCCTTGATTATCCTGCTGCCTGGGTCGACAGTTGCAAAACGGGAGTGATAGAAATGGCTACGGTAATCAAATCCGATGGCTCGCTTAAGGTATTAAACCAATTCGATTTCAACAACTTAGGCATGGATTTTCAATTCGAGGCACTTCGCCTTGCCCGTCGCTCAACGGGAATGTGGATTCCTGCCGAATACGATGGCAAAGCGTGTAACACAACGCTTCCGCTAAGGGTCGTTTTCAAATCAGAGGCCGAAAAATGCAAAACATTCAATGCTAACTTTGATCGCACAATGATTCTGGCCGACGAGGGAGCCACACTAATGGAGCAGGATAAACCCGAGGAGGCCCTTCAAAAATGGAATGAAGCCCTCTTAATTCAACCTGACAATTGCGAACTGCTTTATTATCGGGGTACGGCCAACATGAACCAGAACCGCCGAGAAGAAGCCTGCAAAGACTACAATCGGGTGAAACAATTGCTTGGCGTAACCTGGTTTGAAGATATTCGGCGACTAGTCTGCGGATTCTAGACGTATGAAAAACAAGCACCTGGTCTTCCTTTTTATAGTTACTCTATTGGTTGGTCTTGCCATACGCCGTGCGCCTTGGCAGGATTCCAAATATTTCCAAACGAATCTGTTGAAGCTCGACACAGCATCAGTACAACAAATCCAGGTGGCATTGCCCGGCCAAGACATTTTGTACCTTTTGCGTAATGATGCCGGCTGGTCTGCCGAACAAGGAGATCGAAGTATAAATCTGCCGCAGGAGGCTGCACAAAAAATGCTGTCTACTTTGGCTGATTTGCGCTCTATCCGCATTGCCAAAACCAGCATGCCAGACACCCTTGGATTTTCACCTGCAACGGCCATCCAGATTTCAATTATAGATGACAAAACCCAAAGCGAATCGCTGACCATCGGCTGGGAAACAATCGAAAACAGTCAGGCTGCCAGTTTCGTGAATCTGCCTAAACATGGGGGAATCTACTTAGTAAACGATCATTTGCGCAATGTTTTTTCCAAAACACTAACTGATTTTCGCAACCGGACTATTGTGCGATTTGCCCCTTCGAGTGTTCAAGGGTTTTGTATTTTTGGGCTAAACATGGACAGCCTTCTTTTTCAAAAGAACGACATAACAGGTATTTGGGAGGGCTCTGAAGGCTCTAAAGATTACCCCAACGACAGTATCCAAATATGGTTTGCTAAAATCGCCGAATTGCATGGCCTCCAATTTGCTGACTTGTTCGACGAGAGTCGCGCAAGCGATGCATTTTATGCCAAAATCACGCTCCTGTTTGAAACGCAATTGGAGCCTTTGACTTTAACAATCTTTCATTGGCACCAGCAGATTGTGCCGGAAGTGATGGATAGGCAAAAATTAAACCGGCAGAAGTTTGCCAATTTTGTGCTCCATTCTTCCCAAAACCCTGCTAACTATTTTGCCTTGAACGACACCCTGCTTTTACAGGATATTTGTTGGCCATTTTTAAAAAAATGAAAAATGTAGTGCTGCGCTCCCTATCCGGCTGGGCCAATTTTCCAAGACTCAATGCCGAAGTTTTTGAGCCCTCCGATAGGGTAGGGGTACGCAGCAATGTCCTTGAAAACGAACATATTATAGCCCGAGGAAACGGAAAAAGTTATGGCGATGCAGCACTCGCCCCCAAAGTAATTTCCACACTTCGACTCAACCGGGTGCTGGCCTTCGATGAAAAAAATGGCGTGGTAGAATGCGAGGCCGGAGTTATGTTGAGCGAGCTTCTGAAAATGATCGTTCCAAAAGGCTGGTTTTTTAAGGTGACACCCGGCATCAAGGAAATCACAGTTGGCGGAGCCATTGCTTCCGATGTACATGGAAAAAACCACCCTTCAGCAGGATGTTTTTCAAAGCACCTGATTTCCATTGAATTGATGACGGCTTCTGGTGAAGTCAAACTTTGCTCGCGCGAGGAAAACACCGATCTTTTTTGGCAAACCTGTGGTGGTATGGGTTGGACTGGCGTGGTGCTTTCTGCAAAATTCAGTCTGCTGAGCATAACATCTTCCTTGATGAGGCAAAAGTCCATACTTGCCAAAGACCTGGACTCCCTCCTCCATACTTTTGAAGAAAACCAAGCGTGGCCGTATGCTGCTGGTTGGGTAGATTGTACGAATGCCCATTGGCGCGGTACGGCGTTTTTCGCAGAGCATCAGGAAGCGGAGAAATCCTTAGCGCCGCTCGTGTTTTCAGAAGCCCCAAAACGCAACATTCCTTTTTACGCGCCTTCCTGGTTTTTAAACCCGATTAGCATTCGCGCCCACAATCACTTCTTTTTCAATAAGAAACGCAAAGAAGAAGAGTTGGTTACGCTGGACAAATACTTTTATCCGCTTGATGCGATTCAAAACTGGAATCGATTTTATGGAAAGCGTGGGTTTGTGCAATATCAGTTTTGCCTTCCTCAAAAAAACGCTCCTGAGGGCATACGTCAAGTACTTGCAGCCATTCGCAAAAGCCCGGAAGTACCCTTTCTCACTGTGTTGAAACGGCACGGCGAACGTCCGGCTGAAGCTGTGCATTCCTTTCCAATTCAAGGGTATTCCCTTGCGCTGGATTTTCCCAGAACCACCGGGATTTTTGATTTGGTGAATAGGTTGGACGCGCTGGTTTGGAACTTGGAGGGAAAGATTTACCTCACGAAAGACGCTTGTTCAGCGCCAAAAATGGGACGGGTAGATCCAAATAATTTTGGAGAGGAGAAATTTTCATCGCTTTTACGGGAGCGGATTCGGGGATAAGACCTCCGAGGTTTGTCAACCCTCGGAGGTCTTATCCCCGAATCTGCCATTATTTGCTGACCTTTGCGGCCGTTTCTGTATCCCGGAACGCTGTTCCGGGAAAACCATCCAGAAAAATTCAATTTTCCATTTTCCCGGAACAGCGTTCCGGGATACGCTTATGAAGACAAAAACATTCAGACAAGACAAGATAAACGTCATTACGCTCGGTTGTTCCAAGAACCTGGTGGACAGCGAAAATCTGATCACCCAGCTGCGTGGCAATGACTATGAAGTGACCCATGAAAAAGACGAAAGTGACGCCAACGTGGTGATTGTCAATACCTGCGGCTTTATTGATGTGGCGAAAAAAGAGAGCATCGACACAATCGTGGAGTATGCCAACATCAAACGTGAAGGAGGTATTGACAAGCTTTATGTAACGGGCTGTCTCTCCCAACGGTACAAGGACGAGCTCGAAGTGGAAATTCCTGAGGTGGACGCTTTTTTTGGTACCTTGGAAATGCCAGCCTTGCTCGCCCGCCTCGAAGCCGATTACAAACACGAACTTCTTGGCTCACGACAAATTACCACGCTCCCGCACTACGCCTACCTTAAAATCAGCGAAGGCTGCAATCGAACTTGTGCGTTTTGTGCCATTCCGCTCATGCGTGGCAAACACATCAGTCGGCCTGTTGAAGAATTGGTCCTGGAAGCCAAGAACCTGGCAAAGCGAGGCGTGAAAGAACTTTTGCTCATTGCACAAGAGCTCACTTATTACGGCCTGGACCTCTACAAAACCCGTGAACTTCCGCGCTTGCTTCATGCGCTTGCTGATGTGGAAGGCATAGAATGGATTCGCTTACACTACGCTTATCCAAGCAAATTCCCGCTGGAAATTTTGGATGCGATTGCAGAGCGAAAGGAAATCTGCAACTATCTTGACATCCCGCTTCAACATGCCAGCGACAACGTGCTCAACCTGATGCGCCGTCAAATTACACGTGCAGAAACGGAAGTCTTACTCACCAATATCCGGGCTAAGGTGCCCGGAATAGCCATCCGAACGACTTTTTTAGTGGGCCATCCGGGCGAGACGGAGGCCGATTTTGAAAGTTTGCTGGATTTTGTGCGCGAACAAGAATTCGAACGGGTAGGTGTATTTCAATATTCCCACGAAGAAAGTACCCGGGCTTTCGATATGCCTGACGATATCCCGGCCGAAGTAAAGGCCGAACGTGCCCAACGCCTCATGGAAGTCCAGCAGGAAATCTCGCTGCGCAAAAACCAGGCGAAAATTGGACAGGTGTTTCGCACCCTGTTTGACCGCAAGGAGGGCAAATATTTTATAGGACGAACAGAAGCTGATTCGCCAGAAGTGGACAATGAAGTACTGGTTCCTGCCAAAAACAATTATGTCCGTCTGGGCGATTTTGCAAATGTGCGGATTACAGGAGCGGAAGAATTTGATTTGTATGGAGAACTGGTTTGAACAATAAACGATGAACGATGAACTACTTTCGCACTGTTCATAGTTCATCGTTTATAGTTTATAGTTCATATTTCATCGTTCAAAAAATGGCTAAACACCTCGAAACTGGCAAGGTCGGCGAAACTGCTGCTGCCGAATTTTTAGAGCAAAAAGGTTGGCGGATTGCCGAGCGCAATTGGCGTTCTGGTCGGGGCGAGGTGGACATCATTGCCTGGTCAGAAGAAGAAATTCTTGTTTTTGTGGAGGTAAAAACGCGTTCGGGAGAAGCTGCCGGCTATGGCAGTCCGGAAGAATCGGTGGATGCAAAGAAACAAGACCAGCTTGTACGTGCGGCTGGCGCATACATGGAGTCCATTGACTACGATTGGGAGATTCGTTTTGACGTTGTAGCAGTTATACTAAAAGATGGCAAAGTGATGGAAATCAGGCATGTGGAGGATGCTTTTTTTCCGATGTAGTGGTGTTTTTGAGCACAAAGTTTTTACCCTTTTTTACTTTTGTTACAAAGGCTTTTACTTTTTAAAGGTTCTCAGCCCCCCACCTTTGTATCATCAAAACGGCAACTATACTCGATGGCCGTAACGTAGGAAACCACATTTTTTCAACTACAAACTTTCTTTTTTAAAATGAAAAATGCTCTGTTGCTCCTGGCAACGGCTTTGCTCTTTATTGCCAACGCCTGCCAGAAAAATAACCCGCTCACGGATACCAATTTTGAAATCTTAGAATCACAACGCATTCGGGCTTATCTGACGGATACCTATGGATTTTCTCCTGAGAGTATTGAAGAAACAGCCGACGCGTTTATTGTAGAAGGTGATCAGGTTTTCCCAAAAGCAAACTTTTGGGAAGATTATGGAATGAGCAGCCCCAACGAGTTTTTTGTGTCTGCTGCCCATGAAGAAGGAACAGCAAGCGACCGCAAACACTACCGGAGTTCCTATTTGGTCACTTCTACATCAAAAACTATAATATTAAACGTTCATTCAAGTGTTCCAAGTAAATGGCGCCTGGCCATTGCCGCTGCACTGGTTGAATGGAATGCACTGGATGGAAAATTCAAGTTTGAGGGTATGAATTCCGATAATCTGGTCGATGGAGCGATTAATTTCAGGATGCACGACCTTTTGGACCACGATGTAGTCGCCCAAGGAAAATATCCTACCAGCAATGGCAAGCCCGGTGATCAAATTCTGATCAATTCTCAGCACAATTACCTTTTGCACAGCCGAAAAATCTTTGCTATGATACACGAGATAGGCCATAACATTGGCCTTCGACACACAGATGAGGGGCTGGGTGCGCTCATCACCAATGTCAGCAATACTTGCAAGAACCACGGCGACCCGAACTCTGTGATGCAACCATATGTAGATATTTGGGATGATTTCACGACTTGTGATAAGGAGGCGTATGAGGCATTGTATCCGCATTGATTTATTAAAAAGGTGCGACTAGCTCATCA
>JBJXGZ010000004.1:0-7590 GCA_046160625.1 Saprospiraceae bacterium
TGAATTTAAAGGCGCCCTGACAGAACAATTCGTTGCGCAACAATTGAAAATCAGGCATGAACTCTATTATTGGACGGCCACAAACGCTACTGCCGAAATTGATTTTTTGATTCAATCCCAAAACGGCGTCATCCCGCTTGAAGTAAAAGCGGAAGAAAATTTAAAGTCCAAAAGTTTGAAAGTTTTTGTAGAAAAATACAAACCAGTCACGGCGATTCGCAGCTCGATGAGCCCTTTCCGAGCACAAGACTGGATGACCAATGTGCCTTTATATGGCGTTTCGACCATTGGGTCAAGTTGATTTCCGGCGGGAATTACTTGTGCAAATCGCTGGGCGGAAACCCAAATTCCTGGGAAAATGCCCGGGAAAAATAAAATGGAGAGGTAAATCCGGTTTCGTACGCAATTTCAGAAACGGTGTGCCGGGTTTGCTGAAGCATTTCCCTGGCGATTCGCAACCGGATGCTGCGGATGTGAATCGCCGTAGACTGGCCGGTGAGCGCTTTTATCTTGCGTGACAACTGGGATTCGCTGAGGAGCATCTTGCCGGCCAGCGACGGGCCGCCAAACTCGGAATCACTCAGGTTGGCTTCTACCCAATCGGCGATCTTTTGCAGGAAGGTATCATCCAAAGTAGGTTCGACAGGAGGCTGCTGCATAGGCGCCCCGGCCATTCGGGCATATCGCGCCTGCAGGGTCCGCCGCAGTTCCACCATCTTTTCCAACCGGATCAACAGTTCCTCTTTCAAAAACGGCTTGGTCAGATAGTCGTCGGCGCCCGTCCTTAGCCCTTGCAGCCTGGAATCTATGTCTGCCTTTGCGGTCAGCAAAATGATGGGGATATGGCTGGTACGCTCGTCGTTCTTTAAGGTATCACATACTTCGTAGCCGTCCTTTTCCGGCATCATCACGTCGCTGATGATAATATCAGGGATGATTTCGAGCGCCTTTTCGATGCCGATCGCGCCGTTTTCCGCCCATTCAATGGTGTACCGATCCTGCAGACATAGTTTAATGTAGGTGACCACGTCGGCATTGTCTTCAATGAGCAGTAATAAGGGCAGATCAGCAGATTGGGCCTGGGCACTTATCTCGGGCGCTCCGACGCTTGCTTTTTCCTCCCTTGATCCCGTGGGCGTTATCCCTGGCAAGGACTTTGAGGCCACTTGAGTAATGGGCAGCGACACCACGAATTCAGTGCCTGCTCCTTGCGGGCCCGGACTTTGCACACGAATGCTTCCGCCCATCAATTCCACCAGTTCCCGGGTCAGTGTCAGGCCAATGCCGGTGCCTTCGCCCTGCCGTGTAGCGGAATCATCCACTTGGTAAAAACGGTCGAAAATATGGGGCAACTTGTCGGGAGCGATCCCAATGCCGTTGTCTGTGACCGTGATTTGGAGATTGTCCTGGGCTTCCTGAACATGGAGCGTCACCAGACCATTCTTAGGGGTAAATTTGATGGCATTTGACAAAAGGTTGAAGACAATACTCTCCAACTTCTTTTCATCAAAATCCATCATCACCTGATCTGTTTCTTTGGAAAAAACGAGGCCAATCCCTTTTGCCTCGGCCAGTGAGTGAATGGCTTCTACCAGATATTGCACATAAGGAATCACATCCGCTTGCATCAATTCCATCTTTAAATGGCCGGATTCCAGTTTGGTCAGGTCCAGCATTTGGTTGACCAGACGCAACAGGCTTTGGCTGTTGTTTTTGATCAGGTCTTTGGCATTCGTTGGTTTTTCGATCATATCCGCCAGGCCCGAAATGACGGTGAGGGGGGTGCGGAATTCGTGGGTAATATTGGTGTACAGACGGGATTTCATTTGATCCGCCTCCATGAGTTTATCCGCCTGTTGTTTGATGGTGGCGGTACGGTTTTGCACTTCCCGTTCGAGTCGTATACGTTCCCCGCGTTGCCGTTGTTGCCATATAAAGAAAATGACGACAAATGGCAGGGCGCAAAGCAGGTAAAACCACCAGCGTTTGTAAAAAAACTCCTGCACCGTCACCGGTATGACCACAGGGTTTTCCGACCATTGGCCCCATCGGTCGGCGCCTTTGACCAATATGTTGTAGTTACCGGCCGGGAGTGCATTTAAGTTCAGTTTACGCTGGTTCCCAATATAATTCCACTCGTTATTATACCCTTCTATGCGGTAGGCAAAGGTGCTGCTTTCCGGAGCGGAATATTCAGAGAGTGCAAAACGGATCTCCAGGTTGCGGCTGTTCGCAGGCAACACAATCGATTCGTTTTGTTTAAACTGCTGAAACAGGTCGATCGACAACGAAGATTGGTCTGAGGCCTGGGTGGTGAGACCAGTCAGGTAGATCTGTGTTTTGGCGCGTTCTTGTATTTGTTTTTTATACAATGTAGGGTCAATAAAACTAAGGCCCTTATTCGTACCAAAAGCGAGCCGCCCGTCTGCCAGTTTCAATTGCGACCATCGGTTGCACTCATTGTCCACCAGCCCGTTTTCTTTATACACCTTCCCAATCACTTCGCCCTCCGGTGATATCAAGGAGATCCCCATAAAGGTTCCTGCCCAAATATCTCCGTCATTGTCTTCCAGCAGGTTGACCACTGTATTATTCGACAAGCCTTTTGTTTGATCAATGACCTTTACCCGGCCCGTGCCGGGTTCATAGCGCAATACGCCATTGAGGGGCGTCCCTAACCACAATATGCCCTGGGCATTTTCGTGAATGCGCAGAATGCCTGTTGGCGCGCTTAATAAGCTGATCCATTTTTCCTCACCGGTGCTAAGGTCTAACTTAAACAGACCCATACTTGCAGCAATCCAAATGATTCCGTTGGAACCAACCAGTACCTGATTAATGGGGCTTTCAAAAGGCGTTCGGGTGAGTAATTGTATCCGGCGACTGCTTATATTAAAAAGGTAAACATTTTGATTGGATGCAAAAACAATATTATCGTCATCCTTAAAATCAAATCTTTGGATATATTGGTCCGTGAAGAAGGAATCGACCGTTTGCGATGTCGAGTTGAGACGCAATAAAACAGATATTCTTTGTTTGTTTTCAGGATTATCCACCACTCGCCAGATATTTCCCAGGGAGTCTTTCTTCATATCTGTTACCCAGTCCGGTGATTCCTTTTTTACTTTGGCATGTGGCGCGGGTATCCAGGCTCCATTCGTATAGGGAATTTTCCAGCCTGGAGTAGTCATAATGGTTTGCTCATCGAGTTGGACCATCGATCGGTAGGGCGCATCATCGACCATTGCCTGTATTGCACTGTTTGCCGTAAACTGAACAAACTGTAATCCGGGTGTATAAAACAGAATGCCTTGTTTAAAATCGTTGCCCCTAAAATTATGCCCAAAGCCGAATTTGTTTTCCCCAAAATCTTTCGCGATGCCAAACACATCTTTTGGCCCAGTCCAATGTGCCGACGTAACCTCGGTCACCTCGTGCTGCGCATCAATAAGGATTATCCGTTGCTGCTCCTCCAGGTTGACATATCGAATGAGGACGTTGTCCTGAAGGTCCTTGGCCATTGATATGGATTGACCCGAATTTGTCCCCTGCCAGTCAGATGGCCAATATGGATTTTTGATGAACCGGTCTGCCGAAACATCCCATAAAAAAATTCCGTTAGTCCTCCAAAGCCAAAGATCTTTCCCATGGGTGAAAAAGAATCGAATATTACTTCTCAGTCCAGATGAAATGTCCGGAAGGGTATATTGGCGTAGCGTGCCATCGGCCCGATTGATCCGGTAAACGATATTTAAGGAATAGACTACCCAATAATCATTTGGGGTAATGGCAAGTTTTGCTTTACGAGCATCTGGAAAAAAATCCATGGAGAAGGATTGCTGTGCAACAATCCCTCCATCCCGAACGCACAATATTTTCCACTGCCGGGATTCCGGGTAAAATACACATGCAAAAAGAGCGTCTTCTGCTGCAAGAACACTGTGTACCGCTGCTTTGTCGGGCATATCGAAACACATTGTGCGCCCTGTAATCGTATTATACTGGAAAAGGGCATATGCATCGCTACCATCTTTTAAAGTGTAAGTATAGGATCCATAGATCAGGTTTTCAACAGTTGCCTCTTCAAAAAAAATAAGGATTGGTTTATGTTCCAGTTTGAACGCAGCGGGATATGATTGCCTTCCGTCATATTCATAAACCAATAAGGATCTGGAAGCGGATGCTTGGCAGCTTACAATAAATAAGTGACCTCGACTATCGAGGTAAACTTTTTCTACGCATAGTTCATGAAGCCCGTCATTGATACCATAAGAATGCTCCACGATTCGAGAAAAAGCAAGGGAGTTCTGGCTGATTATGGCATGGTGGCAGCACAATAACCAGCAGGCCATGGCAAAACAAGCGCTGCGCCACTGAGGATGCTTTATACTTTTTGGAAGAGGGAGATGCATTGTTGTGCTTATGACGCCGCAATATCTGATGTTTTTACATTATTGTACCTCTCCGCCTAAGGGAGTATGAATAGAGAGGATTGGGCAGCAGCGATCCTTCACAAATCCTTCGATTTTCTCCCGCGTTTTTCGGAATATCCTTTGTTTGCCAAGCTCGATTAATCGCAAGTTTAATTCATCGCATCCAATTTCATGCGCTACTTCTCGCTGCGTTTTTCCACTTATCAACCTGGCATAGTACAACTGCTTACCGATGGAAGAGCCTTCGACTTCAAAAGGAATGTAACCTATGAAATCAATGATAGCCTTGGCAAACTTGGCGGTTGGTTGGTTACGGTTCAACTCCCAGTTGATCACCATATCCGTAGATGTTTTTAGGATCACCGCCACATCAGGTTGGGACAGCCCCCGATCAAGCCGAACCTTCCTTAGGTGGTCTCCTAAAGTATTCAATTCTGCCGAGTATGCTGGATTTTCCGGCTTTTTACCCCTTAATTGAATTTGACAACTATGCAACGAACCCCTGCCCCTGTGGCTACCACAACCACCCCGAAAAGGAATGCGTATGCGGCCCTGGCGTGGTGAAACGCTATGTCTCCAAGATCTCCGGTCCGCTGCTTGACCGAATTGATCTGCACGTGGAAGTGACGCCCGTGAGTTACGACGAACTCACCAACACCGAACGTGCCAAACTCGACAGCACTGCCATAAGAGAGCGGGTGCTGATCGCCCGGGCGGTGCAGGCCGAGCGATTCAAGGATTTAAAAGAGGTGTACAGCAATGCGCAAATGCCGGGGCGTATGGTGCGGGAAGTTTGCAAACTCACCCCGGAAGGACTGACCCTACTGAAAACGGCCATGGAAAGGCTGCAACTTTCTGCACGAGCGTATGACAGGATTTTAAAGGTGGCGCGGACGGCTGCTGATTTAGCGGGGAGTCCTGATATCAGGATCGAGGATTTAGCGGAGGCGATACATTATCGGAGTTTGGATAGAGAGGGATGGGCGGGGTAGCACTTCGGTGTTCGGTGTTCGATGTTCGGTGTTCGAAATATCGAATATCGAACACCGAATGTCGAATATCGAAATGAAGTTTGAATGTTTAAATGCCATAAAATATGAACAGAAAGCCTCTAACCAAATACGACCTTGAAGATCGGCTCATCGAATTTGCAGTACGCATCATTGATACGGCCGAAGCATTACCGAAAACTGTGGCCAGCAAAAATCTCAGTGGCCAGATCGTGCGTTCCGGTACTTCACCTGCATTAAATTACGCCGAAGCTCAATCCGCTGAATCCAAGGCCGATTTTGTACATAAAATGAAAATTTGCTTAAAGGAACTTCGCGAAACTTTTGTATGCCTTAAAATTATTCAGCGTAAAGGATACTTCAAAGTATCACGGCTTGAACCGCTGTTGAACGAGAATACGGAACTGATTTCGATTTTTGTCAAAAGTATTCAGACTGCTAAGAACAATAATTTGACAAAACAAGCACCGTGAAGACGGTTTTGAAAAAAACCAATCGCAAATCCTAAATCTATTCGGAAATTGGGAATCGAACAAATCGGAAATCGGAGATAAAATATCCGGATCAAGTATTTGGCAGGGTCATTCCCTCAAACATTTTCAGCCCGGCATCTCGGCTCTCAAATCATCCTTTCCAGAACGTCTCATGCATTAAACTATGCAGAGACTCAATCTGTTGAATCGAAAGCAGATTTCGTGCATAAAATGAAGATTTGTCAAAAGAATCTTAGAGAAGCCTCTGTCCATAATAAGGCCCAGCAGGCATCAAATCGTTAAAACGGTACTATATTTGCCCGCCAGTAAGTCAAAAAGGCCCCAAAACCATGCATCTTTTCTTTATAATCCTACCAACCGGTTTCAATTGGTGTCCGAACCTATCTTTTAAAAACGCGGCATGCGCTTTCTTGCGTCCATATCCTTAACGATACTTTTGACCTGGCTATGCTTTTTTGAAGCTAAAGGGCAAGGCAAAATCCTCCAACAACAACATTATGGAATAGAAAACGGGCTACCCCACCGGGAAGTCAATGCAGTCTGCGAATCCCGCGACGGATTTATTTGGGTAGGCACCAGGGAGGGATTATGCCGATTTGACGGCTATGAATTTGTGAGCTACCCGGCATCGCGATATGGCTTTACCAGCGATAATTTTCAGGATATATTTGAAGATCAGGCCGGGTTTTTATGGCTGATCCCAAGTACACCGACCGAAGATATTGACATTTGGAATCCTTCCACCGGAGCGCACAGCACTTTCCTTAAGAAATTTGCAGCCGTTAAAAATCTTCCATCTGTTTCTGATCTAAACTTTTCCAAAACCAGCGAAGGAATAGTTTTTGTTTTTGAAGCCAATGGGTCCAGGGTTTGGAAGTACCAACCTGACTCCGGGCTCATCCCGGTTAATACCCCTGTTGGGGTGAATAGAATAATTACTGTCAACCAATTCATCTGGTGTTGGGACGAAGCATCAAAGTTGCTTTATCAGTTGAATCATGAAGGGGTAATTGTAAAAGCCGAAACTTTTTCAGTACGTCTCATACTAGAATTCGTTGATCAATACCAACCATTTCCATTAATTTTAGTAAATAAGGATTCTGAAAATAAATTTGATGTCACCTGGGTGTTGGATAATAGCGGCCCAAGGCAAATACCTAGTTTTAAATTTTCGGATTATTTTGCCTTTCCAGCGCAGGATGATGGCTCAAATAAATATTGGTATTGGTCAGTTAATAACATGATACTTGACGAATCAGGTGCTGTCAAGTACCAAGTAGATAAAGTTTCTGAAATGCCCTCTAATGATTTTGGCAGAGGCTTTTGCTTCAGCAGCAAAAACGACTTGTGGGTTGGAGGAAATTTTGGCCTTTCAAAAACCAGTTTCAAGTCGAGTTATTTTCGTAATTTCTTTGATGGACTTGGCGACAAAAACTCCGGAGAATATGCTTTCAGAGGCATTGCGGGGAATGATGAATATTTATTTTGTCAGCTAGAATCAAAGGGTCTCCATCGGATAGACTTGAAAACGGGGGCTACAAAATTACTATTTGTAACACCCAGCAACTTTTATTACCTGAGCCTTGCCATTTTAACGAATGGTCAAATAGCTATTTGCCATAAAGACCAGCTTTTTGTGTTTGATAAGGAAGG
>JBJXGZ010000005.1:0-166892 GCA_046160625.1 Saprospiraceae bacterium
CGCCCGAAACCGTCAGCGTCGAGGAGCCGCCGGGGCAGAACGGGGTGCTGGACACCGAGAGGGTCGGCGTGGGCTTTAGTCCCACCGTGATACTGCCCGTATTGGTACAGCCGTATATGTTGGATACTGTCACAGTGTAAGTGCCAGGCTGAGTCACGATGTTCGTGATCCCAAAAACGTTGTTCGACCAGAGGTACTGGCTGAAGCCACCGACCACCCGAAGGGTATCAGGCTGTCCGGGGCAGATCAAGGGGGCGGTCATGCTAATCGGGACCGGGTCAATGTCTCCTGATTGCACGCCATAGACGCCTTGTCCTGTACAACCGAACTGGTTGGTGACCGTAACGTTGTACTGGCCAGGACCGTAGATTGTGATGAAGCTCGTGGTATCGCCGTCGGTCCATTCGTATGCGCTCCAAGCCTGGTTGACCTGCACTGTGGCGGTGTCGCCTTCAGAGCACATAACCAAGGGGCCAGAAAGCGTCGGGACCACTGGAGGGCTGCTTGGAACGTTGAATTGGTCTGTGAAGGGGCAGCCTAACTGGTCTACCAGCGTGAGTGAATAGAGGCCCGGTTCCGTAACCTCAAAAGGGGAAAGGCCTCCACTTGAACCATCAGGGTTCCAGTCATAACTGGCAAAATGGTACTCATCATCAGGGGGCGTAACTATGAGGTCAATAAACCCATTCTCACAAAGAGGCTGTCCTGTGATATCAATAACGCCTAAAAAGAAGGCGCCAGGCTGGTCGTAGGTGTTATTCCAGTGGTTAGGTTCGCACCCGGTGACGGTGGGGTCCCAGCTCCAGGCTCCTGGCGGAACGACCGTGATCCTGTGGGCCACTTCACCTGTGTTCCAGGTGGCCACGTATGGATCCAATTGGCCTGTAAATGTCCAATTCACGAAAGCCGACAGTTCGATCGTGTGTGTAACGCAGTTGATAATAGCAACGGTTATCGGGTTGCAGTGCCCGAGTCGAATGGCCTCGGATAGCGAGTCGGGGTTGCTGGTCGGAGAATTGCCATTGGTTGAAACGTTGATCGGTTCGCCATTCGCACGCAATAGGTATGGGATGACAAAAAGCGCGAAGAGGGGGATTATACGGAAAAAAGTGTAGCGTTTTGCCATAAACTTTGAGTGTTTGAAAAAGAAGAAGTAGTTTTAAATACGAAAGACGCAGCCAACACATAAAACGCTGACTGGACGTGATTGGAATTTTCAGCCGCCAAAATAATTAATCTTTATCCTTAGACCTGTCAAAGATAAATTTCAATCCTCACTTCCATCCAAAAAATTCACAGGTCGATTGATCCGCTCTTCGAGCGAGATGAAAGTCTCGGTTCGTTGTATGCCGTTGATTTTTTGAATTTTATCTTGAAGTACGAGGCGCAGGTGATTTGTATCTTTGCACACGATTTTACAAAAGACGGCGAAACCACCAGTCGTATAATTGGCGGTCACCACCTCTGAGATGTTTTTGAGATGCTCGGTCACTTCGTCATAAAGCGAGCTTTTATCGAGATAAATGCCAAGAAAAGCAGTTACGTCATAGCCCAATTTATGGTAGTCGAGCGTTAAGCTTGAGCCTTTTACTATGCCGAGTTCCTCCATTTTTTTCATTCGGACATGAATGGTGCCACTCGAAACAAAGAGCTGTTTGGCAATATCAGTATAGGGCATTTTGCCATCTTCAACAAGTTTAGCAAGTATCTGATGGTCTAATTGATCGAGGCGAGGAAGATCTGAATTATGCATGGCGGCGAAAAACAAAGAGATTAATATTAAATTTTGAACAAAATTAGGAAAATTTTGAAAATTCAGCAGAAAAATCTGCGATAATACTATGACAGACAACGAGCAAGGCCCCAAACTACAAACCCGACTCCCCTTAATCCTAGCCGCAACATTGGCCGTGGGTATGTTCATCGGACAAAAACTCCCACATTACGATCGCAATTTCAGCCTCGAATCGCGTACTTCTGCCAGATCAGGCACGCTGGATGAAATTCTGCGCTACGTTGAAGCCAAATATGTGGATTCTGTGGACATCGAAAGCCTCCGCGCAACCGCAATCGAACACCTCCTCGAGGGGCTTGACCCGCATTCCGTGTACATCAGCCCAGACGAACTCCGAGCCGTAGAAGACGACATGAACGGCGAATTCGAAGGTGTGGGCATCGAGTTCATCATCCTGGACGATACGATCCAAGTGGTGGCTCCGCTTGTAGGTGGCCCCTCGGAGATTGCTGGCATCCTTGCAGGCGACAAAATTGTGAGCATCAACGACACCATAATTGCAGGGATTAAAATTGAAACAGGAAAGATCTACAACAAGTTACGCGGCCCAAAAGGCTCCAAGGTCAAGGTCGGAATCCTGCGCGGGCGCGAAACCGCACTTAGGTATTTCGAGGTTATGCGTGATATTATTCCTGTCAAAAGCGTGGATGCCGCCTATATGCTCGACGAGCGCATTGGCTACATTAGGGTTGCTCATTTTAACGGCAATACCTATCAGGAATTTATGCAAAACCTGACCTCCCTCGTAGAGGAAAAAGGCATGAAAAGCCTTGTGCTTGACCTGCGCGGCAATCCCGGTGGCTACCTCGAAGAAGCCACCGAAATGCTTAGCCAATTCTTCCCTGAAGGCAAGCTTCTCGTCTATACCAAAGGCCGGTCCGGGCAGCGCAAAGACTACAAAAGCAATGGCCGCGCCCGCTTTGACATCCAAAATGTGGCCGTGCTAATTGACGAAGGTTCAGCTTCTGCCAGTGAAATCGTGGCCGGAGCCGTTCAAGATTGGGACCGTGGCTGGGTGGTGGGTCGCCGCTCCTTTGGTAAAGGTTTGGTGCAGGAACAATACCCGCTTTCCAATGGCGGCGCCATGCGGCTTACTGTGTCGCGCTACTTCACCCCCAGCGGGCGTTGCATCCAGCGCGATTACAAACAGGACATGGATTATGACAATGAGGCCGAACGCCGACTTAAAAACGGCGAATTATCAAACGAAACCAAAATCCAACATGCCGATAGCACCTTGTATTATACCGGTCAAGGCCGCATCGTTTTTGGCGGCGGAGGGGTCACCCCGGATGTTTTTATTCCAATAGATACTTCTTTTTCAAGCCAATATTTCACTGCGCTGCGGCAGCAGATTCCGCAGTTCATGTCGCGTTGGATGGAAAATAAAAACCGCACAACCATGTCCTCTGCGCTACCTGAATTTGCCCAAACCTATACCGTTTCGGATGAAATGCTAGAGGAATTGGTTACATACGCTGAAAAACAGGGCACGAAAAAAAATGCCGCTGAACTTGCCAAATGCCGCAGAGAGCTCAAACTTCAACTCAAAGCCCGCCTCGCCAAAACACTATTCGGCGACGAGGGACTGTATAAAATTTTGAATGAGGATGACCCGGCGATGGAGAAGGCAGTACAGGTTTTGAATAGTGGGCAGCCTGTTGCAAAGCGATAAAATAGGTTTTCTCAATTCGCCAGCACCTTTTCCTTACTCCTGCTCGGAGCATCCACTGGCTTCGGTGACGACACCTTCGGAGGCACCCCCTCTGCCCCTTGTCGCCGCAATTCATCCTCCGTCATTTGTGTTTGAACATCCTGGAACACCACCTGGACCTTGTAATTACGGTTGATAGATTTGGCGATGGGGCCAAACATCAATTGCATCACTGAGTCGGCACGGGCTTTGGCCTTGTCTAAAACGCGCTCGTTTTCAAGCGCATCCTGTCGGAATTGGCGGCGGAGTTCGTTGAAGCGCTCGTTCATGTCCTTTTCGTTGATACCCGCTAAATAACCCACATCCAATTTGTCCACACGGGGGTAAACTTCGTGGGAAAGAATGGTAGGTTCAGGCAATTTAATATTGAGCGTTCCGCGCTTCGGGCTGAGCGTCACGTCAAAATACTGATCGAGTTTGAAGCCGGCCTTGATCACGCTGATGGCTTCCACCCGGATGTCGGTCTCCGATATGGAGAAGCCAAAAATCTTGTATTGCAAAGTCTTGTCAATACCCATTCGACTTCGGAGTTCATAGGTGGCCAATTCAGCAATACCCTTGCGGACCTTTTCTTTAAGCAGCCCGCGGGAGGCGCTGAAATCCATGATTTCGGCTTTTTTCTTCAATCGTTCGGCCATCGGTTGCAATCCTTCGTGGATGGCGATGTCACATGGGGTAGCCACGTTTTTCCCTTTGGCAAAAAATTTACCGCCATTCACCCGCAAGAGCGTGCTCATCACCTGAGTAACAAAAAAGCAGGTGTATTTGCCTGCAACTTCGTTAAAAATCTGCACGGCTTGGTTGGAATTGTCGCTGTACCAGTTCTCATAAAGGTTTGCCGTGGTGTCTTTCAAGGTTACAAAATCGTTGAAATACAAGGAACTAAGGTACTCATGGTGACGCTTATATTCTGGTTCTAGGCGGCGTTTCAGGCTGTCGGGCAGGGCCATTCTGTTGGCAACGTGAAAGAGCAGCGCGACGTTGAAATCGTACACCAGCCTGTCAAATTCCTGCCGATAGGCTTCGGGTTGCGAAAGAATACGCAGCGTTTTTTCTTCATCAAGGTTGGGGTTGAAATCAGAAGGCACATAGGTCATTTTCACCTCTTTAGGCGCTTGGAAAATGTTCGACAAGCCGCCTCCGTCACTGAAAAATGCTTTATAGCCCACGATGGCAGCAATCGTGATGAGGGCAATCAATAGAAGTTGTTTGCCAAGACCTCCACCACCTTCCTCTTCCGGGGGGGAGTATGCACCGTCTGCTTGATGGGTTGACATAGTTCGATTGATTCGATTATTTCGATTGATTCGATTATTCGATTTGAGCGCAATCCAGCCAATCGGTCCAATCGAAAAATCAAATCAATCAGTTTATTTTCCCGCAAGATAAGCCCTCACCGCCGCACGGGAAGCTGTGGCTGATGGCTGGTGGTAGCGCTGACCGCTGGGATTGGCAAACCCGTGGTTGGCATCATAGCGGTGTACCGCAAGGGCTTTCCCGGCGGACTTCATGTTCATTTCAAAATCGGTCACCACCTGGTCGTTGATCCATTGGTCCTGTGTGGCGTGGACGAATAGCGCATCACAAGCGAGGGTTTTCAATTTTTCAACATCCTTTTCGGGCATTCCGTAAAACATGACACAGCCTTTGGCTTTGTCTTTCAACAACAAGGCGGCTTGCAAAGACCAACCCCCACCAAAACACCAGCCCATGGTGCGGAAATCGGCTTTTTCGCCTAGGTGTTTGGCTGCTGCTTCGATGATGGCGGCAGAGCGGACAGGATCGTTGGCTTTCATTATGCTGCTAGCTTCTTCGGATGTAGTGGCAACTTTCCCATCATAAAGATCAATGGCTAAAACATTGATTCCCAAGCTGTGGCACCACATTGACGTTTCGTTTTTTACATAGTCGTTCAAGCCCCACCATTCGTGGAAGAGCAACAGATATTTCTGGGTGTTGCCGTGGGATGTCATCAAAAACCCTCGGCCGTTGGCTCCGCCAGCCACAGGGAATTCGATCATTTTTCCCTGGTGAACGGCCTCGATTGGCAAAGGTGCCGGGTGGGCGTCGAGAAAATTTTTGTCGTCGGCAAATGCTGCGAATTCGGCAATGGCCAGGTTGGGATCATGGCACATTGGGATTGTGGGCTTTGGTGGTAGCTTGGAAAATGAATAGGTAAGGAGGACGAAGGCTAGGCCCGCCGTCGCCAAGGCTATGGCGGGTAAAGCGGGTAAAATCGTATGTTTATTCATGGTAAAACCTGTTTATGGAAATTGGGTGCTAAGGAAACACTTTTTCAATGCAAAGGCCTAAAGACCCCAGAGGTTTTTTATGTCAGCGCATACCTGCTTATAATTTTGCCATCATATCCTGAACTGCATCCCGATACAGCCGCCCAATTGGCAAATCCACACCGTCAACCACCAGATCGGTGGCCGTGTATGCCTCCACGTGCCGCAATGCCACTAAAAACGAGCGATGGGTGCGCACAAAACCCATGCCATCAAGGGATTTTTCCAGGTCGCCCAATTGTATTTTGGTCACGATATTTTTCCTGCCTGGCAGGCAAAGCCGCACATATTCTTTGAGGCTCTCCACGTACTGAATCTCATCAAGCCACACCCGCACCATTTTTTTATTCACGTTGAAAAAACGGAAGGGGCGGTTTGGAGTATTGAATTCGCCCGCCTTCGCTGAAGCTACGGCGGGTAAAGCAACAGGCATCCTAAATTTTTGAATTGCCTTCAAAAACCGTTCAAAATCAATGGGTTTCAGCAAATAATCCACTACTCCGAGCTCGTAACTCTCAATGGCATATTCGTGGTAAGCCGTGGTCAAGATGACCTGTGGTGGGTGATTGAGCGTACGCAAAAAATCAAGGCCTTTTAGTCCCGGCAAATTAATGTCGAGGAAAAGCGCGTCAACTGCTTGCACGCGCAAGGCCTCGGCTGCTGCCAATGCATCAGGGCAGCGGCCTACAAAACGCAGCCACGGAACCTGATGCACATAGTCCTCCAGGATGCCCGCGGCGAGGGGTTCGTCTTCGACAATTAAACAAGAGAGGTGATTGGTCATGGCATTGTTAGGTCATAGCGTCATTTTTACCCGCCGTAGCCTTGGCGGAGGATGGGCGTCATTGGGTTATTTGTTTAAAACCAAATGCAGTCGCACCGCAAAATCTGTATCATTTTCAGTGATTTCCAATTCGTGCCTTTTGGGATACAGCAGCTCTAACTGTCGGCGCAGGTTTTGCAAGCCAATGCCAGGAGCGACTTGGGCTTTATCCAAAGGTTTTGTATTTTCAATTTTTGCTTCTAAAACATTGTTTTTCAAAACAATAAGCATTGAAATACGTGCCTCGTCTCGCTGTTCGCTTGCCCCGTGCTTGAAAGCGTTTTCCACCAAAGGCAAGAGCAAGAGCGGGGCAATTTCAGTTTTGGGGTTGTCCAAATCAACGTCAAACCGTACCGTGAGCCGCCCATCGTCGAATCGAAGTTTTTCGAGTTCCACGTAATCACGCAAGAGCTGGATTTCTTGTTCGAGCGGCACTTTTGGCTTTTGGGATTCATACAAGACATAACGCAGGAGTTGTGCGAGTTTGAGCGCAACGGGGGCAGTTTTGTTGGATTTTACCCGGGCCAGGGCATACAGGTTGTTGATGGTATTGAACAAAAAATGGGGGTGCAACTGACCTTTCAAGGCCCGCAATTCAGCCTCCGATTTTTCTGCGCGGAGTTGGGTTTCACGCTGTTGCATCGCCTGCTGCCGAAAATACATCCGCGCCGAAAGGGCCGTACAACTCGCCAGCACACAGTCAAACACGTCGTACATCATCCGGTAACTCCAGAATTCAATCGTCGCGTCGGGGAAATGAACTGGCACCAGGTAGACCAATTTCAGCACCCTGTTCAAAAGACCACCCGCCAAATTGGTCAGCGCAGCCCCGCCAAACGCGAGCCAGGTCGTTTGACCGCCCATACCCGAAAACCGCTCGAAAAACCAAAACGATAGATACGTTGCCAGCATCCGGGCCGGCATTTCAAGGCCTTCGGTAAAGAGGTATTTACCCAAGTTTCCGTCGTAGCGGCTGTACGTGTAGGCGTAGATAAACCAAAACGCAACCCAAAAAGCGAGGTGCAAGAGCCATCTTCGTTTCATAGGGGCAAAGGTCTGGCAAAAAATTGCGACGGTGAATGCGTTCTGTAGGGAGAAATCGGTTGTTGGTTGATTTTTGGCGTAGAGGTGAAGGGTTTGGAAGATTTTTGGGGATTGTTCTGATATTTCACGCAACGCCGCTAATTGTTTCACGCAACGCCGCAACGCCGCAACGTTAAATCTTCTTGACTATCAAAACGTTGCGACGTTGCGGCCTTGCGTGAAACATTTTATCTAGACACTTAAACACAACAACTTTTTAATTTGGCTATGAAAACAAACCGCACCCTGTTCATCGCAGGCACTCTTCTGCTTTTCTCCTTGATAACCAATGCTTTAACCGCCCAAACCACCTACCGTGTCCCGGCAGATTTCCCCAAAATCCAAACAGCCATTGATGTTGCACAAGTGGGCGACACCGTGCTCGTCAGCCCAGGCGTGTATTACGAAAACCTCCAGTTGCGGGGGCGCGACATCGTACTCAGCAGCCGCTATTTTTTGGAAAACGACCCCGCCAAAACCATCCGTGAAACCATCATCGACGGGAGTCAGCCCCTGCATCCCGACACCGCCAGTTGCATCCTGATTTGGAAAGGGGAAACACAGGCGACTGTAGTTCAAGGCTTTACGCTTCGCGGCGGCAAAGGCACCCGGTGGTACGACCATTATGTGCCTGGCTATTTCCGTGAAGGCGGTGGCATCCTTTCTGAGTTTTCTTCGCCTGTAATCCGCAACAACATCATCCGCAACAACACGGTGCCAAAAGAAGGCGCCACACTCATCAGCCACGGGGGCGGCGGCATCCGATGCGGTGATGGCTCGCCACGCATCGAGGGAAATCAAGTCATCCACAACCGCGCCGACGGTTATGGGGGAGGCATCGTTTTGAACTATTGTCCAAACGCGGTGGTGGCACACAATGTCATCTCGCACAATATCGGCGGGAAAGATTTCTCGGGCGGCGGTTTTTGGGCAACAGGCGTAGCCGGAACGGTCAACACATTGATAAACAATACGATAGCCTACAACCAATCGCCCGGCCAAGCCACTCAATTTGGCGGAAAAGCGGGTGGAATTTGGGCATTTGACATTACATTGAAAGTTCAAAACAACATCGTTTGGGGCAACACGCAGGCGACGGGCAAGTCAGTTGGAAGTGCCAACGCGGTACTGCAATTGCAGTATAACTGCGTGGAAACAGGCTTTGCCGGAACAGGTACGATCTCTACAAATCCGATGTTCCGCGACACCACGAGTTTTGTTTTGGAATCTGGTTCTCCTGCCATTGACGCTGGAAATCCGGCTGCGGCCTTCGACGATATTTCCAGAAACTACCGTTTAGCGGCGTTCCCGGCGAGGGGGAAATTGCGCAACGACCTTGGCGCATTTGGCGGCAGCGATGTGAAAAACCCCACTTGTCCAGCCACATTTTTAGAGGCAAATATATTCTCCAAAGTGCTGAATTCGCCCGTAGTCAATACCCCCGGCGATTCGAGGTCTGTCAACTGGATTGACATTGATAATGACAAAGACCTCGACCTTTTTATCAGCAATGGTCCGGAGGCTGGGGAGAATAATTTCCTATACAAAAACAACGGCTCAGGGGGCTTCACCCCAGTGACAAACGACCCCATTGTACAAGACGGCAAACCCTCCGATGGAGCCACTTGGGGTGATTTTGACAACGATGGCGACGTGGATTGTTTTGTAGTTAACTGGTACAATGTCAACAACTTATTCTATAAAAATAACGGCAACGGAAGCTTTGAACAAGTCTTCGTTGGCAACCTAGTAAATGACGGCGGGTTTTCTGAAACGGCGTCCTGGGGCGATTATGACAATGACGGCTGGCTCGACCTGTATGTAACCAATAGCGATGGGGATTTCCGCAATTTCCTTTACCAAAACAAGCACGACGGTACCTTCCAAAAAGTGACTACGGGAAGCCCGGTCACAGATGCTTTTACCTCGCGCTCAGTCAATTGGACCGACTTCAATAGCGATGGTAAGCTCGATTTGTTTGTCAGCAATGAGAGCGGTCAGCATGAAAATTTATACCGCAACAATGGCGATGGCACCTTCACAAAACTTACTACTGGGCCACTCGTTTCTGCTGGCGGAGGCACCATGAGCAGTAGTTGGGGTGATTACGATAATGATGGTGACCAGGATGTTTATCTGGCCAATGCTCCTGGCAACGAGGGACTTTTTCGCAATGAAGGCAATGAGACTTTTTTAAAAATAACCACTGGCCCGGCGGTGACTAGCGGCGGCAATTCCTTTGGCTGCCAATGGGCTGATCTAGACAATGATGCTGACCTTGATTTGTTTGTGACCAACGCGTTTTTTGGCGGCCCGTGGAAAAATTTTCTGTTCCTGAATAACGGAGATGGCACGTTCACTAAAAATCTGACGGAAATCCCCGCCACGGATGAAGGCTGGTCTTACGGCTGTGCTTTCGGGGATTGGGACTGTGATGGTGACCTGGATCTGGGCGTGGCGACCTGCTTGAACGCCAACCAGACCGATTACCTCTACGAAAACCACAGCGCAGAAAATGGCAACAACTGGCTGGAAATCAACCTCGTAGGCACCAACAGCAACCGCTCCGCCATTGGCGCAAAAGTCAGGGTTACTGCAACCATTAATGGTCAAACGGTGACACAACTTAGAGAGATCAGTGCCCAATCCGGCTATTGTGGTCAAAACCAAATGCCTGCCCATTTTGGTCTTGCTGATGCAGATTCAGTGGTTCTCAACGTACAGTGGCCTTCAGGTTTGGAGCAACTCTTTGGCAACCTTGCCCCAAACCATTGCTTGACACTGGTGGAAGGCCAGGGTATTTCGAGCGTTTCCCAGCCGCCTTTTAGCGGCCCGGCTAGCAGAACTTTGACTTTGCAGCCCAATCCTTCCTCGGATTCGGTGTCAGTGGTTTGGGAGCAGAGCGCTTCAGAAACCGTTTTGCTTCAGGTTTTTGATTTGGAGGCCAAATTAGTCTATACTCAAAATTTACCCGCAAACGCAGGGCACAACGAATGGACGATGGTGGAGCACCTGCCCGATGGCAAATATACCGTGATATTGCGCGGGAAGGACTGGGAGGCTATTGGTCAATGGATTAAGCTGAAGTAAGCGCATTTGGCAAATAGATTAAACTGCTTTACTATTGCAGGGCCGCTATCGAATAAGATGGCGGCCTTTGCATTATTTAGAAAAGGCAAGCGCTCAATACTCAGTCTCGTCATTATGCAAAAAGAAAAACGGTCAAAAAAAGAAGCACAACCGCAATCCAAAAACTATAACTACGGCCTTATTGTATTAGCCGTTTTTACTTTTTTTCTGTATTTAAAAGTAAGAACCTGCGACTTCCTTACTGGCTGGGACGACGATAGTTATGTGGTTGATAACCCCTACATACAACAACTTAGCTGGGAAAATCTAAAAAAAATCTTTTCGTCTTTTTTTCTGGGCAACTATCAGCCGATGTCTGTATTGAGCTATGCTATTGACTTTAGCCTTGTTAAACTCAAACCAGCTGCTTATCATATAACCAACCTGTTATTCCATATTGTCAATATTTTTCTGGTTTTCAAATTGTTCAAAAAGTTGCAAATGAGCAATGTGGTCTGTTACACCGTTGCCATTCTTTTTGCCATTCACCCCACCCGTGTAGAATCCGTTGCCTGGATAGCAGAACGCAAGGATGTAATGTATGCGATGTTTTATTTGCTGTCGATGATCTACTACTTAAAATTCCGGGAAGAGAAAAACGCAAAACTTTACCTGGCCAGTCTGGGACTCTTTTTATCGGCTGCACTATCAAAATCCATGGCAATAAGCCTTCCGGTGGTGCTAATTTTAACGGATTTATTTTTAGACCGAAAATTTGATCATAAAAATTTATGGAATAAAATCCCGTTTTTCGCTATTTCAATGCTATTTGGATTAGTGGCGCTTTATAGTCAGGGTTATCAAAGCAAAGCCTATGAGATTGCAAAAGACTTTAGCATTTTTGAAAGATTTATACTGGTTTTTGCAGCCATTGGAAAGTACATGGCTTTAATATTTGCTCCTTTCAATTTATCGGCCATTCAATACTATCCAATCGAGCCCGGGGAGGCTATGCCGGCTTGGGCTTATTTAAGTATGGCAGGGGTGATTGGCCTCCTTTATCTTGCGTTTAAAAATAAAAAATACCAGGTTGAAATAGGCTTCGGGCTTCTGTTTTTCCTTGCCTCCATTGGCATGGTGCTTCAATTTGTGCCTTTTGGTCATGCCATTATTGCGGAGCGGTACACTTATCTTCCTTATCTGGGATTGTTCTTTATCATCGGTGTTTTTTTAGATCAGTTATTGAAGGTTAAGATCAGGACAACCCTGATCTATTCAATTTCTATTGTTTTTGTGCTATACCTAACTGTTATAACATATCAAAGAATCCCGGTTTGGCAAAACAGCATTACCTTATTTACTGATGTGATCGAAAAGTTTCCCCAAACCGCCAATGCCTGGTGGTACCGGGGAAATGCTTATAAAAACTATAAGCAATTTGATCTGGCAATAAAGGATTTTTCAAAGGCCATTGAATTGGATCCAAATTATGACGCGGCCTACTTTAACCGGGCCTATTCAAACGCCGCACTGGAAAAACATATAGAGGCCTTGCCAGATTATGACAAAACCATTGAAATCAAGCCTGATTACGCCCCTGCTTACCTCAATAAAGCCAATAGTTTATACGCCTTGAAGCGATACGACGAAGCCCTGTTCTTTTACCAAAAGACCATCTCGGTAGACTCTTCCTACCAGGCAGCGAATCTGGGTATAGCCGATGTTTTGGTGGTAAAAAACGAGCCTGCCAAGGCAGTGCCTGTTTATGAACAGTATTTAAATAATAATCCTTCCGATGCAAGGGCTTTTAATAGCCTTGGCGTCGCGCAATACAACAACAACGAGCAGGCTAAAGCCTGTGAATCGTGGAGGAAAGCGGCGGGTTTGGGGAGTGTGCCGGCTCGGGAGTTTATGCGTAAATACTGTAAATAGATCCATGAAAAATGGTCCTTTTTCGGCACTTAAATTGGGTCACCACCAGTGGCGCTGAAAAGGGTTGGATGGAATAAATAATAGATGTTGCTTTCCCATTTGCAATGTCAGTAGTTTTGCCCAAAATTCGCACTCTTCTTATGCCTTACATCCACACGATCCGATTGTCCCTGATCTTTTCCTGTCTCCTGTTTTCCTGCGGCGCTTTTGCTCAAGCCATTCAATGGACTCAAGACGGCAATGCCTACTGGTTGTCTGATAATGACGGTATTGCTCAAATGGACTTTGTCAGCAAGAAAAAAACCATGATCGTTTCCGCTGCACAACTCACGCCTGCCGGAGCGGCAAAACCGTTGTCCATCAAAGCCTTCAAACCTTCAAATGACGGTAAAAAAATACTGATTTTTACCAATAGCCAGCGGGTGTGGCGCTATGAAACCAGGGGCGATTATTGGGTGATCGACCTGAACACAGGAAAACTCCGTCAACTGGGCAGTACACTTCCTGCCGCCTCCCTGATGTTTGCCAAAATATCACCTGATGGTAACTCGGCTGCTTATGTGAGCAAACACAACATATATCTGGAAGACCTCGCTTCCGGAAAAATCACCCAATTGACCAAGGACGGTTCAGACAAAATGATCAACGGGACTTTTGACTGGGCTTATGAGGAAGAATTTGATTGCCGGGATGGTTTCCGTTGGAGTCCTGATAGCAAATCCATCGCCTATTGGCAGATCGATGCCCGCGATGTGAAGTATTTTCTGATGATGAACAACACAGATTCGATCTATTCTTTCACCGTTCCGGTTGAATATCCTAAAGTGGGCGAAAGTCCCTCGGCTTGCCGGGTGGGAGTAATAAACCTGAAAACCAAAAAGACCCTGTGGATGGATGTTCCTGGAGATCAGCGGCAGCACTACATCCCCAGAATGGCCTGGGCCGCTAACGCAACAGATATTATTCTTCAGCAACTGGATCGAAAACAGCAGGTAAGCAAATTATTTACCTGCAAGGCTGCTACCGGAATAGCGACAATGATCTATACAGAAAAAGATGAAGCCTGGGTGGACGTACAAGAAGTTTGGGGTAATAACGATGGCCTGGATTGGTTCAATCTGGGCGCCGAATTTATGTGGGCCAGCGAAAAGGGGGGGTGGAGACATTTTTATCGCGTTTCCCGCAATGGCCAGCGTGAGGTGAATGTCACCCCCGATAATTTTGACGTAATCCGTCCTCTCTTGGTGGATGAAGCAACCAATACCTTTTACTTTCTGGCATCACCGGACAATGCCACAGAGAGCTATCTATATCGGACTTCCTTAAATGGGACTGGGAAAGCAACACGCATCACTCCCATGGACCAGCCTGGAACACACAACTATCAGATCTCCCCGAATGGCAATTGGGCACTGCATTCATTTTCCAATGCAGGATTCCCCAGGGTCCGCGAACGAATTTCACTTCCGGATCATCGTTCTTTGGATGGTGAGGAGGGCGTGGCAGCATTATGGGCTAAACATGATGCTAGTAAAAACAAGGTGGAGTTTTTTCAGGTGACTACTTCCGAAGGCGTTATCATGGACGGATGGGTTGTGAAACCAGCAAATCTGGATACAACTCTAAAATATCCGGTGTTATTCCAGGTCTATACCGAGCCTGCCGGAACGACCGTCAAAAACAGCTGGGGCGTTGGCAACAACGGATTGTATGATGGCAAAATGGCAGCAGATAGTTACTGCTATATTTCACTCGATAACCGCGGCACACCTGCTCCCAAGGGGCGCGCCTGGCGAAAAGCCATTTACCGAAAGATCGGGATCGTCAATATTCGCGACCAGGCGCTCGGCGCTCGGGAGGTATTTAAAAAGTGGAATTGGCTTGACACAACCCGGGTAGCTGTACATGGATGGAGCGGAGGTGGCAGCGCCACGCTTAATCTAATGTTCCAATATCCTGAGATTTACAAAACAGGTATCTCTGTTGCGGCAGTAGCCGACCAGCTATGCTACGACAATATTTACCAGGAACGTTTCATGGGCCTGCCTCAGGAAAATATGGCCGATTTTGTAGCCGGTTCGCCTATCACCTACGCGAAAAACCTTCAAGGGAATTTACTGTATATCCATGGCACCGGCGACGACAATGTACACTTCCAAAATGCCGAACGCCTGGTAAATGAGCTGGTTAAGCAGGGCAAACAGTTTCAATATATGGCCTATCCCAACCGCTCGCACGGTATCTATGAGGGCGAGGGGACATCGGCGCATTTGAAACGTTTGTTTACACAGTTTTTGCAGGAAAAATGCCCGAGAGGTAGTCGGAGTAATGATATAAAGGAAGCGATCAGGCCTTGATGCTCCGCGTAAATCGCATTTACTAAGTCAGCAAAAGAACCACCGGCGGCTCGCCCCAAATCGGAATATCCTTCGCAACGTTGCAGAAAAAAGGAATCATTCATTTTGTAGGCGATAATAGGAACATCAAGGGAACATCAAGCCTTCGACTCCATGACCGCTCGCTATGATCATCCCCTGGGAAAAATCTGGTCAGCCAGTTTTTAGGAGAATATCCCCTCCTGACCATCACTTCGTCTACCTTTTTTTGGAGCGGCGGATACATGGCGTCCAAGGTTTGGTCCCCGCAATCGAAATAGATTTTATGGGTTTTCGGATTAGGCAAATTGCTTTTTAGATAGGTTATCAAAGCATCCGGAATAGGGTTTGCATCCATGGAAAAAATGCCCGGCCAATGCGTGCTCAGACAGGCTGCAGCGCCAAAAACGTCCGGGTATTCACAAATTGCATACAAAGAAATCAAACCGCCCATGCTGCTGCCTGCGATAAAGGTGTTTTTTCGACCTGTACGGGTGGCGTATTTTTTGTCAATAAGTGGCTTAAGTTCTGTTACGATGAATTTTAGGTAGTTGTTGGATTGTATTTGATAATCACCGAAAACAACATGCCCATTGTTTCTTTGGGCTGCATAAATCGCTTCCTTTTGCTCCGTGGAGAACGACTCAAACGGCTTTTGAGGAAAATAATCGGCATGGCGGCTCTTCCCTCCATTCCAAATGGCAACGACAATGCAATCTTTAATCCGTTTTTCTTGCATTAATCGCCCAAGGGCCTCGTCCACTTTCCATTCCTGATGGTTCCAATTTAAGGTGCTATCGAATAACATTTGGCCATCTTGCATATACAGCACACTGTATTTTTGGGTCGGATTATAATCCTCTGGCAGCCAGATATCTACGTTTCGAGCATCCACATATTGAGATGGAACATTTTCCAGCCTTTCAATGCTCCCTGTTGATACAGTTGGAATTTGACCGAAAATCTTGGTTACAGCGAAGCATACGATGGTTGGTAGTATGATTTTCATTGTCTGCAGGTTAAAAACCAATTTGCGTTGACTATAATAATTTTCATCGGTACTAAGCTGGTATTATTCGCCTAAGAATAAAATTTGCGAATATTAGATTTGGCACCCAGCACAACCAGGCTACAGTTTTGTAAGCAATAATGAAGTCTCCGGTCAGAGCACTAAGTAATGGTAGCCAAAGTCTCAAGGTTACCCCGGCAAAACAAGCCGCATAACTATAGATCATCATCCTTTGATGCGCTACAATTTTTTTCTCCCGAATATTCAAGTACGCCTGTAAGGTTGTATAAAACCAAATAATACCCAGTAATATAAAACCTAGTGAAGTTACTATGCCGTCACGATGCAGTTTTTTTGAAAGACGCGGTAGATATCTATCCAAAACACACGTTAAATTTACAAATATTCGATCCTGTACTCCAGAGGGCTATTTTTCTGAAGCATAGCAGAAATACCACAATATTTTTCTTGCGAAAGTCCTACTGCTTTCTCCATTTTTCTTCGGTCAGACGCTTCCACTTTGATCCGATAAATGACCTCGATATTTGAAAAAACTTTGGGGTCCTCTTCCGTCAGATCCGCATTGGTCACGATATCAAAGTCAGCGAATTCCACCCGCATTTTCTGGAGCAGGGAAACGACATCCATGCCCGTACAGGTGGCCAATGTGCTGAGCAGCAGTTTCTTAGGTGAAGGCCCCAGGTCTTCTCCCCCACCTTCAACCGAGGTATCCATGGTGATCTTATGATTGCCAATTTCGGCTTCAAAGGCCATTTTGCCTTTGTGCCGGGTGGTAATGTTGTATGTTGACATAAAAAAAATCTCTAAGTTTTATTTTAATCTCACAAACTCAACTTAAGTAAGTGGGCAAGATAAACCGCAGAGGCACAGAGACGCAAAGGGTTAATTTTCAAACGCATATGGCGCAAAAGTACCTGAGTAAATAAGTTTTATCTAACCGCGGAGACGCAGAGGCGCGGAGCGTTTGAAAATCAACCCTTTGCGTCTCTGTGCCTCTGCGGTTTATTTTGCCCGCTCACATATGGTGAATAGGAGCAAATGAGTGTGCATCAAAACTATTTTTCCTTCTCTTCCTTATGTTTTTAATCCCCTATTTTTGTGGTTAAATGGACGAATGACATTGACCATTACGTCCGAAAATCCAAGGTTAAAAGTTATGGAAGCCATCGCCGATTATTTCGCAAACATCCCCTCCTCGCACCGCAGCGCGATCTTGCTGGGCGGGCTTACGTTTTTTTTGCTCCTGGAGAGCGGCCTACCCTACTACCGCACTGTTTACAAAAAAGCGGCCCATACAGGTATCAACCTTTTCTTCACGCTCACCACGGTGCTGGTCAATTTTTTGATGGCCTTCATACTCTTGGGCACTGCGGATTGGGTGGTTGCCGAAAAAATCGGCATGCTGCAATGGATGCCCGAGATGCCACTTTGGCTGTTTTTTGTTGTAGGGTTGCTACTGATGGACCTAGTGGGTGCCTATTTCATTCACTGGATAGAGCACCGGGTAAAATGGATGTGGCGGTTCCATCTCGTGCACCATACTGACCCGAATGTGGATACTACCACCGCCAACCGCCACCACCCGGGCGAGAGCGTTTTCCGCTTTGTTTTCACGACGATGGGGATCATCGTAGTGGGTGCACCGATCGGCCTGGTTTTTATGTACCAGTCGCTTTCTTTGATTTTTACACAATTCAACCATGCAAATATTCAATTCCCAAAATGGCTTGATAATGCCTTGAGCTGGTTCATTGTCACCCCCGGAATGCACCGCGTACACCACCATTATACATTGCCTTACACTGATACAAATTACGGCAATATTTTCTCTGTATGGGACCGTCTGTTTGGCACCTTTGCCAAAATGGACAACGACAAACTCGTGTTTGGTATAGACACGCACCCAGATCCCAAAGAGCATTCAAATGTGTGGGAATTGTTGAAGCTGCCTTTTTTAAAGTATCGTTCGCCGGTAGGAGGAAAGTTTGAGGAATGAGTTTTCCTCTGTTTGATTTACGGTTACTGGATTACATGATTGTTGATTTTTGATATGAAGGGCGATGTTATTATTTACTATGGACACACATCAGCCCTTGTCAATCTCACATACCTTCAAAAATCAACAATCATGTAATCCAGTAATCGTAAATCAAAAAGTCTGGCCAAGTTGGCGCTGCCGCCCGAATATTTTCGGACGTTTTTTATTTTCCAAAAAAAATAATGCTACCTTCGCGCCCGCTTTTGAAAAAGCGAGGGGCAACAGCTTCGCCCCGAAGTGAAGCTGGCAAAAGGTTCACACCAAAAAAACTCCCCGTTCCGCCCACCAAGCGGTTGAAAACCAGACATTTTACTATGTTACTCGACGACGAAAAAGACCCCATCCAAGATCAAGAGGAGACTACCGGCACTCCCGAAACAGATCCATCCGCTGAACATGAGGTAGTAGCAGAATCTGAAGAAGCTGCCCCAGCAGTCGAAGCAGCTGCTGAAGATGCTGTACCAGCAGTCGAAGCAGCCGCTGAAGATGCTGTACCAGCAGTCGAAGCAGCCGCTGAAGATGCTGTACCAGCAGTCGAAGCAACTGCGGAAGAAACTGTACCAGCAGTCGAAGCAGCTGCTGAAGATGCTGTACCAGCAGTCGAAGCAGCCGCTGAAGATGCTGTACCAGCAGTCGAAGCAGCCGCGGAAGAAACTGTACCTGCAGTCGAAACAGCCGCTGAAGAAGCTGTACCTGCAGTCGAAGCAACTGCGGAAGACCACGTATCTGTAGCAGATGACGCTCCTGAAGCAATTGCTGAAGACGCTCCTGTTAAAGAAGCCCCCACCACCAAGAAAAGAACCCGCGGCACCAAAGTAACTGTTGCTGAAAGTGAAGAAGAAGTAGAAGCAATGCCAACCGCTGGCGCTTATGGCAAACGCCCTTCAGCTACTGATGAGGAAGAGGACGATGATGTTTCGCCCCTCCTAGAAACGCTTGCAGCCGAAACTGCATTTGACGATTTCAACTGGAACCTGGACAAGCGTGGAGCCATAGTTTACACCCAACAAGAAAGGGTTTCAATGCTCAAGTCTTACGACGCTGCATTGCACCAAATCGAAGAAAACCAAGTCATAAAAGGCCGCGTTAGCTCAATCAGCGGCGGTGACGTGGTACTGGACATCAACTACAAAAGTGACGGCCTCATCGCCCTGAGCGAATTCCGCGACACGCCCAATCTCGCTCCTGGCGACGATGTAGAGGTATTCGTAGAAAGCCAGGAAGATAGCCAGGGCCAACTCGGCCTTTCGCGCCGCAAAGCAAAAATCCTCCGTGCCTGGGAAAGCATCGTAGATTCGTTCAAAAACGGCACCATCATCCGCGGTTCGGTTATCAGCAAAACCAAAGGTGGTCTTATCGTAGACTGCAACGGTCTCGAAACCTTCCTTCCCGGATCCCAGATCGACATCAAACCTGTATTGGACTATGACCAATACGTGGGCAAAATGATGGAATTCAAAGTAGTGAAAGTCAATGAGCAGATCAAAAACGCAGTGGTTAGCCACAAAGCCTTGATCGAAAGCGACTTGGCTGAACAACGCGAACAAATCCTCGGCAGCCTCGAAAAAGGCCAGGTGCTCGAAGGCATCGTGAAGAACATCACCGATTTCGGTGCGTTCCTCGACCTCGGCGGCGTAGACGGTTTGCTTTACATCACCGACATCTCCTGGGGCCGTATCAACCACCCAACCGACGTGCTTGCGCTCAACCAGCGTATCAACGTGGTGGTGCTCGATTTCGACGAACAAAAGAAACGTATCAGCCTCGGCCTCAAACAACTCACCCCACATCCTTGGGAGGTATTGTCGCCAGAAGTGGGCGAAGGTTCTACTGTTACCGGCAAAGTGGTCAACATCGAAGACTACGGCGCTTTTGTGGAAATCCAACCCGGCGTCGAAGGCCTTATCCACGTCAGCGAAATTACCTGGGGCAACCAAACGGTACACGCCAAGGAATTCTTCAAAATGGGTCAGGAAGTGGAAGCCAAAGTGGTCAGCATTGACCGTGGCGACCGCAAGATGTCCCTCTCTGTGAAGCAGTTGACCAACGATCCATGGAGCGACATCGAAAGCCGCTTCCCTGTTGGAAGCCGTCATGACGGTATCGTGAAAAACATCACCAACTACGGCATTTTCGTTGAATTCGGCGACGGAGTAGGCGGCATGGTGCACATCAGTGATCTTTCCTGGACCAAGCGTTACGCGCACCCAAGCGAGTTCACAAAGCCCGGCGCTCCGCTCGAAGTAGTCGTACTAAATATTGACAACGAAAAGCGTCAAATCAGCCTTGGTCACAAGCAAATCATGGAAAACCCGTGGGATGCTTTCGACAGCGTATTCCCTGTTGGTTCTTACCACGAGGCTACGGTGCTGAAACGCGACGACAAAGGCGCAACTTTCCAAATGCCACAAGGCATCGAAGCGTTTGCTCCGGCCAAGCACATTCGCAAGGATGACGGCAATTTGCTCGACGCTGGCGAAACTGTAACGGTAAAAGTCATCGAATTCAACAAAGATGACCGTCGCCTGCTTGTGTCGCACACGCGCTACCTCGAGGATTTGAAGTACAAAGCTGAAGCAGCCGTGAAAGCCGAGCGCATCAAGGAAGAAGGCGAAAATCAAGCCGCCATCGTTGACGTGCAGAAAAAGGTAGAAAAAGAAACCCTTGGGGATCTTTCTATCCTGGCTCAATTGCGCGAGCAGCTGGAGAACAAGTAATCAGATTGATCCGATTGGTTTGATTGGTTCGATTGCTCGATTACTAAAAATCGGATCGATCGAAAAATCGTCTTAATCGAAAATAGGAATAGAATCCCCCGCTCCCATGTTTTGGGAAGCGGGGGATTTTTGTTTTTAGCAAATTTCTACCTTTGACCCAAGAGATTGATTCGATTGAGTCGATTATTCGATTGAGTCGATTATTCGATTGAGTCGATTAACCCGATTGATTTGATTGGAATATCGGAATCGAATAATCGAATAATCGAATCAATCCAATAATCGAATCAATCGTCTCAATCGAATCAATTGTGCAGCGCCTCAATATCCTCCCACGCATCCTCCATTATTTCACCCACCACCCCCTGTGGTTGAGGTTTTTGGAATGGACAAAAACGCACTCTTTGCCTGGGCTGAATCGGATCCCGCTGTACAACCTGGCGATCTTTATTTATGATGAGGTCAATGAAGACACCCTTATCACGCGGGCCAACAGTATGGCGTTCAGTTTTTTTCTTTCCATATTCCCTGGCCTTATCATGCTGATTTCGCTGTTGCCGTATTTTCCAATCAGTATGGATTTATTTGGAACGCTGCAAGATTCCATTAAACAGATCATGCCGGGCAGCGCAGGCGATATGATTTTCGAGACTATCAAGAATATTGCCACGATCCCACGCGAGGGACTGTTGTCGTTCGGTTTTTTACTTGCTATTTGGTTCTCCTCCAACGGCATGATGTCCATGATGAGCGGATTAGAAAAAGACTACCCTACGACTTTTAAACAACGTGGTGGTTTTCGCAAACGCCTGATTTCCATTCAATTGACCTTTTTGGTAGCCTTGGTTTTGGTAGCCTCCATGCTCCTCATCATAATGGGGAATACGATTTTAGGATTTATTTTTGAGTATATCAGGGTGGATTACCTTACCGAAATTGCTTTTTCCATACTCCGATGGCTGGCAGTATTCGTGTTGTTCTACAGCACTTTTTCCACCATCTACCGTTTTGGCTCTTCCACCTGGCGACCTATCCCGTTTTTCAACTCCGGCGCGATGCTCGCGATGTTGCTATCCATCCTCACTTCCTGGGGGTTTTCCTTTTACGTGGACAATTTTGGCAGCTACAACAAACTGTATGGCTCCATCGGAACACTCATTGTGCTCATGATCTGGATACAATTGAATTGTATGATCCTGCTCATCGGCTTTGAACTCAACGCAGGTATTGCAGTATTGCGCGACAGGAGGCAGGCGATTAAAGAGGAGGTGGAGATTTCGGGGAATTGAAACACAAAAGGCACATAAGGACACAAAAGGTCGAATCGTGCTGCTTTTGTGTCCTTATGTGCCTTTTGTGTTTCAAATTACGATTAGAATATGCCACGCTTTTAAACCTTTCTGCCACACCCGCGTTTTCCGCCACATGATAGATGTTCAGAAAATCCGTACGCTCGGAGACTTGAAAAAAAGCGGCTACCAGCCCCGCTCCATCAAAGACGAACTCCGCGCCAACCTCCTTCAAAAAATTCACAGCAAGGCCGATATTTTCCCTGGCATCTTTGGTTTTGACGATACCGTGCTGCCCGATGTGGAACGCGCCGTGCTCAGTCGCCACAACATCCTGCTGCTCGGCTTGCGCGGTCAAGCCAAAACACGCATCGCCCGAATGCTCGTCAACCTTCTGGACGAATACATCCCCGTAGTGGCCGGCAGCGAACTCAACGACGACCCGCTCGCACCCATCAGTCGCTGGGCCAAGGATTTAATCACAGAAAAAGGCGACGATACCCCTATTGATTGGTTGCAACGCGACGAACGTTATATCGAAAAATTGGCTACTCCCGACGTGAGTGTCGCCGATCTGGTAGGCGATGTGGACCCGATCAAAGCCGCCAATCTTCGCTTACCCTATTCGGATGAACGCGTGATTCACTTCGGCTTGATTCCGCGTGCGCACCGTTGTTTGTTCGTTATCAATGAGTTGCCTGACCTTCAGGCGCGTATTCAGGTGTCGCTTTTCAATGTGCTTCAGGAAGGCGATATGCAAATCCGAGGATTTAAACTGCGGCTGCCACTTGATGTGGAATTCATATTCACCGCCAACCCGGAAGACTATACCAACCGGGGCAGCATCATAACTCCCCTCAAAGACCGCATCGAAAGCCAGATCACCACGCACTACCCTACCGAGATCGAAATCGGGCGAAAAATTACCGAGCAAGAAGCCCGTATTGGCAAGGAACAACGCAACAATATACAGGTGCCCGATGTGCTGAAAGACCTGATCGAAGAAATCGCTTTTGCTGCAAGGGATTCGGAATTTGTGGACAAAAAAAGCGGGGTGAGCGCGCGTCTTACGATTGCTGCTTATGAAAACCTATACTCTGCCGCAGAACGCAGGATGCTTCGCAATGGGGAAAAGAAAACCACTGCCCGCATCACCGACTTTTGGGGTGTGGTGCCCGCTATTACGGGCAAAGTTGAAATGGTGTACGAAGGCGAACAGGAAGGCCCTCATGCTGTGGCGCTGCATCTTATCGGACAAGCGGTCAAAAAGGTGTTTTTGCAATATTTCCCCAACCCCAACAAGCTGAAAAAAGGTCAGGAACGTGATCCTTACGGCGTGTTGAAAGCCTGGTTTTCAGCGGGGAATGTGGTAGATTTGATGACAGAGTTGGATGCCAAAAAATTCAGCCAAATACTGGAAGGGGTGGCAGGTCTGAAGAAAATAGTGGAAGAATCCAAAACGTCCAATACCGAATTGCAGACCTATATGGAACTGGTGCTGCACGGCCTCTCTGAATTCGATGTGCTGAGCAAATCGTTTGTGCAGACACGCTGGGTGTTCAAAGACCACCTGACAGGGGCGATGGATGAGGACGGGGATGATACGGATTTGAGGGGGATGTTTAATTGAAATTCTCCGCATAGTGGAACTCCCCCGCCATTTACCGAGTTTTGTGCCCGGCTTGAAGGCATAGCGTGTCTGAGGCTTTCTTACCGATTGCGCGAAGTGAATTTCGCGCCACCATTTATGCAAATAGGAACCGTTATAAAATCCACGGGCAGTTGGTACAATGTCCGCCTCAACGTCAGCGGCCAGGAACTGAAATGCCGCATCGTCGGCAAATTCCGGCTCGACGACATTCCCCTCACCAACCCGGTGGGCGTGGGAGATCAGGTGGAAGTACACCCTGAAGGCGCGGCGGAGGGCCTTATCAAAAAAATACTCCCGCGCCGCAACTACGTCATACGCCAATCGCCGCGCCGAAAACACGACCTCCACCTGCTCGCTGCCAATATTGACCAGGCAATACTGATCGTCACCGTCGTAGAGCCTATGCTCAAACCCGGCTTTATTGACCGGTTCATTGTCATGATCGAACGCGACGATATACCCGTCACCATTGTGTTCAACAAAGCCGATTTGTACGACCAAAAGGATATGGAGCGGTTTCAGGAGATGAAGGATTTGTACGAAACGATTGGCTATCCCTGCCTGCTTACCTCTGTAATCACCGGACAAGGTTTGGAGGAATTGAGAACCATCCTTAAAGACAAAACCACCCTTATGAGTGGCCAATCGGGCGTTGGCAAAAGCACCCTTGTGAATGCCATTCAACCTCAACTTGAGCTACGCACAGGAGAAATCAGCGGTTACTCCGGCAAAGGCCAGCATACCACCACCTTCGCCGAAATGTTCCCGCTCAGTTTTGGCGGCAATCTTATTGACACGCCGGGCATCAAGGTATTGGGCTTCAACTACAAAGACAAAACCAATATCGCCCACAGTTTCCGCGAATTCTTCAAACTTTCGCCCCAATGCCGTTTTGGCGGTGCATGCCTCCACCAAACCGAACCCGGTTGCGCCGTACAGGCTGCGCTCGAACGCGGCGAAGTCAGCGAGTTACGCTACACCCACTACCTCACCCTTCTGGAAGAAGTGGACGAGCAGAATTATTGGGACCGGAAAAAAGTAGGCATGAAATGACAGACACCCATACATTCATCCAAACGCTTCGCGAACGGTTGGCCGCGCCGCTACCTGGTCGCGAAGCCCAGTTCAAAATGGCATTTGCCCACCGCGTGGAAGAACTCCAGCGCAGGCTCAATCCACCCGACGACGCCAAAACGGCTTGCGTACTCCTTGCACTTTGGCAAGAACTTGATGTCTGGCACACTGCGCTTATTCGACGCACCGAGAATCCCCGTGATCGTCACAGCGGGCAAATCAGTTTCCCCGGTGGGCGGCACGACGAGGGCGACGGCAGCTTTGTCTACACGGCCCTTCGCGAAGCAAATGAGGAAATCGGCATTTTGCCCAAACAAGTGGAGGTTTTGGGAGAAATGACCGATCTCTACATTCCTGTCAGCAATTTTGTGGTGCGCCCGTTTGTGGGATTGCTTACAGAACCTCCTGCATTCCAATTGCAGCCCGGAGAAGTCGAACAGGTGTTCGTGCCTACACTGACACATTTTCAAGACCCCGCCTCGCGCAGCACCGCAGATGTCATGGTAGGTGGGCAATTATTGGTAAGAGAAGTACCTTGTTTTATGGTCGAAGACCGCCCGGTTTGGGGGGCTACGGCAATGATTCTTTCCGAATTTTTAGCATTGATTTCCTGATGCGCCACACGGCCACTTTCCCGATTGACGACCTGGTGTTTTGGAAAAAACAACTGCTTTATTGGGCAGCGGGGCATGAATTGGGGGTTTATTTGGACAGTAATACCCTGGAGACCTCGGAGGTTTTCGAAGACCTCCGAGGTTGGGAATGCCTCGCGGCTGCCGAGGCTTTTGAAGTTGTCGAAGCCCGTGCAGGCAATGCTTTTGAACAATTGAGGACATTTCAAAAAGATAAAGAAGATTGGCTGTTCGGTTTCTTTTGCTATGATCTAAAAAACGAAGTGGAGCAACTAAACAGTCAGCATTTTGACGGGATTTTGATGCCGGATTTGGGGTTTTTTCGGCCAGGCTCTGTGGTGGGTATTAAACCTGTGCAGTTTTTGGAAACCTCACAGGTTTCGTACTTGCTTGAGATACAAACTTTGGAATGTGAGCCGGAAGTGATTTTTTCAGAGATAAAGACGGCAAACCGTCCCTCCCAAAAACAAGAAAATGTACGGGTAAAACTCCAGCCACGCATTCCCAAATCAGAATACCTCCAAACCGTAGAAACCATTCGCCAACACATAGCCGCAGGGGATATTTACGAGATGAATTTCTGCCAGGAGTTTTTTGCAGAAAACGTGATGCTCGATCCTGTGGCGGTCTTCGAACGCCTGAACATTATTGGGAAAGCCCCTTTCGCCACTTTTTTGCGCTGGCGCGACCGCTATTTGCTCTCTGCAAGTCCGGAGCGGTTTTTGAAAAAAACTGGGCAAAAGTTGATCACGCAGCCCATCAAAGGCACGAGACGTCGTGAAAAAACGGCAGAAGAGGACGAGCAAATTCGACAGGCTCTGGCCGCAAGCGAAAAGGACCGTTCCGAAAATGTCATGATCGTGGATTTGGTGCGCAACGACCTCTCCCGCAACTGCCTGCCCGGCTCTGTGGTGGTAGAAGAACTCTGCGGCATATATTCGTTTGCCACGGTGCATCAAATGATTTCTACGGTAAGCGGGGTGCTTCCGAAATTGGGGTCATTGGGGTCATTAGGGTCATTGAGGTCATTTGAGTCATTGGGGTCATTAGTATCGACGAGCAATGACCCCAATGACGTAATGACCAATGCCACTATTGCACTTCAAGCTTTGCGAGATTGTTTTCCAATGGGGAGCATGACCGGTGCGCCCAAAATCATGTCTATGGAACTCATCGAACGCTATGAGCGCACCCGACGCGGCTTGTATTCTGGTGCAGTTGGTTACTTCGCACCTGATGGCGATTTTGATTTCAATGTGGTGATTCGCAGCATTTTGTACAATGCTGCTACCCGGTACGTTTCGGCACAGGTGGGTGGGGCAATAGTGTACGACTCGGTGCCTGAACAGGAATACGAAGAGTGTATGGTGAAAGCAGAAGCGATGATGCGGGCGTTGGAAGCTGGGCTAGGTCTTCAATCCATTGGAAGTCCGGATAAAGTAAATGGTGGTTTAACGTGATAATCTAAAGGTCTGTCGGATTGCCAAGTTAACGGATAGATGTCGTCTTGAGTAATGTTTAATTTAATCAATAGTTCTGGTTCTTTTAGGTTATACCAGTCTTCACCAATGCTTAGATAAACATAGTTCTTATCAACAAAGTCAAATGTAGAGGTATCAATCATAAAGGTTGCTCTAAACGATTGCCCGTTTTTGAATGTAATCGTTCCGCCTGCTTTATATTTCCTGCCGTCAAGTGCAATTTTGTACTCAGACCAAATTGATTTACTGCAAGGGCCTACTATTACCCATACCTCATCCTTTCCGCAGAATGAAATTGGGAATTCATCAAGGTCTTGTTTAGTAACTGGCATTTGTACTAAAATTTTTTTAAGTAGAAATTTTAAATATGGTGTTTGATAACTCATTTTTATAGCTGTGCTGATATTAATTTCGGGACGCCAAAATGTTTGTTCAAAAAACCTGTCTACAGCGCAACACCCTACGAGCCGCGCAATATTTTCTCCATCTTCCTGCCCTTTGCCAACTCATCCACCAACTTGTCCAAATACCTTACCTGCTGCGTCAAAGCATCCTCGATTTCCTCCACACGATAGCCACAGATTACTCCCGTGATGAGGTTCGCATTGGAATTCAATGTAGCCTTTTGGAAGAATGTTTCGAAGGTAACCTTTTCATTAATGAGTTCCTCCAGATTCTTGTTGTCGTATCCTGTTAACCAGGTTATGACCTTATGTAATTCTTCTTTTGTTCTGCCTTTCTTCTCCACTTTTGCGAGATACAAAGGATAGACGGAGGCAAAGGTCAATTTTGCGATGCGCTGGTTGTGTGTGGTGGAAGGGTTCATGGCTTATGATTTATTATCCGTTTTTTTGATCTCCTTTTTCATCGTTTGCGATGAAAGATTTTTCACTGCTTTATCAAAATCACTTTCCAATAATTTGTCTTGTATAATGCGATATTTTTCAAACTCATTCTCAGCCAATGCTAAAGCCACTTCGTGCGAAACTTTTCCCTGATGTTTCAATACGGATTCCTCATTAAATTGCAAAAATGCATCTAACTTCTGCACCCAATCCTTCATATACATCACCACTCCCTTCCTAGCCTGGTTTTCGGCATAATCGAGATACATGGTTACAATGCGGTTCAACCCATCCAATTCATTTTCGTTGAGGTAATTTTTTGCAATGCCAACATCTGTTTTCCGGATATTGCCTTTTGGGGCATTTTCCCAATTGGTTAAGCCCATGTTTTCTTTCATGCTGTCCACTCTTGCTGCAATCAATTCTGCTGCCGTTTGCCCTGTTATCGCCCAGTGCAATTTGTTTTGAACCGTGGCAAAGAACTTTTGCGTGATGTCGGTTTCGCTCTTGTAGTCGGCACTGCACTGCGCATAGATATCAGTTATCTTTTGATAAAATCTTCTTTCACTGCTTCGAATATCACGGATTCTTGCCAGCTGCTCTTCAAAATAATCTTTACCGAAAATGTTGTTAGGATTTTTCAGCCGCTCATCATCCATGGTAAAGCCCTTGATGATGTATTCTTTCAACCGTTCGGTAGCCCATATTCGAAAGGCCGTTGCCTGTGAACTGTTCACCCTGTAACCCACCGAAATGATTACATCAAGGTTGTAAAAACGAGTAGTCGTTTGCTGTGTTTTTCCCTTGATAGCACCGTGTGGAGTGGTGTGTGCAAAATTTGCACATACCACTTGCTCATTCAGTTCCCCTGACTTAAAAATATTGCCAATGTGTTTGGTAACCACCGTTCTGTCCACCCCAAAGAGTTCCGCTATTTTTTGTTGGGTCAGCCAGATGGTTTCGTTCTGTAAGTATATTTCAACGTTTACTTTTCCATTCGGTGTGGTATAAAGTAATATTTCGTTGAAACCACTTTCTGAGGGAAGGCTCTTTTTCATTTCAGCTGCTTAATTTTTTTCCTACCAACGATTTCATTTGTTTGCGCGATGAGGTGACACCTTCTCGTTCCTCGAAGATGTCACCTCATCGCTGAAATACTCTCAGCGCCCAAGTTGCTCCTCCAAAGAGGCCAGGCTTTTCTTCGCCATCGCCACATGCGGATGCGCAGCTGGCAGGGATTTTTCCACAATAGCCACCGCTCGGCGCATATAGTCTACTGCCTGACTTAAATCCCCCAAGGCTTGGTAAGTCCACGCGAGGTTGTTGTACGAGCTTGCCAAATCGGGATGCTCCTGGGGCAAGACCTTTTCTCTAATAGACAAGGCTTTTTTGCTGAACTCCAAACTTTTTTGATGTTCGCCCAATGTCCGATAGGTCACTGCAAGGTTGTTGTATGATGCTGCCAAATTGGGATGCTCTGGGGGAAGGACCTTTTCAAAAATGGACAAGGATTTTTCTAAATACTCAACACATTTTTGAAAATCACCTAAGGCATGGTAGGTCGTCGCTAGGTTGTTGTAGGATTGTGCCAAATCTGGATGCTCTTGGGGCAGAACTTTTTCCCGGATGGACAAGGATTTTTCAAAATATTCAACACATTTTTGAAAATCGCCTAACGCATGGTAGGTTGCCGCGAGGTTATTGTACGACTGTGCCAAATCGGGATGTTCCGCGGGCAGGACTCTTTCCCCGATGGATAAGGCTTTTTGGTTGAATACCAATCGTTTTTGATGCTCGCCCAATGCACCATAAGTCACCGCAAGGTTGTTGTATGACTCCGCCAAGTCGAGATGCTCCTGCGGCAGGATTTTTTCCCGGATGGACACTGCTTTTTGGCTGTAATCCAAAGACTTGAAAATCTCCCCCGAACTGCCGAATAGATTATCCATCCAAACCGCCAACCTTGCCACCTCTCCATCCTCTTCCATAAAATCCCCCATCTCATTCCAAACGCCTTTGAACACTGCCTCGGCCAATGGACCATAAGGCGCGCGTTTGATTGGGGGTTCGTTGGTTTCCTTGTCTGGCGCCAACAAACTGGTCACCTTTTTTATTAGCTCCCCGCAGTTCAACGCGTTGGGCAGAAGTTGGGCTTTGGCTGTTTCAGCTATGACCGGGTGGCATCGGTAGCCGCCGTCTTTTTCAACAAGCCAGTGAAGGCGGGCGAGGCGACGTAAGCATTTTTTGAACTCTTTTTCGCTGTCTTTTTTGCCCATTAGGCGGCATAAACCCTCTTCCGATAATACTTCTGCGAGTAAAGGCTCGAGCGGCACATTGGAAGTGGGCAGGATACAGCAGTTGCGAAGGATTTCCGTTTCCTCCGCATTGAGTTCCAACAGGAACAGATCACGCAGGTGCGCAGCGATGTCGCGGCTTTGGTGGTAACGCGGCACACTCACTTCGTAATCATCGAGTTGCATCAGCCCTTTTTGACGCAGCAAGGCGAGCAAGCCGAGCAGGTCGAGATGTTTTTCGCGGGCGTAGGCGGCGAGCAATTCTATCGTCAGCGTGTGGTAGCCGATGTCGTCGAGCAGGCTGTTCAGGGTCTCTGAGCGGGCAGGAGCCTCATACACGCGCTCGAAGAGTTCAGCTGCTAAATCAGGCGGCAAGGTATCCAGCTCAAACTTCGCCATGTTCGGTATGGCATCCCTGCTGGTGAGCAGGATGCTCCAGTGCGTGAGTGTGCTGAGTTCTGGCAGGTACACCGCAGCAGCTTCCGGGGCGTTGTCAATCACCAGCAGGTGACGGCCCTCGCCAAGATTGGCGAGGGCTGCTACCTGCTGCCGAAACTGATCCACAGGCTTTTGCAGCGGGTTGAAAGTTAGCTGCAAGCTGGTTTTCAGGGCCGTATTGTCTAAAAAAGCGCGAATGAAATACTCAGCGTTGTCCGTACGGCGGGTGCTGTCGGCGGTATACAGTGCGGAAGTACTAATCCAAGCGGCGTAGTTGTACTCCGCACGATGCCGCTGCCAGTACATCTGGGTAAAAGTTGTTTTGCCAAGTCCGCCCACGCCAGTCACCACGAGCGGGCGGGTACTTTGGTAGAGTTGCGCGTGCATTTGCTTGATTTCCTCGCTACGCCCAATGGCATTGTGGACGAGGTGGGCGGTGCCGTGAGTGAGATCGTGTTGCTGTACTGAGTTCATGGACGCGGGCAGGGGCTGATTAGAGCCTCAAAAGTAATCTTTTACCACATCAAACAATGTGGCAAAGCGGTAACGCTACAACTGCCAGCTGAACCATTCAGAGAAACTGTTTGGAAGGGGTTGCGAAATGCTCAATGCAAGTAATTCAAATGCAAATAGCCATTCATACCTTTGGGTTTGTTTTCAAAAATTCTAATTTTTTTTCCAGACAATGAAAAGAATTAAATTCCTCGTGTTAACTGCCCTCCTTCCCATCGCAACTTTCGTCAACTCTGATTGTAAATGCAAGGATGTTCCTGCCTTGTGTGATTTGGCGATTATCTCCCTTACAGTACCACAAAATATTACCATCGGCCAAGCATTCGATGTTGTGACCAATGTAACCAACTTGGAAGAAGGAGGCGCGTGCAGCACCACTGATGTTGCCGATGCAACGCTCAATTCTATCGAAATCTTCCAAAAAGACGGTGCTGGGAGTTGGAATTTGATTGGGAGCAAAGATAACATACCACAGAGTTCCATTTTCATAGGTGACCTCATCACTTTGCTGGAAAGCACAACCATAAACGTAGCAGGCGACTTTAGATTTGACTATTACGACGACAATATGAACACCATAGAGGAGCGAGATGAGAGCAACAACTTCGAACAAGCTGGAAGGGCTGACATAAAATCCGCCATCCAAAAAACCAACAACTTCGCTTCGGTCTTTATTACAGTTCACCCTCTCCCGGATGGAACCACCGAGGTCGAAGGCAAGCCCATCGTTGAATTCAATTAAGGCAAAAAACTTCTTTAAGGCACATATTTTTATCCTACTGGCATCCTCCAACTTGCAATTGTTCAATTTCAAGTCGGATCTCTTATCGGTGCAAATCTTGCCACTTGGAACATTCCTTTTCTTACCTTTGCCCACCTTTTTTGACAACCTTGCCGAACGATGTTTTGTTTGAGGGTTTTCAAAGATCATTTCCCCAAATAAAATCCACTCATTCGCTCAATCACACATTCACTCATTAGAAATGGTTGCTACCGAAACTCGCCCCGCCCACAAAGTAAAAGACATCGCTCTTGCCGAATGGGGCCGCAAAGAAATCGAACTCGCCGAGGCTGAAATGCCGGGCCTCATAGCACTTCGCGAAGAATTTGGCGCCAGCAAGCCCTTGAAAGGCGCGCGCATCGCCGGATGCCTGCACATGACCATCCAGACTGCCGTGCTCATCGAAACCCTGGTGGAACTCGGCGCCGAAGTCTCCTGGTCTTCCTGTAATATCTTCTCCACACAAGACCACGCTGCCTCGGCCATTGCTGCTGCGGGCATCCCCGTGTTCGCGTGGAAAGGCATGAACGCTGAAGAATTCGACTGGTGCATCGAACAGACACTCTTCGCCTTCAAAGACGGCAAGCCACTCAACATGATCCTCGACGACGGCGGCGACCTCACCAATATGGTGCTGGATCAATACCCGGAACTTGCAGCAGGCATTCGCGGTATCTCTGAAGAAACCACCACGGGCGTTCACCGCCTGTACGAGCGCGTTGCAAAAGGTACTTTGCCGCTGCCAGCCATCAACATCAACGACTCGGTAACGAAGTCGAAATTCGACAACAAATACGGCTGCAAAGAAAGCCTCGTGGATGCTATCCGCCGCGCAACTGACATCATGATGGCCGGCAAAGTGGCTGTGGTGGCAGGTTATGGCGATGTGGGCAAAGGCTCGGCAGCATCGCTCCGTGGCGCTGGCGCAAGGGTTATTGTAACAGAAATTGACCCGATTTGCGCCCTGCAGGCGGCTATGGACGGTTTCGAGGTGAAGCGTATGGAAAACGCCATTCCCCGCGCCAACATCGTGGTGACCGCTACGGGCAACTGCGACATCGTGATGGAAAAACACTTCCGCCTGATGAACGACAAGACCATCGTGTGCAATATCGGCCATTTCGACAATGAGATTGACATGGCCTGGCTGAACGGAAAATACGGCCATACCAAAGTGACCATCAAGCCGCAGGTGGACCTCTATAATATTGACGGTAAAGACATTATCCTGCTGGCCGAGGGCCGATTGGTAAACCTTGGCTGTGGAACGGGGCATCCTTCGTTCGTGATGTCCAACTCCTTCACCAACCAGGTGCTGGCTCAACTCGAACTTTGGGAAAATGTCGGCAAATACGAGAACAAGGTGTACATGCTGCCCAAGCACCTCGACGAAAAAGTAGCCCGCCTTCACCTTGCCAAAATCGGCGTGGAACTGGAAGAACTCAACACCATGCAGGCTGATTATATCGGTGTGAAAGTGGATGGGCCATTTAAACCGGAGTATTACAGGTATTGATTTTCAAGAGTTTACGAGACTGTTTCACGGTTTTTTTGACAGTATTTACAGGATAAACAGGATTTAGATTTTTTCTTTGAAAAAATCCTGTCCATCCTGTAAATCCTGTCAAAATAAAACTCGTTAAATCTCCATCAATCGTAAAAAATCGCGTCACATCGAGTGTTCGGTGTGGCGCGATTTTGTTTTTGATTTGGTCTGAAGGCATGTCCGAATCCGAACACCCTCGTTCAGGTTCGGACATTTTTATTGTCACAAAGAATCCTATAAAATATTAAAAATCAATGACTTAAAAACATGGCGTACGATTTGGACACACATATAAACCGCTCTTCTGCCGATTCTGTCCAAGCCCATAGCTATGTTACAAAACTACCTTTCCACCGCTCTCCGCAACCTCCGAAAAAACAAACTCCACGCCGCGCTAAACCTCGCTGGATTGGGCATTGGGCTGGCTTGTTGCCTGCTCATCGCGCTGTACATTGGAAGCGAAACCAGTTTTGACCGCTTCCATGCCAACGCCGACCGAATCTGGCGTGTCACCCGCACTTTTCATGATCAGGATGGGGCTGTAAACCTCCATTTGAGCGCGATCGCTCCGCCATTTGGATCACTGTTGCCAGAGCATTTCCCTGAAATTCAGAAACTGACCAGCACGCTGCAATACACCGGCACTATCCGCACACCAAATGCGGCCCTGTTTCCAGAGAACGATATGTTTTTTGCCGATGAGAACCTGTTCACAATATTCTCTGTGCCGATGGCAAGCGGCGATCCTACAACAGCTCTAGCCGAGCCTTGGCAGGCCATCCTCTCGGAAAGTGCCGCCAAAAGGTATTTTGGAAATCAAAACCCGATGGATCAGGTGGTAGGGCTGGACAATCAATACAAGTTCAAAGTAACGGGCGTGTTTCGCGATTTTCCGGAGGCTTCGCACTGGCATCCTGAGGTAATGTTCTCGTTTAGTTCTTTGAAAGACAGCACTTTGTATGGAACGGAAAGATTAAAAACAAGTTTCAGCAACAACGCTTTTTATACTTATTTCCTCAGTGCGCCAGGTTTCGAGCCAGAAAAAATGGCGGCCCGTTTCCCTAAATTTTTGGACGATATCTTCCCACCACCGCCAGCGGGCCAGGTTCGGACAAGCAAGCCCTCGGAATTTACTCAACTCCACCTCCAGAAACTGACCGACATCCACCTCAAAAGCCATCACGACGATGAAATAGAACCCAGCGGCGACGCCGCGCGAGTTCGGATGTTCGGCATCATCGCTGCCATCATATTGCTCATTGCTGGCATCAACTACATCAATCTGAGTACGGCTTTTTCACTGAGTCGCGCCCGCGAAATCGGCGTCCGGAAATCCTCAGGAGCACAACGAGGCCAAATTATTGCGCAGTTTTTGGTTGAAAGTGTGTTGCTCACGCTTGGCGCTTCCGTACTGGCTTATGGACTGACAGCCCTGGCATTGCCATTGCTCAAAGATTCGATTGGCATCGCGCTTTCGCCCTCCTTGTTGTCAACCTGGTATGTCCCCAGTGCACTGTTCGGGGTGGCCTTGTTGACCGGGGGGCTGGCCGGGCTATACCCTGCGCTTTTCCTTTCCTCGTTCCGGCCGGCTATGGCTTTGAAAGGCACTGCTAATGTGAGTAAAAGCGGTATCACTTTGCGCAAAGCCCTGGTGGTCACCCAGTTTTGCGCCTCTGTAATCTTGTTGGTCGGCACAATAGTGGTGTATCAGCAGCTCCAGTTTTTACAAACAAAATCGCTTGGTCTCGACCGCGAACGCATCATCAATCTTGGCCAAAACAATGACCTTATTCCCAAATGGGAATCCTTCCGAACCGAATTGTTGGCAAACCCAAACATTGTTCAGGCCTGCCGTTCCTCTCGATTGCCAGCCGGGCGATTGCTCGATGACCTCAGCGGCACCAGTGCGCAAATTGGCGACACCATGTCTACCTTGACAGTGACGCTGAAAATGCTGGCAGTGGACATGGATTTTGTGCCTACCTATCAAATTCCCCTTGCAGCAGGACGCGCTTTTTCGCGCGATTTCCCGACCGACACAACACAGGCATGGCTATTGAATGAATCCGCGGCGCGCATTATTGGCTGGAAATCACCCAATGACGCCATAGGGAAACGGCTCATTTATGGTGGAAGGGAAGACGCCTATGTAGTGGGCGTTTTGCGTGATTTCCATTTTGAAAGTTTGCATCAGGACATCGTGCCGATGATTTTTTTCATTCCACGGCAAAAGACCAATTTAGCTGCAATTTCGATTAAAACGGGGCAGGATTTACCCACAGCATTGGCCCACGCCAAGCAGGTTTGGGGGAAATTCAATCCGGATTTCCCCTTTGATTACAGCTTTTTGGACGAAGATTTTGGGCGACTGTACGAGGCTGAGCAGCGGCAGGGAGCACTTTATCTCCTGTTTGCCGGCTTGGCCATTTTTATTGCCTGCCTTGGCCTTTTCGGACTTGCTGCGTTCGCCGCGCATCAACGCACAAAGGAAATCGGCATCCGAAAGGTGCTGGGCGCAACGGTTGCCGGGATCACAGGTCTGTTGGCAAAAGATTTTTTGAAATTGGTGGCCCTGGCCATCATCATTGCCAGTCCGGTGGCTTATTATTTTATGCAAAAATGGCTCGCTGACTTTGCCTACCGCATTGATATTCAGTGGTGGGTGTTCGCAGCTGCGGGAGCGGCGGCAGTGGCGATCGCGTTTTTGACTGTGAGTTTTCAGAGCGTTAAGGCGGCGTTGGCGAACCCTGTGAAAAGTCTGCGGAGCGAATGATTTGACGCTGCGTCACAGGATTCGCGTGATTTATGCATGTATATGGGTTTTGAAAAACGAACTTTTGCACACAAAACCATGAGGTGTTTTTAAAACTTCATAGGTTTGAAATGCACATATCACCCGTTGGCAATGATTCAAAATTACTTGAAAATCGCCCTGCGCAACCTTTTGAAACACAAAGGTTACAGCGCCATCAACATCCTCGGTTTGGCTGTTGGCATTGCTTGTTGTCTGGTCATTTTGCTTTTTGTGGTCGAAGAACTCGGCCACGACCGCCATTGGCCCAACGGCGAGCGCATCTACCGCATGGCACTCATACGCAAATACCCCGACCGGCAAACGGGCTACGCCATCATTCCGCCCAGCTATGCCGGCTCTGCGAAAAAGGATTTTCCCGAAGTGGAGGAGGCCGTGCGGATTTCCGACCCCGGCGGTACTGTTCATGTGAAATGGGAAGACCGCGTGTTTGAAGAAAAATTCCTCTATGGCGCGGACTCCACATTTTTTAAAATCTTCCAGGTGCCGATGGTAAAAGGTGACGCCTCCACCTGCCTCAACCAACCCAAATCGCTCGTGATGACCGAAAGCACGGCGCGGCGTTATTTCGGCAGCGCGGAGGCCGCCATCGGCAAAACAGTGACCCTGCTCGGCAACGAGCCGGAGCCGATGAACGTCACCGCCGTTTGCGCCGACTTGCCTGAAAATGTGCATTTTAACTTCGATTTGCTCGCCACCAACACTGGCGTTCGATTCTGGGAGCAAACCAACCACATCAGTTTCGCTGCATGCACTTATTTGCTGCTCCGGCCCGGCGCCGATTGGAAAGCATTGGAGGCCAAACTGCCCGGCTTGGTGGACCGATACGCCGCCGGGGAGGTGGAGCGCAATTTCGGTGTGGAATATGAGCAGTATGTGAAAGCGGGCAACGGCTGGCACTATTTCTTGCAACCCTTACGCGACATTTACCTGCACTCCAAACTCGAAGCCGAACTCAAACCCACCGGCAGTATGGCATTGGTGACGATTTTTTCCATCATCGCCGCCTTTATCCTGCTTATCGCCTGCATCAATTTTGTTAACCTCGCCACCGCCCGCAGCGCAGAGCGCGCCCGTGAAGTCGGCATCCGCAAAGCCCTCGGTAGCGAGCGGCACCAATTGGCCGGTCAATTCCTGACAGAAGCCGTCGTGTTAAGCCTGCTGTCGGCGGCGTTGGCCGTGGGGCTGGTGGCCCTGCTGCTGCCGATGTTTAACGACATCGCCAACAAAAAAATCACCCTGCGCGATTTTTTCACTGGCTGGAGCGCGGTGGCATTGCCCGTGCTGGCCATCGGGGTTGGGTTGCTGGCAGGGAGTTACCCGGCGGGCGTGTTGTCGGGGTTTAGGCCGGTGGAGGTGCTGAAAGGAAGTTTCTCCTCCACCCGCAGGGGCATGGGGCTGCGCAATGGCTTGGTCGTGTTCCAGTTTGCCGTTTCTGTCGCGCTGATTATCAGCACATTGGTCGTGTTGAACCAGTTGAATTTTATTTTTGAAAAAAAATTAGGCTTCGATAAAGAACACATTGTCAGTCTGCAAAACGTCTTCGCGCTCGGCACAAAAACGGAAGCCTACAAGCAGCAATTGGAAAAAATACCCGGTGTGGAAGGCGTGGGCGGAGCGAGCGAGACACCCGGCGGGCAGCAATATTTTGGCGTGTCGTTCAAAGCACCCGGCAATGCCGAAACCGTCACCGGGCGCGGCCTCATTGTAGATGACCGTTTTGTCGGCACCATGCGGATGGAACTGCTGGCCGGGCGGAGTTTTTCCAAAGATTTCAACGACTCGCTCTCGGTGATGCTCAACGAAAAAGCCGCCCGCGATCTCGGCATCCAACAACCAGAAACGGCTATCGGCAAAAAAATCACGATGACCGGCAGTTTTTTCGACCGCGAGGCCGAAAGCGACGTGGATTTCACCGTCATCGGTGTGGTGCGCGATTTTCATTTTCAAAGTTTGCACGAACCCATTGTGCCGCTCTTTATGGTGTTTCACCAAGTCAGCCAACGCAGCGACGGGGTGTTGGCGGTGCGGGTACAACCTTCGCAATTGCCGTCATTTCTGCAAACCGCCTCCGCCAAATGGAAAGAGATGTTGCCCGACCAACCTTTCCGCTACACCTTTTTAGATGCCGATTTGGCCGCGCTCTACAATGATGAGCAGCGGGCCAAAAGGCTGTTCGTGCTGTTTGCAGGGCTGGCTATTTTTATTGCTTGCATCGGCCTGTCGGGATTGGCAGCGTACCTCACGCGGCAGCGCACCAAAGAAATCGGCATCCGCAAAGTATTGGGCGCGAGCGTGACGGGCATCACGGGTCTGTTGGCAAAAGATTTTTTGAAACTGGTGGCCGTGGCCATCATCATTGCCAGTCCGGTGGCTTATTATTTTATGCAAAATTGGCTTACTGCCTTTGCCTACCGCATTGATATTCAATGGTGGGTGTTCGCAGTGGCAGGGGCCGCAGCTGTGGCGGTAGCGGCCTTTACAGTCGCCATTCAGAGTATTCGCGCGGCTTTGGCGAACCCTGTTGAGTCGCTGCGTAGTGAGTGATCCCGTTTCAAAAATATTGATTTTCAGGAATTTAAAAACCAGTTCTATGTTACAAAACTATCTAACTATTGCGATAAGAAGCCTTAAAAAGCACCGTGCCTATGCCGCGCTCAATGTCCTTGGTCTTGGCCTCAGCATAGCTTGTTGTGCCCTGATTTTCATGCTCGTGCGTCATCATTTCAATTTTGACAACTTTCATAAAAACATTGGCCGCGCAGCGCTTATCGGCACAGAAAGCCGTCAGGAACAAGTCACGAAAGAGAATAATGTACCTTACCCGATGAGCCTGGCTTTGCGACAAGAGTATGCCTTTTTGGAAAAAACAGCCATGCTCTCCTCCCGCGACAACACGCTGATCACTATTGCATCGGAAGGTCAAGCCCCCGTAAAATTTCAGGAAGAAGCTGCCCGTGCAATGGTCGAGCCGGAGTTGTTCGAGATTTTTGACTTCCCGCTCGTTCGGGGAAGTCTGGAGGATTTCCGGCAGCCACAAACCGCGCTTCTGACCGAAAAAATGGCCAGGAAATATTTTGGTTCTACCGACGCTGCACTCAACAAATCCTTCAAAGTCAATAACTTCATCGATTATCGGGTCGTAGGCGTGTTGCGCGATTTTCCGCAAAACACCGACCTCGGCACACGCTCGGTTTTTACTTCCTGGGCCACGATGACCAGCGATTCAACCAACGGAATGGTCAAAAACTGGGGCGGCATCCACGGCGGCACGCATTGTTTTGTGCTGTTCCGGGAGGGTTACTCGGCAGCCAATTTGGAGGCCGCTTTTCCTGCTTTCCGCGATAAATATTTCCACCCCGAAGTGCGGGAGTGGTGGTACCATGCCCTGCCGATGCAGGCCGCGCATTTTGACCCGGACTATGGTTTCGGCACAAACAAAAAACACATCCTTGCTTTGGCGCTCATCGGGCTGTTTTTGCTCGTCACAGCCTGCGTTAATTTCGTCAATATGGCTACTGCCCAAGCCCTGAGTCGCGCCCGCGAGGTCGGCGTAAGAAAAACGATGGGCAGCACAAGAGGGCAACTTTTCTGGCAGTTTATGGCCGAAACAAGTATAATCGTGGTGTTTTCAGCTGGAATTGGATTGTTTTTGGCGCAACTTGGATTGCCGTTTTTGAACAACCTCGCAGGGACAGCCTTACAATTTGATTTTGGAAAAGACCTTTCGTTCTTCGGGTTTTTGGCTGTTCTGATGGTCTTAGTAGCGTTTTTGGCAGGGGCTTATCCGGGGGTGGTTCTGTCCGGGTTTCGCCCGGCGGAAAGTTTGAAAAGCAGTTCGGGCGACGGCCAGAAGGCGGGCGGTTTTTCACTGCGGCGGGTTTTGGTTGGCACCCAGTTCGCCATTTCTCAGGCTTTGATCATTGCGGCGGTGGTTGTGACCTCACAGTTGGAATATTCGAAAAACGCTGACCTCGGTTTTCGGCGCGAAGGCATCGTAAACGTGGATTTGCCCTCACCTGACGTGGCGAAAAAATCGGCCCTAAAACAGCAATTGCAACAAATTTCCGGAGTGGAAAATGTGAGCCTTTGTTTTCAGCCACCCGCTTCGGAGGCCAATTGGCAAACGGGCGTTCGCCTGCAAGGCATGCCCGAATTCGAACCTTATCCTGTGAATTTGAAATTCGTGGACGCGGATTATCTCGAAACTTTTGGGCTGAAACTCGTGGCAGGAAGAAACCTCCAACCCTCCGATACGGTACGAGAATTTCTTGTAAATGAGGAGCTTATGAAAAAACTTGGGTATTCTTCCCCGGAAGAAATCGTCGGAAAAGTTTTAGATGTCGACCACAATGTTTTCCCCATCGTTGGTGTGGTCAAGAATTTTCACAACCGTTCGTTTCACGAGGGCATTTTTCCACAGGTGCTGACTTGTTCGGCTCGGAACAACGACGTGGTGGCAGTTCGGATGAACCTGCAAAACGCGGCACCAACTCTCGCCGCCGTTGAAAAAACATGGTCGACCATATTTCCGGAATACGTGTATGAAAGCCGTTTCATGGACGATGAGGTTGCCCGTTTTTACGAGCAAGAGGCTGTGATTTTGAAACTTGTCAGAGCCTTTGCCGGCATCGCTGTTTTTATAGGCTGCCTCGGATTGTATGGCTTGGCGGCGTTCATGGTGGCCCGAAAGACAAAGGAAATCGGCATCCGAAAAACACTTGGCGCAAGTATTTTGGGCATTCTTTGGCTGTTTGGCAAAGAATACTTCCGTCTTATTTTGGTGGCTTTTGCCATCGCCGTGCCGGTGGCTTGGTGGACGATGACCGGTTGGTTGCAAGACTACGCTTACCGCATCTCGCTCGGAGCGGGCATTTTTGCACTTTCACTATTGGCGACTTTTTGTATCGCAACTTTGACAGTTGGTTTTCAGAGTGTTCGGGCGGCGTTGGCGAACCCGGTAAAATCGCTGCGAAGCGAATAAGTGCTTATGCTATTTTGTGGAATTTGTGGATAAGCGATGACTCAAACAGAACCCTCTTCACCCAACCCAAGCCAGGATAAAGCATGTAACAACCTTTTCCTACTCAATAACTTTTTGCTATGATTCAAAACTTCCTAACTATCGCCTTCCGCTCCCTTTGGAAAAACAAGGGCATCGCGGCCATAAACATTTTTGGACTAGCAATAGGTATCGCTGCGTGTTTGTTGATTTTCTTGTATGTCGGGTATGAGTTGAACTACGACCGTTGGAATGAGCGGGCTGACCGAACGGTGAGGGTAGTTTCAAACCTCAATTTTGCAGGCAGTCAAATGAATATGGCTGTAATAGGGGCGGCTGTCGGGCCCGATGCTGCTCGTGAATTGCCCGAAATACAAAACTGGTGCCGAATGCGCGACCGAGGCACTTTCCTGGTGCGGCGCGAGGGACAATTGCAAAGCAATATCCGCGAGGAAGCGGTGCTGACAGTGGACAGCACATTTTTTGAAGTGTTTCCCTTAAAAATGGTGCAAGGCGATCCGCTTCGATGCCTGAGTCAGCCGCGCACCATAGCGATCTCGCGCAGCCGGGCGGAAAAATATTTCTCCTCTGCGCAAATGGCTTTAGGACAGGCATTGATTCTGGAAAATGAAAACCGATGCGTGGTGACAGCTGTGTACGAGGATATGCCCAAAAATTCGCACTTCCGCGCCGACTTGCTGATCTCACTCACCGATGATAAAGAGGTAAAAGAATCGCCGCCGTTTTGGGGGTCGAACAATAATTTCCATACCTACCTGCTGCTACGAAAAGGTACGGATAAAGCGGCTTTTTCTGCAAAATTTGAACGCCTTTGCAGGGAAAAATTTATGGTGACAATCCAACAAATGTTGGGCTCCACGCTGGAAGAATTCGAAAAGACCGGGCAATATGTACGTTTTGAACTCCAAAACCTGCTGGATATCCACCTGCACTCCGACTTGAATGTAGAATTAGCAGCCAACGGCAACGTTCAATACGTCTGGATTTTAAGTGCCATTGCAGCATTCATTCTGCTGATCGCCTGTATTAATTTTATGAACCTCGCCACAGCCCGCTCGTCTATGCGAGCGAAGGAAATCGGGGTACGCAAGACTCTTGGCAGCGGTCGCACTTCGCTGATGGGGCAGTTTTTGACAGAGTCAGTATTGTTGGCTGTTGTTTCTACTACACTGGCTTTGTTGTTGGCAATAGTGGTAATGCCAGGGTACAATAATTTGACAGATCGAGAGCTGAGCATTCCATTGGGCGAACCGATGTTTTGGCTGGCCTTGTTGGGTGGCGCAGGGGTAGTCGGGCTGTTGGCTGGGAGCTATCCGGCCTTTTTCCTTTCCGCGTTCAACACCTTAAAAGTGCTAAAAGGCGAAACCACGGGAACAGGGCGCACCAAAGTCAATTTGCGAAGTACCCTGGTTGTGTTTCAGTTTGCAATTTCAGTGGTGCTTATCCTCTCCACACTTTTGGTTTTCAAACAAATGGAGTTTATCCAAACCAAGAAATTGGGATTTGACAAAAGCCAGGTTATCATCTTGGACGATGCGTATGCTTTGGGCGATCGGATTTACAACCTAAAAGAAGAAATGCTCAAAAATTCCATTTTCGAGGCGGCTTCAGTCTCGGGTTTTTTGCCAATACCAAGCAATCGGAGCGACCAGGGTTATATGAAAAAACGTGCCATCGAGGTTGGAGAAATTGTAGAAATGCAACGCTGGAAGGTAGACAGCGACTATTTCAAAACGCTTGGAATGGAGCTGAGCCAAGGGCGTTTTTTTGACCCGGCGCGAATCCTCGACAGCAATTGTGTTATCATCAACGAGACTGCGGCCAAACTTTTTGGCTTCGATGACCCAATTGGTAAAATGATTTACACGCTAGACGAAACCCCGCGAGGCGCACCAAAACCGGAAGATTTTATTGAGAGAGAAATCATCGGAGTCATGAAAGATTTTCACTGGGCCAGCTTGCGCGACAATATTGGCCCTCTGTGCTTCCAATTAGGCAAATCAAGAGGTCTTGCGAGTTTCCGTTACAAGGGTAAAAACACTGAGGCAGCCATAGCGGCTTTGGAAAAACAGTGGAAAGGCATGGCACCTGAGCAGCCTTTTGGGTATCGCTTCCTTGACGATGCTTTCGACCGTATGTACCGCGCTGAAATGCGTGTGAGCCGCTTGGCCGGATTGTTCGCGCTATTTTCTGTACTTATCTCATGTCTTGGTTTGTTCGGCCTTTCCGCCTTCACCGTCGAGCAACGCACCAAAGAAATAGGCATCCGAAAAGTGCTCGGCGCGAGCGTGGCGGGCATCACAGGGCTTTTGGCCAAAGACTTTTTGAAATTAGTGCTCGTCGCTATTGTCATCGCCTCCCCAATCGCGTACTATTTTATGCAAAAATGGCTCTCGGATTTTGCTTATCGCATCGAGATCCAATGGTGGATGTTTGCTGTTGCGGGGTTGGCAGCGTTGTCAATCGCATTTTTAACCGTAGGTTTTCAGAGTGTGCGGGCGGCACTGGCCAACCCGGTGAAGTCGTTAAGGAGCGAGTAGAATGAACTAAATCTTGAATTATGAAAATATTTTGTCTGCTTCTGTTTGCGGTGATGGCATTGCTGTCGCCGAAAGTCCCTGAGACTTTTCCCCCCACAACATCTATTGAGCAATCGAAATCCGTTCCGGCAAAAGACAGCATCGTTTACTCCTGGGAGATTCAGCCCATATTGGAAAAAGGTTGTTCACCCTGCCATTTTCCAGGTGGGAAAATGTACGATCCGATGCCCTTTGATCAAGCCAAAACTATCCTGGATCATAAGTCTGGTATGCTGAAACGCTTCAACAAGCCAGAGGAGAAACAATTGATGGAGCGATTTTTTGCCGAACAAATCCACAAATAACCGTCTCCACAAATAACCAAATCCACAAATAACCACCTAAGCGAATCCGCAACATTATGCTGTTCAACTACTTAAAACTCGCCCTCCGAAATTTCTCGCGCAACCGCTTGTACGTCCTGCTCAATGTACTTGGCTTGGGCGTGGGCATTGCGCTGCTGGTTTGGGGTGTCCAGACCTATCGCTTTTCCTTCAGTTTCGACAATTTTCAGCCCAACCGCGAGCAAATATTCCGGGCTGTTGTGACCCGTGAAGGAAACAGCCAATTGAGGGGGATTTGCCCGCTCCCGGTGGCAGAAATGGCGCAACGTGATTTTGCCAGCATTGCGGAATGGGTGGGCTGGGACAGCAGGGGCTGTGATATCAAAGGACAGGGCAGCGAACCGTTTTCAGAGCAGGTGCATTTCACAAATCCTGCCTTTTTTTCCTTGTTCAATTTCCCTTTGGTGGCTGGCAGCAACGACTTGTCCGACCGGAGCGCTGTCTTGTTGACGGAAAAATCGGCCTTGAAATATTTTGGCAAAGAAGACCCGATCGGCAAATCCCTGCTGCTTTATACAAGTGAGAATCGCTCGGTTCCACTAACCGTCAAGGGGGTGTTGAAAGATGCTCCCTTGAACTCTTCGTTGCGATTCGAAATCCTTACAAGCCTTGAAAACTTGAAAACCAGCGACACGAGCTTCCTTCAGGCGGGAGATTGGAAATGGTTTCTGGATGCCGTGTTTTTCAAAATACCCAATCCAGCCGATGCGCAACATCTTGCCGGGGCTATGAGCCAATACATCCCGCAACAAAACGCAGCCCGGCCAGACTGGAAAGTCTCTGGATTCCAGCTGATGCCCATGACGACGATGGCAACCGAAACCAGCGATATGTCGGCAAATGGGCTTGTGTCGCGCCCAGAGGATTCAGCGGCTTATGGCACTTTGATCGCCGCCTTGCTGATATTTCTTTCCGCTTGCCTAAACTTCGCCAACACCACTGTGGCACGCTCCAACCGCCGTTTGCGCGAAATGGGTGTTCGTAAAACCATGGGCGGAACCAGAAGCCAACTTATGGTGCAAATATTACTGGAATGTGGCGTGGTCGTGTTGTTTGCCATGTTCTTCGCGGTACTCATAAACAAATGGTGGCTTCCAACTTTCAACAGCATGTTTGATGGCATTACAATTGGAGCGGATTATTTCAATGACCCCGGCTTGTTGTGGTTTATGAGCGGCGTGTTGGTGTTCACCACCCTGCTGGCGGGCGCATACCCCGCCTTTTACATCAGCAATTTCAACACTTCGGAAATATTCAGAGGCGGCGCAAAATTTGGCGGAACTAACCTTTTTTCCCGGTTTTTGCTCGGGTTCCAAGTGATGGTATCGCTCATCACCGTCATCGCCGGAGTGGGGTTTGCCCGCAACGCTGCGTTTCAGCGTGACTATGATTACGGCTATGACCGGGCTGGACTTATGGGTGTTTCAGTGTCTGACCGAAGCACTTACGATGCCTTGCGCAATGTCGTGCAACAGCTCCCCGGGGTAGAATCAGTGGCTGGCACGCGCCACCATATCGGGTTCGGCTATCGATTTATTTCTGCCGAAGCCGAAGGTCAAAAACACGAAGTCGGCTATTTTGAAGTGGGTGATAACTACTTGGAAGTCATGGACCTGCAAACGGCAACAGGTCGCTCTTTCGACCCCGTTCGCGAGTCAGATTACGCCAATGGGCTACTCATTACAAAAAAAATGGCCGCACAATTTGGCTGGAATGACGAACAGGCAATTGGCAAACAAATCAGGATGGACACCGCTGTTTTCACCGTGATCGGCACGCTTCAAAATTTTCACCAGCAACATTTGTTCGAGCCGATAGAGCCTGCAATGATGCGTCTTGCTCGCCCTGACCGCTACTTCAACCTTATTGTTCGGGCCAAGCCTGCCGAACTCAAAACGGTACACGACCGGGTGAAAGCCGCTTGGGCGCAATTGTATCCGCTCAAGCCGTTTCGCGGGTATTATCAGGATGAGGTGGGCGCGGAGGCTTATCAAGTGACATCGAGCATTGCTACTATTTTTTCCTGGTTTGCCATCGTGGCCATGTTGCTCACCGCCACCGGGCTGTTTGCACTGGTGTCGCTAACCGTGTTGAAAAAGATGAAAGAAATTGCGCTGCGAAAAGTGGTAGGCGCCAGACCCTGGCACATCATGGCTTTGGTCAACCGCGGCTACGTCTGGGTTTTCGCAATTGGGGCCGTGGCTGGATGTTATGCGGGCTGGTTTTTGACCAAACTTTTGATGGATCTGATATTTAAAATCAACGTCGGGGTGGAGCCTGTCACACTTGTGCTTGGGGTGCTTGCACTGTTCCTGATTTCCGGGCTGACGGTCGGGTTCAAAGTCCGGCAAGCAGTGCGGACAAACCCGGCGGATGTGCTGCGGAGCGAGTAAGTAAGTACCTGAGCAAAATTATTTTTAGCTAACCCGCAGAGGCGCAAAGGCGCGAAGCGTTTGAAAATCAACCCTTTGCGTCTCTGTGCCTCTGCGGTTTATTTTGCCGCTCACTTATAACCAAATCCTCAATTAAACAACTCCACCCGACCACCCTAAACAATTCCTATCTTCGCCCCATCACAGACGCCGTCTCTCTGCACCGGCTCGAACACTAATTTTCAAAGGAGTACTCCCCGGAATTTAGGTGAAGTTGTTGCCGTTGACTTGTCCGGCTACTAGCAATTTTGCCGCCTCCGTTCTGTCTGCTCCAAGTACCAGTACTGCGAAGCTCTGGTTTGCACATATGGTGTCTGTGATTTTTTAGTTACTGACAAGATTGAGAAGTATGACATCAGGGTCTAAAAATTCAATATCTGCTCAATTTTGGCGATCCCCCAAACAGCCCGCGCTCGAATTTGCCAAAATCGAGTATGAAAAGTTTCATTTTGAGCCGCATTTTCACGATCATTATGTCATAATGTTGGTTGAAAAGGGCGTCAATTTGGGCCAACGGTGTCGTGAAAAATATGCTGCCTCTCCTGGCGAAATGCTCCTTCTTCAGCCTGGTGAAATGCATACGGGCAGTTCATTTCAAAATAAGACGCTGCAGTATCTCGCCTTTTATCCCGAACCATCCCTCGTAGCTAAGTGTTTGGAAAAACTGGATTTGAAGACGGCAAGCATTCCAGATTTCAAGTTGAAATACCAAAATCCTGTCCTGAGTGCTCGGTTTCGTCATTTGGCTCGTGCAGTATCTGCGGGCAACTTTGAATCATTGGCCCAGGATATCGCCTTACTGGATTTTTTTGAAGCACTGTCTTCATCCCAATCTGATAGAGGTGGCAAACTATTGAATCCTGCATGCGATTCGCAAAAATTCAAGAAAGCCCGAGCCTATATCCAGGCTAATTTTACCGAGAGTTTTTCGCTCAATGAACTCGCCGACGCAGTTCAAACCAGCCCTTTCCACCTTATTCGGCTATTTCGCCAACACTGTGGGCTTACCCCATTTGCTTTCCTCCGAAGTTTCCGGGTGGAGCAGGCAAAAGGACTCATTCGGAAAAACAGGTCGCTCACCGAGGTGGCTTACCGAACCGGTTTTTTCGATCAAAGCCACTTTATTCACAACTTTAAGCGGCTCACCGGTTTATTGCCTTCCGAATTTCAAAGCCAGCGCAAAGGCTCTTTCAAAAAAACCTGAGCATAGCAATTTCATACAATTCCGGCGCATTAAAGGCTCCCTAATTTTGCCTTAAAATTTTGGACTATGAAAATCACATTTATCGTATTTTTTTGCTTCCTCAGCGCTTCCCTTCTATTAGGTCAAAAAGACCAACCCCAAAACGATCTCATATTCATGTGCCCACCCTGTGGGATGCCTTGCGACACTGCGGTTCATGCCAGTGGTGGTTCTTGCGGACATTGCGGGATGCATCTTATAGCAGGTTACCGGGAAATGATCGGTAAATCTCAGCGTGGCCATTTTCAGCAAACACGCGCTAAAAAAGTGGCCATTTTGCTATTCCCTGGTGTGGAAATCATTGATTTTGCTCCGGAATACGAGATTTTCGGTCAGTCGGGAATGCGGGTGTTCACTGTTGCAGAGCGCGATACGGTGGTTCGAACAGCCATGGGATTGCGGATTTTGCCTGATTTCACTTTCGAAAATGCCCCGGATGCAGACATTGTATTGTTGCCAGGTGGGCATGTGGATGCTGAAAATCCGCGTATCCTCGCCTGGATAAAAAAATCCCATGAGCGCGCCGCCACCATACTCACTGTATGCAATGGCGCCTTTTTTCTGGCGAGTGCAGGATTGCTCGATGGGCAAACCGCAACGACTTTTAATGGTGCGCTCGACGAATTGAGACTAGCCGCTCCACAGGCGAATGTGGTGGATAATCAGCGTTTTGTGGACAACGGCAAGATCATCACCTCCGCTGGATTGGCCGCAGGCATAGATGCGGCGTTCCATGTGTTGGGCGAATATGAGGGCGTGGGCAGGGCGCAAGAAGTCGCCATTTTTTTGGAATACGATTGGGATGCTGAAGGTCAATTTGTTCGTGCTTTGCTCGCTGACCGCCACGTTCGACCACTCGACGATGCACTTGCCCCATTCATGCTCCGTACACAAAGATACGAGGGCGACCGTAAGCATTGGACGCTCGAAGTTTTGGTGACGACCGAACTGATTTCCATAGAAAAGATTGTACGACTGCTTGAGTATCAATGGCAAAGCGGCACAGCTTGGGAAAAGACCCAACAAAACGGACTCGACAGCGACTGGGCGCTGACTGCGGATAAAAATGCACATTGGAAGGGGGAAATTCGCATTTCACCTTCAGGGAAAGATTTTGTGGTGAGGGTAATGGTGCAGAGCAATTAATCCTATCAGAAAGGAAATGGAATAACCGATTCCCAAAATCGTTTTATTCGGAGTGTGTAGATTTGCAGCCTCTTTGATAGAGCTTCAGTTTATACTCTTTTTACCAACCAACATGTCCGATCAAATTCGCAAGCTCGAACCCTCCGCCCCCTGGAGCCTTTTCGCCGACCTCAACGCCATTCCCCGCGCTTCAAAGAAAGAGGAACGTATCGCACAATGGGTGCGGGATTTTGGCAAAAAACACGGTCTGGAAACGCTTAGTGACGATTTTGGCAATATCGTTATCAAGAAGCCAGCCTCGCCAGGGCGTGAAAAAAGGCCGACAACCATCCTTCAAGGCCACCTGGACATGGTGCATTCCAAAAACGCAGATGTGACATTTGACTTTGACAAACAGGGCATTGATATGTACGTGGACGGCGATTGGGTGCGCGCACGGGGCACCACTTTGGGAGCAGACAATGGCCTGGGCGTCGCTTCCATTCTGGCGGTTTTGGCCTCGAAAGACATTGCTCACCCGCCTCTGGAAGCCCTGTTCACCCTTGATGAGGAGCAGGGTTTAAGCGGGGCAAAACAACTCGGTCGCGGCTTGCTTAAAGGAAAGTTGCTGCTCAATCTCGACACCGAAGAAGACCATGTGCTGACCATAGGGTGCGCAGGAGGGATAGACACCTTGATTGATTGGACATACAAGGAGGAAGCCGCAGGAGAGAGCCTGATTCCGTACCAGGTGAAAGTCAGCAGCTTACGTGGTGGTCACAGCGGCATGGACATCAATCAGGGCCGCGGCAATGCAAACAAAATCCTTGCCCGCGTACTGATGGCGCTCGCACCAGTCGGGCTCCGTTTGTCGAGCTTCGAAGGCGGTAATTTGCGCAACGAAATCCCACGGGAGGCCAAGGCCACCGTGCTGGTGAAAAACGAAAAACGTTTTGCGAAACTGCTTCAAGCAGTCAGTAAAGAAATCGCCATTGAATACCAAACCACCGAGCCTAATATAAAAATTACAGCCACCGAGACTTCCAAGCCGGCCAACGTGATGCGCAAAAGCGACCAGGCCAAATTCCTGAATGCCATCCGTTCGGTGCAAAATGGCGTTTACCGCATGAGTCCGGAAATTCCCGGTTTGGTGGAGGCCTCGACCAATCTGGCAAAAATCACCTTGGGCAATGGCAAGCTAAGCATCGGTTCGCTCCAACGCAGTTCCGTGGAATCCAGCAAAGCAGACGTGGCAGCAGCCTTCCGTGCACCTTTTGATCTGATCGGCGCAAAGGTGGAAACCGGAAGTGAATACCCAGGCTGGAAGCCCAACCCAAGTTCTAAAATCGTACAGAAAATGGCGGATATATACCAGAAAATGTACGGCCACCCGCCTGTTATCGAAGCCTGTCATGCGGGTCTGGAATGCGGCATCATTGGTGAAGCGTATAAGGGGCTTGACATGGTTTCCTTCGGACCGCTGATCCAGGGCGCGCACAGTCCCGACGAGCGGGCTTCGATCTCCAGTTTTAAGAAGTTTTGGGGGTATTATTTGGAGGTTTTGGGGGCGATATAATCTTTGGCCATATTGATTTTATGAACCAACAATATAAAGCCCCTGCCGATCCGAAGACCGACAAGGGCAGATGCCTTCTTTGGCTTTTATATCTATGCTTTTGCTACCATGGGAAATAACATTCCCTGTAAACAAAATGGACTGTATTAATCAAATGCATAAAACGAATCCCCTATGGCAATGGCCTTTTCCCGGGCCGTAGCGCTGGTATAGGCAATGACTACGACAAGGTTGGTGCTGCTCTTTTCATCGAGTAACGTTAGAATAAACGCACCAACTCCATCCTTTGTCCCTTCAACAAAGTAGCCCTTGAAATCATCAATTTGTAGCTCATCCACCGCTGTGATATTGTCGTATTCCATTTCTTCTGCAGCAGCTACGAGGGCATCAGCCAGGGTTTCCTTGGTAACCTCCCCGTCTTGTTCCACATAAATAGCCAAAATAATATCACTGCCCTCGGCGGTAAATTCTTGGGCATTGTTGGTCGTGATCCGCAAATTTGAAGGCGCACTGAAACCGACACCATGGTTGTCCCAACGCCAATCCTTTTGAGCAAAAGCTGTGTTTAAAATGAAGGTGCAGACAATGAAAAGCGTTACTTTAGTTAATTTTTTCATGATAGAATATTGAAAGTTGAATTGATAAAATGCTGGCACAAAAGTGGCGATTCATTATTGATATTTTGCCAGCAGAAATACGCGGCTTTGAAAAACAGGTGTTTTTACGGGTATGCTCGTTGTTTTTTAACTGAAAAATCTTGTCAAACATATCATTTGAAAGTGGTTGCGGAGAGAATACACACCCGACGAGCCAAAGACCGCTTAGTACGCCTTGATATTATTTCATTTTAGAGAACGCTTGAAATGGTAAACCTTGATAAATAGGAACGCCATTTCCGAAGAAGCACCCTTGTTTCGCTATCATTTTACGAAACTAAAATTAAGCTATGACAACAAAAACTATGCTCCTCGCCGCCTTCCTTACTGCTTTCTTCCTTGCACCCCTAACCGCTCAAAACTACTCGATATACGTCAGCGATGCCGGAAACTTCAGCAACCCTCCCTGGCAAATCCTGAAATTCGATGCCAATGGCCAAAACGGACAGGTGCTTGTCAACCAAAACCTGGCCTGGCCGCAAGACATCTTTTTCCTCGAAAACGAAAACACGATGCTGGTATCCAACCTGAACAATGGCCGCATCACCAAATTCAATGCAAGTTCAGGCGCCCACCTTGGCGAGTTCGCCACAGGCATCGGCGGACCCACCCGTATGAAACTCGGCTCTGACAGCCTCCTCTACGTCTTGCAATGGCAGGGGAACGGCAAGGTGAAGCGATACAATCTCTCCGGCACATTCGTGGGCGATTTTACGGCAAGCGGAGTGCCCGCCAGTATCGGACTGGATTGGGATACCGCGGGCAACCTCTATGTGTCCTCTTACAGCGGCAAATATGTACGGAAATTCAGCCCAACCGGGGCAAACCTCGGCAATTTCATTAGCAGCAATCTTGTTGGCCCAACCAATATTTGGTTTGAAGAAAACGGAGATCTGCTGGTTGTAGACTACGAGGATGAATCCGTTAAGCGCTTCGACAGCCAGGGGAATTACAAGGGGATTTTTATCTCGGGGCTTCCAAATGGTGAAGGCGTGGATTTTCTGCCCAACGGCAACATAATCATCGGAAGCGGTGGGACTTCCTCGGTACGAGTATACGATGCCGCTGGCACCCTGCTCAACACCCTTGTGCCGCCGGGCACACTCAACTTGCTGGTGCCGAATGCTGTGGTGCTGCGTCCTGCCTCGGCTTCAGCTACCCAGGAGGCGTATCGTGAAATGGCGTTTGTGATTCCCTCTGTTGGTACCGTATTTCAGTTTGCCAACCCGCAGAATATGGAGCAAGTGAAAACCCTTGAGGTGTACAATTCGGTGGGGGTGTTTGTTCGGAAAATTAACTTTGCGGACAGTACCAGCTGGGATGCCTCTAATCTGGCTGCGGGCATTTACCATATTACTGCGAGACTACAGGATGGTGTTATTGGCCGACAGACGGTGGTTGTACAGAGGTAGAAAAAACGATCAATAATTTTCACGTTCGTTTTGGATAGGTTTGTTGCCTTTCAAAAAAGCCGCATAGCGGCGACATTATGGTAGCCCAAGGGGCGGGTAAGATGGTAGAAACCGCATAGCGGTGACATTATAACCGCAATAAAAATGCCACCGCTACGCGGTTCCCAAAATTATCCAACGCCAAGGCTACCATAATGTCGCCGCTATGCGGCTTTTTCAGACTTTGGAAAATTAAGCTCGTTAAATTAGGTACATCATGCGGAAAACCATTCCAATTTTCATACTCGTTCTCTTTAATACGGCACATACATTCGGGCAACTAACTTCAGAAGCCCTTGCGTCTGCGGTGGCGCAGCAACAATGTGCCGAAATTGCTGATGAACTTACCCGCACTCCCCTTCTGAGCGAGGACATGAAATTCAACGCTGCGGTCTGTCTTTTTCGCAATGGAGCAGTAGAGCGGGCACTGCCATTATTTCGGGAAATCAAGCAGTTGGAGACGCAAAAGCAGCACCTTTCCGCTTTTTGGGAGGCGAAATGTTATGCTTCTCTTGAGCAGGACAGCCTAGCTTTACAGACCCTTCTTGCCATAATACCTGGCCAACTCCATTACCCCATGCTGTTGCAACCGGCCTTCGATCGCCTGTCGAAAAACAACGCGGCATTTATACAACTAAAGGAGTTCTTAAAACCCCGGTTCAATATTTGGACGGGCGTACTCGCAGCCATCGCGGCTATTGGGTTGATTATTGGTTTTGTGTTGTTATCAGGACGATCCAGGTTTTCCGCAGGAGAAAAGCGGCTGGCAGTCGTCATGTTCTCCTCCGCGTTGATACTTACCTCGTATGTATTGATGTGGACTAATTACGCGTATTTCTTCCCTTACCTCCAAAACCTGTGGCCATTTTTGACTTTGCTGGTCGGGCCTTCATTGTATTTGTACTTAAAAGACACCTTTAAAGAAGATTACACGGCCAAAGAGGCTGCCTTGCATTACATCATTCCGGCAATATCAGGGTTGTTGGCCATACCGGTTTTCTTGTCGAATTTCAGGATAAACACTGGCATTTCGCCCGATTTTGGGCTCATTGGTAGCGCGCCGACCTTGCTTACCGGGCATCTGCTTTTTTACTCCGTTCGCATTTGGGATGTGACAAAAAATGAATGGCAGGTAGACGCAAATATCAAAGTATGGACGAGGATTGTGGCCCGTGGGATGCTTCTCTATACGCTTGCATTTATATCCTATTTTGTGTTGGTGGGTTGTTCTTTTTTTAATCCGGAATGGGATTATACCATCAGTTTTGTCATGGCGCTGGGTATCATGGCTGTTGCTTACATGGGCTTGGTGCAAAGGCGGGTATTCCGAAGCGAGCCGATCGGACATTTTTTGCCCGTGAAAAAATACCAGAGTTCCGGCCTCACACCAGGGGCAAGCGAATCCATAAAGCGACAATTGGAACGTTTGTTGAGCGAAGAGCAGGTATTTAGGGAAAATGAGTTGCGCCTGACAGATCTAGCCGCATATCTCAACATCGGGCACCATGCCTTGTCGCAGGTCATCAACGAACAGTATGGGGTCAATTTTTTTGAATTGATCAATCGCTATCGGGTGGAGCACGTCAAGCGTTTGTTGGCAGATCCCACATACAGTCAGCACACGATTATCCAGATCGCATATGAGGCGGGGTTCAACAACAAAGTTTCATTCAACCGGTATTTTAAAAAGGAGATCGGGCTTACGCCTTCGGCCTATAGGATTCGGGAGGGGAGTTTGGGGTAAGTGCCTTTAGCTGATTAAAACCGCAGAGGCGCGGAGGCGCGGAGGGTTTGAAGATCAACACTTTGCGTCTCTGCGCCTCTGCGGTTTTTTACCTAGCATCTCGCCGTTTTCCTTTTCTTTCCAAGGGCACCTCTATCAATCACTTTTTGAATATAATCAGTTGCTAGCGGTACTTTACAGGCGGTTCCGCCCATTTCTACATGAACTTTTCCTACTTTTTTGGCTGTTTCTTTGGCTTTCTCCGTCAATGCTTCGATGTATCCGCCGATTGCGATTATAAAACCATTCATGGCATATTTAACTCGATTAGGCGCTTTGTGGATTTCGTTTTCAACCATATCCAGCAGCTTGCTATAGGCAGGTATGTCTAAATCTTTGTCTTCATGTACCCCAGCATAATAGGACAAAGTCCCCCATCCGGCAGCAGCAATGGTCTCTTTGTTTGATTTGATCCATTTTTGCCCAAGTTCAAAACCGTATTTTGATTCTGCTGCAACCCATGGTACGGTATATTCGCTCAAATAATACCAATATGCTTGCTCCACCCACTCTTCCAGTTGTTCTTTGGTAATCTTTTTTTCATCCGCCATTAAGCCCGCCAGATACATGGCGTCAGTGTTTCCAGTTTTATAAAGTTCCAGAGAGAGTTCATGGTTCTTCTTTGTCTTGCCGAGTATCTTTTTCAGGTCAGCAACTTTTACACCAAACAATGGCTCTTTAGCACCATGCGTCATAAGTGTTTTTTTGGTGCTAGCATCTCCAAATGCCTGGAGTTGAGAGAGGATTTCTTTTGCAGTCATCATGGATGATATATATGCCTCTAAAAATTTTAACCTGCCAAATTTCCATTAAGGTTTAAAGCAGCTTATTCCTTACCTAAGTACTAATGAAATAAAATCTTTGCAAAAATACTCGAATCGAAATGATTTCTACTATTCGTATTTTCCTGGACAGCCGCCTTGAAATTTAGCAAGAACAGACAAATCCAGCATCCATAAGCATCACTAGTTTTATACACTAGAATTAGAGTTAGGCTATGAAAAAAAACTACTGCCCGTCCTTTTCTTAGTATGTCTTTCTACTTATACTCCTTCAAAAAGGCAAAAACTGACAAAAAAAGTCTTCGTTTTTGCCTTCAACAGATAACCGCCCAACATGCTCTAATTCAGTATTTTCAGTTTACAATTAAATTTAAAATATTATGCATGATTTGATTTGCCAACGAAGAGCGTTTCTTCAAAACATCGGATTGGGCTTCATTAGCTTTAATTCAATACGCCTCATTTCGAATCCGCCGCTCCAGGGTGTTAGGCATATTGGAAAGGATTTTCACTACCGATATCCGGCGATAAAGGACGAATACTCCTACGGTGTTGTATCCGCGGCGCACAGCGATTTGGACAAGGTAAAAGAACTGGTGGGAAAAAGACCCGAACTCGCCAATGCCGCATGGGACTGGGGCTTTGGCGACTACGAAACGGCGATTGGGGCAGCGTCACACATGGGCAGGCGGGACATTGCCGAGTACCTTATGAGTCAAGGCGCCAGACCCGATATTTTTACCTTCGCCATGATGGGGATGCTAAACACCCTGAAAGAAATAATTGAGACTGTACCGGGCATTCAACAGCGCCGGGGACCACACGGCATCACTTTGCTCAAACACGCCAAGAACAGGCTTTCCGTAAAAGACCTTGCCGAAAAGGACAAAAAATCCATCCAAAAAGTGATCAAGTATCTTGAGAAATTAGGCGACGCGGACATGGGAGCTACCAGCCTCCCTTTGGCCGATATTGATAAAACACCGCTGCTCGGCGATTACAGGTTTGGCAACGGAGAAACAGAAATATTGGAGGTTGTCGCCTCCAAAATGAATGCTAATCTGATTCGAATGGTCCGAAAAGGTTCGATTGGCAGCACCCTTCACAAGGTAGGCGAACACACCTTCTCGCCGACCGGGGCAAGCTCCGTTAAAATCGTTTTTGAGGTGCAAAATGGGGTGGCTAACGCACTTTCCATTATTGATTTTGATGGGACAATTAAGGCTAACAGGGTTTGAGCAATTGCGGGTGAAGCAAGTTTCTGTGCTGGATATTAATAATTAATTTTGACGGGGCATCCCGTCCAATGATTTTCAAAAATGGAAAAGAAGAATAAAAAAACAGTCGGTTTAATGATTTACGGCGACTCTAATTCCACTAAAAACGCGCTGACAGAAGAAAAATACAGGGTTCTGGCAGAGTCGTTGTCGGAAGCAGGGTTTGCTGTCGAATCCATTCTATACAACGATGAGCAGGCAACAAAGTTAGAGGCAGCGCTTTCACAATTCGGGGCGATTTTGGTCTGGGTGAACCCAATCGAACAGGGAAATGACAGAAGGCATTTAGATGCGCTGTTGTTGACATTGGCGGACAAAGGAGTCATTATTTCTACTCACCCGGACATTATTCTAAAAATAGGTACAAAGCAGGTGCTTTATACAACCAGTCAGATGGACTGGAGCTCGGATATCGAACTATATTCGGACTATGATGATTTTAAAAAACGGTTCCTGATTTCCCTCGATAATTCGAAGATTCGTATACTCAAACAATACAGAGGTAATGGCGGGAATGGCATTTTCAAAGTTCACCTCGCCAATACCGGAGATGGAAGCGTTTGGGTCGTGCATGCGACGGATGCTAACCAAGCAAGAATATTGTCGCCTGTTGATTTTCATAATGAGTTTAGTGGGTATTTCGACAATGGGGGCGTCTTGCTCAATCAGGAATGGGTACCGGAGATTACCAATGGTATGGTTCGGTGCTACCTAACCGGCACCAAGGTTTCAGGATTTGGCTATCAGGAATCCAATGCGCTTTGTCCACATCCTGTTGAGCCGGAACCGGCGGTTAGGCCCACCAGCAGGCGGTTTTATTTCAGTGAACATTGCGGCTTGTTTCAGGATTTGCGCAAAACCATGGAGGAAAAATGGGTGCCTGAGTTACAAAAAATACATTCGATTCCGGATGAAAAAATGCCCCTCCTTTGGGATGCAGATTTCTTCATAAAAAACGTCAATATGCAAGAAAATGGGCAGAAATATATCCTCTGTGAAATCAACGTTAGTTGTGTATCTCCCTTTCCTGAAAGCTGTATCAAGCATATTGTTGATGAGCTTTTGAGGGTAAGTAAGCAATGAACCACATGGATGCCCTGAACGAGATTGAAGGTATTATACCCACTTGCTCGGCGCAAACCCCACCCATTTATTGAAATCCTTGCTGAAAGCGAATACGTCCGAATAGCCAAGTGCAAAAGCTACCTCAGTGACAGAGCAAGTGCCGGAACGAAGCTCCTTTGGCCATTGTCCGAATCCGTACACCGCTGTTCAGGTTCGAACATTTTTATTGGCTCAAATACCAGGATAAGATTGTGAAAATCAATGATTTGGGTTTGTGGCTTGCTGTTTGACAAAACAATAATAATTAATTAGCTATGAAAAAATGTACCATCCTCCTCCTTTGCAGCTTCCTGTTTGCAAGGCTCTTTTCACAAACTGACTTAACCCCAGCCGACTGGCAAGCCGATCTGCGTTTCTTGCAGGAAACCGTCCACAAGGACTACCCACATCTTTTCAAAAAAATCACTCAGGAGAAATGGGATGCCGAAGTGGAAAAACTTCATCAGGCCATTCCTTCACTTCAGCCAACTGAAATCCTGGCAGGGTTTGGGCGCACGGTTGCCTCCTTTGGTTATGGCCACACGGACATCGGCTGGTCGAGATCGCCGTTGAAATACCATGTCCTGCCAATCAACCTATATTGGTTCAGCGATGGCATTTTTATCGAAGGGGTACATAAAGATTACCAGAAGATCCTCGGCGCGAAATTGTTGAAAATAGAAGGAATGCCGGTGGAACAGGCCATGGAAGCCATCCGACCATTAATACCAGTTGAGAATGAGCAATACTTCAAATCTATGGGTGTGTTCATGTTGCGTGTGCCGGAAGCCCTGCACGCTCAAAAGGTTACGAAGGAATTGAAAACCAAAATTACCCTGACGCTTGAACGCGAAGGAAAAATATTTGAGCACACTGTTGCCGGTTTGGACGCCCAGCGAGCACCCACGGAATACGGCTACGTCATCCAGGATGGCAACGATTGGTTGAGCGCACGCGACCAAAAGACGATGCCGTACTTTTTGAAAAACATCGAAAAGATTTACTACTTCGAGTACCTGCCCGAAAAGAAGACACTGTATGTGCGGCACAGCCAAATTCAGGACGATGAAGAGCCTATTCCAGCCTTTTACAAACGAGTATTTGATTTCATCGAAAAGAACGATGTGGAACGCCTTGTGCTGGATGTGCGCCTGAACGGAGGTGGCAACAACTACAAAAACAAGCCCATCGTGACAGGCATCATCCGTTGCGAAAAAATCAATCAGCCAGGCAAACTATTTGTCATCATAGGGCGCAACACGTTTTCGGCCTGCCAAAACCTTGTAAATGAATTGAGCAATTACACCAATGCGATTTTTGTGGGCGAACCGACGAGTGAAAACATCAATTTCTATGGCGATAACCGCAGGGTGGAATTGCCGAATAGCAAACTACAGGTTTTCCTCTCTTTTGCCTGGTGGCAAGACAAGCCTCAATGGGAAAACGCCGACTGGCAAGCGCCCCATCTTGCAGTGGAAATGAGTTTTGAGGATTATCGCAGCAACCACGACCCCGTGCTGGAGGCTGCGCTGAATACTTCAGCCAACGATGTGCTCATCGACCCAATAGGCTATTTGAGGGGGTTGTTTCAAGAGAAAAAATTTGAGCAGCTTCAAGTGGAAGCAGCACAAATGGTGAAAGACCCCAAATATCGTTTTTTCGATTTCGAGGACAAATTCAACCAGGCAGGATACAATTACCTGAATCGAAAACAATTTGAACCCGCCATTCAGGTATTCCAACTCAACACCCAACTTTTTCCAAAATCAGCCAATACCTGGGACAGCCTTGGCGAAGCACATTGGAAATCAGGCCAAATGGACAAAGCCACCGAATGCTACAACAAGGCCATTGAACTCGACCCAAATGGGGTTACAGGGGAGAATGCCCGGAACATGTTGTCGAAGATAAAAGGCGGGAAATGAGTACCACCGTTCACTACAATTGAAGCTGTGAAACATTTACTTTTTTTACTTCTCCTCGTTTGCGCCATGCGTGTCCAGGCCCAATCGGCAGACAGCATGCAAGTCCACCGTGCTGCACTGGATTATATCGAAGGCTTTTACGAGGGCGACACGCTTAAACTCCAGCGTAGTCTGAGTCATTCGCTTCACAAGTATGGTTATTACAAGAATAAAACAGAGCAGTATGAGGGTAGCGCAATGAACTACCAGCAAGCCCTCGATTATTCAAAAAACGTGTTGGCCAAAAAAAAATTTGCCAAGCCAGATGCGCCCAAAACCGTGATCGTAATGGATGTTCAAGAAAACATTGCCTGTGCAAAAGTCATCGCCTGGTGGGGTCTGGACTACTTGCACCTCTCCAAACAGGACGGTCAATGGAAGATAGAGCAGGTGCTTTGGCAAGGGCCTTTGAAAACTTTAGTGAAATGAAACCATGCGAGGGTCCTACTACCCCGCAACAACGCTAAGCTATGATACAAAACTATCTAAAAATCGCCCTGCGCAACCTGAGCAAGCATCGCGCCTTTTCTTTCCTAAACATTTTCGGGCTTGCCATCAGCATGAGCGTGTGCCTTTTGCTCATTATGCTCATCAAAGATGCTTACAGTTTCGACCGTTTTCATCCAGAAGGAGCGCGGATTTACCGACTGCTGACCGAGGCCCAACGCAAAGACGGGCATTCGGAGTCTTATGCGACTTCACCCTTTCCGGCGGGCCAATCGCTTCGGGAAAACTATGCTTTAACCGAACTTTGGACACCCATTGTGCGCATGGGTGGCGATGAACTGATCTCTGACGAAAAGACCTTCAATTTCGACGGTTTGTATGCCGATCCGGGCTTTTTTGATATGTTCGGATTTGAACTGGAACATGGGAATGTCCTGGAATCCCTCGAATCCCCGTATTCTATTGTGCTAACCAAAGAGCTGGCCGTAAGTATGTTCCCCAATGAAAATCCGATGGGTAAAATCCTGGAGATCAACAACTTTGGACAGCCGTTTCGTGTAACGGGCGTTTTGAAAGCATTTCCCGGGAAAACTCATTTTGAGTTCAATATACTTGCCTCGCTTGCCACCCAATTAGCAGAGGAAAAACGGCCCGAGCGAAGGCAGGTTTCCACAAATTGGGTCAATTATTACAGTACTTTCAATTTCGTGCGGCTTGCCCCGGGTGCCAATCGTTCAGCGGCTGAGCAGGCACTTGCCAATATTGCCCAAAACCAGTACGCGAACCTGGAATTGGAAAGCCGCGACGCGGGCTATCGTTTTACCCTACAACCACTTGCGGAGATCACACCTGGTGTCGATCTTTCCAACACTATGGGTGCGGGAATGCCCATTTTCCTCATTTGGTTTTTGGGAATTTTGGGTTCGGCCATCATGCTATCGGCTTGTTTCAACTACACCAACCTCACCATTGCCCGCGCCCTCACCCGTGCTCGGGAAGTAGGTGTGCGTAAAGTGCTTGGCGCTAACCGGATGCAGGTATTCGGGCAACTGGTGGGCGAGGCGGTGGTCACATCAGTGCTTGCCTTGGGAGCAGCCTACCTGATGATGAAACTGCTGAAACCGCAGTTCGAACGTTTGAGCATCACCGAATCGCTAGATGTGCGCATACAGGAAGACTGGCAATTGTTCGCCATTTTCCTGACTTTCGCTATTGGCGTTGGCGTGTTGGCGGGGTTGCTTCCTGCCCTCACGCTGTCGAAAACAAAGCCGATAGCGGTGCTCCAGCGCCTGCAAAATATTCGCTTCATGCAGCGGCTTGGTTTGCGCAAAATGTTGTTGACCGTACAATTCACCCTGACACTGATTTTTCTCATCACAATGACCATTGCCTGGCGGCAAAGCGAACACGCTATTTCGGTCAATTTCGGCTTCGACCAAACCCAAACCGTGCTGGTGCAATTGCAGGGACAACCCTTTGATCGGATATCTTCCGCCCTTGGGCAAGTGGCAGGGGTGGAGGAATTATCTGGAATCTCCATACCAATGGGTACCTGGCGCGATTATGGCGATGATGTGCGCACCGATTCCGTACCCGAAAAAACGGGGGTACGGCAATACTTTGTAGACCACCAATACCTGCCACAATTTGATTTGCCCTTGGCGGCGGGAGAAAATTTTCCCACCAACCCGGCGCAGCAGCAAGAAGTGTTTGCCGTTGTCAATGAGACGTTTGTGCAAAGATTCAAACTCGGTGAGCCACAGAGTGCTATAGGCAAGGGACTTTTGGTTGGCGACAGCCTTCGCTTGATTGTACGAGGCGTTGTAAAGGATTTTCCATTCAAACCTGCAATCTATAAAATGGAACCTTTGTTGTTGCGCTACAATCCGGAAGAGCTAGGTGTTTTGAACTTGCGTCTCGCTGCTGGAAACGCACCTGCAACTTTCCAAAAATTGGAAAACGAGTGGAAACGCCTTGTGCCAAACACACCGTTTCAGGCAGAATTTTTTGATGAAACCGCCCGCTCCAATTTTTCAGAAGCCATGGATTTGGTACGCATAGTTGGCTTTTTCGGTCTGATGGGCATGATCATCGCTTGTATGGGTTTGCTTGGAATGGCCATTTACACCGTCGAAACGAAGGCGAAAGAAATCAGCATACGGAAGGTAATGGGGGCGAATGCCCGCGACTTAAGTTACTTGTTGTCAAAGGGGTATTTGTGGTTACTCGGCATTTCGATACTGATTTCCACCCCGGTTACCTATTTCATTGGCAGCAAGATGTTGGATGCTTTTTCCAGCCGAATTCCGATGTCGCCCTGGTTGTTTTTGCCTGGTATTCTGCTGTTGTTATTGGCAGCAGGACTTGCTGTTGGTTCTCAAACCTTTCGTGCCTTGCGTTCGAACCCCGTGGATCAATTGAGGAGTGAATAAACAGGATGAAATGTCATCCCGCCGGGTTAATCTATGAAGTTCCGTCATTTGCTAATTCTGGCTAAATAGAGTCATCATAATTAGTTTTATCTAGCCGCTGAGGCGCTGAGTATTTGAAAATCAATGCTTTGCGTCTCTGTGCCTCTGCGGTTTATTTTGCCCGCTCACTTATGTTTCAATTTCAAGAAGATATTTCCAAACAAATCAACCGGGTAAATGCCCGTACGCGCACTACTCGGGAAGAGCTTTTTCGACGGGTACTGAACGCCAAGGAGTTTATGCACGATTCGTGGCAATCTGACCTGAGTTTAAATACAGTAGCCCAACAAGCTTGCCTTTCACCATACCATTTCCATAGAAGTTTTCAAGAGGCTTTTGGTCAATCGCCTATGAAATGGTTTCGACACTTGAAATTGAGTTATGCGAAGGATTTGCTAGCCTCCGGAAAAATGAATGTAACAGAAGTTGCACTTAACATCGGTTTTGCCGATGTGTTTTCCTTTTCAAAAGCGTTTAAGCGGGAATTGGGAGTAAGCCCTTCGAAGCTTAGAGATTAAAAGAGATGTGTGTGATGAGCTTAGAACAGCCTCAAACTACTTCTTAGATTTGCTACAAAATCAGGGCTATGAATTTCAATTTATTTGCAATATGCGCTATTGTTGCTGCAGCCCAGGCATTGTTTTTTGTTGTTATCCTTTTTTCAAAAGAAGAAAACCGCCTTGCCAACAGAATCTTAGGTGCCATGCTTGTTTTGTTGGCATATACGTTGGTTGAATGGGCATTATGGTGGACGGGAGACATAGAAAAAGTGCCTGGATTAAAAGCTGTAAGTTTCGGTTTCCCGTTGCTCTTTGGGCCTTTGATGTTTCTTTTTTACCAGTCAACATTTGAACGAAAACAATTGGCGGTCAAGACCTTATGGCATTTTTTGTCTTTTGTTGTTGCGCTGATTTTAATGTTGCCTTTTTACCTCCGTGATTTTGAAACCCTATCAGTTTGGCTAGTGTGGATTCCTCCATTGACACGACAACCCTGGTTTCCGTTCGCAATTTTTGCTCAAATGATTGGTTATGGTATCTGGGTTGGGCTGCGTTTCAAAAAATATTTCCTCGAAAATGGGGAGCTACAACGCTGGCACAGATGGCTGTTAGTGGCCTATTGGGGTATTGTATCAGCCTATGTTTTGTACCGCTTTCTCCCTTGGCTTGGACTTAAGGCTTCGGAGTGGCAATACCTCATCGCCTTTAGTCTGACGGTGTTTATTTATTTAATCGCCTGGCTGGGTTACATCGAGCCAAGGGTTTTTGCCGGAATGAGCTTTCGGGCAGCCGTAGCTTCCATCAAATACCATAAGTCGTCATTAACTGCTGAAAATTCAGCCGCCATTTTCCAGCAACTGATTGATCTAATGGATAAAGAAAATCTCTATCGAGAAAGCCAGATTACATTGGATGGACTGGGAAGAAAAATAGGTGCCGCCCGGCACCATCTTTCGCAAGCGATCAACGAACAATCTGGGAAGCGCTTTACGGAATGGGTCAATGACTATCGTATCAAGGAGGCTTTGCTACTGCTGGAAAGCACAACGAAACAGGAGCTAAATGTCATTGAAGTGGCTTATGCAGTTGGGTTTAATTCCAAAAATGCCTTCAATCTCGTTTTTAAGCGATATACGGGTTTGACACCGACGGAGTACCGACAGACACAGAAGAAAAAGGTGCAATCTCGTCGGGCGGCCTCTATTCCCGATGAGTTTTCACCTTGATGAGATTAGAGGCGAGTTCTTTTGCCCCAAACTATTCCATTATGAAGAAAATGCTCCTTTTCGTTCTTGCCATCGTTTATCTGATACTTTCACTATCCAATCTTGATGGGGCATTCCCGGAAAACACGGGCGCTCCTAACGAACTTACCTGTGGTCGCGCCCCTTGTCACAATGTCCCCGTGAACGTTGGCTCAGCCCAAATGTCTCTTACTTTTAATGGCATCGGGCAGCAATATTTTGCGGACAGTGTTTACCTGCTGACCGTTACAATTACCAATTCCCAGACCATGCGCAATGGTTTTGAGATACTCGCTTTGAACGAAAGCCTCCAAAATACAGGTACCTGGCAACTGCTGGAACCTTCCAAAATGAAAATCATCAATGGCATCGGGCTTCCCAATCGGAAATATGTAACCCATAAAGCAGCGGGGAATTTACAAACTGAATGGATCGTGGCATGGAAGGCTCCCTCCACAGATGTAGGCAAGGTGAAATTTTACGCTTCAGTCAATGCTACCAACAACGATGGTTTGAATACAGGAGACGAGGTGTATACCAAGAGTATTGAGGTTACTTTTGCCTCAGTGAACACCGTTAAGGACGTATCTCTAAGATTCTTCAAAGTATATCCCTCGATTGCCAACACCGGTATTTGGGTTGAATTTCCGAAAGATATGAGCAGTGCTCAGGCCTCGCTTTTTGATTCTGCTGGAAGACAAGTGATTGTAAAAGATTTGCCGCAGGGGAAACAACACTTCATTGAAATAAATGGCCTGCGACCAGGTGTCTATTTCTTAAAATTGCATGCTGAAGGGCATCAGGCTATGGAACGGATTGTTGTTCAATAGAGAGATTTGGATCGTGCATTTTTGTGTATTGCCATCCATTAATGAAGCACTTTTCAAGGAAAAATATAGATGGCTACGAACCTGACGAACAATCCCGAGTGCTCGGGAGCAAATCAGGCCCTCCAAATCATGAGGTTGTTATTTCATCAGTACTAACCAACAATAAAAAAGCCTCACCGACTTGCGCCAGGAGGCTCCGAAAACAATAAACAGCAGGATAGTATCTTATTGTTGGGGATTCGGTTATTTGGGGATTCGGTTATTTGAGTGACCAAGCTCGGGTACTTGAATAACCAAATCCCCAACTAACCAAATCCACATTCAAACATTACTGATCTTCCGCACCACTTTATACAGGCGCGTTGTCTCATCCACTTCTTCCTCGAAAGGATCGTTGTCGAAGTAATTGGCCGAAATCATCTTGAGGCGCACGATGCGGCCCCGGTTGTTCATGATTTTCTGGACATACTTAACCCAAACGTTGCCATTGGAACGCACGGCATAGATTTCGTTGTCGCGCACATCATTAAGGTTTTCAATAGACTTGCACACTACAATGTCCTGATTGCGGATAACGGGATCCATCGAATTACCTTCGATTTGGAAAGCCACCAGTCCTGTACCGGCCACCCCTGGGATAGAAAAAAAGGTGTTGTCTTCCGAACTTTCTGCACCCAGGGTCGCGCCCGCAAATGCCCTGACAGTAGTGAACAAAATGTTCCCACCTCCACCACTTGACATCCGCTCGCCAGCCAGTGCATCGCCCGGGGCATCAAAGCCGAAGGGATTACCGATGCCGTGGAGCAACCAGGCTTCGTTGATGTCAAAAGCGCGACAAAATGAAGATGCCTGCCCATAATCAATGACCCGTTTGCTTTCAGGATTGAGAAAGGCGCGGATGATGTGGCCGTAAGCTTTGTTGCCCAGCACACGGTCGGCTACGTCGCCGACCCCTTTGCCGCCACGATCGTTTTTGACGATCGCGCCGCGGTCTTCCAAGAGTTTGAAGGCTTGGATAAAGCGTTTGTTTAGGTCTATCCTATCTTCCTTTATCATGGGATGGAAGGTTTAGAGGTGAAATAATTGTAGTTTGAATGGTTTGATGAGTTTGATTTGTTTGAAGGGTTTGATTGGTCGTCTTCGTTTTTCGTGCTGCAAATTTCAAACAAAGAGTTTTTAAAAACAAATAATGTCAAAGATTTTTTCGCACAAATCTTCACTTTTTTTCAAACACGCTGTTTTTTCATTTGAAAACCAGATATTTGCGCAGTTTTTGTTGTAAAAATAATTTCAAACAAATGCGGGCGTACCTTGAATCTGGTGTATAAACCTGGCATTTGTTTGGAAAGCTGACTCGGTCATCTGCTGAGTTTTTCTGAAAATTTCAATTTGTTCGAGAAGTAGGGCCAGTCTTCGCCGTACTTTTGACCACAATTTATGGGAACTGTAATATCACTCCTCAATCACAAAGGCGGGGTCGGGAAGACCACCAGCGCCATCAACATCGGTGCTGCGATGGTCGAACTTGGCAAACGTGTGCTGCTTATTGACCTCGACCCTCAAGCCAACCTGACCATCTCGCTCGGTATTCCGCGTCAGAAATCAACCATTTACGAAGCCCTGCGAGGTGAAGGTGAACTCGTGCCTTACACGCACAAGCCGGGCATGGACGTAATAACTTCCTCGCTCGACCTTTCAGGGGCAGAGATGGAACTCATCAATGAAGCCGGCCGCGAATACATACTCCGGGAATTGTTGTCGCAGGTGACCGACGATTACGACTATGTGCTGATTGACTGTCCGCCCTCTTTGGGCCTGTTGACGCTCAATGCACTCACCAGCAGCCGCTACGTTTTGATCCCGCTTCAAACAGAATTCCTTGCAGTCCAAGGACTTGCAAAGATCAAACAGGTGATTGACAAGGTAAAGATGCGCCTCAACAAACAACTCGATATGAGCGGCGTTATCGCAACGATGTACGACAGTCGGCGGGTGCTGAACCGAGATGTAGTGGACATCATTCACAAATATTTTGGCGAAAAGGTGTTCAAGACCTATATCCGCGACAACGTAGCCTTGGCCGAGGCTCCCGCTCAGCGCAAAGACATTTTTGATTACAGCCCCAAAAGCCCGGGAGCTGTGGATTACCTTGATGTGACCAAGGAAATATTGGAAAGGATAGAAGGCTAGACACTAATTGTTGGCCATGTGTCAATTGCAAACAGTCAGAACATGAGTAAAAAAAGATTTTCGGAGGGTTTGGACGACCTCTTTAGCAACAGCCACGCTAACCACGGGGAGGTGTTTGGCAATGCTTTGTTACTGACTGCACCCTCGGCTACCCTTGGAGAGCGCAAGCCTTCAGCGCACAAGTCTTTTATGACCGACCTTGACTCACTGCTCCAGGAAGCGCTGGACGAAAGCCTCGAACGTTACGAGGCCAGCCAACCTGATTCTGTGTCGGACAGCTCAAAAACTAAGGCCACCAATCCCAACGCCCTGCGCGCGCCTGCGCGAAGCGGTCTGGACGCACTCATACGCCAAACCATTGATGTTCAAGACTTTACCACAGACGAAAACACTGGAAAAAAACGCCTCACCGTCTCAGTTGACCGCCCGAAACTGGAAAAATTAAAGGCCATCGCCCGACTCGAAAATGCTTTTTTGAAAGACCTGCTCGTGTCGGTTATTGACGAATATATTGAGGAGTACGTGCAAGCGAAAGGGGTGGAATTGTAATCTGAATTTAATGTCCAATGTCCAACAAGGAATGTCCAATGTCCAAGTTGGCCCTGCGTTTGGACATTGGACATTCCTTGTTGGACATTGGACATTTTATGGCTTCCTCCAATAACGCCGCCAAAGCCCTTTTACCACGATAAGCGCGACGAGCGGCAACGCAGGTGCAGGCATTTCCTGCGGCATCCATTTCCAAAAAATAAGCAGTAGTGCAGCGGTCAATGCGGCCACGGTGAAATAATTCTCGGTGCTGCCCGTGCGCCGCGTGCGCCAAAAAAAGAAAAGGTGCGTGGGCCAGGCCCAGAGGATGTTCAGGTTGTTCTTGGTGGCAGAGTGATCTGTGGCAAACCAGAGTAGTGCGATCACGAGACCCGCCAAACCCAGCACAAACCAAAACAGCGTGTCAAATATCCTTTCGGTACGCGAGTTGGCCATGCTAAGCAGCCCGATGAGCGCAACGAAGCACATAATCAAAAAAGGCCGATCGAGCGGACTGGGTTTGAACGGCTCCTTTTTCATCGGGGTTTCGGGGATGTTCCGTTCGCTTTTTACCAGCAATTTGCCATCTCCAGTTTTAGCCTTTGAAAAAACATTGTGCATGTAATCAGGCAAGAACATATAATTTGCGAGACTTGCCCGGCGGTCGGCCGGGAGACCGAGCACAAGGTCAATGCCATAATCCAGCCAAGGTTTTTCTTCGAGATACGGTTGCAGAAGCTGGCGCATGGTCACGCCAGCCGGCATCATGGAAGAGTCGAGCTGGAGTTGGTGAAAGTAGGTTTCTTGCACGATGTCGCGGATGCGGGTGGCACAATTGTCGTAGAAAAAATCGTATTTGTAGTAGCGGTTTTCTTCCTTGTAATTTTCTTGCAACAGGTCAAAAAGGCGTTGTTTTTGTGCCAAATCCATGTTGAATACCTGCTCCTGCATGGAGCGGCGATCATGCAAATTGCCGTATTCAAAACTGCGATAGCTCTCCACATCGAGGTTATAGAGGAGTTTTCCCCGACAGAACTTAAGCAGAAAATTGGGCTGCTCGAACTCGAAAGTGCCATAGTTGTAGCAGCGATCGAAGCGGGTCACCGGGTCTTTCACCCGGATGGCGCTGTGACCGAAGGTACTGTACACGAACTCGCCCGGCACTACCGTCATCAGGCTGATGCTGGCGGAGTCGGAAAGCGTAATAGGGTTCTGTGAAAATAGTTTGGGAACAAAAACAAGGAATAGGAAAAGGGTAATGAATCGCTTCATGTAAGGTGGTTTTGTAAAAGCAAAGGTACATTTGGCATTAAAGCAAAGGTCTATTTTTGACAAACCCACCAAATTATTCCCACCAAATGCCCAAAACACCTGAACTTCACGCCTAGTTTTTACCCAAAACTGATTTTTTCACAAACGTTTCTGAATCACAAACCTGACTATGAAAAAAACGCTGATCTTACTGTGCGCGCTGTTTTGCGCTGTTTCCATTGCTGCACAACCACCGATTTGTATGCGCGACTCGGTTATCTACGGCGCTCCTATTGACTCCCTGCTCTGGCCATTGCCTTACAAGCCTACAGCTCCCTTCTACAATCTGAACGACGCTTGTATTGACCTCCCTTACGCCCAATCTGTGACGGTCAATGTGCCAAATTCTTATTTGAACATTGCCGTTACGCACGTGAGCATCGCCACTACTGGTGCCATTAGCGACTTGCCAATTGGCCTTACCTATGCTTGCGACCCGCCCAACTGTGTATTCAATGCTAATACCCTTGGATGCATTATTTTGTACGGCACTCCGACGAATGCCAATGTGGCGCCAGACACCTTTGACCTTGGTATCACCGCCACAGTCTTTACCGCGCTTGGGCCCATTCCAATAACTTTCCCAGGACAGGTGGCGCCTGGCTCGCATTATTATCTCAAGCTCAAACCCAGTAATTGTCTTGTAGGGAGCTACGACCTTGGCAGTCAATTCACCTTGTTGAAAAACGCGCCCAATCCATTTGGTGGTCAAACCCTGATCACGGCAGAATCGCTCGTAGAGGCCGATTTCCAGTTTGAGGTGTTCGACCTGCTCGGCCAGCGTGTGTATACAGATCAAGTCCGCCTCGAAGTAGGCCGCAACGAATTCACATTCGATGCCGGGAGTCTCGCCAACGGCGCCTATTTCTACTCACTCAGCAACCGCGAGGGCAAAGCAGTCCGCCGGATGGTTGTTGCGAGGTAAGTTGAAATATTGAGATATTTGGATATTGGGATATTGAATATCCCAATATCCAAATATCCAAATACCCCAATATCTTTTCTTTAATCCCTGCTCTCAATCGGTCTCATCGGAAAGATGGTTGCCTTTAATCTCCGGCCAGTGTAGCCAGAAGTTTTAGTATTGTAGATCTACAAACTGCTTCTGCAAAATGCTACTGATCCGCGTCTTCTGTTGTGCAACATTTTTTCACATTTTAACCGGTTGTAACCATGCGTCAGCTTCTACTAACCATTTGTTTCTCTGCACTTTTTTTCTCCAATATTTTTCACGCTCAAACAGGTTGCCCAGGCTGTGTCGTCAATGTACCTGCAAGTTTCCCGGCAGACACGATATATCTGCCCGACCTGCCCGATGGGGTGAAAGGAACGCCTTATAATGAGGATGTATCGTTCCGATTGCCCAAAACCACCACGCCTGTAAATGCCATTGATAGTACCACTCCGCCGGGGCTTACGATTACAAAATTTGAAATCCTTGCCATAGACGGTCTGCCACCCGGGCTTTACTGGCAACTTAACCAATCGGTGTTCGATCCGGCCTCACAGACGGATGGTTGCATAAAAATCTGCGGTACGCCACTGGAAACGGATTCTTTTGAACTGACGGTGACCCTAAAAGCCACGGTGTTCATCTTGACGCAGGAGTCAACATTTCCAATGTCGCTCTACATAGCACCCAAAGTCAGCACCACCGACGGCTTCTCGATCACCAATCCAGTAGGATGCGGCAGTGTTTCGGTGACATTCACCAACAACGTGCCGTCCAACGGCGAAGAGGGTTTTAGCTATTTATGGGATTTTGGCGATGGTTCACCAGCCTCGGCAGAAGAAAATCCTGAGGCACACATTTACCCGCCAGGGGTATATGAAATTGACTATCAGGCAATTGTAGACACATCCGGCTATATCCTGGAAAGTATCAAAGTAACAGATATTGATTGCACCGACCCGCCACTTTTTGGAAACCCTGACCTTTTCCTTGAAATACGAATGCCCACCGGCGACATCGTTTTCAATTCCTCGCCAGCCATCAACAGCACTTCATTGCCATATACTTTTCCTGTAAACCTTAAACTCGAGGCAGGCAATTACCAGCTGCAAGTATGGGACGATGATGCAGGAATCAAAGGCACCGACGACAATTGTGGCACCCTTTCGTTCAACATCCTGAGCGACGGGACGCTTGTGGCGGGCGGCCTAACCGTGGAGATGAATATCCTGCATCCGGTGGACACCATCTTTTCACGCGATACGGTAATAGTGTACCCACAGCCCATCACACCTACGGTGAACGCACCCAATGGCCTGACGGTTTGTCAGGGCGCGACCGATCTGGTGTTGTCCTCTTCGTATGGGTTTGGGAATCAATGGATATTGAATGGTAATTTGATTCCTGGCGCGACAGATTTTATCTATATGCCTACAGAAAGTGGGGCCTATCAGGTGCAGTACATCTCGCAAGATGGCTGTGTGGCAACTTCGGATTCAGCGAAGGTGACGATTCACCCGCTCCCGGCAGAACCAACCTGGTTTAATTACAACAACTCCTTACGTCTGGCCAATCCGGCGAATTTGCCTGCCCAATATTCGCTGCAATGGTACAATGCAAGCGTTCCGATTCCGGGTGAAACAGGTATTTGGTATTGCTCTTTGGCGAGCGGCACGTATAGCCTGGTGGTGACAGATTTGGAAACAGGCTGCACCAATTCGTTTGGCGCGCAGATTACGCACAACCCGAATTTTGATTGCCTCATCAGTACGCAATCCCCAGACATTCAAACCTTTGACATCTTACCCAACCCGACTATCGGTTCAGTACTGTTGCGCCTGCACGAGCCGCTGAAAACAGCTGGCGTCATCCGGGTGCTGGATGCGAGCGGACGACTGGTGCATACCCTTCAAGCCAATGCAGGAATGAATGCATTTTCACTGGAACTCGGGCATCTGAGTGCTGGCGTGTATGCGGTGGAGATATTGGCAGAAGGTTTTCATAGTTTGGGGAGAGTGGTGCGGTTGTAGTCTTAGATCAGTGGATCTTTTTGATTGACGATTGACGAGTACATGATTGTTGATTGTTGAGGTATGTGACTCTAAAACAAAAGCCCCCAGACCTTACATCTGGGGGCTTTTTGTGTGCCCGGGACGGGACTCGAACCTGCACGACCGATAAAGGTCAAGGGATTTTCTTACCAACTACGACTTTCGCCGCTCCCACCAAACGATTTGGCTGGATTTGTGGTCTGGACTTTCTCTTTGCCATATTCGCTTTTGGCGAACTTAGGCACCGCCTGTCAAGTCTCTACACCTTTCCCCCGAGATCTCGGGAGACTTGGCTCGGGATTACCATTTTAAAAGGTTTCCCCGAATTTAAGCGGCTCTACTTCAAGCATTTCTGCTTGAGCACTCAAATTTTTTTGATGTTTTTAGCGCGATAATTGTCTGTCAAAGCGTGACAGTTTGGGCACAACAAAAGTAAATTTTCAATCGCATTATTGTACCTGTTTCCGTCTTTGTGATGCAGTTCCAAGGGTATTGGGGATGCAAGCCATTCGGTTAAATCACAATTTTCGCAGCGGTGCATTTTTACATTTTCTTTAAGCAATCTCTTCTTCAGTTTATGAGACTGATATGCAAATTGCCCAGAAAAAATTTCCAGAAGTGGCACCGCTTTCCCTTTAATGATTTTAGAAATGCCTTTTCCCGCTTGATTAGGTTTAAAGCAACCAAGCCGCTTAGCATGACTGCACAAGGTTTTATAATTCATTCCAAGTGTAATCGCTGCTTGATTCATGCTTATTGACGCATTACAAACTTCAATAAATCGGACCTCAAAGTCTGAATCGAAACTGTATTTTGCCATGACAAACAATTTTGGCCAAAAAATCAAAGAACTAAGTCCCTCGTGTCTACCATTTCACCACCCGGGCTTATGGGCAACAAAATTGCATCAAACTTTCCGAAAAGAATAATTTTTCGAAAAGAAGGAAACAAAAAAGCCTTCCCGAAACATCGGAAAGGCTTTGAGCGGAAAACGAGATTCGAACTCGCGACCTCGACCTTGGCAAGGTCGCGCTCTACCAGCTGAGCTATTTCCGCAGTTGTGTTTACTGTTCAAGACCGTTGTCTTGCGTTTTGCGGCGGCAAAGATAAGTCCGACCAGCTCGGATAGGCAAATGTTTTTTGAAAAAAATTTTCTGAACTTTGTAAACAGGGCTAAATCTCATTTTGAGGTTCGAGGCAAGTAGGTTCGTAACTTAGGCTTGATTCTTTACGAACCATTGGAAGAGAACAGCTCAGCATCAATTGGCTACCACAGGGAGCACTCGATGTTAAATCTATGCGCGATGCTTGGCCGTTTGAGTTTTGTTTAATACTTTCGTTTGCGTTTCGCTCCGAATTTCTCAATCGTGTACACGGGGGCAAAGCCAGCAGATCAGCTTTTAATCGTTTGTAGGCTTCTGATGAGGATAATGGAACTTGGGCACCTAAAGTTTTGTCCAAAGGTTTAATATCCAAAAGTCAAAAGCCTTGCCGTAATCACGCTAATCCACACCACATTACTTGCAGCAGTTTCTTGGAAAGTTTTGCCGTCCTGATTACCCGGGATGAAAGGGTAATCTTATCTTTCACGCTAAACGCATTTGCCAAAAGATGAAAAACGTTTTAAATTTAACGCTCAAACGCTTAGCCATCGCACTGCTTTTTTTCTTGCCGAGTTTTTGCTTTGGTCAAGGAACAGAATATTTCAAATGCCCGGGCTTTGTTCCAACTCCCCCGATCAATGAATTCCCACCCAATGCGCCTTGCGACATAAACCCCGAACACCCCAATTTTAACAACGAGGAACAAATATGGATAGGCGTAGGGACACCTTTTGAGAGGTCTTCTCAGTTAGGCAATTCGATTTCCGATAATGTTAGAATCGTAGGTAATTTTATTGTGGATGACCCATTCACTTTTCTGGATGCCGTTGTAATGATCAATCCAAACGTCCAGATTACGGTTGAGCCTTCTTTTTTCCCTTTTGACCCTGACGGTGGTTTGATCATTGACAATTCGGACTTGTTTTCTTGTGCCGGACTATGGACAGGGATTGTGATGCAGCCGACTTCAATAGTGAATACGCGCAACAACTCCAGCATTCAGGATGCTATGATCGCAATTCGTGCCGAGCCCTCGGGCATTTTATTTATCCAAAACACTACCTTCAACCGCAATTGGGTTGGTATTAGTTTGACTGGAAATGCCGTTTCGGCACCTAATGTTGGGACGTTCAGTGGCAACACATTCAGCTGCACTGCGCCGATAAAAGGCACTCAGTTACAAACCCTTGCTGGCGTAGCGCTTCAAAATGCCATCCTTACTACCTTTGGCGCAACTTCCTTAAATCGGTTTCGAGATTTGAACTATGGCATCGTTGCCGTCGGTGAATTGTGCAATCTTTCCGGGCGAAACCTCAGGTTTGACAGGATACTGCATGATGGTATCTCCATGACACACGGGGTGATTCACCTGACAGCACCCACCACTTTCGTAAATTGCCATGAAAATGGCATAAACATAGAAGCCGCCCGGGTTGTGAACATTACTGGGGCTGTCGTTCTCCTCAATCCTTCCATACCGGAAGACCTGGATATTCACAGAACAGGTATCCGCATTGAGCAGTTTGACTTGAACTCCTCTGTAATAATCAACCACCTCAATTTTTCGGCCAACATGGACGGGACCGAGAACATGGTAAGGGGTATCCATCTGATCGGCGGTAATGTTGGTGCCGGGACAACGATCCACATCAGCGACAACAGCATCTTCTCTTTGAAAGCCATGTTTTCGCAAGGAATCTTTTTGGAAGGAGTCTTTCCCGAAAGCAGTACGACAGAAATTTTCCTTAACCACTTCAGAGTTTCGAGCGTAACTGGCGATACAGGAGGGGCTTCCCCACATGGTATCGAAGCCTCAGGAGGGAGCAAAAACAACCTCTCTATTATGTGGAACACGTTTTCTGGGTTTTTAAACAGCCCAAATGATAACCAAGCACAATGTGTATATTTGAGAAGCTCTTCGGGTATTAATAACGAAGTGAGTATTAATTCATTTAATGACGGAGCCGGCTATTGTGCTAATTACATTGAAGTACATGGATTCCAAAATACCATCTATTGTTCTAATATCTTCTCCTCTTTTGGGGGGGATGCATTTGCGTTTTTCGGTACGAATATGGGAACGATTATCCGCGCAAATACGATTACGGGGTGTTCTGATGGAATAATGCTCTTTGGTGGCACTTCTTTTATCGGGGAACAAATAAATGAGGGAAACCGGTTTTTCGACCTCTTTTTCGGCGGTTGGCAGGTTGGGCCGCTATTTCATGCGAGTTGCGCTAGCGACCCTGTCGTTAACGCATTCACTGTCCACACTACTCAACGTGTTTGTGGAAATCCCGCCGACCCAGCCTGCCTGTTCAACCCATTTTTCCCGGAGCGCATTGCACCGAACGACGCTATAAATGGGTTCTTTTTTATCACCGACCCGGATAGCATCCCAAACCCAGGATGCGATGGCCAATTCAACGAGCCGGGTGGAACAGACGAGTTGGATCGAAGGATTGCGCAAGGCCTGATTCCTGCCCCAAGCGAAGAGCCTGCCCTGATCTGGGTGCTGGAAAGGTATCTGTATCAAAAGTTTAAAAACAATCTCGAGCTTTTGAGCGAGCACAACGCTTTCCCTGCTTTTTTGAGCAACAAGGCCAACTGTTCGGTTGGCAAGTTTTACGAGGTGCAAAATAGTGTGGAAGCGGCCTTGATGCCTAGCCCAAGCGTGGACGCAGCCAGTAAACTGGCTTTGACAAACATGGGTCTCTTGATCCAATCTTTGGTAGCATTAGACGAGCAAATAGAAGCCGTCGGGAATGGGGCAGGCTTGGAGGCATTGTTGCAGGCAAAACAGTCGAAGACCGACCAGTTGCGCAGTTTGCAAATAAGCTACAACAGCTTGAGCACTACGTACAAAAGCCAAGTGGCTGCCAATCTGCAAGCGGCTTATACGCTCAATGAAGGCGTGGCAACCGCACATGGTTACGAGGCCAACGAAAAAACGGTCAACCAGATACACCTCATTTCGATGATGCAGCAAGGCGGCAAACTGACAGAGGATCAAGTGCTGGCGCTCCAAGCCATCGCCGAGCAAGACCCCAAACAAGGCGGCCCTGCGGTTCATACCGCCATGGGTATGCTCCCCGAGTGCGCGAAACCTGAAACGGAACCCGCTCCGAGAGGAATGCCCCGTGGGCTGGAGAATCAGGTTGGGCATTATAAGTTGATCTCTTCGACAATTGCGGACAAAATCCTAGTCTCGCCCAACCCCGCCAGTTCGAGCTTCCGGGTCAGCAAGCTTCCAGGGAACAGCGGCAATTTATCGCTAACGGATATGACTGGCAGGCTCGTCTTATCAAAGCCTATTTCAAGTCCAGAAGCGACCATCGAGGTAACATCAAGCCTACCATCGGGCATTTATCTGCTTCGAATAATGATGGATGACGGCACATCTCTGGTTCAAAAACTGGCCCTGCAACCGAAATAAATCTTGATTCATCGAGGCTGCTCCACGCACTGGGGAAGCCTCTTTATTTGATTTCTAATGCGAATCATAACTATTGTTCTATCATTTTTTTCCACGCTCCTCACCTATGACCTTGTTGCTCAGAATAAAAGAGACTATCAATGGTTCATAGGTTATGACACTACTTCTGCGTCTGTTATTTACGGGAATGTCATCAGGATGGATTTTAGGGAGTCTCCGCTCAATATCTCGAACATCTACGGTGTGAAAGACTTTGGTATGGAAGGCTCTAATACCAGCATGTGCGACAAGGATGGAAACTTGTTGTTTTATTCCAATGGCTGTAAAATAGTGAACGCAAAGGGAGAGGTCATGCTTAGCGGTGACAGCATCAACCCTGGGGTAGTGTGGGACGAGTTCTGTGAAAATGGAGGGGGCAGCCCAATACGACAGGGCGTGATAGCCTTGCCAGCCCCAGAAGATGACAGCCTGTATTACGTTTTCAACCTTGACTTTGGCATCCCCTACTTAGATCAAGACTCTATTTTTTTTGCTTTGGCCCCTATGCACTTGTACTATCAGGTGGTGGATATGGTGCAAGACTCGGGCTATGGGGCGGTGGTGCAAAAGAATCAAGTGGCTCTCGCGGACACCCTTGCCAGGAGCAGCTTGCAGGCAGTGCGGCATGCCAACGGGAAGGATTGGTGGGTGGTCGTCCCAAAATCTCACTCCAACTGCTACTATGTGGTGCCAGTAACCGCTGAAGGGGTTCAAACCCCGCAACTCAAATGCCTCGGACACGTTTGGAACGACTTTGATTCGGGCACACAGGTGACCTTCTCTCCCGATGGAAAGAAGTACGTGCGCTTCAACGGTTGGAACGGCCTCAACATTTTTGACTTCGACGCTGCTACGGGCGATCTCTCCAACCCGCTGAACATCGCGTTCTCAAATGACACGATTAGATACGTCATCGGTGCAGCGATCTCGCCCAATTCGAGGTATTTGTACATCTGCACCGGGCTAAAGGTGTACCAGTTCGACTTGAAGGCCGATGACATCGAATCCAGCAAGATAAAAATAGCCACTTGGGACGGCTATCAAAATCCTTACCCTACCATCTTCTACCTCGCTGCGCTGGCCCCTGACGGGAAAATATACATTTCCAACACGAGCAGCACCTACAACCTGCATGTGATAAACAAGCCCAACTGCCCGGGTGTAAGTTGCGAACTGGTGCAACACGGAATTGTGCTCCCCTCCTACAACTTCGCCACCATCCCCAATATGCCGCACTATCGGCAGTCGTATTTTGAGTGCGATTCAACATTGATTGGGGCAGTGGAGGTAGGCCAAGTGGGGCGTAAACTGATGGTGTTCCCAAACCCTGCCTCTGAGGTGATACACCTATCGCTTGAGTTTGGCAAAGGAGAAGTCAGCATTTTCGATGCCACAGGCCGAGCGGTTTCACATCCCTCCCCAACGGTAGCAGATGGTCAGCTATCCATCCTGATTCGCGATCTCCCGAGCGGACTCTATTTCGTCTGCTTTCGCACAGAGGGCAATATATGGAGTGGGAAGTTTGTAAAGCAATGACGCTTCGCGCGGGCAACAAGGAATGTCCAATTTCCAGGGGGGTGTTACGCATGGTTAATCACGTTGAAAGCATATATATAAGACAACAACGCTAAAACCTCAAAGCAGTGCCTTCCTCCTGTTCAGGTTGGCGGGTAAAACTGCTCCCTTCTTCGTTAAAACTACGGCGGGTAAAACTGCTACTGCCCACTGCCACTATCTTCCTCCTCCTTCCCTTCCTCCAATTTTCTTTTCAGGTAAAAATAGGTCTCCAACTGGGTGCGCACCGGAATATCGCTGCTATTGCGGCGGTATTCGTTGAGGTTTTTTGCGTCAATGATGCGAGCTTTTACATTGTCGTTGAGCTGGATGTCGAGCAGGGCGCGGAGATCGCGTCGAAGCACCGGGTCGTAAACCGGGAAAATCGTTTCAATACGGAAAGAGAGGTTGCGCTCCATCCAGTCGGCGCTGCTAAGAAAGATGAGTTCGTCGCCGCTGTTGTGGAACACAAACACCCGGGCGTGTTCCAGGTAGCGATCTACGATACTAATAATGTCAATATTATCGCTCAACCCTTTGATGCCGGGCACGAGACAACAGATGCCGCGTACAATGAGCCGGATTTTTACCCCCACCTTGGAGGCTTCATAAAGTTTGGCGATGATATCCTTGTCTTCAAGGCTATTGATTTTCAGGATCATCTCAGCCTTCTGGCCTTTTTTGGCGGCCTCTATCTCGTTTTCAATTAAATTGTAAAGCCTTTCGCGCAGGTTGAATTGTCCAACCAATAGATGCTGGAAAGGGTGTGGCGGCGGCATATTTTCCAAGTGTGCCAGCACATTGCTTACTTCGTTGGTAAGGCGTGGGTCGGCGGTGAAAATGCCAAAGTCAGAATATATTTTGGCCGTTTCTTCGTGGAAATTGCCCGTCCCAAGATAAGCATAGAGATGAGGTTGCCCTTCTTCAACGCGGCGCACCAGAGCGAGTTTGGAGTGGACTTTTACGCCGGGAAGCGAGTAGTGAACCCGCACGCCTGCCTTTTCAAGTCGCTCACCCCATTCGAGGTTGGTGGCCTCGTCAAAACGGGCTTTGATTTCTACAAAAGCCGACACTTGCTTGCCGCGGTGCACAGCTTCCATGAGGGCTTCGAGAATGCGACTGCTCTTGGCCACGCGGTATTGTATGACCTTGATGTGGGTGACAGCGGGATCGAGTGCGGCTTTTTCAAAAAACTGAATGACCGGCTCAAAGGATTGATAAGGAACATGAATCAACTGGTCGGCCTCGCCAATGGCCTTGAACATATCGGGCGCATCGGTCAAAACCGGGTGCGGCAGGGCAGGTAAGGGCTTGTTTTTCAGGTGTTTGAGACCAAAGTCCGGGAATCTGAAAAAATCGAAGTTGTTATGATAACGCCCTTCCGGGAGCATATCATTTTTACGCAGGTCAAAGGTGTCTTGCAGATAGGAAAGCAGGTGTTGGGGCATATCGCGGTCGTACACAAAGCGGCTGGCCGGGCCTACCTGGCGTTTTTGAAGGCTCGATTTTATCTTTTGCACAAGGTCGCCGCTGAACTCGTCATCAATGTCGAGTTCGGCATCGCGGCTGAGTTTGATGGAATAGGTGTCTTGGACATCGTAACCTGGAAAAAGGAGCGATACAGAATGACGCACAATGTCGTCGAGCAAAATCACATCGTGGCGGTCGCCTTGGGTTGGGAGCGACACAAAGCGGGGTACCTGGTCGGAGGGGATTTTCACCAGTGCGTATTCGCTGTCGGAAAGTGGTTTCTTTTTTTGGCGCAAATGGACGGACAGATAAAGGTGAGCATTGGCCAAAAAGGGGTTTATTCGCCGTTTGACGAGCAGTACGGGCATTACGAAAGGGAGGAGGTTGCCCTGAAAATAGCCTTCTACAAATGCACGCTGGCCCTCATTCAGGTCGAGCCGCCGGAGAATGTGCACATGGTGCTTCCGAAGTTCGGGAACGATCTGTTTTTCGAAGATTTCAGAAAATTCTTCCTGTTGCCGGTTGACGATCTGGTGGATTTCTTTGAGCAGTTCTCTTGGGTCAAAGTGCAGTTGGGCGCGGGTTTTTTTGCCCACTTTTTTCAGTTTGCGGATGCCCGCCACCCGAATGCGGAAAAACTCGTCGAGGTTGGAGGAGTAAATTGCTAAAAATTTGAGGCGTTCCAAAAGCGGCACTGCGGGATCCTTGGCCTCTTGCAGCACACGGTAATTGAAGGAAAGCCAGGAGGCGTCGCGGTGAATATAAGGCAGAGGAGTCAATGGGCGAGTGAGTGATTGGGTGAATGAGTGTGCAAAAGTGGGGCTTTAGATGGGAGTATGCAAGATGCCTCGAAATAACTTAACAAGTAACCAACATAACCAATCTATTCTTCATTGACCGCTAAAAGCACTTGCTCTTCTAATTTTTCACTCAACCAAAACCCTGCTTTGTCGCGTAAATCAGCTAAGAGCGGTTTGATAGTTGGGATTAAGTTTTTGCTTTTTGCTTCTATAAGTATGCCTAGTATTCCTGTAGTTTTTAGCCCCATTTTTCTAGCGATGGTTGTTCCTAACCGTTCGTCGAGCAACAATAAATCAGCGCTGATTTCTTTTGCTAGTACGATGGCTTCGCTTTCGCCAGCATCTAATTGTTCCTTCAAAACCTCAACCAAAGCCTGGTTTTGAGGAGTTAATACTTGTAAATCAACAAGTACGGTGATTGTTTGGGGCGTAAAGCCAAATTTCTCCAATTCCAAGAATTCTGCCCAAACAGAACTAGGAACTATTACTTTCCCATAAAGGAGGCTGAGTAGTTTTATTTGACCTATTAAAAAAAGGCCTGAAAGGCATGATGTGTCGCTTACCACAATCATTTCGGAGAGGATTGCGCGGCTCTGATATCAGCAATATCGTGCTGTATTTCTTCCCAAGTTAGGTTTACCGGGATTTTTCGGCTGCTCATTTCCTGCTGAAAAGCAAATCGGTGCAAGCCCGCCATTTGAGCAGCAAGGCCCAATGAAATTGCACCACGTTGGTAGAGCGAAAGAGCCACTTCGAGTAAAATCTCGTTTTTGCTCAAACCGGACTGGGCTACAACATTGTCAGAAATTTCGATAAGCATAAGATCCCTTTTGATGCAAAAGTAAGTTGAAATTTGAAAAGATATTTTTATCAATCTCGCGCTCCGCAATCCCACCGTACCTTCGCCACCCAAATATGGAAGATTTTAAAATTAACCTCGACCGCGACCTCGTTTTCTTTGATGTGGAGACCACGGGGCTAAACGTTATCCGCGACCGCATTGTCCAGATCGCCTTGGTAAAACTTAGAAAAAACAGCGCGCCCGCTGAAGAACTTTCGATGCTCATCAACCCCGGCATCCCGATCTCCGAAGAGTCTATGGCGATTCACGGCATTACGCCCAAAGACCTCGCCAACAAACCAACGTTCGCACAAGTGGCCCAAAAAATCTGGGATTTTATCGGCAATGCCGACCTCGGCGGCTACAATTCCAACCGCTTTGACGTGCCCATGCTCATGGAGGAATTTTCCCGTGTGGGGTTGGAATTTGACGTATCGAAGCGGCGTTTGATTGATGCCCAGCGTATCTTTTACAAGATGGAACCGCGCACCCTGAAAGCTGCTTATCGACTTTATTGCCAACAAGAACTCGAAGACGCACACGATGCCTTGGCCGATGTGCGGGCTACTTTGGCGGTTTTTAAAGGCCAAATCCGTGCCTATGAAGGCAAAGACCTGTTCGACGAAGACGGCAACATCGTTCCCGCACCTATCAAAAATGACATGCAGGCGATACACGAATTCACCAACGACCTCCATTTTGTGGACGCAACCCAGAAACTCCGCGTACAACCGGACGGCACTGTAGTGTTCAACTTTGGCAAATACGTGGGCGAACCCGTGAAGACCGTGCTCGCCCGCGAACGCCATTACGCGGGCTGGATCATAGAAAAAGAGTTTTCCTCACAGGTAAAGCAATACATCAAACAGGTGTTAAAAGAATTGGGCAGTTGAGCAGTTGTTGATCAAAATACTTTAGTGCCGGGAGAGATTTATTTCACACAACGCCACGACGACACAACGTTTTGGATATCAAAGATATTTATCGTTGTGTCGTCGTGGCGTTGTGTGAAATTGATTGTCGTGGCGTTGTGTGAAATTGATTTACCCAGAAACATAATGCCAGCATAACACATGAATAGCTCAACTCTTACCACATGCTTTTTGCTTCTAGCACTGTGCCTCACCGCCTGTTTCGAGCCGAAGGAAGGCTGCCTGGACATTGCTGCCACCAACTTCGATGCAGGGGCTGATAAGGACTGCTGCTGCGAGTATCCAAAATTGGTGCTGACGGTGGATCAAGTGTACGACACCATATTGTTTCGCAACGACTCGCTCTATCTGAATTCCAGTGGGCAACTTTTCCGAATCAAAAGTGTGGCCTTCTATCTTTCTGATTTTCAATTGTTTCAAAACGGAGAAGTTTTTGCGGTAAGCGATACGCTGACACTCAATACTTTCTTGGGCAACGACACCAGCAGCCAACGATTCACCAACGACTTTCAACTCATTCGCCGCACGCCAATTGAATATGTGGTGGGCACTTTTAGGCAAGATGGCAATTTTGAGGAGCTCAATTTCCGCCTCGGCTTGTCAGACGATGCACAAAAGGTCATTCCCACTAAAGCCCCTGTAAACCACCCGCTCGCGACTCAGGCCGACAGTCTTTGGCGCGGACAATCGGCAGGATTTGTGTTTCTTCAGGCCGTTGTGGTGCGCGATTCGATGGGCACCACAAAGCCCGATACGCTCCGATTTCTGCAATCCGATTTGGGCCAACCACGCATCGGGGCGTCGGGGGTGTTTGTGCACCCAACGGGCTATAATTTCCCATTGGTGCTGAAGGTGGATTACAAGAAGATGTTTGAAGGGGTAAATTGGTCAATACACGACACATTGGCATGGAAAACGAAGATTGCTTCCAACTTTGACGGTACTTTCAGCGTTTCACAATGAAGCTTGTCCAACAAATATTACTACCATGAATAAAGTTACCTATTTTATCGCGCTTTTGGCGCTTGCTTTTTTGCCCGCCTGCCACGAACATGACGGTGAGCCGAGAGCTGATTTTACCGTCACTTTCAGGTCACATTTTGCCGGTGAGCAACTGACAAAATACAAAAAGTACCCTTTCGGCCTCGCAGGCATCCCACTGCAGTTCACGCGGTTCAGCACTTTCCTTTCGGATATTGAACTCATTAAGTCCGACGGATCCAGCCACCGCCTTTCGGAGATTGAATACATTGATTTCACACCCGAAAATGCTTCTACTGATCTTTCCGCTACGCCAACCATTACCTATAGAAACGTCCCTGAAGGCGAATACATTGGGCTACGGATTGGGTATGGGGTAAAGCCTTTGCTGAATGCAAAAGACCCAACGGACTTTGACTACAACCACCCCCTGGCAAAAGAAATAGAGTATTGGTCTGGCTGGAACAGCTACATTTTCACAAAAATTGAAGGCAAAGTCGATTCCGATAATAATGGAGCATTCGATGTTTCCCTGCTCTATCACATTGGCTCTGATGCGCTGTACAAAGTGTATGAGTTCGCCGCACCCATTCACGTTCATACAGGTGAGCCCGGGATTACGGTGAATTTTGATCTGGAAAAGATATTCACCATGGACGATGGTACTTATTATGACATTGTGACGAATTTCTATACCTCCAATAGTCCTAACGATGTAGTCGTAGCGCAGGTGTTGGCACACAATTTTGAGAAGGCTACCACTGTGGTTCAGTAACTTAACAAACCTCGCAGGTTTTTAATACCTGCGAGGTTTCGCTTAATTTTGAAGAAAATGAAAAACATGTTTAGCAAAACTTTCATCGGCCTGGTGCTCGTGTTTGGCATTTTGGCTTGCAAAGACATGCCCAATAAAGATCCTGATCCTGGTGATCTGGAAGGCATCCCTTACAACCCGCAACCATATACGATTGTAAAACCTTCCTTTTTCCCAAATGTGCCGATACCCGCCGACAATCCCATGACCACGGACGCGGTGCAACTTGGCCGGAGGCTTTTTTATGACCCGATTCTTTCGGCAGACAGCACCATGTCTTGCGCTTCCTGCCATTTGCCACAAGGGAATTTTACGGACAACAAAGCCGTGTCGACTGGCATAGACAACATAGCGGGTCGGCGCAGTTCGATGGCACTCCTGAACATCGCTTATGCCACCAACGGCCTTTTCTGGGACGGTCGTTCCGTCTCGCTCGAAGACCAGGCCCTTCGCCCTGTGGAGGACCCCATTGAGATGCACAACACCTGGCCACAGGTTATTGAAAAACTCAAAGCCCACCCCAGCTATCCCGCACTTTTCAGAAAAGCATTTGGAATCAACGACCGCGATCAGATCACCAAAGAATTGGCGGCCAAAGCCATTGCCCAGTTCGAGCGAATCATGATCAGCAGCGGAACCTCCAAGTTTGACGAGTTTAAGCAGGGCAATATCAGCATTTTCGATGATGAGGAATTGGATGGCTTCCTGATGTATTTCGAAGAAGCCTGGCAATTCGGGCTGAATTTGCCCGATGCCCAATGTTTTCACTGCCACGGCGGCATTACCCTGACGGGCAACAATTATTTCAACAACGGTCTGGACTCGGTAGGTTCGCTGGACGAATTCACAGATTTGGGCAGGTTTGAAGTGACGGGCAATCATTCCGACAAGGGAAAATTCCGCACACCCACTTTGCGGAACATCGCTCTTTCCGCGCCCTACATGCACGACGGCCGTTTTAAAACACTGGAAGAGGTGGTGGAAAACTATTCGAAAAAAGGCTTTGGCGTAGCCAATGAAGACCCTAATATTCCGCTCACGGGCCTTAACGGGCCAAATCACACGCTTACCGAAGCGCACAAAAAGGCCATTGTCAAATTCCTGCACACACTCACTGACACAGTTTTTGTAAAAAACCCGGACATTCAGAATCCATTCCAGTAGGGCGAAATTTATTTCGCCTCCACATGAGCCGTAGCACAACTATCAGTGCCACGGCTTTTTTCTTTTTAGTGAAAGGCGAAATAAATTTCTCCCTACGCTATATTTGGCCTGTTTTTAGCGGATAATCCCCCCAACCATTGTTTTCACAACAAATCATCCCGTTGCTCATGCGAAACCGACTTATAATTCTTGCCTTTTTTACGGCTGTTACCGCTCATGCCCAAATCAGCGAAGGTGGCCTTCCGCCTAGCAAGCAGCCTGAATATCAATCATTTCTGGCTGGGAAAATGTCCGCACTGTTGCAGCTTCCTGCATTGGATATTGACGCTGCGCTTTCAGAGGACAGTCGCAGCCCCGGCCAAAATCGTTTTGCTGCACCTGTTTCTGTAGATGTTTCACTTGAAAACGCAGGCAGTTGGCACACCCTGCCAAATGGCGACCGTGTGTGGCTTTGTGCCCTTCGCTCGCCCGGAGCGCTGGGGCTGACGCTGATTTTTGAAACGTTCAAGCTGCCTCCCGGAGCAAAATTTTACGCTTACGGAGACAATGAGCAGGTGCTGGGAGCATATACATCGCAGAGTTGCCTGCCTTCCGGCAAATTTTTGATCGGTGTGCTGAAAGGCGAAAAGGCCTATTTGGAACTTTACGAACCAGCTGCCGTGCAAGGCCAAAGCAAAGTAAGCGCCAAACGTATTGACGTCTCTTACGACACACATACTATGAACGGTGCGGAGGATTTTGGCGAATCCTTGCCCTGCAATATCAACATCAATTGTGCGACAGGGGCAGACTGGCAAGCACAGAAAAAAGGAATAGCGCGCATACTGATGGTGTTTTCCAATGGCGAAGGCTGGTGCAGCGGTACGCTCATAGCAAACACATCCAATACCTTCGAGCCGTATTTCCTCACCGCACACCACTGTCAGCTTTTGTCCAACAACCCCGATTATGGTCTTTGGCGTTTTGATTTTGACTATGAATCAGCCAATTGCTCGAACCCTGCCATCGAACCCGTGCCGCGTTCCGTTTTGGGAAGCGAACGCATTTCATACCGCCCAGAAACGGACTTCATGCTCTTGAAACTAAACCCGATTCCGCTCAATTTCGACGTGTATTTCAACGGCTGGAACCGCGACAACAACATGACCGTTGTCCCCCCCAACACTACGTACATACACCATCCCTGGGGCGATATCAAAAAAATATCTGTGGACACCAGCGATGTCATTATTCATCCCAACGCGCTTAACTGGTCCGGAATTTACGGAATCAGCCCGCCTAATTCACATTGGAAAAGCGTAACGGACATTGGTACTTTTGAATCGGGCTCTTCCGGCAGCCCGCTCCTGGATTCAAACAAGCGCATCGTGGGTCAGCTGCACGGGGGCAGCACTGCCATGAATCAACCCTGCAAAGTTACTGGAGCCTATTTTGGCCGATTCAACCTTTCCTGGAATCAAGGCACTACTTCTGAATCCCGGCTAAGGGATTGGCTCGACCCAACCAACACAGGAGCCATCACACAGAACGGATATGCCCGACCAGCGGTGCAAGGCTATACTATCAGTGGCAATATAAAAACCCATTGGGACACGCCCATGGAAGGTGTAAAAGTGGATATTGGCGGAGGCACTTCAGGCTCGGTGTACACCGATTCGTTAGGGAATTTTCAATTTGTAAACATCCCGGCTGGCGGGAATTACAGCATCAAACCGACCCGCGATTTTGATGATTTAAATGGGGTCACTACCTACGATTTGGTGTTAATATCCAAGCACATACTCAATATCGAGCCCCTTGATTCTCCCTGGAAAATTGTGGCTGCCGATGTCAACCAGAGCAATTCCATTAGCGTCATTGATATGGTGGAAACTCGAAAGGTAATCCTTGGTATCAATCCCGCGTTTTCAAACAATACCGCGTGGCGCTTCCTACCAGCTTATACTATATTCAACAACCCTTCCAACCCTTTTCAAGGCGGCCTTCCACCTGACAATATCGTTGTCAACAACTTACAGGCTGACTATATCGGTGCTAATTTTAAAGGCATCAAAGTGGGCGATGCGAACAATACGGCGGTGGGGAATTGAATGAGTGCGTGAGTGAATGCCGGGTTCAAAGTAAATAACTTATATTGTGCCGAAAGAAGCGTTCAACGAAAAAATGAGGCAACGCACCAAAAAACTGGCTTTAGATGTCATAATTTTTTTGTCTGGCCTTACTCCTCATAAAGCAATGCGAGTGCTTGAATATCAACTAACTAAAGCCGTGACTTCAGTGGCAGCAAATTACAGGGCTGCTTGTCGGGCTCGTTCACAAGCCGAGTTTCATGCCAAGATGAGCATCGTAGTCTAAGAAGCGGATGAAAGTTTTTTGGGCTTGAAATGATAAAAAACCTCAACATTGATAAAGGCCCTCAGTTGAAATATTTACAAAATGAAACACTTGAGATATTAAAAATCTGCTCAAAGGCCAGAAGTAATTCATAATGCAAATACGGAGATCCTTACTCACTCACCCATTCACTCAATAAATGAAGCATACCGCAAAAGAACGTTTCCTCCATTACGTCACCATTGACACTCAAAGCGATCCGAACAGCCCCAGCCAGCCCAGTACCGAAAAACAAAAAAACCTGGGCCTTGTACTCGTGAAAGAACTTCAGGAGATGGGCTTGAGTGACGCGCATCTCGACGAATACGGCTACGTCTACGCCACTATTCCGGCAAATACCGATAAAAAGGTTCCCGTCATCTGCTTTTGCTCGCACATGGACACTTCCCCCGACTGTTCTGGAGAAGGCGTGAAACCCATCGTCCACACCAATTACAAAGGCCAGGATTTGGTACTTCCAGACGATAAATCAGTGGTGATCCGAATGAGCGAGCACCCGGATTTGAAACACCAAATGGGCTACGACATCATCACGGCAAGCGGAACCACTCTGCTGGGCGCCGACAACAAAGCGGGCCTGGCGGCTATCATGAGTGCTGCACACATCTTGTTGAATAACAAGCAATTAAAACACGGCAAAATCCGAATCCTCTTTACTCCCGACGAAGAAATCGGGCGCGGGGTGGACAAGGTGGATATGAAAAAACTCGGGGCAAAATTCGGTTACACCATTGATGGAGAAACTGCCGGAAGCATTGAAAATGAAACCTTTAGCGCAGATGGTGCAGTGGTAACGATTCACGGCATTTCAGCACACCCCGGCTTTGCCAAGGGCAAGATGGAAAATGCGCTAAAAATCGCCGCCCGCATTGTGGCAAAATTTCCTGACAAACTCAGCCCGGAGCATACAGAAGGCAAGCAAGGCTTTATTCACCCGGTTCACTTTGAGGGGAATCTTGAAAAGGCGACGATCAAACTCATCCTGCGCGATTTTACCGAGACGGGTCTGAAACGCCACGGCAAAACCTTGCAACGCATTGTTGACGGAGTAATAAAATCATTCCCCAACAGCCGCGCTGAGATCAAAATCAGTGAACAATACCGGAATATGGGCAAGGTGTTGCGCCGCCATCCGCAAGTCGTCGCCAATGCGCTAGAGGCCCTTAAACGCGCAGGTTTTCCCAACCCGATCCAAAGCAGCATTCGCGGGGGCACCGATGGTTCGAGGCTCTCGTTCATGGGTCTGCCTTGTCCCAATCTCTTTGCCGGGGAGCATGCTTTCCACTCCAAGCAAGAATGGGTTTCAGTGCAAGACATGGAAAAAGCCGCGGAGACAATGGTGCATTTGGCGCAGGTTTGGGAGGAGAAGGCTTGATCCAGATTATCGGACACAATGACGTTGGACATCAGTTCGCCGACTGAAAACCTGTTAACTTCGTGCCATCAATTCATCACCCAATCACTCAATAAATATTATGGAAGAAGATTTTTGGAAAAAAGCATCCGACACCGCCAAAGAAACGCTTGACTCTGCTGCAACTGCCGCCGAACAAGCCGCTGCTTTAGCTGCAGAAAAACTGGGCGAGCTGAAAGTTGCTGCCACTGAAAAATTCAACGAATTAAGCGTAAAAGCAGAAGCCATGGCCGCTGAAGCAAACGCGGAGGCAGCTAAAAAGCTTGCTGAAGCAAAAGCCGCCAAGGAAAAAATTGCCGCACACGAAGGTGGTGCATTGGGCTATCTCAGTGACAAGGCCAAAGAAATTGTGGGAGACGTGCAGGAAGGTGCCAGCGACTTGGCCGAAGAGGGCAAAGATTTCTGGCAAAAAGCAAAGGATTACGTTTCAGGCAGCGAGGAGAAGAAGGACACGGAATAATGTGGCCACATTACCCTTTTGCTGGCAGCATAAACGACACTTTGGTTCCTTTGCCAGGCTTGGAAATGATCCTTAGTTCGCCACCAATTTCTTTGGCGCGTTTATTCATGCTGCTAAGTCCGACTCCTGTACTTCCCTTTTCCCCGAGGTCAAAACCAATACCATTGTCGGCCACCAAAAGTGTCATCTTTTTTGTGTCCGCTAAAAGGCTGATGTCCATCCGCCTACACTCGCTGTGCTTCATTGCGTTATTGATGGCCTCCTTAAAAATGAGGAATGTGTTGCGCCGCGCCTCGATGTCCAGTTCCATTACCGGGAGGTTGCGTGGGATATTCAGTTGATAGTCAATATCCTTTGCGTCCAGAAATTTTTGCGCGTACTCACGCATCCGGTCTGCAATATCGTTCAAATAGTCAGGGTGTGGCTTTACTGCCCAAATAAGGTCACTAATGCTTTCTAGGGTGCTTTGGGCGCTCTTGCTGATCTGTTCGAGCAAGGGCGCGGCATCTGGCACTTTGTCGGCAAATTGTTGATGAGCCACTTTGCTCAATATTCGGATGCCCGACATCGAAGCGGCGATATCGTCGTGCAGATCACGTGCAATTCGGTCTTTGACCCTCTGTTCTGCGGCCTGTATGGCCAGGAGTTTTTCCTGTTGCTCCACGGAGAGCTTGAGTTGCAAAACGCTTCGGTCGCTTTCAACAAATCCGTGCCAACGGATGAACGCGATGGCAAAAATTCCCGCCTCCAATATAAATCCCCACATTACGGCATATTGAATGAAAGGATAGTTTGGAATGACGTTGATGTTGCGCAACAGATTGAGAATAAAAGCAAGCGCAAGCGGTAAAAAAGCAAACACCACAATCCGCGCACGAATATTGGTTCTGAAATTTCGGATAATTACCACCACCGAAATGATGGTTATGACCAAAATGGATAACATGGCCGCTGTAAAAATCACCTGCATCAGCGGGCCGTGTTCGTATTTGACCAATATGCCAAACACTCCCGTAAGCACGAACATCGCCCCCAAGTACCATTTTGTCACGCGGTCAAGCCACTTGTCCAATTCCCACAGGCGGATAAAATAGCGGTAAAAAAGCCCGTAAGTTGCCACCATCAGGAAGGAAATTCCATGGCGTTGCATCACCGGGAACAGATTGATGACGGCCGAATGATTGTACGCTTCGCGCAATAGTACCACGGCCACATACCCCAAATAGAAAAGGTACATCGGGTCGCGATACATCAGGTAGAGCTGGAACGCGAACAAGATGGAGACCATCATCGTGCCCAAAAACAACCCAAAAAGCAATACATTCTGCCGGCTCTTCAAAGCAAAATGATCGGGCGAGTGCAGGCTTAGGCCCAGATACATGGAGCCAACCTCGTTGGAGGCTTTTGCCCAAAACTTGTTTTCTCCCTGCTGCATCAAAATCGCAATGTAATAGCCGTTTGAAAGCGCAAATCGGGAGTCGTCGTAGAAGGCCGCACCAACGTCGCCATAGGTTTGAAATGTGCCATCCGGCTTTTGTTGAACCAGGGAGAAAGCATCAAAATTTTTGCGGTTAAGCCAGAGAATCACCGTTTTGTGGTTGGCCAGCTCATTTTTTACCGTGAAATGAAGCCACCAGGTACTGGCATCCGCACCAAAAGTGAGGTAGGGGCTTTGAGCCTGAACGAATTGGGCGGCAATCGCCTCGCTTCGCACACTGTCGAAGGTATAAACGTGCGCAGAGTCCCGAAGCAGTTTGGGCGTAACGAGTGCGTGCGAAAACTCAGGAGTCACCACCGTCTCTATTTGAGCAAAAGCAAGAGAGGGCAACAGCGTCAGCAGCCACAGCACAAATAGATAACATCGGTTTTGTGGTCGGGTTGGGGAACCGTTCATAGCGTTGTCTTAAAGAAATGAAGCAGAACCGTAAGGACAGGAGGATTAAAAAAAAGATTAAATGCAAACGTAACAGATTAGAATTGGCTAATTGTCATAATTCCACAAGATTTATTTTGCGGTAGAAAAGTGTGCCAAGATATGCAATTTCAGTACAGAACTAAAACCTCATTGCCGCGATATAGCCCAAAAAGCCCTGATTTGGCTATTGTTGCAGCTTAAAACCAGTACATTTTTACCAGACTTGAGTCGCACAAGCGACATATCCCGAGCCTCCTCTGAGGCCCAAAATCCCGTTGCTATATTTGGCACAAAGTTGAATCCGCCTTTCCCGTCCCCTTTCAAAAAGCAGCCATTGGAAGCATCCTGGCGATAGGTTTGTGCATCAGCGCCGTAGTCATTGCCCGCCAGGACCAAGTCGGTTTTCCCATCGCCTGTAAAATCGGCTGCGAGGATTCGGCTTACGGGGCCTGTTTGGGTTTCAAGGGGAAGTTTGTGTGCGATGAATCTCACCGCCCCCCTCCCCGCTGCCTTTGAGGGGGAGGAAACGTTTTCAAACCACTGTGTTTCCAATGTTTTCGCTTCCAAACAAATGCCGCCAAGCAGATCTTTTTCTGAAAAAACATCCACGGCCGTTGCATTGGAATAGGGCGTATGCCGCGGAAATTTCTTTTTTACAACAGGGATTTGCGAAGCCAAAAGATCGCGTTGAGCCACAGGATAATAGGCCCCTTCCCAGGGTGTGCAAAGTAAGGGGTCGAGGCTACCGTTTTGATCATAATCAGAGGCAAACAAACGCAAAGGCGCGGCTTCCGAAGCATGATAGGGTGAATTCAGTCCCCAATTTCCTGCAACGAGATCCAAATCTCCATCGCCATCTAAATCATTCAATGTCAAACACCTCCACCAACCAGTGGTGTTTTCGAGACCGTGTTGAGTGACGGAGAGAATTCGAGTCACCCCATCATTCCCGGTTTCAAATTTAAAGACGGCCAACGCCATCCAATCGCCCCCAACTACCATCTCTGGTTTCCCATCACCGTCCAAATCGCCGAATTGTATGTCTGTCACCATTCCCATTTTTTGAAAATCCGGGGCGACTGATTCGGTTACATTTTTAAATATGCCCTCAACGTTTTTCAAAACCATGCTTTCGGCTGGTTCAGGGAAACGTCCCGGCATTGATCTTCCGCCTACAAACAAATCTTTTTGACCATCCCCATCAAAATCATAAACTGCCACACAACTGCCTGATTGTGTTTCTGTTGGTATTGCCTGAACTGCAGGTGTGAGTGTTCCTTTTCCATCATTCAGATATAATCGGTCCTGATAAAGCGGCGAATTGGCGGGTTGCTCATTGCCTCCGCTCACGACGTACAAATCCAAATCTCCATCGCCGTCTGCATCGAAAAAGGCGCTGGCCGTGTCTTCGCAACCTTTGTCAGGTTCAAGGGCGGGTTGGGGGCTTCGTTCAAAGTGTGGCATACCTTGAAGGTGTGCCACACTTTTCTGTAAAAAAACACCACCCGCCTGCCCCGAAGCCCCTCCAATGAAAACATCCTCTGCTCCATCGCCATTGACATCGCCTGTAGAAATTCGCGGCCCTGTGCGGCTGAGACGGTAAGGCAGGAGCTTTTCGCGGTCAAAATCCTCGAATGGATTTTCAGTGTGTTTGAAGTCGAGACCGAAAGAGCCTGCAACCACTTCAAACAATGGCTTGTACACGAGCAATTCCTTTGGGCATCTACCCGATTGCGCGTCCTCTATTTTTAAGACAATACGCTGATTAACAGGTACATTTTTCAAAATTTGGAAACGACGTTCCTGCCAATCTACTTCTATTTTATCCACGGTTTTTTCAGCTCCCAAACCAATTTGAAAAATTGCCTCGACGCTTGAATAGAACCCACGCACATTCGTCATTTCCTGCGAAAACACCTGTTTCCCGCCTGCCCAAACCCGCACTTTGGCGCCAATCCCGAAAGGGTTTTGCGCCGTGCCTTTACACTTGATTTGCAGCCAATGGTGCTGATTAAAACCAGTAGCTTTGTTCTCGTAGATACCTGGTGGACTTTCCAGATTGTTGGTAATCAAATCCAAATCGCCGTCATTGTCAAGATCGGCGTATGCTGCGCCGTTGGAAAAGCCGGGCTTTCCAAGTCCCGAGGCTTCAGAAACATCGGTGAGATGTGGCACTCCGTGGAGGTGTGCCACATATTGACTCGCACCCATGTTTTGAAAAAGATAGTTGTGCGAGGGCGCGGAAGGCATCAGGCCAACATAGTCTTCAAAATTGGGAAAACGCCCCTTGCTGATCCCTCCTGTTCGGTTGATACTGTCGGCGGTGTAGAGAAAAAAATCAAGGTCGTTGAGGTCGCGCTTTACACCACTTGTGATAAACAAATCGCGCCAGCCATCGTTGTCAAAATCGGCCATCAGGGGCGCCCAGCTCCAGTCCGTGGCTGCTATATTCGAGAGCTCCCCAATTTCTGAAAAGCCTCCATTCCCGTCCGCGATTTGCAGCACATTTCGCATGGCCTGCCTGCCGTAGCCGCGTTGCTGCATTTGACGATCGCGCTCAAGTGACATGGTGGACATAAGTCGTTGGCGGCGTGGCCCATTTGAGGCAAGCATATCAAGCGTCACGAGGTCAGCCAGGCCGTCGCGGTTGAGGTCGGCAAAATCTGCTCCCATGGTGTGGTTGGAAGTATGGCGGAAGTAGGTGTCTGCCTTGTCGGAAAACGAGCCTTTGCCATTATTGATGTAAAGGAAATCTGGCATGACAAAGTCGTTGCCCACGAAAAGGTCGGGCCAGCCATCGTCGTTAAAATCAGCGGCAATGGTGGAAAGTCCGAAAGCGCGGTTTCTGATTCCGGCTTTTTCTGATACGTCAATAAACTTCCCCCCTTCATTCTTCAAAAGCCTATCTGATTCGAACTCGTCCTTAGGAGCTTGGCTACGCGCTGGGCCAGCGGTGTAATCAAGATTGTTCATGTTTTTGAAATCCACAGGATGGTTTAAAACATAACAATCGAGGTCGCCGTCAAGGTCGTAATCGAAGAAGTTGGCGTGTTGTGAAGCGGAAAGATCGTCGAGACCGTATGCCCCGGCTTGCTCTGAAAAGAGCCCGGCCCAACCCTCCCCCGATGGGGAAGGAGTGTTGACAAACAACAAGTTGCGCCGATCTGGCAAAGGCGAAAGCCAGGTGCGGCACACGTACAAATCCTGCCAGCCATCGGCATTGATGTCCACAACGGTAACGCCCGTTTTGAGCCCGCTGAACTTCGACACGCCCGTTTTGTCAGAAATGTCTTCAAATTTTAATCCGCCCTTGTTCAAATACAGCCTACACCCTTGAAGGCGGGCAGTAAAAAAAAGGTCTTGCAAGCCGTCGTTATTCACATCAATAACCGCCACGCCACCACCGTTATAAATATATGGATCAGCGATGAAATTATAGCGGAATTCTTCCTGAACGGTAGGGATAAAATCAATACCCGTGTGCTCAGAAGGGAGGAGTTCAAACTTTGTACTGGGGGGAATGTCAGGTTTATCTTCTTTGCCAGGCTTTAAGCGTGGGTCAGAGGAGCAGGCAGATAATAGCAAGATACAGGGTAGGAGCAATTTCATGTGCGCTGGATTGTGGCGTGAAAATAGGATAGTACCCGCTAATACTAGTTTTCAGTTTTTTTTAAAGATGCACTTGTTTTTACTAAACAATGTTCAGTAACTTTGCGTTGTTTAGTAAAAGATACATGAGCATCGCAACCAGAAAAGAACGGGAAAAGGCAGAAATGCGCACACTCATCTTGAGTGCAGCGCACGATATTTTCAAGGAAAACGGCTACGACGGACTCAATATCCGCAGCATCGCCGAGCGTATCGAATACAGCCCGGCTACCATTTACCTCTATTACAAAGACAAAAACGAGATATTCTTCGCACTTCAATACGAGGCGGCGGCGGCAAAGCGTGACCACCTTTTGCCAGCACTCGCCATCAAAGATCCCTGGCAGCGGCTTGTCGAATTCGGCAGGTTGTACGTGGATTTTGGCCTTAAGCACCCTGATTGGTATGATCTGCTGTTCTTAACCCGTGCACCGATGGAACACATTGAAAATCAGGAGTGTTGGTCACTCGGCCTGGCAACCCATGCGTTCTTTGTGGAAACGGTGCAGGCTTGTGTGGAGGCACGTTACTTTAAAAGTACGGATACGGCCACTATTGCCTACACGCTTTGGTGCCATGCGCACGGCCTGGTGTCACTATTCGTACGCGAACGGATGCGTATGTACCCCCAAGAGCAAAGAGAGGATTTGGCAAAAAAATCGTTTGCAATGATGGTGAAAATGGCGGAGAGCCTTTGAAGTATAGGTTTGAACCATTCAAATCTTTAATCCGACCATTCAGCATTTTTCCCTATGGCAGCTATTAGTAGTTGCATTTTTTTTACAACATTACTAAACACCGTTCAGAAAGTAAAGCCCGTTTTTAGACAATTTATCCCTCTACCTTTCAGATATGAACAAATGTCTTCTTTTTTTTACCCGCCGAAGCCTTGGCGTAGGAGGGCTTCTTTACTTATCACTACTTCTACCAGCACACACATGGGGGCAATCCGCAGTACTTGACGCTTATATTCAAGAAGGCCTAAGCGCCAACCTTGGCTTAAAACAACAAAGCTTTGGCATTGCCAAACAACAGGAGGCGCTGCGTCAATCAAAGGGATTGGGCAAACCAACGCTCAGCTTCGACGCTAACTACACCGTGGCGGCGGGTGGGCGTAAAATTGACTTCCCGATTGGCGATTTGCTCAACCCGGTGTACGATGGTCTCTATCAAATACAGACCATGGACCCGACGGCCAAATCGCCACTCCAGTTGGAGAACCAAGCAGTGCAATTCCTGCCCCATAATTTTCATGAAACGAAATTCAGCGTTGCCTACCCGATTTTCAATTCCGACTTGAAATACAACCGGCAGATTCAGGCGCATTTGCTGGAAAGCAAGTCGGCAGAAAAAGCCACTGCCGAGCACGAACTCCGCTACCAAATCACCGAAGCCTACCTGAACTATCTTCGGGTATTGGAAGCCGAGAAAATATGGCTCAACGCTAAAACTGTCTTGACAGAACTCCGCCGTTTCAACGAAACCCTGGTCAAAAACAACGTGGCTACCCGCGATGTGGTAGCGACGGCAGATTACGAATTGAGCAAGGCCGACAACGAAATATTCAAATTCAAAAGTCAACAAAATACCGCCCGGGCATATTTCAACTATTTGATCAACAAGGATTTGCAAAGCGAAGTTGTAGCAGATACAGCCTTGCTTCGCTCCAGCGTATCGGCCTACGAAGCCGAACAACTGATACAACAGAGTCTCGCAAATCGCCCGGAATTTGCTGCACTTCAAGCCGGACAGCAAGCCGCCGAAACCGATGTGCGTCGCAACGCGGCCAATTCGAAACTCCCCGATTTTTACCTCGGTGCGCAGTTTGGTTTTCAGGGTTTTGGCTACACTTTCAATAAGGAGCAAGCCTTCGCACTGGCACAAGTGGGGCTGACCTACGATCTCTTCGACGGCGGTATCCGCAAGAGCAAAACGGAGGAGGCGCGGATACAGGCCCAGGCCCTGCGCAACCAAACGGAACAGGTCCAACAACAAGTAGCGCTGCAAGTCATATCAGCTTGGAACGAGTTAGAATCTGCCCAAAATTCCTTTCGCACTGCCCAAATTGGCCTCCGCGCAGCAGAAGAAACCTTCCGAATCGTGAACAACAAATACCGCGCTAATCAGGTGCTGCTCCTCGAATTTCTCGATGCTCAAAACCGGGTGACCACAGCCAAGTTGCAGCAGTTGCTGGCCTGGTCGGAAGTACTGGTAAAGGAAGCGGCGCTGCGGAAAGCGGCAGGGCTGTAGCCCGGAACGCTGTTCCGGTATCACCCTGATAATCAAATTACTGGGACGGATTTCCAGTATCATATTGACACTCAAACCACCGGAACAGCGTTCCGGGCTACCTATATGAACAAGCAAACAATCTTAGAGCAACTCGACATCCACCACGCCGAATTTCGGCACCTCATTCGGTCACTCAGCGAAACCGAATACTTGGCCGCCCCTGTCGGGAAATGGAACGCCGGGCAACAACTCGACCATATTTGTCGGAGCGTAGGGCCTGTTAATCTGGCCTTTGGCCTGCCCGGTTTTTTGCTTCGGTTGCTGTTCGGCAAAGCCAATCGGCCTTCCCGGACGTATGAGGGTTTGGTAGAAAAATACAAGATAAAATTGGCAGCAGGCGGTCGCGCCAACGGTCGGTTTATACCGCCGCTCGCTGATTGTGTCAAACGTGAAAAGTTGTTGCGAAAATTAGAGCGATTGGTTTCAACACTGAGAAAAAAAGTTGAAGAAACCGGTGACAATCAAATGGATACGCTGATACTACCGCATCCGCTTTTGGGGAAATTGACCCTTCGGGAAATGCTCTATTTTACCATTTACCATGTGCAACATCATCAAAATCTGGTGTTAAGTAACCTGGAACGCTGTTCCGGGAGATAAAAGACCCGGAACAGCGTTCCGGGGTACATTAAATCGCTTTCGACATGAAATATCCAGCACTCAAAACCATTGCCATTCCAGTCCTTCTTTCCGCAGTAGCCATTGTTGGCTTATGTGCCTTATTGGGGGGCTGCGGCAATACATCTACGGATGCCGCTACACCGGTCATTTCGGACGAATCCATTCCGGTTCATACTGCACCGGTGCAGCAAAAAACCGTGACCTTACCCATTCATGCCAGCGGTATCCTGACCTCCTCGGCGGAACAGCGCCTGTCTTTCAAAATCGGGGGCATCATTCGCAAAATCTATGTGGACGAGGGTGATGTGGTGCGCCCCGGCCAATTGCTTGCCGTGCTGGACAAGACCGAAATTGACGCACAGGTAAACCAGGCACAGCAAGGATTGATGAAGGCAGAACGCGATTTGGGGCGTGTGGAGGGTCTGTACCGCGACAGCAGCGCGACCCTTGAACTCCTCCAAAATGCCACCACTGGTCGCGACGTAGCAAAGGAAACCGCTCGAATTGCCACTTTCAACCAGCAATACGCCGAAATACGTGCCACGCGCGGTGGTAAAATCATCAAGAAACTTGTGAATGAAGGCGAAATAACTGGCCCAGGAATGCCAGCATTTGTATTGTTTGAAACAGGGGCAAACGATTGGGTGGTAAAGATCAACGTGAGCGACCGCGATTGGGCGCGGCTAAACCTTGGCATGGCTTCCCAAGTCACGATGGATGCTTATGAAGGAACCCTCTTCAAGGGCAAAGTTAGCGATCTCGCCCCTGCAGCCGACCCCGCCAGCGGACTCTATCCTGTGGAAATTCGCATCCAGCCGCAAGGCAAACGCTTCGCGCCGGGTTTGTTTGCTCAGGTGGACATTACACCTTCACAATCAAGGCCGTATGTGGTAATTCCCGTAGAAGCCATCGTGGAAGGCGATGGCCAACAGGCCTATGTTTTTGCCTTGCAGCCGGATGGTGTGAGCGTGAAAAAAATGCCTGTCCGGGTAGCGTTTATGGAAGGGGCACAGGCCGTTATCGCTACGGGGCTGGAAGGTGTAACGGAGGTGGTGACGAGTGGTGCGCCGTATTTGAGCGAGAAGAAGAAGGTGAGGAAGATGTAGGGGGCTTAAGCCGCGAGGGCTACAGGGAATTGGACGCCTACTTCATTAGCAAGTATTTCAATAAGCTCGTCCTCATACCTGCGTTTTAATTCGAGGTATTGTTGGACAGCAGAAAGGCCTTTTTGTCCCCGTTCCTGATGGAAAGCGATTGCATGATTTGTGCTGCTTATTAAGTCAAGCAAACGAAAAACCCGTAGTTTGATGTCATCAAGTGAATTCATAATCAAAAATTGAGTTGGACAAATCCCTTGTTACGAAAGGCTCGGTCAAAACCAAAAAATCCTTGCCACCTGAGTTTGTCAAAGACAGTCAATGAGTAATCGGAGTGTTCTTCAGGAAAATCTTCAACTATGAACATATCCAATTGTGGTTCAAATCGCTCCTGCAAATTAAGCCGCTGTTCATCAATCAGCTTATAGGTTCGATAATTAACAAAAACCACCAAATCAATATCCTTTGGGACACGCTTTTTTGTCACGAAACTCCCATCTACCCAAATGTAAAATGTCCCTGCTCCAAGGTTTTTCAGATCAAGCACCAAATCTGTAAGTAAACGAAAAAGTTTCTCTCGCTCAGTATCAATAACAAAGGTACGCTCAAAATCTTCAAGACTCAAAACGTGCGTCTCGTAAGGTGTCAAGTAGCCGAAGTCATCAAATTGAAGCATAAAGGGATGACAAAACTACAGAAAACCAATGATCCAATCAACTGCCTATTATTTATCATTCATCCTTTGAAATGAAAATCGCCGAATTCTCCGTCAAGAACTCCCAGTTCACCTTCATTATCTTTTGCTTTGTGATGGCCTTGGGATTGGGTTCCATGTTCAATATGCCGCGCGCTGAAGATCCAAAATTCGCGCCACCGGGCTACAACGTCGTAGTCGTGTACCCCGGCGCGGGGCCTGCGGAAATCGAGGACAAAATCACCGACAAACTCGAATCCCGGCTCGGGGCACTGGAAAATATTGACCGGATGCGCTCACTCTCGTTCAATGGCATCTCTGTGTTGACCATAGAATTCAAACACGGCGAAGACACCGACAAGAAATACGAGGAAGTGGTACGGGAAGTCAATGCCGCTCGCGCGGAATTGCCGCAGGACATTTACCGCCTTCAAATTCAGAAATTTTCATCCTCGGACGTATCCATTTTGCAGGGCGCCATTGTGTCGGAAAACGCCTCCTGGGCTGATTTGCGCTACGAAGCAGAACGATTGGAAGAAGAACTTGAAAAAATCCCCGGAATTAAAGCTGTCGACACCTGGGGGTTCCCGAAACGCGAGGTGCGAATCGCCCTCAATTTACCAAAAATGGCCGCCGAAAACGTACCGGCGAGCCGGGTATTGGGCGCCTTGCAAAGCGAAAATATCAGTATCCCCGGTGGCTCGGTCAGCGTCGGAGATCGGACTTTCAACGTAGAGACAAGCGGCGATTATAAAAGTATCGAAGAGGTGCGCAACACTTTGATCAATGGACAAAATGGTCGTGTGCTGTACCTCCGCGACCTCGCCGAGGTGGACTGGGCATACGAAGAAAACCGCCACCTTGCCCGTGTAAACGGTACCCGTTGCGTATGGGTGACGGCTCGTATGAAAGACGAGCAGAATATCTTTGACGTGGGTAAATCCGTGAACGACAAGGTGGCAGCCTGGCGCACTGACCTGCCCAAAAGCATGGATTATGCAAAGGTTTTTGACCAAAACGACTCCGTGAGCAAACGACTCACGCGCTTTGCCAAGGATTTCGGCATCGCCATTTTGCTCGTGCTGCTCACACTCCTGCCCTTGGGTTGGCGCGCCGCGATGGTAGTAATGGTTTCTATACCACTTAGTATTGCCATTGGACTTTTCGCGCTCGACCAGTTGGGCTATTCATTGAACCAGCTCAGCATCGTGGGCCTCATCATTGCGCTCGGGATTCTTGTGGACGACTCCATTGTGGTGGTCGAAAACATTGAACGATGGCTGCGAGAAGGCCATTCCCGAAAAGACGCAGCCATACTTGCCACCAAGCAGATCGGGCTTGCGGTGCTGGGTTGTACGGCTACACTGGTGTTGGCCTTCTTGCCGCTTGTGTTCCTGCCCGAAGCTTCCGGTGATTTCATCCGATCCTTGCCTTTGGCGGTTGTGCTGTGCGTGTTGGCCTCCCTGTTTGTTTCGCTCACCATTGTACCGTTTTTGAGTAGCCGGGTGCTTTCCGAACACCACGACCCTCGCGGCAATATTTTCCTTCGGGGCTTGAAATGGCTCATCTCCGGCACTTACGCCCGGCTGCTTCACAAGGCCCTCGATTGGCCCAAAACGACCATGCTCGTTGCTGCCGTTATTTTCATTGGTGCGCTGGGTTTGGCGGGCAAAGCAGGTTTCGCCGTTTTCCCAGCGAGCGAGCGCCCGATGTTTTATATAGACATAGAAGCGGCTGCCGGAACGAACCTTGAACAGACCAACCGCATTACACAAATGGTTGATTCTGTGCTGCATGAGTACGTTGCGCCAGAGTTTCGCGCCCAGCATTTGCTGCCGGATTCGCTCGAACCTGTTTCAAAATACAAAGGCGGAAAAGCCCAAATCACCTGGTATGCCACCAACGTTGGTCGGGGCAATCCGCGCATTTATTACAATGTCATACGGGAAGTTGAGGCATTCGACTACGGACAAATTTTTGTGCAATTGCAGGAAAAAACACCACCGCCCGTAAAAATTGCGCTGATAGATGAATTGCGGGAAAAATTCAAAAACGTGCCGGGAGCGGTTATCAACGTAAAGGATTTTGAACAAGGCCCGCCCATCGAGGCCCCCATTGCGATTAGGGTTTTTGGCGAAAATCTCGACACTTTGCGTGGTATCGCCCTCCGTGTCGAAAACCTCCTTGCCGAAACCGAGGGAACGATTTACATAGACAATCCCATCGCCACGGTCAAGACCGATTTGCAGATAAAGATCAACAAAGACAAGGCTGCTACGATGGGTATTCCCGTAGCCGATATTGACCGCATGGTGCGGCTCGCTATTGCGGGACTCAACTTCGGAGTGTTTACTTCGGAGGGAGATGGCGAAGAGTACAACCTCATGGTGACGGTGCCCAAAAGCGGCGCAAACACCACGCTCGACGCACTTAAAAACCTGTACATCAACAACATACCCGGCACCGCCATTCCACTGAGCCAGGTGGCCGAAGTGGTGTTCAAACCCTCGCCGAACTATATACAACACTACAACAAGGAGCGATTTACCGGAATCACCGCTTTTGTGAAAAGCGGTTTCCTGGCCGCAGAACTCAACCGTGATTTGGGCAAAAAAATGGCTGAAATGAAAATGCCCGAAGGCTATTCGTACCGAATGGCTGGCGAAGTGGAAAGCGCGGAACGTTCCTTCAGCGGTCTTGGTCCCATCATTCTGCTGACGATTTTCGGGCTTTTGGCGGTGCTTATTCTGGAGTTTAAAACTTTCAAAAGCACTATAATCGTACTCTCGGTTATTCCACTTGGAATTATCGGAGCCATCCTGATTTTGCTTGCCACCGGCTATCCTTTTTCGTTCACCGTGGTGGTGGGCTTGATTGCATTGATGGGCATAGAGGTCAAAAACTCCATTTTGCTGGTGGATTTCACAAACCAGCTGCGGGCTGAGGGAAAACCGCTCGACCTGGCGATTCAAGAAGCGGGCGAGATTCGTTTTGTGCCGATTTTGCTCACTTCGCTTACGGCTATTGGCGGTTTGCTGCCGATTGCAGTGGAAGAGAACCCCTTGTACTCGCCGCTGGCTTATGTGCTGATTGGGGGTTTGATTTCGAGTACGTTACTGTCGAGGATTGTGACGCCGGTATTGTATAAGTTGTTGGCGCCGAGGGTGGGGTGAGGAGTTTTTCTTACTTTTGTTGCAAATTTTAATATCATGGACGCCAATCTCCTTCAGCGAATCACGACCAACCCTGCCCAATGTGGTGGAAAACCATGCATTCGTGGGATGCGCATCCGTGTCACCGATGTGCTGGATTTGTTGGCCAATGGTCTTACGCCAGAGGCTATTGTAACGGAAGAACTCCCTGACCTCAGCTTGGATGATGTGCGGGCTTGCTTGGCCTATGCGTCCTTGAAACTTAACCATCCTGTACTCGCTGCTGCCGCCTGATGCTGCTCATTGATGCTCAATTATCGCCCAACCTGGCAATCTGGGTAAAAGACCGTTTTGGGATTGACTGCTTTTCGGTCAAGTACATCGGCTACCGTGATGCAGATGACGTTGACATTTTCTTCAAAGCCCGCGAATTGGATGCCACTATGCTGACCAAAGACGAAGATTTTGTCAAATTGCTCCACCAACATGGTAGCCCACCTCGTGTGATTTGGCTTACATGCGGCAATACTTCCAATGCACGTATGCGTGAAATTTTGGAAACCTACCTTGAGACGGCATTGGAAATGCTGGAAACGAATGATTTGGTGGAAATAAGTGGGTAGCGGTTGCCGAGGATTGTGACGCCAGTGTTGTATAAGTTGTTGGCGCCGAGGGTTGAGGGATTGTCGGCGTGACTTTGAGTCAGGCCGACAATTAGCAGATTACTGCTTGACGAATTTCGCAGTGTACACACCAGTGTCTGTCCTCATCCGAAGGAAATACACCCCGGCGGGGAGCTCAGCAGCTGACCAGACAATCCTTTCCTGCCCCTGGAAAACCCTGTCCTTTGCCAACTCGGCTATTTGCCTGCCCTGCAAGTCAATTATGGCGAGATTGCCGGACCGGGCTTTTTCCGAAAAGATTTCGACGGCCACCTTGTCGCCGGATGGGTTGGGTGAGACCTTCATTTCAAATACCGGGCTTCCCGCCAGGATAGTCGTGTTTACGAGGGTCACTGCGATAAGGTCACCAAGGGGATTAATACCATCGGCATATTCAAAGTGCCGCAAAACGGTGTATGTCCCGCTCCCGCCTCCATTGGGGTCGTATTCAAATAGAACGCCGCCCTCGCTGCTTCCACCGGCAGTAGCCATCCCGTAAAATTTGCCGTCTGACTCTATCAGGCTGCCGTGAGGATTGCTGCCATTAGCGTATTCAAAATGATGCTTTACTGAGAAGGTTCCGCTCCCGCTTCCATTGGGGTCGTATTCAAATAAAACGCCGCCATCGCCGCTTCCGCCGATACCAGTCATCCCGTAAAATTTGCCGTCTGACTCTATCAGGCTGCCAGAAGAGAAACTGCCATCAACGGGTTTATTAAAATAATGCTTGACCGAGTAGGTTCCGCTCCCGCCTGAGGCGGGGTCGTATTCAAATAAAACGCCGTCGTTGAAGATTACGCCACCATAAGTCATCCCGTAAAATTTGCCGCCAGACTCTATCAGGCTGCCCTGTGGACCGCCGCCATTGAAGCTGTTAAAATGATACTTGATTGTGTAGATCCCTGCTCCGGCGGGGTCGTATTCAAATATCACGCCTAAGTCGTTGTTACCGCCGGAAAAAGTCAACCCGTAAAATTTACCTCCCGACTCAATCAGGCTGCCATAAGGGGTGCGGCCATGTGTGTAGAAAAAATGATGCTTGACTGTGTAGGTTCCCACTCCGGCAGGGTCATATTCAAATAGTACACCGCTGTCGTGAATTCCGCCGTAAGGAGTCATCCCGTAAAATTTGCCGCCATACTCCATCAGTTTGCTGCGGGGGTTTCTACCATTCGTGCCATCAAAATGATGCTCAACAGTGTAGATTCCCACCCCTGCGGGGTCGTATGCAAAAAGGACACCTAAGTCGCTGCTTCCGCCCTCAGAAGTCATTCCGTAAAATTTGCCGCTCGACGCTATCAGACTGCCGGCTGGGTTGCCGCCATTGATGAAATCAAAATGATGCTTGACAGCGTAGGTACCCGCCCCGGCGGGGTCGTATGCAAAAAGGACGCCGCCGCCTTTGCTTCCGCCGAAGGAAGCCATTCCGTACAATATGCCGCCAGACACTGTCAGGCTACCGTAAGGGCTTCTGCCTTCTATGTTGTCAAAAAGATGCTTGACTGTGTAGGTTCCGCTCCCGCCTGCGGCTGGGTCGTATTCAAATATAACGCCGTCGCCGCCGATTCCCCCGGCGTTAGTCATCCCGTAAAATTTGCCATCCGATTCTATCAGGCTGCCGCGAGGCACTGCGCCACTGGTGTAGTCAAAGTGATGCTTGACCATGTAAGTTCCGTTTCCACCTGTGGCGGGAGCGTATTCAAATAGGACACCCGCGTTGCTTCCGCCTTCAGAAGTCATACCATAAAATTTGCCGTTAGAAACTATCAGGCTGCCATAAGGGTAGTAGCCTCCATTGCTGTCAAAAAAATGCTTGACCGTATAGATTCCCGCTCCGGCGGGGTCATATTCAAATAGTACCCCCCCGTTGGAGACTCCGCCCCTGAGCGTCATACCGTAAAATTTGCCGTTAGAAACTACCAGGCTGCCATTAGGGTAGTAGCCTCCATTGCTGTCAAAAAAATGCTTGACTGTATAGATTCCCGCTCCGGCGGGGTCATATTCAAATAGTACCCCCAGGCCGTCGCTTCCGCCTTGAGAAGTCATCCCGTAAAATTTACCGCCCCACTCAATCAAGCTGCCGTATGGATAGCCGCCATTTGTGTTGTCAAAATTATGCTTGACAGTATAGATTCCCAATCCACCTCCAGCGAGCTCGTATTCAAATATCACTCCGTGGCCGTGGCTCCCGCCCGTGAGCGTCATACCGTAAAATTTGCCGCCCGACGCTATCAGGCTACCATTAGGCTGGCCGCCATTTGTGTTGTCAAAATTATGCTTGACCGTGTAGGCTCCACTCCCGCCTGCGGCGTGATCGTATTCAAATAGTACCCCGTAGCCATTGCTTCCGCCTAAAGGAGTCATCCCGTAAAATTTGCCGCCCCACTCCAATAAATCAGCCTGAGGATTGACCCCTTGAGTTTCGAATACAAAATTGGCAAAGCCACTGCCGTCCGTATTCAGTTTGATAATGGAACCATAACCGGCGGCTCCAAAATTAGTCAACCCCCACAATTCGGTCTGGGCAACTATACGAGCAGAGATCAGCAAGAATAGAAAGGCCAGCGCGAATGGAAGATAGCGGGTAAAGAGGAGCGGATAGAGAAGGGCTGCTTTTTTCAAGACAAAATTATTGGTGAAAATGAAAAATGGGTGGGTGGCTGTCGGCATAACTCAAAGTTACGCTGCCAATTGGGAAACGTTTTGATTTCGAGCACGCTGTTGTCGCGAATGGTCACGTCGGTGTTGTATAAGTTGTTGGAGCCGAGGGTGGTGTGAGGAGTTGCGTCAAGAGTATCAGGTTCCTTTACCAAAGCCGCTCTAAATGTTCTCCCCCTTGCTTACAAACTTTAAGAATACCGTATTCCGGAGCGTAGTAAAGCGTGTCTTTGGACAAGTGCTCGATATGTCGGATCACATGATAGCATTGCTTCCCGGAGACCAGAAATGAATCGAGACAAATCAGGTCTGAGAAATTTCCGCTAAGGGGAGCTCTGCAAGGAAAGTGGCCAGCGCTGTCAATGAGCAGATTGGCCGAGGTGTAATTCCCAATATCAATAATAGAATCACGGTCGCCGGACAATCTGATATTAAACCCAAGATTTGGGCTGGCTCCAATCAAATGAACCTCGCGGAATTCAGTATTGTACAAGTGGCAACCGCCATATCCCGGGCTACCGAAGCCGCTCGAACTCAGCTGGTCTGCTGCCACCTCCATCGGAATGCTGTCAAGGCCGTTTTTTAAAAATACAATGATTTCACCCTCGGTATAAGGGATATAGGAGCGCAGGGTTTCCGTACTGAGAAAGGGAATGTCCGTGTCGCAACAGCTGTCGCATCCGCTGATTAGGCCGACTGATAAAAGCAGCAATAAAATGCAAATTGGTTTCATAAGGAAGATTTTACGAAAGGTAATAGTTTAATATATTGGTCTGACAGCCAACGGATATTCAGCATTACCGCCGTCTCCCTACAAATCCCGGCAACGCCAAATCCTTCTCCGAAACCAAAACCTCCCCCAGATCAAATTCCCAATCAATCCCCAGCACCGGATCGTCAAAACGCACACCGCCCTCGTGCGCTTTGGAATAAAAATTGTCGCACTTATAGGCGAATTCTGCCGTGCCACTTAACACCAAATAGCCGTGGGCAAAACCGCGCGGTACAAAAAGTTGGCGTTTGTTCTCTGCGCTTAGCCGGATGCTAAACCATTGGCCAAAAGTGGCCGAACCTTCTCGTAAATCTACTGCCACATCCAGCACCTCGCCTTCGGTGACGCGCACGAGTTTGGCCTGTGCCATTTCCCCTACTTGATAGTGTAATCCACGGAGAACTCCGCGGGTCGAACGGGCTTGATTGTCTTGCACAAATGCCGCATGAACACCCGCTTCCGCCCAGACTTTCTGGTTGTAACTTTCAAAAAAATAGCCCCGCTCGTCACGGAAAACCGCTGGCTCAAATATGAGCAGGTCTGGAATGGGCGTAGTCGAAAAAGGCATTTTGATGTATGATGTATGATGTATGATGTATGAACGGGGTTTCACTTGGAGGGACTGCCACTGCCAACTGCTCCCTCCTTCGCTAAAGCTACGGCGGGTGAAACTGCCAACTGCTACTGCTTCCTGCCACTGCCCTTCCTCCAGGAGATCATCGCAGAAGGTGTAAGCCCCAGGCTAGGGTGCCATTCAGAGGCAAGGTCAATGGCCAGGTTGTTTTTCAAACGAAATCCGGCGCCAAAGCCAATGCGCGCCAAATTGTTGCTGCGCATCCCGGCCCGGATTACCAGCGCTGATGTTGGCCGATATTCAAGTCCGGCTTTTACCATGGCTTTGAGTTCGAGGTCTTTTTCGGTTTCAAAGGTCATCAAAAGTATCTCTGAGGGCTTCCATGATCCGCCGATACGCAATAGGGTGGGCACAAGATCCTCCCCAATTTTTTGCTGAAAAGGGTTTTGGATTTTTGCACCGATCCAAACGTCGGGCAAAACCCGGGCGAGCATACTCAGTCCGAAAGTCGCCATTGTAGCAGACCCGTATTCCTGTGCTGAGGCCCGCAACAGATCCGCTGAGCCCCCGAGATAAAAAGCCTCCGTCAAACGCCGACCATAGGCCAGACGGAACCGGTGTTCTGCGTAAATATCTACCGCCGAGTGCTCGATGCCCAGCCCAACGCCGCTATATTTTCCCATGCCTGCTACGGCCTGGACGTTGCCAGTTTGCCAGCCCGTCACACCGTAGGGCAAAGCTGATCCTGCCCAAAAGCCGAGCCGCTCACCCAAGCCTAATTGGGCTTCATTGGCAAGTCCGGCCGAAAGACCGGGGATGGCAATGGTGGCTCCGCCCATGCCCATCGCCGCTGCATTTTCGAACGGACGCATAAATACCTGAGCGTGGAGTGCCGTGATCAGAAAAAACAAAAAAACAAAAAGGGTAAGGTGGCGCATGGCATCAAAAATTGGTTGGGCAAAAGTAGAGCGCGCTTGCGATAGCCACGGCATACATTTGTGGGTCAAATCAGACAAGCCATGAGATTTATCCAAGCCATACTAACCGTCAACGATAAAGCACACCCGCTGCAACCGAATCGCGCCAACACGTTTGAAGAAATTTACGCCGAATTTCAACTAAGTGCCGAAGCGGACGGGAATGGCACACGATATTCCGTTTTTCTCCACCCTAAGCAAGATGTAGCCGTTCAAAGGCTTGAGATTCAATTCGATCTGCCGCTGCCGCCCGATGCTCAATTTTTTGCCAACGGCTACCAATCCTGGAGCGAAAGCCGACTCTTGAAAGTCACAGATGGTATTCCCCGGTTGCGCAGCATCGCACGGCGGTATATGGGCTTGTATGGCGATGAGCATATCAAGGGCATTCCTCGCGGGCAGGGTTATCTGCATTCCTGGACGTATGCGTATGTATCCCGGAACGCTGTTCCGGGCCAAAACTCGGAACAGCGTTCCGAGATACACCAGCGTTCCGGGATACTCTGCGGCTCCCTCAGCGAACGCACGGGCTTTACCCTTTTCCTGTACGATTATCGGAAGGGAATCCTCACCGTTCGCAAAGACATGGATGGTCTAACCCTGAAGCACTCTTTTCCTGCACTTGATTTTTGGGTGGGTGAAGGCGAGGAACAGGCCCTTTTTGACGCCTATTTTAAAGTCTGCGAAGTGTCAAAACCAACTGCCCCGCCAGCTATAGGTTGGACGAGTTGGTACAGTCATTTCACGAATATTTCAGAGGCGGTATTGATGAAGAATTTGGAGTCGTTTTCAGCACAACTTCCCGAAAATTTTAAATTTTCGGGAAGTTCAAATCCGTACTTCCAAATTGACGACGGCTGGCAAACTGCCGTGGGCGATTGGCTTAGCATGAAACCTGCTTTCCCAAACGGTATGCAGCACATTGCATTGAAAATCAAAGAGAAAGGTTTGCTCCCTGGGCTTTGGCTCGCGCCGTTTGTGGCTTCCGCAAAATCCGAACTTGTGCGCCGCCACCCCGATTGGTTGTTGAAAGATACCAAAGGCAGGCCCATAAAAGTCGGCTGGAATCCTTATTGGCAGGGCTGGTACTATGCACTTGATTTTTACCATGATGGGGTGCGCGAATACCTCAGTGGCGTTTTCCATACCATCCTCGAAAAATGGGGCTTCGAATTACTCAAACTCGACTTTTTGTTCGCAGTTGCGCTCGCGCCTCCGCCCGGCAAAACGCGCGGCGGTGTGATGTGGGAAGCCATGGAATTCATCCGGCATTTGGTTGGTTCAAAACGTATTCTTGCTTGTGGAGTGCCGCTTGGTGCTTGCTTCGGGCTGGCGGATTATTGCCGTATAGGGGGAGATGTGCATCTGGCTTGGCGACATCCGCTGCTTTCATTTTTGCATTTTCGAGAACGGGTAGACACACTTGCATCACTGCACAGCACTTTGGGGCGCTGGCAACTCAATGGGCGTGCCTTTCAGAACGACCCAGACGTGTTTATCCTTCGCAATGGGCATCAAAAACTCAATCCAGATCAGCAGCAAACACTGTTGACCATCAATGCTTTACTCGGAAATCTGCTCTTTACCTCCGATGATGTGGGTGAATATTCCGAGGAGCAAAAAGCCGAACTGGAGGAGGCCCTTTTATTGCGCGGCAGCCAAATAAACAGGGTTTATGAATTGGAGAAAGACGTTTGGAAGATTGATTTTGAGCAAGATGTGGCACACCTGGCAGGTGTGCCACATCTCTGGTCGGCGTATTGCAATTTAACAAAATCAGAAAAAAACCTGCCGCTCGCCAACGGTATGTGGGTGGAATTGCGTCCTTTCGAGACCTTGGTTTTGAAATCTTGAAATCGTCGCCCAATGGCAAGTCTTTTTGACTGTCCTATCCGCCAAGCACGTATCTTTGCCCCTCTTGAAGGACCTTGGATTATTAAATACCGGACTTTGGACTCCGTTGGTTCAATATCCAAAGTCCAACAGTCCAAAGTCTAACAGTCCAACGTCTAAAGTATACATGAAAAAACTGCTCCTTTTGTTGCCTTTTGGCCTTTTGATCTCGGCTTGCTCCAATGATTTTGAGGTGACCGCCCCCTGGAAAGAAATCCCAATAGTATATGGCATCCTTTCTCCACAAGACTCAGCACATTATATCCGTGTCGAAAAGGCATTCCTTGATCCCGAAGTTAGTGCCTTGACAATTGCCCAAATAGCAGATTCGCTCTATTTTCCTGAAAGTGCAATCACGGTATGGTTGGTTCGTACAGCAGATCAAGTCGCCCTCCAACTCCAAAGAGTGAACGGTGCCTTGGAAGGCTATCCCCGCGATTCAGGTGTTTTTGCAGGGCAGCCTAACTGGCTTTACAAAGCAATTCCAACGGGCGGGTTCTCGCTCGAAGCCAGCAAGACATACCGGCTTGAAATCAGGCGCAATGACGGCAGACCTCCTATAACGTCTGAGACTACACTTCCAACCGACTTTACGGTGGTAAGGCCTTTATTATCAGATCCTGTGCCGAAAATTGTTTTTGCCGGCTCGGTAGCGACCCAAGTAAAATGGCGCACTGATGTCAACGGCTATTATTTTAATCTCACATTCCGTGTGAGGATCAATGAAAGAAACTTGAACGGCACGCTTGCCGATACGCATGAGTTTGTCTGGGAAGCGGCAAAAAATCTCGAACGGGGCGAAACCCCTGTTACTCCGGGACTATACGATGTTTCTTCTTTTTTAACGGGCAACAGTTTCTACCATTTTTTGGCCAAAAACCTACAGCGTCCTGCTCCTAACCGCTACCGCGAGTTTGCCACCTGCGATATTATCATTGATGGAGGGGGTAAAGAGATCAAAGAATATTTAGAAACGGCCAGTGCCAACGGTGGTCTGACAGGAGCAGAAACCTTCCCCAACTACACCAATATTTCAGAAGGTTTTGGCATCTTCACCGCCAAGAACCGCACGATTGCTGAGAACATACGCATAGACGCCGTTACAGTGGACTCCATGAACCTGAGTTCCATTGCAGACACGCTTGGCTTTGTTAAATGAATTTCCGCCCCCCCGTTAAATCCTTCCATTCCTGCGCTCCGGACTGCCGTTTGTCAGTCCGGAGCGCTTTTTTATTAGCCAAAAAGCAGTTTTCTTGTCGTCAGTATGATTATTTTTAGGTAGAATTCAACTTATTAGATCAATTATTTTTCACGAATTGCCAAAAATTAACAGCAGATTATTGTTTAAAAATGAACACAATTAAAAGATATTTTGATTAAATATCTTTAAATTTCTAAAATAGTTAGAAAACCGCCCGCCAAACGATCTAAAATATTACAATTAATATTTCACAATGACCTAAAAATGTAATTGCCGGAGGAGAGGCCATTATGCCACTTTTGTATGAGTGAACGGTGGCAATTAAAGTATTGCCGCCATAGAGATATGTTCATGGGATTATACAAATTTCAGGTGAGAGAGCAAGTCCTTCCAATTGCGGGAGGACTTGCTAAACCTGGACACGTCCCCCTCGCCCAGCCCGGTGGCAACAAAAACCACTTCCAACCGTTTTCCAACCACTATTCCTGCCAAACATACCGTCCCCCAGAAAACCCTTCCGTTCGAAATGTTCATGGGATTATAATTTGTTGTTTTACCAGCCACGCCGAAAGAGGCGTGGCTTTTTTATTTTCAGCACTACCTTTATCCGGTTATTAATTGACCCGCTGAAACCCATCAGGACAAATGCGGGCTTCTCACACCTCTCACGTCTCTCACCCTCTCATCTATGTCACCCACAACTGGCGAACTCAAACGTGTAACAACCCACAGCATCCAAGCGATGAAAAATCGTGGCGAAAAAATCGCCATGCTCACAGCCTACGATTATTCGACGGCACGCATACTCGATGAGGCGGGCATTGATATTTTGCTTGTGGGCGACTCGGCATCCAACGTTATGGCGGGCCACGAAACGACGCTTCCAATCACGCTCGACCAAATGATCTACCACGCCCAATCCGTAGTTAGGGCTGTGAACCGCGCCATGGTGGTAGTGGACCTGCCGTTCGGAAGTTATCAATCGAACTCCGAAATTGCCCTTTCAAGTGCTATTCGCATCATGAAGGAATCTGGTGCGCATGCCGTGAAACTTGAGGGCGGCGAGGAAGTAGAAGAAAGCATCCGCCGCATCCTGAGGGCAGGTATTCCTGTTATGGGCCACTTGGGACTTACCCCGCAGAGCATATACAAATTTGGCACCTATACGGTTAGGGCCAAGGAAGATGTCGAAGCGCAAAAGCTCCGGGACGATGCCAAACTCCTGGACCAACTGGGCTGCTTTTCATTGGTACTCGAAAAGATTCCTGCCCAATTGGCCAAAGAAGTTTCAGAGAGTATTGAAGTGCCCACCATCGGAATTGGAGCGGGCAGGCACTGTGATGGTCAGGTGTTGGTGACACAGGACATGCTTGGCATAACAAAGGAGTTCAAACCGCGCTTTTTGCGGCGCTATCTCGAACTTTTTGAGGCGGTTGGCGATGCAACGAAGCGCTATATTTCGGATGTGAAAGGCCTCAATTTCCCGAACGATACAGAGCAATATTGACTTTTTGTGCTGAGTTGAAATTCCTTAGAGCGCAAGAACGCAACGAATAGTTCAAGGCAAGGTCGGTTTTCAAAAGTCTGATTATCTTCACCACTTCAAAAAGTTGTTTTTCAGGGTGTTTAATCGAAATTCGGTTTTTTACCCAAATTTTTCCCTGTTCTGGGAAGCGATTTGGGCAATTGCTGTATCTTTCTTTTGTAGGATGTTTTTCCTTTTAACGTTCAAATACGGATATTTCATGAATAAAAAGCTACTCCTTCCTTTGGCTTTTATTGCCCTTTTTTGTACTAAATCAATCGCACAAGGGCCATGCCCTAACCCACCTCCACCAGGCGCTGAAAACTGCCAAAGCACCTGTGTTTATTGCGATTTTGACGGATATATGGGTACCAACAACGGTACTCCCTCTGGAGGCCAAACTGTTTGTGGGCAAATAGCGCTCCACAATGACCAATGGTTTGGTTTTACGGCAGGTTCAACCTCTATTACTATAACCCTCCTTCCAAGCAATTGCACAGATGGCAATGGCTTACAAGCCGCTTTTTTTGATGCTTGTAACAGTGATGCCATTGTTTGCGATCCCGGCCAGAACGGCGGCGGCAACACCCCTTTGGTGTTGACGTATGATGGGTTTACTATTGGAGAAACCTATTTTTTTATGCTTGATGGTTGGAGCGGCGATGTATGCGATTTTGAAATTGATATCACGAGCGGCTCTATCACCCCTCCACCACCAGACAATGCCAATCAACCCCAAGGCCCCACGATGGTGTGCCCAGGTGCTGTAGTCGAATATACCATTGATGATGTTTTTGCGGCTGGAACCTATACATGGACTGCTCCAGGAGGTTCAAGTATCAATGGACAGGGTGCTGTGGTGACAGTAGATGCCCCAGCCGGAACCACCGTTACTATCACTTTCGGCTCGCAAGGAGGCAACGTATGTGTACAGGCCGACAATGCTTGCAACCCTCCTTCGTCCAATAATTGTTTGGCCGTAACGAATGTACCCATTCCTATCACCATTCGTGATCCTTTGGTTGTTTGTTACGAAGACGCTCCTTTCACTTGGGATGAAGCTCCCTACCCGGTTCTAACCACCCCGGGTGTGTTCACGCTTACCTCTACACCGTACGATTCTTATCTGGGCTGTGACAGTTTGGTAAGACAAACGGTAACCGTCAAGCAAATAGCACCCACCAACATTGGAACAAAGTACGTTTGTGCTGGCGAATGCTTTGTAATTGGAAATGAGGTGATTTGCGACGCAGGCAATCATATAGTGACATTTGATTCTTACCAAGGTTGCGACAGCTCCGTCACTTTTGCTTTGGTCATACTCAGCCCGGAGGCAGTAATCCCTCCACCCTCCAATTCTATAGACTGTAATAGTTCGGGGGTAGTGCTGACAAGCACTGGTTCTACACCTTTGGGTTTGGCTAGCTACCAATGGACGGACGCCAACTGGACCGCCCTAGGAGGGAATGCAACCTACAATGCGACACTCACGGGGACGTACCATCTTATTGTGACAATGCAAGGAGGTGGAATGCAATGTCGCGATACAGCCATGGTAGTAGTAACTGGCAACACGATCCCACCCGGCGCGTCCGCAACAGGAGGGAATATCAATTGTTTGTCACAATTAACCACCCTTATGGGCAATTCTCCAACAAGTGGAGTCACCTATTCATGGGCGGGCCCTGGCATCAACCCTGGCAACCAATTTCAACAAAACCCCACCGTAAATGTACCTGGCCCTTATGTGGTCACAGTTAGGAACCCAACCAACGGCTGCACCTCTACCGCTACAGTCACGGTTTTGGGCGATATCACACCACCTGCAGCCAATGCAGTAGGCGATACAATCACCTGCATCCAACCCACTGTTACTATTGACGGCAGTACCAATGTGACAACCGCAACCTGGTTCTGGTTTGGGCCTGGTATTAATGCCGGTAACCAGACGCTGGAGAACCCCAACGTAATTGTAGCAGGTACTTATTCTGTGACAGTCACGAACACTGTAAATGGTTGTACCAATACCACTAATGCAGTGGTTGACCTCAACAATACGCCCCCCACAGCCACGGCTGGCCCCAACCAAACCCTAACCTGTACTGCACCCAATGCGATCCTGCTGGGAGCGGGCAATGGTGGCAGTCAACCAATAAGCTTCTCGTGGACTGGACCAAACGGATTTACATCTTCAATTGCACAGCCCGGTGTCAATCAATCGGGCGATTATATCCTCACAGTGCTGAACACGCTAAACGGATGTTCAACTAAAGACACCGTGCAAGTCGCTGCAAACCAAGCAGTTCCAATGGCGAATGCTGGTGCAGATTCCACCATCACATGTGCACAGCCAAGTGTAATGCTTATTGGAAGTGGGTCAGACACCGGCCCGAATTTCACTGCAACATGGAGTGGCCCGGGCATCAATGCAGGCAACTCCAGCCAGTATAACCCAACCGTGGATCAGCAGGGAGATTATAACCTGCTCATCACGAATATTACCAATGGATGTACGGCTACTGATTCGGTGGTGGTAAACATCAACACAAGCTTACCAACCGCCATTGCAGGTCCTGACGGTCAGCTCACTTGCTCCACCCCCACTGGCCTGACACTCAGCGGCAGTGGCGTTCCTGTTACAGTGAATTACCTCTGGTCGGGACCAGGGATTGGTTCGAACAACGATACCATACCAAATCCGACCGTGACCCAACCTGGCACTTATATTTTATTGGTCACCAACCCGACGAACGGGTGTACTGCTACCGACCAAGTTGTGGTGACGCTGGACGCTAACGTGCCAATCGCAGCAGGTGGCCCGGACCAGGTGCTCAACTGCTCGGTGACCGCCGTCAATTTCGATGGTTCCGGCTCGTCTTCCGGCGCCACCATTCTTTACACCTGGACAGGTCCAGGTATTTCAGGGGGCAATGCGACTGCGCAGAGTCCAACTGGATTGACATTGCCTGGAACCTATAATTTGAGTGTAACAAACACGATCAATAACTGTGTGAACACCGACGTGGTCGTGATCCAGATTGACACTATTCAGCCCACTGCTGATGCAGGGAATCCTATGATCATGAATTGTTTCAATGGGTCGACTGTTACGCTCGATGCTTCGGCCAGCAGTTTGGGTACTGATTTTACGCTGTTGTGGGCAGGTCCAGGCATCAATGGAGGCAATCAAAATTCGGCAAACCCGGTCATCAACGGAGCGCCAGGCTTGTACACCCTAACGGTGACAAACACGGACAATACTTGCACCGCTACTGACCAAGTGAACGTCACTCAGGATATAGTTGCACCTACAGCAGATGCTGGTGTGGACAAGACGATTGACTGCGTGTCAACTTCAGCCAGCATCGGCGGAAACTCCTCTTCGGGCGCAAATTTCACATACCTCTGGACCGGGCCTGGCATTAACAATACCATCCAATCATTGGCAATGCCTACCATTTCCATGCCGGGCACATACACCATTTTGGTGACCAATACAGTGAATGGTTGTACCGCCTCCAACGATGTCTTGGTGAATACAAATGCGGTTTATCCTACCGCACTAGCCGGCAGTGATGGCTTGTTGACATGCGCTAATCCAACCGCCACATTGGATGGTTCTGCTTCAAGCACAGGGGCAAATTTCCAGGTGTTATGGATGGGACCAGATATCAATGCAGGCAATCAAAACCAAATTTCTCCAAACGTGACCATACAAGGCACTTACATACTTGCTATCACGAATACTGTAAACAGCTGCGTAACATTCGATACCGTATTGGTAAGCGAAAACAAACTAATACCTGCTGCCAATGCTGGCAATGACTTGGTTTTGAACTGTCAAACTACCAGTACCACGCTGGATGGTAGTTTTTCTGATGTGGGCCCAACGATTGTTTATCTCTGGACTGGCCCAGGTATCAATGCATCAAACGAGAACGATCAAAATCCGCCTATTGACCAACCTGGCTCTTATGTGCTACTTGTCACCGATACGGCCAATGGTTGTACCTCTAATGATCAGGTAGCCGTTACGCAAGACAATGTAGACCCAACGGCTTCAGCGGGTGTTGACATGTTGATTACCTGCGCCAATACAACCCAAACCCTCAATGGCTCTGGCAGCAGTACGGGCGCGATCATAACGTATGTATGGCAAGGTCCCGGCATCAATTCAAACAACGTTGGCTTGCAAAGTCCTACGGTGGATGTTTCGGGCACTTATACTTTGACGGTTATCAACACACAAAACTTCTGTACTGCCACAGATATAGTCTTTGTTGACGAAAACATAACTCCGCCGCTTACAGCAGCAGGACCAGACCGTACGCTCACCTGTACGGCCATTACGGCACAATTGGACGCGACGCTCTCCGCTTCTGGCCCGAATATCAGTTTCTTGTGGGATGGCCCAGGCATAGCTCCAGGCGACGAAACCTCTGCTACGCCTACTGTGAATATGCCCGGAGTGTATGTGCTCACCGTTACTGATGCAATCAATGGTTGCACGAATGTAGACGCTGTGAATGTTGGGGAGGATGTGCTGCTTCCGACGGTGAGTGCAGGAAACGATTTGGTGATCACCTGTACAAATGCTAGTACGGGTGTCACGCTTAGTTCTGCTGGATCTAGTACCGGAGCAAACTTTACCATATTGTGGAGCGGCCTTGGCATCACACCCGCCAACCAAAACTCCCCCAATCCGACTGTGTTGTTGCCGGATTCCTACACCTTGTTAATCACCAACACCCTTAATGGTTGTACGCAAACAGATGTTGCAATTGTAAGTGCTGACCAAACTCCTCCCACAGCAAATGCTGGCTTTGATCAGGTGATTACTTGCGCTGCGCCAAATGCGGTATTGGATGGCACTGGCTCCTCTACCATCAGTGGGACCTTGGTTTTCCTGTGGAATGGGCCTGGAATCAACGCAGGAAACCAAAATGGCGATATGCCAACGGTACTGTTGAGTGGAACCTATTCCCTTACCGTAACGAATTCGGTGACAGGTTGCTCTGATACAGACCAAGTGGTCGTTACGCTTGACAATCTGCCAGCCACAGTATCAGCTTCCTCAGAAATAATCACCTGTCTTGATCAGGTTTCTACGGTAACTGTCATGAGTTCGCTGTTAGGCTCAACATTCCTTTGGGAAGGCCCTGATGTGAACCAGAACAACAAAGACGATCAAACCCTGCAAGTAGATGTGGCAGGGCTTTATGCTGTAACGGTGACGGCACCCAACGGTTGTACGACCACAACCAGCACGATTGTGATAGAAGATCAGAACGTTCCACAGGGCAATGTGGAAGGCTCAGCGTTAAATTGCCTTAACAGTACGACTACCATTAGTGGCGAAGTGGTTTCTCCTCCTGGATCCACGTTCGCCTGGACAGGGCCGGGCATTGTTAGCCCAATTACATCTAACTCTATTACAGTGACTCAGCCTGGCATTTACACCTTTACCATTTCAGCACCAAATGGCTGTGTGCGGCCATTTTTCGCAGAGGTGGTGGCTGATTTTGCAGAACCTGTGATCAGTGCGGTAGCAACGGATCAGATAGACTGTAATACTTCGGAAGTGACCATCAATGGTGCAGGAAGTTCTGTTGGCCCTAATTTCTCTTACTTTTGGACCACCACAACGGGCCATTTTGTGTCAGGAACGAACACTTTGCAGCCAATTGTAGACAGAGCCGGATTTTATACCCTGCGTGTATTGAACAACCTCAACGGTTGCGAAAGCATTGACTCTATCGAGGTTGAAATTGACCCATTGGTGCCCTCCGGTTTTAATGTTACTGTTAGCAACATTCGTTGCTTTGGCGATACGAACGGTTCAATCACAGTTAATGGTGTACAGGGCGGAACCCCACCGTTCATTTTCTCGCTAAGTGGAAATACTGGCTCGGCCAACAACCAATACACGGGCCTTACAGCAGGCGATTATATTCTATCGCTGGAAGACGCAAACGGTTGCAGTTTGGACACCACAATTACAATTGGTGAACCTGGCCAATTGTCTGTGGAACTTGGACCGGACATTGAGGTAGACCTTGGCAACCTGGCCACAATAGCTGCGCAAATTCAAAGTACCGTTGGCGTAAATTCTATTGATTGGAACTATGCGCCGGGCTGCGATTCGCTCTCCATTGGTTCATGCGAAACATTCACTTACCTGCCATTGGGCACGTATCGCCACACCATCGAAGTAGCCGATGTTAACGGCTGTATTGCAAGAGATGAAATTTTAGTCATCGTACAAAAAAACGGACAAGTATTTGTCCCCAATATTTTCAACCCCAATAGTGACCTCAACTTCTCGGTGGGCGTCCATGTGGGGATTGATGTGGCTAAGATCAACTTCTTCAACATTTTTGACCGTTGGGGCGACCAGGTATTCAGCCTGAAAGAATACATCCCCACACCTGGTGCTTCGCCTGATGCTTTCCAATCCTGGGATGGCAATGTACGCGGCGACAAAGGCCAGGTTGGTGTGTATGTATGGTATTGTGAAGTCGTGTTTATTGACGGCCAAACCAAGCTCTTCAAAGGCGACGTGACGCTGATACGATAACCTGCTCTGAAATAATACTTCAAAACCGCTTCTCCCCTTGATGGGGCAGAAGCGGTTTTGTTTTTCACCATATCCACAAATCAACACTTACACAAATCCACAAATCCACAAATTATGATACTCTCCCACCCATTCCAACAACTTTCATCAGAAACTTTTGACTGGCTTTTTCGCTGGTCGCGCATCCTTTTTTGGATCGTTTTGGCACTCTATGCTTACATCAAATACCATTCGATGCCAGGTAAAAACACGCCAGATTCCATCCTCGCCACGCCCTCCAAAAAAATGGGGGCCTTGGGTTTTTGGATAGGGTTCGACTATCTTTTTATGTTTGCCTATTGTTTGTTTTTCGCAGTGTGCTGTGTGTGGGGGGCTGGGCAATTTGAGGGAGGTTCGTTTTTCAACACCCTCGGCATTGCACTGGCTTGGGCAATGATTCCACAATTACTGATTGATATGGCGGAGAACTGGACCATGTGGCAATTTGCCCTCGGCAAACACAGCACTGACCTTGAAAACGCCTTTCGTATTTTGGAAAAAGCAAAAAAGCCATTGTTCATAGGAGCTGCAGCGTACGCCTTGGTGGTAAGTATATTGAATTGGATACGAGTGATTTGAGTTCCAAGTCATCCGCCTACCTTTGCCGCATGAAACAAAAAATCGTGGTCCTTACTGGAGCAGGCATTAGCGCCGAAAGTGGCATCAAAACTTTCCGCGACAGCGACGGACTTTGGGAAAACCACCGCATCGAGGACGTGGCTACACCCGAAGGATGGGCCACCAACCCTTCGCTCGTGCTGGACTTTTACAACCAGCGTCGCGCCCAACTCCTCACGGTTGAACCCAACGACGGCCATCGCGCACTGGCAGATTTGGAGCGCCATTTTGAGGTGCAAATCATAACCCAAAATGTGGACGACCTGCACGAGCGGGCGGGCAGCACCAACGTGTTGCACCTTCACGGCCAGCTCCGTCAGGTGCGCTCCAACCGCTATGAGCAGCTTGTTTATCCGTGGGACAAAGACCTGAAACTCGGCGATTTGTGTGAGCGCGGGCACCAGTTACGACCACATATTGTGTGGTTTGGGGAGGCAGTTCCGATGTTGGAACCTGCAGCCGCATTGGCTGAGCAGGCCGATATTTTCCTGATCGTGGGCACCTCCTTACAAGTGTATCCCGCAGCCGGTCTCATGCATTATGCCCGGCGTAATATTCCGTTTTACTATGTGGACCCGCGGCCACAATTGAATTTTGAACTGCGAACGATGCCCAATCTCACCGTTATCGAGGAACCGGCGTCAACAGGGATTCGAAAAGTGATTGGGCAATTGAATCGATTGGGGGATTGATTCGATTGGTTCGATTGGGAGGTGCAGAACACCGGAACTTTTGGCGAAAAGTTCCGGTGCTCCGCACCTTACCATCCGCACATTGCAATATTCTACCAACGTTAGGCCGCTACGCGGCTAAAGTGTCAAAGAGCATTAATCAATCGAACCAATCGAATCAATCCCCCAACCGAATCAATCGATTCAATCCTACCATGCAAATCCGAACCCGGCTCACCTTGCTTTTTGTATTCATAGCGGCGGGCATCCTCGCCGGGGTGCTGTGTTCTGTTTATTTTTTATTCAAAAAAAACACGGAGGACTTGTTTTATAAAGGTCTTGAATCGAAAGCAGAAGTAACCGCCCAAACGGCGCTTTTCAGCGGTGTTGAGCTAAGACCATTGACTACCAACTGGATAGCACCAGACGGAGATACCTTGCCTTATCGGGACAACATCAGCATTTTCAACAACGCCTATGAACGTGTATTCGCCCTTAGACCCGACGCGCCTCCTGTTACGGTGAAAGAGTTGCAGAACATCTATCAAAATGATGAAACCCATTTTCAGCACTTCAATTTGTTCGCATTAGGCCGCAAGGCCAACAATCTCTCGGGTGCAGCCTATGTGGTGGTAGTGGAGGGGTATTATGACCCAACACAGTTGACTCAACTGAGTAACATCCTGATAATCAGTTTTTTTGTTGGACTTGTTTTGGTGGCTTTGGCCGGTTGGTATTATGCCGGGCAAGCACTCGCCCCTGTTTCACGCATTGTCGAGGAGGTAGAAAGTTTGCAACCTACTGATCTGGGAAGAAGAGTGGCTACGGGAGTAAATCGCGATGAGATTGGCCGCCTGGCCGAAACCTTCAATCGGCTGCTCGACCGTGTGGAACAGGCTTTCAAGATGCAGCGGATGTTCCTATCCAACGTCTCGCACGAACTCCGAAACCCACTGACTGCCATCCGTTCACAACTGGATGTGGTGCTCCAACGGGAACGCGAACCAGCCGCCTACCGTCAGGCCCTGCAAAGCGTACTCTCAGATGTGGAATCATTAAGCGAAGTAGAGGAAGAACTCCTGCAACTAGCGCTTATTCACAATGACCCAGGTGCAATCCCCTTTGCCGCGCTTCGTCTCGACGAATTGCTTTGGCAAGCAAAACAACAGTTACAAAAACGTCACCCTGAATACCGAGCCAGCATCGAATTTGGCGAAATGCCTAGCGATGACCAGGCCCTTTTCGTCCGCGCAAACGAATCTTTGCTCCTTACAGCTTTGCTCAATCTGATGAACAATGCCTGCAAATACTCCCCCGACCATCAAGTGCAGGTAAATGCGAATTTCAAGGCCGATGGCTGCCATGTGGTGGAAATTTGCGACAACGGCCCCGGCATACCTCCCGAAGAACAACGGCTCATTTTCGAGCCTTTTTTCCGCAGTCCCCGTCACCTTCGCGTGAAAGGAACTGGTGTCGGGCTTTCGCTGGTGCAAAGCATTCTAACGCTTAATAAAATCGGTCTTTCGGTCGAAAGTCCGCCTAAGGGCGGGGCAGTTTTCAAACTGGTTTTCCCGGGAGTGGCTTACCATGGCGAGGACCTGAAATAAACCGCAAAATGTAAAACAGGAAAATTTAAAACCGCAAAACCAATTCAAGATAAACTTGAGTGGAAATATCTGCACAACTACTACTACATGAAGCACACCATTCACACATTCAGCACGCTATTTACCCTCCTCGCCTTTTCCTGCAACGCACAAACGCCCGTGAAGGAAATGAGATTCCCCAACGGGAAAATATGCCTTTTCCTTGACAGCGTTGCCGCGGGCGAGGCCATTACCTACGATAAGCGTGACGGCTATTTTGAAAAAGTGAACGCTTCGGAAATGTCTATCCAGATGCGCAAGCCACTTGTAGAAGGGCAGGAACGCGCAGTTCTCTTGTCCGAATATCTACAATTTTTGAAAACGGACGTAGAGGGCTTTACTGACGAGGAATCAAAATTTGTGGAAGGCGTGATGGAAAAAGTATTCCGCACGGTCCATGAAGTTTCGCCTGATATTTTCCCCGATACGCTGCTGCTTATTAAAACCAAAGGCAGACATTACGGAGAAGGTGTTTGGTACACCCGAGAGAATTGTATCATTATCCCTGCGGACGAACTGGGACGAGGCAAAACCAATCCCTTCACGACCACCATGTACCACGAACTTTTCCATGTATGGTCGAGGCTCAATCCTGCAAAAAGCGATCGTTCGTACCAGTTGATCGGTTTTGAAGGCCTCGGCTACGAGAACCTGATCCTACCACCTGGACTCGCTGCACGGGCACTGTATAACCCTGACGGTGTTGATTTCGCCCAAAAAATTACCCTTGCCCAAACGGATGGTTCTACCATACATGCCGTACCGATCATCTTTTCCAATCACCTCGGCTGGACGGAGGAACAGAACACGTTTTTCGCCTACTTGGAATTCAACCTTTTCCAAATTGAAAAACAAGCCGATGGAAAATGGAAGGTGCTGGTAAAAGAAGACGGCTACAGCAGCGCGCTTAACATGCAGGGCCAAGGCGATTTTTTCCGTCAAATCAAGGACAATACGGGCTATATTATTCACCCCGATGAGGTGCTGGCCGACAACTTTGCGTTTATCATGCAGGAGCGGAACGGACAAAAAGTTTCGCTCAAGTTTTCTGCGGAAGGGAAGCAATTGTTGGTGGATTTAGAAGCGGTGCTGAAAGGGAAGTGAGTTTTGCAAGCCATTGAACAAATGGTCGGACATGGCTTGGTCTTTGGGGCGGAGGTTTTTCATATCAACTATTTGACCTCATGCAAAAGACAATCTTTTTCGCCGTGCTGCTGCTGTACGGTGTTTCACTTTGGGGGCAGAGTACTTTTCATAAGAAATTTCAAGCGGGGGGCATCCTGTCTGCAACACCTTTTAGCAATGGTGAAATGCTTGGTTCTGGCACTCAAGATCAGTTCTTTGCACCGCCTCAAGGGTTGTTGGTGAGGTTTAGCCAGGATGGTGAGGTTCTTTGGCGCAAGCGGTATCCTGCTTTGAATTTTATTTGGCATTCAGTCGAAACTAACAATGGATTTGTAATTGTAGGCGACACTGTGGGAACTACCGGGCCACCTCCACGCCCTTATTTCTCGGTAGTCTCAAAACTATCGAACAACGGTGATGTGATTTGGTCCAAAATAACTGGAGATGACTTTGGTCAGGCGCTAGTAAGCGGAGTGGTAATGGGCGGTTCCAATGATTACTTGGTGTCAGGAAATTATAGTTCCTATAGTATGCCAAGCCAAAGAAAAAGTTTTTTTGCCAAGCTGGATGATAACGGAAACACGCTGTGGAGCAAAATCTATTATGCGAATACCCCAAATCATTACAATACATTTTCTGCACAAATTATTGAGGGTGACACACTCTATGCCTGCGGCAATATCCAATTCAATGGCTGTTTCGTTCGCATTAACATTCATACAGGTGAGGTCATTGGTCTATCCTCTTTGGGTGGATTTTATCACGATGCATTCAGCACGCTAAAGCCTACCCAAGATGGCAACTTTATTCTGGCGGGCTACACACGATCTACCACTGGAAGCGAGGAATCCCGGCCCTGGGTAGTAAAGGTCAATCGGGCAGGGCAGATTATCTGGTCAAAAACCTACAACCTTCTCGGCACCAGCCTCACGTGCTATATGGCTGAAGCCAATGATGGAGGTTTTGTATTGTCCATGGGTGGAGATAATGCTTCTACCACTTCTTATGCCGTGCTTGCCAAAATTGATTCGTTGGGAAATTTGGTTTGGGCTTACAATTACGCAGGAGGACAACAAAATGGTCTTGGAGGAATAAAGGCAACCTCAGATGGAGGGTTCGTTGCATTAGGCTATAATAGTATGCTCAAAACCGAAAGCCTTGGTCGAGTCAACAATGGCTGCTGCCCTGCGCCCATCACATTTCAGGTAGAGAATTATTCGCCTCTCCTTCAAAGTCCTGTCTTGATTGCCGAAGACAGGGAAAGCATGACCCCATTCGTGATACAGGCAGTAGATGACGCTTCTTTCACGGTACAAGATTTCTGTCAAACTGCAATAACCAGCGTAGTAGAACAAATCCCGGTCTGCCAAGGCGATTCCATCCAAATCAACGGGAGTTTTTACCAGGCTCCTCAAGTGGTGCGCGATACGGTGCTGAGCCAGAATGGTGGTTGTGACACGGTGCACGTGTTCAACCTGGTGCAGGTGCCGTTGCCCGTTCGTGTCGAAACCATTTCCTTTTGTCCCGGCAGTTCTGTCGTCGTAAGCGGTGTCACCTACACTCAGCCCGATACTATTTATCAAAAACTCCCTGCTACCACCGGCTGCGACACACTTTTGGTAACGTTCCTAAACTTGAAAATCCTACCCAAAAAATACGAAACCACCACCTTCTGCCCAGGCGATACAGTGTTTATCAACGGAATCGGCTACCAATTCCCGGGCATCCTTCCAAACCCTGATACTTTACCGAGCGCTACAATTGGCTGTGACACATTGCTTTATCAGGTCCTTGCCTACCCAGCGGAGCCGTCTTCAGTATCGGTTTATTGCCCACCGGATATGGTAGTAAATACGGCCCCAGCCACACCAACCGTGGTTAATTATCTACTACCCACCGCAACAAGCGATTGTACTTGCCCGGATCTGTATTTCTCTCTAAACCAAGGGTTTCCATCTGGTGTGGCGTTCCCCATTGGCAATACACAGGTTTGTTATTCTGCCAGCGACATTTGCGGCGATTTTGAGACTTGTTGTTTTAACGTGAAAGTCGAGGAAGAAGAGGCTTGCGATGTAAAGGAAACAGGTTGTATCCAATATGAACTGCTCGGTATTTCAGCAGATGCCGAACAGAACAAAACCTATCGGGTACGCGTCACCAATGACTGTGCTAGTCCATTGAGTTATACGGCTTTTCAAATCCCAAATGGGCAAGAAGCCGTGGCGCCTGTGCAAAACAGCAGCTACATTTCTCCCAATGGCCGAGATTATACGGTGCGCAATCCAAACCATTCGCCTTTTCGATCTGTCCGTTTTAAACCGGTTGGCAACGGCATATCAGGTGGTCAATCCGATGTCTTTGAATACACGATGCCCGCTCAGGCCAGCCCGGTTTTTATCAAAGCTACTACACGTCTTGCCTCGGGCGCATTTTATGAGGTCACGATGAATACTTTTGGTTGCGTCCTTCAGGCAAACAAATCAGCGGAACGGACTTGGAACCAGCCCCTTTCTTTGCAAAGTGTGCGGGTATTTCCAAATCCCAGCGATGGCGAACTTTTTATTGATCTTTCAGGGGTAGAAAGCGGGTCAGTACATTTGCAGGTACTGAATATTCATGGCCAGGAAATGGCGAAAACTGAGCTAATGGCTGGCGCAGGAATTCAATCGTTCCTAATGCCGGATGCCATGCCAGACGGGCTATATTTTCTTGAAATGAAGTCGGAGCATGGGGAAATACAGACCGCTAAATTTGTTTTGCAGCGATGAGGTTTGGGAGGTAAAGGCGTAGAATAACAAATATGGATCATCCCGAATTTTGAGATTTCTCTGATTTTGTTTGATTGACGATTGATGAGTACATGATTGTTGATTTTTGATGTAAATGGACGATGTAATTATTGACGATGGCGGCACATCGGCCATTATCAATCCACCATTCCATCAAAAATCAACAATCATGTACTCATCAATCGTCAATCAAAACCAATTGGATCAAAATCCAGGATGACTCATGTTGTTGGTATTTACCCGTCAGACGACTTGGAGTCGTCAGACGGGATCACGCGGTCTGACGACTCCAAGTCGTCTGACCGCTCATTATTACTGCGGATTCACCTTTATTAACTCCACCTCAAACACCAAGGCAGAATACCCTTTGATAACCGGGCCGCGGCCGCGCTCGCCATACGCGAGGTTGTAAGGGATGAAGAATTTGAACTTGTCGCCTTCTTTCATGAGCTGCAAACCTTCCGTCCAGCCAGGAATCACGCCGTTGAGCGGGAATTTGGCGGTTTGGCCGCGATCCACAGAACTGTCGAATATTTCGCCAGTATACATCGTACCGTGGTAGTGCACTTCTACTTTGTCAGTTGCTAACGGGGATACCGTTCCAGTGCCGCGTTTCATCACTTCGTATTGGAGGCCGCTGGCAGTGGTTGTTACACCTGAGCGTTTTTTGTTCTCTTCCAGGAAATTGGCGTTTTTACCTTTCCACATGCCTGAAGAAATTGACTGCTCAATTTTGGGAGCATTTTCAGGCGTGAATTTGGTCGGCTCCCCCTTCAGTCCGGCGTTCAGGGCCTCCAGAAAAAGTTTTGGGTTCATGTCGCTGCCAAGTATACGTTTGGCAGCCGCAGCGGCCACAAGCCCGTGGGCATAGTTGAGACTGTCCACGGCACCTTTTAGTTCAACCATAGCAGTTGCAGCAGGAGCTGCCTTTTGGGCAAAAATGCTTGTTGCAATAAATAAGAGCGAGAGCGCAAAAATGATTTTTTTCATGTTTAAAAAATTGAGTTGTAAGGTGAAAACCTGTTTTTGTAGTAAGTATCTGGCCACTAATTGCACAAATTTACACTAATTTAATTCGTGATAATTAGTGCAATTAGTGGCAAATGGAAGACTCAAGCGTTGTGCTCCGTTTTTTTTATGAATGCATATAAACCCTTCATCGCGGACGCACGGACCTTGGTTTTCAAAAAATCACTCCAACCCAAAAGCCATCCAATCAAACCCAAAGATTGACGGCTCCAGCGCCAAAAGTCAAAATGATCCGCGTGGCGATAAATCAGGCCGTCCTTGAATTCAAATTGTGCCTCAATGACGTTGTGTACTTTCCGACCAGTTTTTGAAAATGTGTACCAAGCCTCCCAATGTGCCGAGCCAGTATTGCCATCCGCCTTTACGTCGCGGAACTCAATACGCAAATCCTTTCCCGCAGTCACCAACATTTTCCACATCGCACCCGCCTCTTTGCCAGATTTCAAGTCAAAAGCAGCATCTCTAAACGTGGCCTCAGGGTGATAAAGCGAAGCCATCGTTCCGTAGTCCTTCCGCTGGAAGGCGGTATAGAATTCGGTGATTGTGGTGATATTATTGGTCATATTTAGGCAATAGGTTCATTGGTGTCATTATCACATTGATCACATTGACCACATTATCACATTGACCACATTACCTCCCATGGCAATGCTTGTATTTCTTTCCACTGCCACAAGGACAAGGGTCGTTGCGGCCCACCACCTTCTCGCGCACGATTGGTTGTGTACGCTGCACCGGCCCGTTGTGGCTGGCGGATTGCGCGGCACGCTGAGCAGCTTTCTGGGTATCCGTTTGTTGCTGATTATTGTTCGTGCGAAGGCGGCTCGCCTGGGCGCGGCGTTGTGCCTCGGCCTGTGATTGGGCGGCCTGGGCGCGACGCATATCCTCCTCAGTGGGTAGGTCGAGCGAGCCTTTCAACAGGAACGCAGTCACTTGCGAATTGATGTGACCTATCAAACCCTCAAAGAGGTTATAAGCCTCCATTTTATAAATCACCAGTGGGTCCTTTTGCTCGAACGAAGCGCCCTGCACAGATTCTTTCAAATCGTCCACATTGCGCAGGTGTTCTTTCCAGGCGTCGTCTATCAGGGCGAGTGTTGCCACTTTTTCCACGTCGCGCATCACGGTTTTGCCCTCTGATTTGATGGCGTCGTCCATGTCTGCACTCACATTGTATCCAGAGGTGCCATCGGTAAAAGGCACAACAATACGTTTGTAGCGATGGCCATGCTCGGCGTACACGCGCTTTATTTCGGGTAAAATTCGTTCGCCAACCTGTTTGGATTTGTGCTCGTACAGCCCCAACACCTGGTCTTGGAATGTGGCGATTACTGTTCCCACGGGTGCAGATTTGAACCATGCCGCATCCATTTCAGGGTCAACGCCAATTAGGCGGATGCTGTCGAGCCGGAACGTATCGTAGTCGCCGTCTTCGCGGTGTACTTGCACCAGTTCAGAGGTAATGGCAGTAAAGGCGTTGTTGATGTCCACAGCGAGGCGGTCGCCAAAGAGCGCGTTGCGGCGTTTTTTGTAAATCGCCTCACGCTGGATGTTCATCACGTCGTCGTATTCGAGCAAACGCTTGCGAATGCCAAAGTTGTTCTCTTCTACTTTTTTCTGTGCGCGTTCTATAGAGTTTGTGACCATAGAATGCTGGATTACGTCGCCTTCTTTGTGGCCCATTTTGTCCATCAGTCCTGCGATACGATCACTTTGGAAAAGGCGCATGAGGCTGTCTTCGAGCGAAACATAGAAGTGCGAAGAACCCGGGTCACCCTGACGGCCAGCACGGCCGCGCAACTGGCGGTCTACTCGACGGCTTTCGTGCCGCTCGGTGCCGATGATAGCAAGACCGCCTGCTTCTTTTACGCCAGGGCCAAGTTTGATGTCGGTACCGCGGCCAGCCATGTTGGTGGCAATGGTCACTTTCCCGGCCAGACCGGCTTCTGCGATGATTTCGGCTTCTCGCTGGTGCTGCTTGGCGTTCAGCACGTTGTGTTCGATGCCACGCATTTTCAACATGCGCGACAGCAATTCAGAAATTTCCACCGAGGTAGTACCTACGAGGCAAGGACGGCCTGCGTCACGAAGGCTCACAATGTCGTCAATAACAGCATTGTATTTTTCGCGGGCGGTTTTGTACACCAAATCCTCCTCATCTTTCCGGGTGACAGGGCGGTTAGTCGGTACAACTACCACATCGAGTTTGTAGATGTCCCAAAGTTCTTTGGCCTCCGTTTCGGCGGTTCCGGTCATACCCGCCAGTTTGTGGTACATCCGGAAATAGTTCTGGAGCGTGACCGTGGCGTAGGTCTGCGTGATCTCACCGACTTTCACACTTTCCTTGGCTTCGAGGGCCTGGTGCAGGCCGTCGGAGTATCGGCGGCCTTCCATGACGCGGCCTGTTTGCTCGTCCACAATTTTCACCTCACCTTCGAGTACGATGTATTCGTTGTCTTTTTCAAAAAGCGCGTAGGCTTTAAGCAGTTGCTGAATAGCGTGGATGCGACGGCTTTTCACGCCATAATCCTGAGAGAGTTTTTCCTTCGCTTCTATTTTTTCCTCGTGCGTTAATTCCGTGTCGCGGTCAATTTCAACGAGGCTGACAGCAATGTCAGGCATTATGAAAAAGTCTGGCTCGTTGTTGAAACGCGAGAGGTATTCCACGCCCTTTTCAGCGAGTTCTACCTGGCGGTTTTTTTCGTCAATATGGAAGAGTAGTTCGCGGTCTACCTCCGGCATCCGCTTTGAATTTTCCTGCAGATAGATATTTTCCGTTTTCTGCAGCAACACTTTCATACCCTCTTCGCTCAAGAATTTAATAAGTGGCCGGGCTTTGGGCAATGCACGGTGGGCGCGCAATAGTGCCAGGCCGCCGCCGCCTTCTTCCGCTTTGGTATTGCCCTCGGCAATAAGTTTTTTGGCTTCCGAAAGAAACTGAGCCGATAGTTTGCTTTGCTCCTCGAGCAGGCGTTTTACTGTTGGATTGAGTTCTACATATTCCTGGTCTTCAGCGCCGCGGGTCACCGGGCCGGAGATTATGAGCGGGGTACGCGCATCGTCAATCAGCACGGAGTCAACCTCGTCCACGATGGCGTAATGGTGCTTGCGCTGCACGAGTTCGTCTGTGCTGGTCACCATGTTATCGCGCAGGTAATCAAAACCAAATTCGGCGTTGGTGCCAAACGTAATATCGGCCCTGTATGCCTCAATGCGTTCCTGAGAATGTGGCCGGTATTTGTCAATACAATCTACTTTAAGCAGCAGAAATTCATAGATAGGGCCTACCCACTCGGAGTCGCGTCGGGCGAGGTAGTCGTTGACCGTCACAATGTGTACACCTTCCCCAGCTACTCCATTAAGGTAAGCGGGCAGGGTACCGACAAGGGTTTTGCCCTCACCCGTTGTCATTTCAGCGATTTTGCCGTCGTGGAGCACCATGCCGCCCATGAGCTGCACATCGTAGTGCACCATGTTCCAGAGAATGTCACCACCAGCAGCAGTCCAACTGTTTTTCCAAAGGGCTTTTTCACCCTCGATGGTAACGTGGGTTTTGCCTGCCTTGGCCGCAAGGTTGCGGTCGTGGTCTGTGGCGGTTACCTCCAGAATTTCGTTGTTGGAGAATCGGCGGCTGGTTTCCTTCACTACTGCAAAGGCTTCAGGTAGGATGCTGAGCAACACATCTTCTAGTGCCTTGTCGCGGTTTTTGCGAAGCTCATCCACCTCCTTGAAGAGGTTTTCTTTGTCGTTGAAATCCTCTGCATCAATAGCCTGTTGGTTGACATTGGTGATTTCGGCATCAATATCGCTCAAATATTCTTTGATCCGTTGGCGGAACTCAAGGGTCTTGGAACGCAGTTCGTCGTTGGAAAGGGACTGATATTCCTCGAAGTAATGGTTGACTTCGATGACCATGGCTTGATATTGCTTGAGGTCGCGGTCTTGTTTGGTACCGAGTATTTTTTTAAGGAATCCGAACATTTATGTTAATGTGGTCAATATGATGAATGTGGTCAATTGGTCAATCTGTTTGGCGATTTGGGGGTTACCCTCCTTCGCCCCGAGTGCTCGGGGCTTTGGCGGGCAAGCCGCAAAGATAACGCTTTGATTTAGCGCCATGGGGCTGTCCAGCACATTTCGTTCCATGCGGGGAAAAAGCAGGAATTTTGACAGATTGGCAGAGACAATGCGTACCAGCCCAATAACATTTCTTCTTTTGGCAGATTCCGGCTATTTATTAAAAAGCACTAATGAGTCTTTAAAGGCCTAAAAAAAGGCTAGTCAAACCCTTACGACAATTTTTTTAAAAACGATGCACTTGTTTCAGGGTAAAATCTACCTTTGCTGCTTCAGCCGCCATAGCACCTCGCCGCCGCCTAAAGGCTAAGGCGAGTAAAAGCGCGATGGAGGGTTAACCCGCCATAGCCCCGAGCACTCGGGGCGAAGGAGGGCAACATTTCAACAAAACAATTTTTTTCACTAAACTTTCTGACAGGTGGAATACGGGAATTTTCAAAGGAGAGACAATGACAATCGGGACAGCAATGACCGAGATCGTGGTGGCAACGACCGTGGCGGTTATGGCGGCGGCGGTGACCGTGGAGGCTTCCGCGAACGCGGCGGCGACAGAGGCGGCTACGGCGGCGGCGGCGGATTCCGCGGCGGCAATGATCGTGGCGGCTACGGCGGCGGCGGCGGATTCCGTGGCGGTGGCGATCGTGGCGGTTATGGCGGGGGCGGAGATCGTGGCGGCTTCCGAGACCGTGGCGGTGATCGCGGCGGCTATGGCGGCGGTGGCGAGCGTTTTGAAGATGAAAGCGTGTTTTCCAAGCGCGTACGCGCCGGCAAACGTCGCACCTACTTCTTCGACGTTAAAAAAACGCGCGGCGATGACTACTTCATCACCATCACCGAGAGTACACGTCGCGAAGACGGCTTTGGCTACAAGCGCCACAAACTTTTCCTTTATAAGGAGGACTTCAATCGCTTCGTGGCTTCGCTCAACGAAGTAGTGAACCACGTCAAAACGGAACTCATGCCAGAGTTTGACTACGAAGAATTTGATCGTCGTCAGGCGGAATGGGAAGCGCAAAATCGCGACAACGAAAACGAAAACGAAGACGATGATGACCGCGAAGAGCAGGGTGAAGAGGAAAAGCCAAAGTCCAAGGCTAAAGGTGCTGCTAAAAAGATCGAAGACAAAGCAGACGATACCGCTGATGACGACGACGAAAAACCTGAAGTCAAAGCGAAAGACGAAGACGATATCGAAGACGATTGGAAATAAGCCAGCCCTTCAATGTATTGAAACTGAGCGACTTTCTCCGATAATTAGAAAGGCGAAACGACCTGCTGAAATGTGGGCGTTTCGCTTTTTTTGTTAGGATATTGGGATATTGGGATATTTCCAATATCCCAATATCAATTAATATTTCCAAGCCATGCATCCGCTCTATCCACAGCTTTTCACGCCGCTTGACCTAGGATTCACCACCCTGCCCAACCGTGTACTCATGGGTTCCATGCACACAGGTTTGGAAGAGAAGAAAGACGATCTGCGGGCATTGGCTGCGTATTTTGCTGCCCGGGCGCGCGGTGGTGCAGGATTAATGGTTACTGGTGGCATCTCCCCGAATCGCCAGGGATGGCTGGCGCCTTTCGGCGCAAAAATGAGTTCGCGTGCTGAGGTGGCAAAACATCAAAATGTAACTGCGGCCGTCCACGCTGAAGGTGGGAAGATATGCATGCAAATTCTGCACGCAGGGCGCTATTCCATGCACCCTTTGTTGGTCGCCCCTTCTCCCCTGAAAGCACCGATTTCCCCCTTTAAACCCTGGGGAATGAGCCAGCGCCTTATCCGCGCCACGATTGACGACTTTGCCAATGCAGCAGCGCTTTCCCGCGAAGCTGGCTACGATGGCGTAGAAATTATGGGTAGCGAAGGGTATTTGATCAACCAGTTTATCGCCCCGCGCACCAACCATCGCCAAGATGATTGGGGCGGGAGTTTTGAAAACCGCATTCGATTTCCGCTCGAAATCATGCGAAAAGTGCGGGAAAAGGCAGGAAAAGATTTTATCGTCATTTTCCGCGTCTCTATGCTCGACCTCGTGGACGATGGCTCAAACTGGGAAGAAGTAGAACAACTCGCATTTGCCATCGAAGCTGCCGGAGCCAGCATCATCAACACAGGCATCGGTTGGCACGAAGCACGGGTGCCTACTATTGCCACGCTCGTGCCGCGCGGTGCATATACATGGGTTACAAAGCGGCTGATGGGCAAACTCAAAATCCCGCTCATTGCCACCAACCGCATCAATACCCCCGAAAAAGCCGAAGAAATCCTGCGCGATGGTTTTGCCAACATGGTCTCCATGGCCCGGCCTTTTCTCGCGGATCCCGATTTTATGCGCAAGGCCCAGGCCCAGCAGGCCGACGAAATCAATACCTGTATTGCCTGCAACCAGGCATGTTTGGATCAAATTTTTAGAGGAAAAACAGCCTCCTGTCTGGTTAATCCTCGCGCTTGCCGGGAATCGCTAATCGTAAATCGTAAATCGCAAATCGTAAATCCTAAGAAAGTCGCGGTTGTAGGCGCTGGGCCTGCTGGTCTTTCTGCAGCGACCGAGTTGGCAGCGATGGGGCGCGAAGTCCATCTCTTTGAGGCCTCCAGCGAGATAGGCGGGCAGTTCAACATGGCCAAACGTATTCCGGGCAAGGAAGAATTCTATGAGACCTTGCGGTATTTTGGCAAAATGATTGAAAAAAATGGCGTTTTACTGCACTTGAATACCCGGGTTGATGCTGATTTTTTGATAAAAAACAACTTTTCAGAAGTTGTCGTTTCTACGGGCGTTGTACCAAGAACACCCAATATTGAAGGCATCAAGCACCCCAAGGTGTTGTCATATCTGGATGTTTTGCTGCACGGAAAGCCCGTGGGAAAAACGGTCGCACTTATTGGCGCGGGTGGTATCGGCTTTGATGTAGCGATGTTTCTGACGGCCCCGACCAGTTCTTTAATTCGAAATATTTCAAGTAAGCGGTCAGACGACTTTGAGTCGTCAGACCGCGTGAAGCGACCTTCGTCTGACGACTCAAAGTCGTCTGACGAATATTCAGTATCTACGAAGGCCTACCAACTTGAATGGGGAATTGACCAGAGCTACCAAAACCGCGGTGGCATCACAAAGCCTCATCCAGAACAACCCCCACGCCAAGTCTGGCTCCTCCAACGCTCCAAAGGAAAAGTAGGCGAACGCCTTGGCAAAACCACTGGTTGGGCGCACCGCATGACCCTAAAAAGCCGCAATGTGCAAATGTGGAACGAGGTGGAATACCTGAAAATTGACGATGCTGGTTTGCACATCACAGTGCAAGGCAAGCCACAATTGCTTGAGGTAGAAAACGTTGTGGTGTGCGCTGGTCAGGAGTCGATGCGAGAATTGTATGCACCACTTGTGGCTGCGGGGATTAAAGTTCATCTTATAGGCGGGGCAAAAGAGGCGTCGGAGTTGGATGCGCAAAGGGCTATTGAGGAGGGGTTTCTTCTTTGTCAAAGATAAGACACTGAATGTTGGGCATTAGGCAACTATTAGGGGCATTCCTGAATCAACATTGATAATGTAATTCACAACTAAATGTACTTGCGTAAAATTAGTATTATCTAACCTCAGGCGCTAAGGCGCGGAGCGTTTGAAAATCAACTCTTTGTGTCTCTGTATCTCTGCGGATTATTTCACCCACTCACTTAAATGCCTCTGATTATGCACAAACATCAATTGGTTTTTTTTTGCCTGCTTCTACTATTAGCATGTAAAAAGGAAAAACAGAATCCTGTAACTGGCGAAGGCAATTGCAACGATATAACTGAAAATACGGCCTTTCCTATAAATATTCCCGGTTGGAAGATTGAGTTCTTAGAAACAGGCCAGTTTGGCTATTGGAGCTGGCAACCTTATTTTTTGAATGAAACTACTGGATTCATCTTCGAAGACAATGGCCATGTACTCAAAACTATGGATGGTGGAAGTTCCTGGAAAATGGTGCTCGAAAACATACACGCTTCTCCCAGGTCCATGTTTTTTGTAGATGATAAAATTGGTTTTTTAAGTGTTCAAAATCTGACTGGATGTCCAAACAATTGTGACCACCGAATGACAACATTCCGGACAGCCGACGGCGGCGAAACTTGGCAAAAATCAATAAGTGATAATGCCGGAATTATATGGAGCCTCTATTTCTCTGACACTTTGAATGGAATTGGAGTGGCACTTATCCCATCAGAGAACTATCGCCAAAGAATTATTCAAACAAATAATGGAGGGATTACCTGGGAGACGCTTCCGCTTTCGGGGCTGAATGGCCTGACAATCTTTCAGATGCAGATGCTGAATGGCCAAGAGGGTTTCTTTGCGGGCGATAAGGGTAAGTTATATCGAACCAAAGATGGAGGAGTCACATTTGACAGTGTGCAAACTCCCCTTCTACAATTTTCTCATTTAAAGTTTTTTGACAACATGGTTGGCTTGGCATCCGACTTTTATAAAACCTATAGTACCTCCGACGGGGCCAACACCTGGCAACTGGTTTGCGATCGCGGTTCAACTCTTATTCACTGGGTTGACCACAGTGAAATTTTGACTGTACAAACCGCCCATACATGTGTTGACTATGATGTTTTGATGTCAGATGCTGGTTTTTTCGTTTCCCCAAATAGAGGCCAAACATGGGAGCAAAGTAATCTGTCTCAAAATTTTGGAATCTATAATTATCACTTCCCTCTTCCGAATGTGGGCTTTGGAATGCATGGCTCTAAATTGGTCAAGTTCACAAAACAATAAAACATCAGGCATTTAAACCTCGTAGGTTTTTGAAAACCTACGAGGTTTATTACAAATAAATTTCCTCTATAAACACCCGAATTAATCTGCATTAGCGAGCTTGAATATTTTGGCTCCACCATTTTTAAAATGCACCAGACCAGTGTAAAATCCCGATGTTAAAGCAGTAATATCAATGCTTTTATTAAAGGGTAAAAGATGGTTCGTATTCAGGACTAATACTCCCAAACTGTTGAAAATCTGAATGCTCTGAATTTCCGCTTCATTTTCTGTCTCAAAATATAAGATGCCAGACGCGGGGTTCGGGTAAACCTTAATAGCACCCATTTCCACATCCGTTACCGCACTCGTGTAGCATCCACTGACGTCAGGGCGCTGATAGAGCAATTGCCCGTTGGTGCTGAAACAGCGGATATAGAGTAGAACCCCATCCCAAAGGGAACAAACTGTTTCTGAATTAAAGAGCGCGAAGGTCTCTCCAATACCTTCTATCCATTCCGTTTCTCCACACCAGCTGTCGAGCGTGATTTTTTTTCTCGCGACGCCGTCCAACAACTGCGTAGAGCCTACCTGCGTGACATATCTGGTCGCCTGGTTCACATTGATCCAGCCTGTCAGGGAGTCTCCGATGCCAAAATTGAAATCATAGATCAGTTTTTCGGTCTGGTTCTCATATTTTGTATAAACCTTCCCGTTTTCTTCTCTTAAAAACGAGCCGCTTGATACCCACGGGCCGCCGCTCATGTCAATGGAAAAGATGAGCTCCTGGTAGTATCTCCCTTCGAGGAGGGTGGAGTCGGCGGCGAAAGTATATCGGCGTATCTTCTCCGACGGCCAACCCAGTGGGTGTGTATAATCTACTACCCATTCGTTTAGCGGGGTGACAATGGGGAAATACCCGGTTTGGCAGAAAGAAGTGTAAGAAACCAGTAGTAAGGTGGCAATTAATAAGTTTTTCATTTTCGAGCGTTGATTTAAGTTTGAAGCAAATTTAGATTCCTTTCAAACCTGAAGTGGCCAATAGATGCCGTTGTCGGATAATATCCAAAAATCCAATTTTGCCCGTATTCTGGCAGTAATCCGTAAGCTCAAATTCTTTTTGGAACTTTGCCAGTCAAATTATCTCAAAATCAAGTAAAAACCTCTCTGAAATTATGTTTGCCAACAAACTCATGGTCCCCTTCGCGCTGATCGCCGCGCTTTTTCTCGGCCTGGCCTGGGGCGTTGACGACAGTTATTCCATTTATTTCGTACCATTTCTGGTCATTGCAGCATTGATTTTTATCCTGTCGCCCCAGATCAACTGGTGGTGGTACAGCCGCAATCCACCTGATTTAAGCACGGAGTTGCGGACTTTTTTAGAGCGTTCCTGTGGGTTTTACCGCCAACTTTCCTTGGCAGAGCAGCGTCGCTTTCGCGGCCGCGTGGCTATGTTCAACATGGGCACCGACTGGGAACCTTTGGCTTTCCCGGAAGATTCGTTGCCGCCGGATGTACAGGTGGCCATTGCTGCACAGGCGGTATCGCTGACGTTTGGGCGTGAGCAGTTCTTATTCGACAAGTTTGAGAAAGTGATTCTTTTCCCCCGGCCATTCCCTACCCCGGAACACCCCTACGACCACGCTTCAGAAATGCACGAAACGGATGGTTGTTTGCTTTTTTCCGCAGATCAGGTGATGAAGGCTTTTGTGAAGCCCACGCAATGGTACAATGTAGCCATGCACGAATACGCCAAAGCCTTTGTGTTGAAATACCCGAATGAACCTTGGCCCAAATTCTCATCGGAAGACGTGTGGGAAAAATTGGAGGCTGCCAGCGGGATGCCCCGCGCCCATGTGGAATCGGTAATCGGTTTGGCGGGCGTGGATGCACTTCCAGTGGCGGTACACCATTTTTTCATGTTTCCAGAGCGGTTTTCGGCGGTTTTTCTGGAAGTGCACCAGGTGTTTTCCAAAATTTTTATCCCTTCCCCCTGAGGCCTTCTCATATTTACCAAACTCCATGCGTACTGGAATTTCCTGAAAGGCGTTTACTTTTACGCGGTTTTACCCGCCATAGTGCCTCGCCGCTGCCAAATGCTAAGGCGAGTAAAGCGCGAAGGAATATCCCAATATTCTAATATCCCAATTTCTCAACATCCCAATATCAAATTAACTAAATTCACACCCAACATGAGAAACGTACTCCTCCTAGTCATTTTGGCCGCAATGTTTGCTCAAAGTTGCAACGTTTCGCGCCGAAGCAGTTCCGATAGCAGTAGCAGCAAATCCAGCAAGGGCACTGGCCTTGACAAAACAGTGATGGCGCCTACTGAATACAGTACGCAAGACCGGAATCTTGACTATATCACCAAATTTAGTCGCGCAGCAGCGCTTTCCATGGATCGTATTGGCGTACCTGCCAGCATCGTACTCGCGCAAGGTGTGCTTGAAAGCGCAGCAGGTACCAGTGATCTGGCAACAGCAGCTAAAAACCACTTTGGCATCAAATGCGGGGGGAATTGGAGCGGTAAAACCTATAAGAAAAAAGACGATGACCGCGATAAAGACGGCAACCTCATCGAGTCGTGTTTTCGAAGCTATGAATCGGTAGAAGAGAGTTTTATAGACCATGGTCAATTCTTGCGCGATCCGCGAAAATCTACACGTTACAGCTTCCTTTTTAACCTCGACCGCACAGACTACAAGGCATGGGCGCGTGGCCTCCAATCGGCTGGTTACGCTACCGCTCCTGATTATGCCGACAAACTCATCAACCTCATTGAACGCTACAAACTTTACCAATACGATACACCTGGGTCAAGGCCAAATACCTTCCCCACGGAAGGTGGAGGCCAGGGCGAACCCGCTACCCCGGTTGGCCCCAATGCCCCTGGGCAAAAGGCCGAGGCCACCGGTCGCATTGGACGGGTGAACGATGTAAAAGTGGTTGCCTCCCGCGATGGCGAAACCTTGGAAGACGTGGCACGCGCATTCCGATTGAATACCCAAAAAGTAGTGGATTACAACGACCGCGGCTACCCTCCCGGTGTGAAACTCAAAACCAATACCCGCATTTACATCCAGTGCAAGGGCACCAAATGGCATGGACGCTCCACAGAGCACACGGTTCGGGAAGGGCAGACAATGTTCGATATTGCCCAAGTCTATGGCATCCAATTGGAAAAACTATTGGCAATGAACGGCATGCGTCGCGGACAAGAACCGGAGGCGAATGAAACAGTCGCAATACGTGGCAAAAACAAACGACCCATTAAAATCAAAGACGAAGCCGAGGCTACCCCCGGCAAGCCAACTGACTGGCCAGGCAGAAAACCAAATCCTGACACTAGCCCGATTGTGGAAGATGGTGAACTTGACTTTGAAATTGGTCCAGGCGCCCCGAACACAGCACCAGAAAAACCTAAACCCGAACCCGAAAAACCCGCCACTTCAAATACCAGGCCCGGCCAAAGGCCACCCGCTACAAGCACAGACCGCCCCTACGAAGACGACCCATATCCAAACACGGGTACTGCAAAACCGCCTTACGAGGATCCGTACGAGTCGGAGAAGCCTGCTCCACGAGGTTATCACCGTGTGGTAAAAGGTGATACACTGTACAAACTTTCGCGGGATTATGGGCTAACGGTTGATCGTCTCAAACAGATCAATAAACTCGAAAATAGCGATATCAAAATTGGGCAGTTGTTAAAAGTCCAATAATCCATGAACAATTCCTTCCAGCAGGATCCCGAACTCGCCCGGCTCGATGCACTGGCCAAACTTATGGACAATCAGTTCCGAGTCCCAGGCACCAATTGGCGCTTTGGCCTGGATGGCATTGTTGGCCTCATCCCATACGTGGGTGACATGGCGGGCTTTGTGGTTTCCGGCTTCCTGATGCGTACGATGGTCAAAAAAGGAGCAAGTCCACTGCTTATGCTTCGGATGATGTTCAATTATATCATGGATGCTGTTGTTGGCATCGTGCCGTTTTTGGGCGATTTATTTGATTTTGGCTTCAAAGCCAATCGGCGCAATGTGAATTTACTGAAAGCCTATTACGCCGATGGGAAGGTGAAACCCAACGCAACGCGTTCTGTAGCATTCCTTGGATTGTTGTTTTTTGCCCTTTTTATCGTGCTGATCTGGCTGGTGTGGAAATTAGCGGCCCTTGTGTTGGGTTGGGCATGGACGGCGATGCAGGGGATGTAATGTCTTCAAACCATCGTTTCGGGTTACCTTTGCCGAAATGGCTTCAAATCAATTGCTTCACACTACCCTCTCCAATCTAGACATTCCGCTTTTAAATGAAATGCAGGAACAGGCATTTCACACCATTCCTGACGAAAAAGACACGATACTGTTGGCCCCAACTGGCTCTGGAAAAACCCTGGCTTTCCTGTTGCCCATTTTGCATCTACTGAAGGCCGATCAACCGGGCGTGCAATGCCTCATCTTATCGCCCACCAGAGAATTGGCGATTCAGATAGAACGGGTTTGGCAAAAAATGTCCACTGGCTTCAAAGTGAATACTTGCTACGGAGGCCACCTGATGCAGACGGAAATCAACAACCTGAGCCAACCGCCTGCCTTGCTGATCGGCACACCCGGGCGCATTGTGGAACACATCAACCGGAAATCTTTCGACCCACAGACTGTCAGAATCATTGTGTTGGATGAATTTGACAAGTCACTGGCAATGGGGTTTCAGGAACAAATGGCCGAGATCCTCAAGGTACTCACTGGCTTGGAAAAACGCATTCTGGCCTCGGCAACCACCAAATTGGTCATTCCAGCATTTGTAGGCATTATCAAACCCATCACCCTAAACTATACCGAAGCCGAGGTAAAATCCACCGACGGCTTGAGCATAAAAAGCGTGGTGTCAGCTTCCCACGACAAATTTGAAGCACTGGTGAAACTGTTATGCTATTTTGGTGCGGAACCCACCCTTATTTTCTGCAATCAACGCGAAACCACAGGGATTACCCGGCAGCGGCTTGCCGAACGCGGCATTTCCAGCGCCAGTTTTCATGGTGGCATGGAACAAGTGGAGCGGGAATCTACCCTCGTTCAATTCCGAAATGGGAGCATCGTATTCTTGGTCGCCTCTGATTTGGCTGCCCGGGGACTAGACATACCGGAAGTCAAAAATGTGGTTCACTATGAACTCCCGATGAAGCAAAACGATTTTACCCACCGCAATGGGCGCACCGCCCGAATGCACGCCCAAGGTGCCGCCTACCTTATTTTGCCTCCGGATGAGCAAATTCCGGCTTACCTGACTGTACGCCCCGAGGTATTGCAACTGCCTACTGAGCAAGCGCTACCGTCCCTTCCGCCTTGGGTGACGCTTTACATAAGCGGTGGCAAAAAAGACAAACTGAGCAAAATAGACATTGTCGGTTTCCTATCCAAAAAAGGAGGCTTAAAACCCGACGATTTGGGCAAGATTGAAATGATGGATTACATGTCTTTTGTAGCCGTCAAAAAGGACGTGCTGAAGCATTTACTGAAAGCCATTGCAACCGAAAAGATGAAAGGGAAGAAGTATAAGATTGCGGTGGCGAAGTAGGGAGCACTTTCCGACCTTTGTACCCAATTATGTGCACCGTCACTTACCTCCCCAGACCTGCTGGCTTCATCCTTACCCACAACCGCGACGAAGCGCCGTCCCGCTCGTCCCAGACAATCGTGCGCGAGCGGAAACCGGGAGGTGACACCTTGCTTTTCCCGAGAGACAAATTGGCGGGTGGAACCTGGATCGCCACTTCGCGTGAGGGGCGCACCGCCTGTTTGCTCAACGGCGCCTTTGTCCTGCACAAACGTGAGTTGCCTTACCGCCGCAGCCGAGGATTGATTTTGCTCGATTTTTTTGATTGGGAAAATCCGGACGATTTTTTCCAACAGTATGATTTTGAAAGGGTTGAGCCGTTTACAATGTTACTTTTTGAGCAAGATCAACTTCCCGAAAGTTTTAAACTTTCGGGAAGTTCGATGAGGCGGATAACCGAATTTCGTTGGGATGGTCAGCAACGTTACCTAAAAAATTTGCCCGTTGATCAAGCCCATTTTTGGTGTTCCGCCACCCTTTACCCACCGGAAATGCAAATCCGCCGTGAGCAAGTTTTCAGAGACTGGCTTACCAATCACCCAATCACCTTTACCCGCCGTAGCCTTAGCGAAGGAGGGTCATCAATCACCAATCAACTAATGACCCTCCACCGCACCGGCAGTATTGGCGATCCCGAAAACGATTATGTGATGAACCGGGCCGGTAGAGTACAGACCGTAAGCATCACTCAGGTAATCGTGGATGAAAAAAACGCACAAATGCGGTATCTGGATTTGCTGGGCGGAAATCGGAGTGAACGGCGGCTAAGTCACAGCAAACGGGAGGCTATTATTGTGAACAGGTAGCTAAGCTCCGCGCTTATTGTTTGCCGGACGTTAAATCTTTGCAAAGTATCCAAAGAAAATTTTGGTTTGAATATGTAATCACCCTACTTTGCAGACGAATTCAGACAACAGATTGTTTACCCAACCAATTTTTATCGAGCCAATTCTTTACCACTAAGCCCTCGGGACGTTCACGGAAACGGCATTTATCTTAATCATTGCACATGAAACAAACTTTACTTGCCTGCTTTTTTCTGCTCGCCACTCTTGCGCTTCGCGCCCAAAATACCGCCCGACCAGAACTGTCTGTTTTCCCAAATCCCACCACTGAACATATCGCTGTGCAAGATAATTCAGATGCTACCGGGCAAATCATCGTCTTTAATCTGCTGGGCAAAAAAATAAAAGTGTTTGAAGCATCCAAAGGCGAGCAATATTATGTGGGTGACCTGACTAAAGGTGTTTACCTCGTGCAATTGCTGGGCCGCAACAAACAGGTTTTGAAAACGCAAAAAATCGAAAAAAGATAAAGAACAAGATACCTAAGTATACTCCCCCTAAAGCGGCTCTTGGCGAAAATCTCCAGGAGCCGCTTTGTTTTTTGGGGTAAAAATTAGTCATCCCGAATTTTGAGACCAACACGTCCCAGAGGGACGGAATATCGGTAGAAATATGGTTTTCGATGTAAAAGCGTGCCGTAGGTACGCTATCTAAAAACCGCATATAGCGTACCTACGGCACGCCAATCGCATTTCATCTGTTCTCTACTACCGAGATTCAGTCCCTAACGGGACTTTAGAAAAATTCAGGATGGCTCATGTTTAGTCCGACCTGAACTTTATTTTACCCCCACAGGTAACTTTTTTCCCATTTTTCTGTTTAAACCTTAATTTTTAATCCAAAAAGTAAATTTTAGGTCCCGAATTTTATTCCGGATCACACCAAAACGATGACCAAGAAAAAAAAACACGGCGGCAAAAGACTGACCGCACAAGAACTTCAAATCGAAATCCTCAAATTCCTGCTCGGCCACCCCAAAAAGAGTTTCGCGCCGCGCCAAATCACCGACCATCTACGTATTGAAAATAACCGCGACTCTGCGGAACACGCACTGAACCAATTGGTGCAAGCCGGCTCTGTGGCGCAATTTGACGAAAATAAGTTCGGAATCGCGCTCCACCGGTTAACCATCGATGATGGACAAGGGACATTGGAGGCTGGACAAATGACCAAAGATAAATCCCACAAGACAAAAACGTCAACCGCCCAACGTCCATCCTCATTCGGCAAACCTGTGGCGGATAAACAGTCCCGCAAAATCGTAGAAGGCCGGGTAGACATGACGCGTACTGGCGCGGCCTACATCGTCTCTGAATTGATGGACACCGACGTGTACGTCCCACCCAAATACGTAAACGGCGCCTTAAACGGCGACACCGTTCGGGTACTGCTCTTTGCGCCAGCACCCTATCGCGGAGGCCGACGGGGCACATCACAAACGCAACGAAAACCGGAAGGCGAAATATTGGAAGTACTCAAGCGTGCCAACGAGTTTTTCATAGGCACGATTCGGCTCAACCGCAAATACGCCCTTTTCATCCCCGACAACCCCAATGTGCCCACCGATATTTTTGTACCCATCGAGGCCATTGGCGAGGCGCAGGACGGCGATAAAGTGGTCATAAAAGTGACCGATTGGCAGGAAGGCAAGGGCAGAGTGCCCATCGGGAAAGTCACACAAACTTTGGGTAAAATTGGCGGCAACGACTTCGAGATGAAGAAAATCCTCATCAATGCCGGGTTCCAACTCGCGCATTCTGAAGAAGCTGAACGCGAAGCCGCTCGCATCCCTGATACCATTTCACCGCAAGAATTTGAACGCCGCCGCGATTTTCGCGACATCCTCACATTCACCATTGACCCGGAAGACGCCAAGGATTTTGACGATGCTCTGAGTGTGCGGGAGCTCGAGGGAGGCAATCTCGAAATTGGCGTTCACATCGCCGACGTTACACACTACCTGAAGCCTGATTCTGCACTAGACCGGGAGGCCTTTGAGCGTAGCACCTCTGTTTATTTGGTGGATCGCTGCAATCCAATGTTGCCAGAAAAACTCTCCAACAACCTGTGTTCGCTGGTGCCGGAGCAAGACCGCCTGACTTTTTCTGCGGTGTTCGTTTTTGACGCCAAGGACAAAATTGTGTCGCGCTGGTTTGGTAAAACGGTGATTCACAGTGCAAAACGATTCGCTTACGAGGAGGCGCAAACCATTCTGGACAAAAAACCTTCGGAGGAACTGAAAAACCATCCACGTTTCGACGAATTGGAATGGGCACTTAAAAAACTTCAAAGTCTTGCCAGTAAAATGCGCAAAGAGCGCGAGAAAAATGGCGCAATTGGCTTTGAAACAGACGAGGTTCGCTTCCGGCTAGCGCTTGACGGCACGCCGCTCGAAGCCTATGTCAAAGAGCGAAAGGAGGCACACATGCTGATCGAGGATTTCATGTTGCTGGCCAACAAAGAAGTGGCGCTATACATGCAACCGCCGCTCAAAAAAGGGAAAGATGAAAGCGGGTCAGGGGTAAAAAGTGGCGCAATCGTGCCTTTTATTTTCCGGATACACGATTTGCCGGATATGTCCAAAATCGCCGATTTTGCACGATTTGCGTTAGAATTAGGCGTTCAGATGAAGGTAGATACCCCGAAACAAATTGCGCAATCCTTCAATGAATTGATGAAAAGATCCCGCACAGACGATCGCCTGAAAGTGCTCGAGCCACTTGCCATCCGGTGTATGGCTAAAGCAGTTTACAGTTCGAATAATATCGGTCACTACGGACTCGGCTTTTCTCACTACTCCCACTTTACCTCGCCCATCCGCCGTTATTCCGATGTGCTGGCACACCGTATTCTGGAGCGCAACCTCGATGGGAAAACCTACCGTGTAGACGCTTCCAAACTGGAAGAACAGTGCAAACACATCAGCAACCAGGAGCGCAAAGCCGCCGACGCTGAACGCGAAAGCACGAAGTACAAACAGGCTGAGTTCATGTCCACCCGCATCGGAGAGACCTTTGATGGCGTGATCAGTGGCATCATTGAACGCGGCTTTTTCGTAGAACTACTCGACTCGAAATCAGAGGGTTTGGTTGATTTCAAATACCTGGACGATACCTACACGCTCGAAGAGGGCAACCTTCGCGCTACAGGCCGTCGCTACAAGAAAACCTATAAGATGGGGGATCGGGTACAGGTGAAGATTGCGGCGGTGGATTTGGCGAAGCGGCAGGTGGAGATGGAGTTGGTGGATTGAACTATGAATTTCGCCTAAGTCATTGGAAACACAATACTCTTCTGCCCTAAAATCCCAATAAAAAAGGCTGCCCGAAGACAGCCTTAAAAAACGCAAGGTGCTTTACACATTCATCACTTTTTCATCTCAGGCTTAGCCCGCTTTTTGTGTTTATTTTTTGGCTCCTTCACCAAGTTAAATACCAACCCGCCCTGTAGCCCAACTGTGTAAATCTTTTGCACCAGTGGATATCGTTCGCTGGTAATACGCTGGAATGGCATTCCCGCTTTTGCAGATACTTGCCAGCGAATATTTCTGGAAATATTTCTGGAATAGCCATAAGATGCCCAGATACCCAGCCCTGTATTTCGTTTATAAATATCATCGTAAATGTCATCTCTGGCGGCCATAGGCTCGCCAAACCGATTGAAATGGATGCCAGTAAACCTGAACCAAAGGTTTATGTCCAGGCCACCCAGGAGTTCCCACTGACTTTTTTTGTTGACACGCTGGAAACCCACACCGAACGGCAAATTCAAAAACTGGTAATTGTTGAAGGAAATATTGGTATAAACCCTGGTGGTGGTCACTTCTTTGTCGCCCATCGTTTGAGAAATGATTTGGCCAGTGCCATCAACCGTTTGGGTCAATACGCCGGTTACAATTTTGGTCTCTTTTCCGTTGTAACTAACTTCGAATCGCTCATTGAGTCGCTGGTAATCCAAACCTCCTCGGAATAAAAGCCCCTTTGGGGTGGCATAAGTATAAAGGAAACTACCGGTCAGGGCTTCCAATGACTTTTCGCTGGCTTTTCGATTGGTCAATAATGCCTCATTCGCCTCCACTTGTGGGTTCGGCTGTAGGACACTTATGGGCAACGCAAGTCCTGAACCCAGGGTAAGGGTTTGTTTCGCGCGTTTGCGTTTGTGCGGCTTTATTCGTTGACTCTTTTTGGATTTTGAAGCGGACTTTTCTTTGGGTGTTTCGATTTCATTTGGGGCCTCAGCAGGTTTCGCTAAAGTGGCATTTTCAGCTAAATCAGTTTTTTTCGCTAAATCAGCATTCCCAGTTATAACAGCATTTCCCGCTGGATTCGGTGCAATTGAAGGCGCTGTTGCTCCCACTGACTTTGGTGAAACGGCCTTTGCCTGATTTACTTCCGCTTTGGGGGCTTCTTTATCTGGAAGACCTGAAAGTGATTCTGCCGATACCTGTTCAGAAAGGTGTGGCACACCTAAATTCGGGTATTGAGGATTACCATGGTAGTCGAGGTGTGCCACACCTTTTTGAACACGCTCGTCTGGCTGATTGCGGGATACTTTGTTTTGCGGGATGCCTTTATTTGAATAAGCGTTCGAACCAGCATTGGCCGCATTGGGAAGCTCCGAGAGGGACTTTTCATCCACAGGTGACCCATTTTGGGCACCAGAGATTGGCTCAATTCCACGATTGGAGCTATGCTCAGACTCGAGCTTATTGGCTTGAATCGCGTTTTCTGGCGTGTATTGTTTCCACAGCAATAGTGATATCAAGCCAAGGCCCAGACCCCAAAAAAATAGGATAAAGAGGCGGCGCTTTTTTTTATTCCTGAGATGTGGCTCTATGTTTTGCCAAATTTGCTCGTTATCGCCTTCTGGGCGGTAATTTTCGAACTCTGTTTGGGCTGTTTTTTCAAAATTTTCAAGATTCATGGCCTAAAATTTCTTGCACAGTAAGGAGATTTTGCAAAGTGGCTCTGGCACGGGTGAGCAGGGTACGAGCGTTGCTCTCCTTGATCTGGAGCATTTCCCCGATCTCGTTGTGCGTATAACCATCAATGACAAATAGATTGAATACCAGTCGTTGATTTTCAGGTAATGTGTTGATTGTCAAAAGGATATCTTCAACCCCTAATTGGTCAAGAACCTCTGGGGCTAGGCTGTTTGTTATATCGTGGGACTCCAAAAACTCAAGTGGGATCTTCTTTTTCCGGAATTTTTCCAGGCATACATTGACTGTGATCCGTTTGGACCATCCCATGAAGGGTTTTTCTTCGGGTTGGCAATCTTCAATATGATTGAAGATCAAGATCAAAGCCTCCTGGACCAGGTCTTGTGCCGCTGCATGGACGCCCTCGTAGCGCCGACAAACCGACAACAGAAAGGGCACCAGCAGATTCACCATCTGTCGTTGCGCCTTCCTGTCGTAGTCTCTGCAACCCTTTATTAAGGTTTTGAAGTCAGATTGCATTAGAGTTCTTTTTTGACTTTAAAATTTCCATCAATGATTTGTGGTTGTCCTAAATCATCGAACGCTGTGCCACTAAGGGTGCCCGAAATGAAATTACCATCATCTTGCGCAATGGTCACCGTTATATTGGGGCTTGCAGCATTGAGGTTGAGGTAGTTGGGGGCCACTGGGTTGTCTTTCAAATTGAATATTGCATTCACATTGTATTGTCCTACGCCTTGATACGTCCTTAGATCAAGTGTAAAACTACCACCAACGGTAAGGGCTTCCAACACCATCCAATTCGTCGGTTCGTTGTCTTTCTTGCTAAACCTGGTCGGGGCTGCAGAATAGGTCGTAGTACCCATGGTCAGGTTGAAATAATCTTCAGGGTCTGTACAAGCGGTCAGGACACCCATTTGAATCTCGATTTGGTCCGTGAAACTCTGCACTGCACTTGCTTTAAAATTGGTCAGATCATAACCCGTAATCAAGAGTTCTGGGAATTCAATACAGTGCAACGCAAGTTGAAAGTCAAAAAAACCGGGAGAATTTAGTGGGAAAAGACGGATTTTACCCGGGTATTGCACCGCCACCTGACCTAAGGCCACCGGCGCACCAAAGCAGTCCAACAAAATGCCCGACACATGGATAAAATATTCCTGAAGACTTACGGCAAGGTAAATATCGCCCAGGTCAATATCTTGGGCATAAGGCCCAAAATCCGCAGTAAAAATGACATTGCCGCAAAGGTCCTCGATAGTGATTCTTAGCGGGGCACCTTTGGGTACCGAGCCACAGAAAAAACCATTGATATCGGTATAGCCCCAGTAAATAAAATTGTTGGTCAGGTCCTCAACAATCACCTTGGTGTAATAGGCTGGGGTTGAATCGCTTTGGAGTATGGTACCCGAAAGGCAAATTGGCTCCAGGGCAATGTCACAGTTCCAATATCCCGTGTTGGTTACAGAGCAATGGTAATAGGCGCCTCCGGTTTTTTGACAAATTCCGCTCAGCAGCCAACGCTCCTCCTCCAGATCAAAATACCACAGCGGTATTTCGGTAGGTGCTTCAGGCTCTAAAGCGGGTGGAATGGGTATATCCAGATCAACCGTCTCGCCATCTTTTACCTCAAGCGGTTCCCCGCTGGCAGTTTCCAGTTCGAGCGCAGCCATTCCAAAAGTGGCCAACACCATTTCTTCCCCGGCTTCGTTTTTTGCCATCAAGGCGCCCGGCATGATACCCCCTAAATCCTGATTCGTAGGATCGAGCCATTTGGAATAAACACTGACTTCGCCCGTATAAACGGACCCGTTGGCTCGGACCAACGTAAAGGGTTTTATGGTAGTTTTCAAGCCATTGGGCAATTGAAGCACCCCACCGACAGCCCCTGAAACCATTTGCGGAATGCCTTTGTCCAGCAGTGTGACCCGGACAAAATTTTTGCCATCTGCGCCATTGCCAGCCATAGAAGCACCGATGAAAAAACCTGCTTTTTCCACAGATATCAGCGCTCCACCCTTAGGGGCTTCCACATTATTAAAGGTGAACAAACCCTGTCCATCCGTTGTAGTGGTATTTTTAAAAACCCGCACCGTGGCTCCAGGCACTGGTGTCCCGTCTTCAGCGGTTACTTTCCCTTTGAAAGAACTGACCACCAAAATAATAGGTGGGGTTTCGTCAATGGTAACTTCGTCAACGAATTCATCTCGACGACAGCCCAAAAGCAGCATACCAAATAGTATCAAAAATTGAATCTTTTTCATAACAAGTGTTTTGTACAAGCCATTTTTGAGATGGATTCCTGTTTATTGATTTGAGTTTGCGGCGCCGTTTGGTATTAAGATGGGAAACGGGGGCAAAACGCTACAAAGCAATATGTCTTTTTGAAATAACCCGAATAGAAATAAAAAAGGCCACCCATAGGCGGCCTCTAATAATTTTCAATATGTTGATTACCAATCACCAATCCACCAATCACTAAACCGCAAAACTCTCCCCACACCCGCAAGTCCTGGTTGCGTTTGGGTTGTTGAATGAAAAGCCTTTGCCGTCCAGCCCGCCTGAAAACTCCAGAGTGGTATTGAACAGGTAAAGAAAGCTTTTGAGGTCGGTCACGACTTTGACGCCATTGTTTTCAAAAACCTGGTCGTTGGGCTTTGATTCATTATCAAAGTCCAATTTGTACGACAAGCCGGAGCAGCCCCCTGAGGTGACGCTGACCCGCACGAAGAAATCATCTGCCATCTTGGAGGATCGGCGGACTTCCTGGATTTTTTGCTTGGCGCTGTCTGCTACGAAAATCATGTTTTATGTATGATGTATGAACTATGAAGTATGAACTATGTACATACGCCATCTACATAATTATGCAATTGCTTCCGCCAATGCAACAGAAGCAGTGATGCCGTTTTTCTGTTGGTAATCAGCAATGGCAGCCTTGATAGCATCTTCGGCGAGTACAGAACAGTGGATTTTTACCGGCGGGAGTGCGAGTTCTTCCACGATGTCCATGTTGTCAATACGCATAGCGTCGTCGAGGCTTTTGCCCTTGAGCCATTCGGTGGCAAGGGAAGAGGATGCTATGGCCGAGCCACAACCGAAAGTCTTGAACTTCGCGTCGCTGATGAGGCCTGTTGTGTCGTCTACTTCGATTTGAAGACGCATCACGTCGCCGCATTCCGGGGCGCCAACGAGGCCTGTGCCCACGTTTTTAGCGTCTTTATTGAGCGTGCCTACGTTGCGTGGGCTTTTGAAGTGGTCGAGGACTTTTTCTGAATATGCCATTATAATGAGTGATTGCTGTTGTGAGTGAATGAGTAAGGATTATTTTTTCCGCTTAAATAACGAGTAATAAAGTCCTTTGATCCCGTAGTAAATACGGTAAATCAATTGGGTGAAGGAATCTGGTGGACTTTGTATAGGACTCATTGTTAATGTGCGCTCCATTCAATTTTTGTCAAATCCACCCCTTCCTGGTACATTTCCCAAATGGGGCTGAGATCACGCATATGATTCACGCCATTGCGTACAAGTTCGATGGCTTGATCTATTTCTTCTTGTGTGGTGAAACGACCCAACGAAAAACGAATGCTCGAGTGTGCCAGATCGTCGCCCAAGCCCATACCAACCAAAACATAGGAAGGCTCCAGTGATGCCGAGGTACAGGCCGAGCCTGAGGATACGGCAATATTCTGGTTGAACGTCATCATAAGGCCCTCGCCTTCAACGTGTTTGAAGGAAATATTTGTCACATGCGGCATTCTGCTCTGTTCATTGCCGTTAACTTTTGTTTCTTCCATTTTGGTCAATTCCGCTTGTAAATGATCGCGGAGTTTGCTCAAACGGGCGGCGTCTTGCTGCATTTCTTCGCGGGCGATTTCGGCTGCTTTGCCAAAACCTACTATACCGGGAACGTTCAAAGTGCCTGAACGCATACCGCGTTCGTGGCCACCGCCGTCTATTTGGGCCGTCACTTTCACCCGCGGGTTTTTGCGGCTTACATAAAGTGCGCCAACGCCTTTTGGGCCATACATTTTATGCGCAGTAAACGACATCAAATGAATACCTACCTCGCGCGGATGGGTCGGTATTTTACCTACAGCCTGCGTTGCGTCCGAGTGAAAAAGTGCCCCATGTTTTTCGCAGATCATGGCGATTTCGCGCATCGGCTGGATCACGCCCGTCTCGTTGTTGGCCCACATAATGGACACAAGGATCGTGCTGGGCTTGATGGCCGCTTCCAATTCTGCCAAATCAATCAGGCCGTCTTCTTTGACTTTCAGATAGGTAATTTCTGCACCGGCCTTTTCCAAGTGACCACAGGTGTCGAGGATAGCCTTATGTTCCGTTTCCGCCGTGATAATGTGGTTGCCTTTTTTGGCATACATTTCAAAAACGCCTTTGAGCGCGAGGTTGTTGCTTTCTGTTGCACCCGAAGTAAAGATAACTTCCTTATCCTCAACGTCTAAGAGTTTGGCTATTTGCTCTCTCGCATAGTCTACTGCATCTTCTGCTTCCCAGCCAAACTGGTGGCTTCTGCTGGCTGCATTGCCGTGTTTTTCGTAAAAATAAGGAATCATAGCATCCACCACCCGTGGATCGCAAGGAGTGGTAGCATTGTTGTCAAGATATATCAGTCTGCGCTGGGTCATTTCTTATTTAGATTGATTCGCAAAGGTAAACAGGCTTCTTGAAAAATGGTTTTTCTTTTCTTGATGAATTCTAAGCAGTGGCGTTGTCTGTTTCTGAAAACCTCGTAGGTTTTTACCCTGTGTTATTTACACAAGTTCATAATGTACCATGAGTGAGCGTCGTGTCTTTTTTTTGACAGGATAAACAGGATGGACAGGATATGTCGGCTTCGCCGACTTACTTTGAATCATTGATTTGAGGCGATTTACTACTAATAACATCCAATCTACGCAGTCGGCGAAGCCGACATATCTTGTCCATCCTGTTTATCCTGTCAAAATACAAATGGTTCAATAGTCAAAAAACGATGTCTGTCCGATTTGGGAATCCCTACTTTTGCACCGAATCTACATGACGCAATGACGAATAACGACCTCTTCTCCGAATTCCCCCCAGTAAGCAAGGCCGATTGGCTGCGTCAAATCGCTAAAGACTTAAAAGACAAGTCTTTGGAAGATTTGAACTGGCAATTGCCCAAGGGCCTGGTGGTGTCGCCATTCGTCCATTCGGATGATTTTGAAACCTTGCCTACCCCCTTATCCGACAAGCCTAATACTTGGGAAATTTGTGAGGATATTGTGGTGTCGGATACAGTGATCGCCAACCGCCAGGCCCTTGAAGCATTGGAAGGAGGCACGGAAGGACTTTGTTTCTGGCTCGAAAAACCGCTTGAAGCAGGAGATTTTGGGCAATTACTGAGCGGCATTCACCTCGATTTTATCGGACTCCATTTTGCGGGCAAAGCAATTTTGGAAAATCCCGGCATGGTACTCGGACATTTGGAAAATCTGGCCCGAAAACGCGGCCTTCCCAGCACCCAATTGCGTGGCTCGCTGGCCTACGATCCTGTGCCGGTTTCCAAAATTGTGGACTGGCGCTATCTGGCTGATTTGCTGGAATATACGCGGGAGAAGTTCCCACAGTTTAAGATTATACAGGTTAGTATCCTGGAACGCTGTTCCGGTGAGGATCCTGCGTTTGACCCGGAACAGCGTTCCGGGGTACAGCTACGCAACGCCAATATTTACCTCCAAAAACTCTCCGAACGTGGTGTTTCAATAAAAGATGCCGCCGCTGCCATGCAGTTTTCTGTCCCGGTAGGCAAAAGTTATTTTTTGGAAATTGCTCGCTTGCGTGCGCTCAAACTCCTGTGGTTCAATGTGTTAAAGGCCTGGAATGCACCCTTGCAGTTACCTTCTATTGTGGCTCATTTTCAGCCGGAAGCGTACTCAGAAGATCTGTACACCAATATGATACGCGCCACCACCATGGCCATGTCTGCCGTGCAAGGCGGCGTCTCGCAACTTACAGTATTGCCTTACGATGCCGGACGCGAGGTGCAAGCTGCTTACCCTCAGGCATTTAGCCGTCGAATTGCACGGAATGTGCAGCATTTAATGAAAATGGAAAGTGCTCTGGATGAGGTAGCAGACCCGGCGGCAGGGAGTTATTACATCGAGACATTGACGAAACAATTGGCGGAAAAGGCCTGGGATGATTTGGGGGAGAAGTAGCTGCGCTCAATTGGTGCGAGCCTGGCCCAAGAGGCAAAAAGGTTGATTTCATCCCTGCTTCATACGACCAATGATTTCCTGTACGTGGTTTTCTTTCCAAACATCCGAAAAGCGCAACGTTTCATCACGCCCAAGCGTATAAACGATGGTTCGCACATCTGGCGGACCGTAACTTAACAGCAGATCAGTCAATACATTATAGGCTGCTCTGGTTTTTTTGTTGCCCAACTCATCATAACTTTTGGCAGCAAACCCCGTACAATTCACCAAGTCTCCTTTATCGTTGATATAACTCTGCCCTGCAATAACCTGACAGCCCGCCGAAAAATTGGTTCGACCTATTCCAGACCAATGGATGTTGATCGTTGGGTTTGGAGACGAGTCCAATCCTTTGACGATATCTAGGTCTGTCAGTGCCCGGTTGCCATCCTTATCTCTGAATACCAGCACACCGTTCGAAGCAGGCCTCAATGCGCGATATACTTTGTCTTCGTCTCCCAATTTGTGCCACCCAAACTGATAGTTGTGCTGTCCTTCCACCAGAAAGGGTAAGGTGTTTCTTTTTCCCTTTTCTTTATCACTATATATCCCAGGGTTAGGGTCGGTAGAGCCCCAAAATTTGAACACCATACCATTTATAAGCAGTACGAACAAATCATCGCTCTCCCTGTTCGCGGTGTTTGCCAAAGTATCTTGGGTCCTTCGGATACCGATTAAGTGAATTACATTCGATGAAGTGTCCCAATTGGAGGTTTTCCTAGTGTCCGAGGTTTTCGAATAGTTTTCTATGTGCGATACAATAGGGCCTGGGTTTGCCTGAAAATGGCTTTTTGCTTTTTCCAGCACTTGGATCCATTGTCGGAATTCATTGCTCGGATTTTGTACGCTGCCCTTGCCCCAATCGCATACCCCGGCTTTTTCCTGTTTCCATTTTTGGATGTGGCTCAAGGTGTTGGGGCCTACCACACCATCGGGCACCCCAATGGATGGGTCGCCTTTAACTGTGCGGACAAATTCCTGAAAAAGCCGCACTCCGGCCTGTGTAGAGTAGCCATAAATGCCATTCAAAGTTGTTTTGGGCAGGAAACCGGCATCTTTCAAGAATTGCTGTATCTCCTTGATTCCAGTTCCTGGAACTTCCTGAAATTCGCGCCAGTCACTGGTGACCTCGTCGCGGAATTGCTGTTTCCTCAACAGCAATTCACCCTTGAGATTAGCATGGTAGCGAGAAAAATAACTTGACTTGTCGGCTGGCATGGAGCCAGTATCAACGTTTCCCAGACTGAATTTCATAAAAAAGGTTATTTTTGATGGTTTGGTTTTATTCAATAGTTCAAGTTGCGCCTCGCTTTATGCTCTCCTCAGGAACCGATAAATAGCAACTTACCCCCTCAAAAAAGTTGAGGTGAATTATGCATGGCAAATGTAATATTATTGCTTCAATAATTTGCAATACATGCTATCTAACTCCAAGGCAATGTTTATGTACGGAAGGGCTGAAGCGGTTAATATTCAGCCGTATTTTTTTTAACCTGATTCATGGCCCGTTCGCTTATCGCTGCAATGGACAGCGCCGGATTTACACCCGGATTTGCGGAAATCATTGACCCATCGCAGACCAGCATATTTTCATAACCAAAAACACGGTTGTTCAGGTCAATCACGCCTTCTTCGGGAGTGGCGCCCATGACCGCACCGCCGAGAATATGTGCAGTGCCAGGGATTCCCATTAATGGTGTAAGCCCAAACGCTACGGCTTTCCCTTTTAAGATCACCTCAAATCTGCGGGCCAGTTCGATGGCGCGCGGAATGAAAGCCGTCGGCTTTTCTTTGCCCACCACGGCTGTGCGCATTCCGCCCCACCAGGAACGGGTGAAGGTAACCGTGCTGTCCAGCGTTTGCATAAAAAGCATAACGGAAGAGCTTTTGGCCCAATCTTTTACCCGCAGGTATTGCCAGTATTGGCGCGGATGACTGAGCACTTCCCAAAACATTTTGAACAAGCGAACAAGGAGATTTGGCCCGTCTACAAAGGGCAGAAACGTGAGCCGCCAGGCGCCAGAGCCTGCACCGTAGCGACACAATTCCAGGTGACTGTGCTCGTCTGTGTGCAAAATTGCGCCAATGGCAATGCCTTGGGATTGGTCGGAAGAATTGTCCAATTGTGTGATCGCGATAAGGCTTTCGTTATTGGTGCGCACTTCTTTGCCGACCATATTAGAGAGTCGCGGCAAGGACGATTTTTTCAGTTTCAGCAGCAGCGCCACCGTGCCCAGCACCCCACCAGCGAAGACGATCCCCTTGGCTTGTACCGTTTTTTTGCTTTTGAATAATTTGGTAGCACTGTGATATTCAACCACATAGCCATCCGAACCGTCTGCTTTCCCTATTGGGTGCACATCGGTCACTTCCTGTTCGGCCAGGATTTCTGCCCCGAGTTGTTGAGCCAGATAGAGGTAGTTTTTATCCAGTGTGTTTTTGGCATTGTGCCGACAGCCTGTCATGCAAGCACCACAAAAAGTACAGCCACTGCGCTCCGGGCCTTTGCCGCCAAAATAGGGATCAGGTTGGGCTTTACCCGCCTCGCCGAAATACACGGCTACATTCGTGGCATTGAGATGTTCTTTTTGTCCGATCTCTTCGGCGAGTTGTTCCAACGCGTGTTCTCCGTCAAAAAAACGCGGGTTTTTGGTCGCTCCGAGCATTTGGAGGGCGCGTTCGTAATAGGGAACCAATTCTTGTTGCCAATCAGCCAATTTGGCCCAAGAGCCGGAATTGAAAAAAGCGGGTTTTGGTACTGGCAATGTATTGGCATAAACGAGCGACCCGCCGCCGACCCCTGTACCTGACACGATGCCCACATGTCGGAAGATCGTGATTTTCATAATGCCGTACCAACGCATCGAAGGCAACCAAAGCCATTTGGAGAGGCTCCAGTTCGTTTTAGGGAAATCTTCGGTGCGGTACCATTTCCCTTTTTCGATGACCAGCACTTTATAGCCTTTTTCCGAGAGCCGAAGCGCGCTGACGGAGCCACCGAAACCGCTTCCTATTATGATGTAGTCGTAGTTCATTAAGATGTATTAGAAACCTATTTGTTGATCTCAAAACAAGCTGCCCTTAATAACTGCATGTACTTCAATCCTTTTCCCTGCGCAAACGCAATGTTCCGATCAGGAATCCCCTCCGGGTCTATATAATGATCCAGCACCTTGGAAATACTGTCCTCCCGCAAGAGGTGGAGCATTGGATAAGGGGAACGATTGGTATAATTCGCCGGATCGTCTTCATCTGCACCTGCAAAGCAATAATCGGGATGAAAACTGGCGATCTGATACACGCCTTCGTAGCCTTGTTCGATGGATAAGTTTTCAGCCAATTCCACCAAATCGAGGTAGTCCTCAAAATCAGCAAAATGCTTGGGAAAAATGAGCAGGGTTGTTTCAATATCCTCTGTTCGGTCGAGGAAGCGCAATTCATCAACCAGGGCTTCCAAGGCGTTTTCTATTGTAGTCTCCTGCAATACCACATAACGAATGCTTTGGCGAAGCACCGCTTTTGCCGCAAAAGGGCAAAAATTGCATCCAATGACCACAGAATTAATCCACTGGGTAGTTTGGGCTATGACGGCAGATTCAGTCAATTTTTGTGCGTTTTAGACATGGATTATTTATTGGATTCCAACCAGTTTTTTACAGCAATACGAGATGCATTTAGCGTTTCATCAAACCACTTTTTATTGCCATTATCGCTTCGCGCTGGTGGATTTATGTCCAAAGCTTTTTGGAGTTTCACAAGGTCTGGCTGAATTATGGCAGCGCTGTCTTTAAAATGAGTATCCAATACCCGACACAAGGCTTCAACATTAATATAACCCATATGAAGACTATTGGGGTCCTTTAAAGATGCTTGTAGTACAGGGACAAAGCGTTCGAGACTATGTTTTACAGGCTGAATGAAGTCTTCCGGATGCTCTATATCATTTCCATCCAAATATGCATACACCCAGTATACAGCATTAAGATCGCCCTGCTCCAAAATATTTATCAATTCGGCCTCCCAGTTTTCATAGGATTTTATTTTTACGACGGCGGCATCACGTATCCGTTTATCTTGTTCCCGATGTGTGTAAATTAATAGCCCTTGTATCGTTTTTTCACTATAATTATTAATTTCTTCCATAGATTTATTAAACGACCACGACTCCGAGCTATCTTCCTTTTGGGCAGATTGATATTGAGTTATACGTTGTTGGACAGAAGCCTTGACAAAGCCATAAAAAATGCCTAATCCTATCAAGAGGCTGACAACAAAGCACGTTAACAAAGGAATTTTTATCCAAAATGGTGCAAAACCCGCCTGCCGTTGTGCATTCAGGAGATACAAAGCCGGAATGAATATCAATGCGGGCAACCAAAAATAGACCTTACTCCGTGCAAACCAACGCATAAATTGTGGGAACTCGCCTTCGATCCACTTAGAATGATAATCAAGGCTCCAAATAATGGCCATTACAAAAGTTATCCAGCCTAAGAAAACCAACCAATTGCGAGAAACGAGAAAGGATGCAGGCGTCCAGTCGAAACAGTGGTTCAGGTTCATATTCCAAGCCAAAAGACCTGTAGAAATAACAAAACCCGCTACATAGATCATCCACGCAAAGGCATGACCCACACCATAGTCGCCGCCGGGTGTCGGTTTAAGCAAAAGATTAGCCAGGAAGCCATAGAAAAGGAGTGTAAGGACGATGAGTATATTACCGAGCATTTTTCGTGTAATAGATTAATAGATATGGTGAATTCAAGTTTTAAATGCAACAGATTTTAGCGTTTTCCCATTGCGCATTCAGTCTTTCTGCAGGTCCGGAAAGTACTTTTTCATCAGCGCCTTCCATTTTTCTGACTCCCTGAGCAGAGCGAGGTCCGGATCATCGGCCAACCGGTGGTATGGCATGTCGGTTTGGAGCACATCTTCCACATGGCGCAGGGCTTCGTCTGTTTTTCCTTCTGCTGCCAGAAGGCGGGCCATGCCCAGATGCCAAAAACAGCAGAAAGAACAGGGTAAACAAGAGATTTTTCATGCTAATGACGCCTGGTAAATGGCCCTCCGTTTGCGTTGTCTGCAAATGGGAAGGCTGGAAAGTTAAAACACGAATCGATGAGGCGTTTTGACTCGTCGAAGGTCGTTCAATATCCCGGATTTTGCACACAAGCCTTATTCGCAGAGGCCCATATAAAAACCAGTTTCGGCACAATGGACTACCGCGCTTTGATGCAACTTTGAGTTAATATGCGCCTCGTCCTCAGCCAAACATCAGTAGGCTAATTACTTCCGGGCTTGCGGTATCTGTTTATCGAGGGTCACGCCATACAGGTCGCTGAAGATTGATTAAACCTTGTTGCGTGGGATATTGGAGCCGTTGTTTTTATCTATTAATTTCCTCTATGGCTCTTTTGGCGGATTTTGCAGCAGTATGAACAGAAACCCAACCCTCACCATCTGTAAATTCTCCACCTGCAAAATATAGTTTGTTCCCTACGGCACTTCCGAGTTCTCTAACCCTTTTCCAATCTTCATAGTCTGTCAAATAACCACCTTTAATAAATGGCTCACTGTTCCAATTTTGAGTAATGTGTTTGATGTAATTTGGTGTTGCTTGATTAGCATATATACTATCGAGTTCACTTAATATAAAATTTTTCAAATCATCTCCTGAACGAGCAATAAAGTCTTGTGCAGGTGCTCCCACTACAAACAATCCCAGTATATTCTTAGTGGTATTTTGCCCCAAAGCAGCATTATAATATATTTTCTGTCCGTTAGTGGCCGGGATTATTGGAAATTCATATTCACTATCGCCATAAAAATTCGAGTTGAACTCAAAAAAGGCTTTAAATCCGTCCCAAACGACTGCATCGTTGATGGCAATTAGCTTGCTTTGTGGCAAGTTTGGAGTAAAACTTATATCTCCATTTTTCAGAATTTGAAGCGGTATGGAAACTACTACTTTATCTGCGGTAATTTGTCCATTATTTGTAACCACTACAATTTGATTGTCAGCGTAATCAATGGATTGTACTATAGAATTATAGGAAATTTTATTGGCAATTGAAGGAACAATGTAGTCTTCAAAAAAATTAAACCAGGAATAGTTGACAAATTTCCTGTCAGGGTTATCTGCAATGGTCTGAATATTTACTTGAACTGAAGCATTGTTAACTATTTCCCGAAAAATATTTGTACTTGTTTCAAGCCATTCTGCGCCAAGAGGGATAGGGAAATCCGCAAAATTTGTATTTATTTTCATCCTTCCCCCATAAATGGAAGAAGCTTCAAGAATCTCAAAATCAGTTCCTTGTTGGTTTAATAAATAACCGGCCGATAATCCACCAGCCCCTGCGCCGATTACTATTACCTTTCCTGAAAAAGGAGTAGATATATTGTCGTCATTACCACAGGACAACAATATACTTTGAAAAGGCATTCCGATTCCGAAAAGCGCGCAAATCTCTATAAATTCTTTTCTAGTCATGTTTTATTCTAATTGCTATCAATGGCTCGCATAATTGAAGTCGCGGCGCATAGCCGCTATGAACATTTACACTTTGTTATGCGCTTTTATTCTTTATCTCAATCCATTTATGTCATACCGTGATACAAAATTCCAAACCAAGTCAGCTGTGTTCTGGCCTTGATAGGTTGCACTAAACCAAGCATGGCGTCCCCCAATGTATTTGTAATGCTCAACAGAAGATGAGCATCTCCTTGGTCATAGACATAATGCTCAATTGTCATTCCTCTACTATCTTCGCTGCTTACATTTAGGGTTGCAGTCGTATTATTGAAATTAATCCAATGGTTCAACGCACTTAGTGCAGCACTTAGTAACTGCTCCCGTTATTTTTCTATTTACTCGTTATTGTTTGTTGCCTCGTAAATGACTCCTTCTTTCCCTTCAAAATCAAATTCTTCTTTAAATTTCATACCTATTTTTTCTAAAACTTTGATGGAGGCAATATTTTCTTTCATTGCTCGTCCAACTATTTTTTCAATTTTAAGTTGGCTAAAACCATAATCAAGGCATTTTTTTGCACATTCAGTTGCAAGTCCTTTATTCCAATATATTTTATAAAACCGAAACCCAATGTCGTATTCATTTTTGTCTTTACTAAATTTAAGTCCACACCAACCTAAAAATTTTGAAGTCTTTTTGTCAATTACTGCAAGCCGTCCAACTCCGTACTTTTCGTATTGGTCATAGTTAGTTAAAAAGTTTATTGCAGATTGTAAATCCTCAAATGATTTGTCTCCCGTAAATTTCAATACTTCTTCATCAAGATTTAATGTATAGAAATCTTTTGCGTCTTCTTTTGTCAGATTACGCATTATAATTCTTTCCGTTTCTATATATTCCGTTCCCTTCATTTATTAGATGAAAGTCGTTTTTTTAAGCTGACCACTAAGAGCATGTTGGGGATTTCGAACCACTTAACTGTCAAGCAAGTACAAAATTTGATAGAAGCAAAAAGCGTGATTTAACCACTGAACCGCCACTTGTGGCTAGGTACTGTGGCGGTTCGTTTTTTTACTTCGTCTTTGTCTGATGTTATTTGGTTAATTTATACCCTAAGAAACTTCCAAGAAATTTTGATGCATTAGCAATTGCAAAAATCAAAAAGAAGTCAGACCATTTCACGTCTGCTGCTGTTATTATGATAAGGTCTAACAGAACATAAATGAGCGGGTAAAGAATTGCCAATTTATATACATTCAGGTATTCATTTTTCTTCCAATATCGTACAACCAGAAAGAAAACTATAAATCCGAAAATGCCTGAAATATAAGGTGCAGAAGAATTTGCATGTGCTTCATAAACACTTTGTTCTTGTCCAGGATTAATGAGATAAGAATACACTGCAACTTCAAGGATTGAAATAATGACCAAGGTTATCATGGTCAGTATTGCCAGTCCAATTAATTTTGGAATGATGTACTTTTTCATGGCCTATTTTTTTAAGTTAGATTCATAAATAGTTATCCAATCTTTCACGCTCATTTTTTTCATTAATTCACCAATGAGTTTGTAGGGAATGTCGTCCAGTTTTTTAAATCGAACGCAACTTTTTCCCATGTCAAGTTTTTGCTTACTGTGTTTTGGATATTCAGTTACAAACCATTCCAATAATTTGGGGTCGGAATAAATACCCATATGGTAAAAATTAATGGAATTTTTTTGCGAAGCAATTCCTGCGAAGGGGAGGGGTTCGATTGGTTTACAATGATAACCTGCCGGATAAAGGGTATGTGGAACAACATAACCCAATCCGCCATAACTAATGGCTGCTTCAAAACCTTTTGGCAGGTTTTTTACAATAACATCATGTAGTTTGTTAAAAGGTTCTACCCTGTCCATTGGCAGGCTTGTCAGAATTTCCATTACTGTTATACCGGTTGCTTTCATATGCTTGGTATTAACGATGTTGATCTAATAAAATCATATTGCCATCAGGGTCGGCTAGCATAAGGCTTGCAGGTCCTTCTGTTTTTTCGTCAGCTTCGCTTGTAAGTGTAAGTCCGTTGGTTTTTAGTTGTTTCTGAATTTTACGAATGTCGTCAAAGTCATCTACGTTACCTGCGTTTTCATCCCAACCTGGGTTAAAAGTCAAGATGTTGCCTTGAAACATACCTTGAAAAAGTCCAATGATTGCATTGCCATTTTTCATTATCAGATAGTTCCGTTCCATACTCCCTGCAAAGACTATGAAACCTAATTTCTCGTAGAATTCTTTTGATGTCTTTAGGTCTTTTACGCTAAGACTGATTGAAAATGCTCCTAATTTCATATCGTTTTGTTTTTCTATTTTTGTCATTTCTGTGTGTTTTTGTGCAATAACTTTATTCATGAGATGCCCTGCTGTGCATACAAAGATAAGTCCTGCAGAGATTAAATATATTTTCTTCATTTTAATTTTTTTACGGTTTTCTTTTTCAGTGCCCGCTGCGTTTGTTTCCTTGCATACCACCCCGTTTAGCGAGCGGTTGGCAGGGAAGCTGTAGTTTTGTGCATTATTCGGCGCGGTAATTTGTCCCTGCCCCTTGTCCAAATTTTATGATTAGATGTTTTGAGATCAAATCGGATACAATCCTCTTCACCGTGGGTTTGGGAATATTCAATTTTTGAGCAATTTCCCCTGATTTACATCCTGGATTATTTATGATATGGGTATGTACCATTTTTTCTTTTGGGGAAAGTGTACTGTCTTGTCCCGTCAACTCTAATTTCCTCTGTAATTTATACTGAATATTCGACAGCGACTCAAGGAAGAATTCGATCCATTCTGTAATGTCTTCATTGGGCCTTTGCGCTTGACAGCTTCTTAAAGTTATATAATAGTCTTTTTTTCTGTTTTCGATCTCGTTTTCAAAACTCACATACTCAATCCATTTATAGCCACTTCTCAGAAGCAGCAATGTTGTCAGAAGGCGGCTCAGCCGTCCATTGCCGTCCTGAAACGGGTGAATACTTAAAAACTCATATACAAATGAAGCACATGCTATTAGGGGATGGACTTCTTTTTCTTGTGAATACCATTCTACAACCTCCCTCATCGCGTCCTCGGTTGGAAACCCTGGTTCAGTTGTCTTAAATATTATTTTTTTCGTGCCGTCAGGAAAATTCGCCTCTACTGCATTGACGTGCTGTTTGTAGTCTCCTCTATGCCAATCATCTTTTTCACTATACTTTAGCAATTGGTTATGCAGGTTTTTTATATTACTCTCTGTCATTGCTATCTCCCCAAAAGAATCGCTTATCAAATCCAACACATTGAAGTATCCGACTACTTCTTGGGAATCTCTGTCCTCAATTTTACTGATGCCAATATTGTTCAAAAGTGCCTCCACTTCCTCATCGCTCATTTTTGAACCTTCTATCCGCGTTGAGGCTCCGACACTCTGAATAGTTGCAATAGCCTTGAGTTGTCTAAGGCTTTTACCTTCCAAGCGCTCAATGGAAGACCACGAGGCATCAAACCGATCAATCCGGCTTATCACACTCAATATCTTCCAACTCAATTTTAAATCAAAATGGTAAATTTTTGCTTTCATGGGGGCAAAGTTAAAACCCATGAACTAATTATGAGCCGATTTGAGCCGATTTTTTTGTTTTTTGAGCCGATTTTTTATACTATTCTTGCACACAACGCTGGCGTGACTGTCAAACCGCTGCGCTTAGCGGGCGGTTGGCAGCCACGCAGAGTTAGCACCATTATTATCTTCAGATTACACTTCTGAGCTGTAACATTTCTTGGGTCGTTATGAAGTTTGTGAACCCTTTTTTGGTCAATCCACCTATAAGCAACTTATCGCCTGTCCAAAGTTTGATGTCAAGGAATAGACTGAGCGCAACATGAGTGATGTCGTCCATATCTACGTCCCTAACAAGATCAGCGGCTTTCTGCCAAAATTCAAAAGGGATTGTGCTTTCCGAAAAGAAGTCAACCTGTTTGTAAACTAAAAACTCTACTTCGTCATATTCATGCTCATCATACCCTGCTATCTTGATAATCTTATCTTTATGGTCGTTGATTTCTTCCCGTAAATATTCACAGCCGTAAAAGGTAAATGTGTCCTGTGAATTCAAGATGATGTCGCCGATGCTACTTTCTGGATTGAGCATGGCACTAAATATAATATTGCTATCTACTACGACCTTCATTCTCCGGGCAGAAAACGATGTTTATTTTTCTCCCACCAACTTTTGTTGACTTCTCTGGCGAGTTTGTCAACATCCTCTTGGGTCGCCTTGCTTTTGGCAACAATTTCCTTGTAGCGGAGGTAGTTCAAAAAACGCTGAATCTCCTCGATGTTAATATTCGTTGGCAGCTTCACGATGATGGCATCTGCCGTGCGTTCAATGGTCATAATCTAAAGTCTAGTTAGACCCCAAAGATATTGGCAAATTGGTGATTATCCAAGTCAGAAGTGTGGCTTTCTGAGCGAATACCCTGAGGGATGGGTCGCAAACCCTGTCCACAATCCTCAAAAGCCTCTGAAAATCAATATTATATCCAGGTCGCGGCGGCGTAACGACGGGCTATCCGCCAAAATCGGAGCGCAATCTTGCGGGCGAATGCCCTGAATTATCCGTCGCCAACCTGTTCACAATCCTCAAAAATATTTGAAAATCAATATTTTATATATCCCGGCTTCATACTCGGCTACCCCTATTCTTGGTGCAAACGTTTGCTTCCTTGCGTACCGCCGCGCTTAGCGAGTGGTTGGCAGGGAAGCCATAGTTCGCTGTGTATTTATTATTCAAGCAAGGTGCGTAACTTATACAGCTCGTCGGTCGTAATAAAGTTGGTATAGCCTTTTTTAGCCAAGCCCCTCATCAACTCTCTATCACCTGTCCATAATTTTATGCCAAGGAATTCAGCAAGAGTTACAAAGGCAATATCATTCATATCTACATCCCGAACGAGATTGGCCCCTTTTAACCAAAACTCGAATGGTATGAGTGCTTCGTTAGTGAATTCCAGGCAATTCGTAATTTGATATTCGGATTGGTCTAACTGCTCCTCTGATGTTTTAGAGAGCTCGAGCAGTTTAGGGCGATGTTTTTTGAGTTCGGAGCGCAGCGTATCACACGCATGAAATTCAAGAATCCCATGGGAGTTCATAATCAGGTCGCCAATCTTACTTTCGGTGTTCAAGACGGCGCTGAATGCGATATTGGTATCAATGACGAATTTCACTCAGCTTCAGGTAAAAAGCGATGTTTATTTTCTGCCCACCACTGCTTATTGGCCTCACGGGCCAGTATATCTACGTCTTCCTGCTTTGCTTTGCTGTCTTTGGTGGCCTCCTTGTACAGGAGATAGTTTATTAGACGCTGAACGCCTTCCAAGTCAATTGACCCCGGAAGAGAAATAACTATTTGATTATCAATTCTTTGAATCGTCATGTAAAGTGATTTTAAATACAAATATACGTTTTTTCACGGTTGCCAAACTCTCCCAGTTGCCATGATTGTGTACAACTTTAATTCCGTCCAAAATTTTGTACTGCCCCTCGAATACTGTTTTTTACTTTTGAAGTCACAGCGAACGTTTGTGCTGACGAAGGTGCGACGTTTAGGAGTACTTGTCGGCAGCACCTAGTTCGCTGTATTATTTATTACGCTGGCTGATAAAGGATTATACCTGGCAGAAAGTCAAAATCCTTCAAATTATAGGTGTATATCGGTATTTGATGAATCACAGCGGTCGCTCCAATGATGGCATCCGGTATCTTCAATCCGTGGCTGAGATTGTATGTTTCGATAAACTCGATTGCTTTTTCAGAGACGGCGTTGTCAATCTGAACGACATCATAGAATTTTATCTTCTTTTTCATCTGGGCCAGCTCGTTCTTATTGCCCATTCCTTGAAAAAGTTCCATGACCGTAACGGCAGACAGGGCAATTTTTGCAAACCCAATTTTGTCCAACTGGTCTATGGTCTCAGCCCGGCCATTGAAGGCGCTGATGAAAATATTTGTGTCACAAAGTACCATATCAAATATTCCAGTTGCGCTGCCAGGCAGTTGAACGAATTTGCTCAATCGTCCTTGGATTGTCCTTCCAAATGCCAAAAAGCTCCTTTGGATCCACCCTTTTATCGCCTCTTGTAATGCTCGGGGTAAGGATGACAGGGGATGCCTGAACCTTTATAGTTTTGATATTCAATGACTTAAGCACTTGGAGAAGATGCTCAATTTCTTGAATGCCAGTTGTTTCGATGGTGACTGTCATAA
>JBJXGZ010000006.1:0-4382 GCA_046160625.1 Saprospiraceae bacterium
ACGCCCGTATACAAGGCTTCATCAGTACTTGTCGTAAGCATCAACTCAATGTTTTCAATGAACTTCGTGCTGTCTGCAGCACCGCTGATTTATATGTCGCACCCTTTGGGTGCTAAGTAGTTACGATTATAAATAAATCCGTCAAAATTTATCCATGATTGTAAATCATTCCAGGTATGAATACACCAGATACGAGCAAAATGGGTTCCCAAAATATGGGCTGGGATACTGTGCCTGAAGGTCTTTTAGGTGTGGATGTAATCAGCCAATTGGCCAACAGGATATACCAGGAAGGCATTCTGGATTCGCCGGCCGAAGCGACACCATCGCACGAATCTTCAAATTTGCTTCCCGGTTCGGAAATGATGTCAGACAACCCTGTTGGAAATATTAAAGATGTTTCATCACACAGCCCAACCGGTAGTTTGTCATCCCGTCAACAAGAAGCAGCACAAGCAGAACGCCTGATATATAAACCTGAAGTTTCAGAAAACAGCCAGCCTCCCAGGCATTCAATCCCAAACGAGCAGGATTTTTATTTTTTGCAACCTGCAACGAATGCGATCCAAACGGCGCCTGAAGCAAATACAGAACAGCCTGCTTCCCCTATTCCCGTCGGAGATATGTTCGACCTGAGTGGGGAGCGTTGCCTGATCGCTCCCATCCTACCCAAAATAGTGGGCCCGGAAATATCTGAAAAAATGATTGCTCTGGCCGGCCGGCCGATCGATAACATGGAATCTGCCGCCCAGGTTTTAGACGAGGTTCAGGCACGTGATGGTATTGGCCCAATACCTTTTTTCAGCGGTGGGCAGCAGGAGGCACAAATACCGGCTGACCGGCCGAGCGATTCAGACGTAAACCAGCTGTATTTCCAGCAGTTGGCAGGACAGCCATTTTCAGAGCAGGGATTATATTTCCTAAATGAGCCGCCGCTTGAGCGCAAGCCGGATGCGCATGGGGAGCAAGCTGCTGCACCGGATCAAAAGCCCGAGCGCGACTGGTCTGATTACCGGATGTTCAGCGCTGAATCCGTTCGCAAAGATTTTCCGGCCTTGCACCAAAATGTCAACGGCAAACCCCTCGTATGGCTCGATAACGCCGCAACCACACATAAACCCCAACAGGTGATCGATACCTTAAGCCGGTTTTACGAGCGGGACAATTCCAACATCCATCGGGCTGCGCATACCCTTTCTGCCCGGGCGACAGATGCCTATGAGAATGCCCGCGAAAAAATCCGGCAGTTTATCGGCGCCGGGTCGAAAGATGAGATAATTTTTGTCCGCGGCACAACAGAAGGCATAAACCTGATTGCCAACACATTCGGACGTCAGCGCATCGGTCCAGGCGATGAAATCATCCTCAGCGAACTGGAACACCACGCCAACATCGTCCCCTGGCAAATGCTTGCCCAGGAGAAAGGAGCCCGGTTGCGCGTTATTCCGATCAACCAACGCGGAGACATCATGCTGGAGGATTACGAACAGCTATTCAACCAGCGTACTCGAATCGTGGCCCTTACCCAGGTGTCGAATGCTTTGGGAACTGTTGTGCCAGTTCAGGAAATGATTGCCACCGCACATCGTTTTGGCGTACCAGTGCTCATTGACGGCGCCCAGTCCGTCCAGCACATGGCAGTGAATGTACAGGCAATGGACGCGGATTTCTTTGTGTTTTCAGGACATAAACTGTTTGCTCCCACCGGAATAGGAGCTGTTTATGGCAAGATGGAACACCTTGAAAAGATGCCACCCTGGCAAGGCGGGGGCAACATGATTGACCGCGTTACTTTCGAAGAAACGACCTATAACGGGGTGCCCGCCAAATTTGAGGCGGGTACGCCCAGTATTGCCGATGCCATTGGGTTGGGCGCCGCTATCGACTATGTCCGCAAGATTGGCCTGGAAAACATCCACCGCTATGAAACCGAACTGATGGAGTATATGGTACATGCACTGACCGGTATCCGGGGTCTGCACATCATTGGAAACCCCACGCACCGGGCCGGCGCCTTGTCGTTTGTCATGGAAAACATCTCGACAATCACCATAGGCCAATTGCTTGACAAAGAGGGAATTGCCGTGCGGTCGGGTCACCACTGTGCCCAACCTGCACTCCGGCATTTCGGCTTAGAAAGCAGTGTAAGGCCATCACTTGCTTTTTACAATACAAAAGAAGATGTAGATCGTTTGCGCGCTGCACTCCTGAAAATTGCGTAAAGGATAAGATTGAACCGGCGAGACAATATCATCCCACGAAACTGACATTGCAAGCAAAGACGATGCAGGAATGACCAAGCACTTTATCGAAGAAATTGACAAACTGCTAAAATTATCTGACACGAGCTAAATAAACAATAAAAGCCACTAACATTGTTATGGTCTCACTTGGCCGACTTAACGCGACCTTGTAGCCCATGCCCACGTCAGATTGTAAAATAAATCCCCGTCTCCTTAGCCTCCCCGAAAACCATTCTATCATCACCCCAGCGACCTAAAACCCGCCTATTGTCATGCCAAGAAAAACTGGCCTTTCCCTCCCCAATACGGCCTTTTCGCCACCCCACCCGAGAACATGATCGTGCCCTACCCCCCTTCGGTCACTGTCAAAAATCAGTAAAGAAAGTACAATTTTCTAACCTTCACACTGTAAAACAGTGCAGTAGCAGGGCAAAATATCGACCACCCCTAAAACACCCTCCCAATTTCCCTTACCATTGTCCAGGACCCAAAGACCAGCATGGTCAGCGCAACCAAAGACCCGGCGAGCATCAAGGCGCGGGGATGATTGTAATCCTTCATGATGCGGTTTTTGGTGGCCGCGATCAGCATGATGCCCAGGGAGAAAGCAAGTATAAACCCGTTAAATGCTCCGGCAAAAATCAACACTTTAACGGGTTTGCCAAATACCGCGAATGCAAGCGCTGCGACAAGGATAAAAGCGATGATAAAATAGGGCTGTTTTTTGTCAACCAGGGGATGAAAGGACCTGGCAAACGATATGGAGGTAAACGAAGCGCCCACCACCGAGCTTACCGAGGCCGCCCAAAGCACGATGCCAAAGATTTTATAACCGACATTTCCGGCAGCCAACTGAAAAACAGAGGCCGCGGGGTTGCCGGCATCCACTTGTAAGCCCTTCACAACCACGCCCAAGGCCGCCAAAAACAACAGCACGCGCATTAAAGACGCTATTCCAATGGCCGCCAGAGCACTGTTGTCCACTCGCCGGGTGTTTTCGGCGCCGCTTATGCCTGCATCTAAAAGGCGGTGCGCTCCGGCAAAAGTGATATAACCACCCACTGTGCCGCCCACGATCGTGACGATGGACATGAAATCTATTGTATCCGGGAAAAAACTTTTTTGAAGCGCCTCTGCCAAAGGCGGTTCTGAGGTAATCGCTACATAGACGGTTAGGCCGATCATGACAAACCCAAGCGTTTTGGCGAACCGGTCCATTGCTACGCCAGCATCTTTTACCAAAAACAACAGCACGCTCAGCCCCGCACTAATCAGGGCGCCCGTCACTATGTCTATGCCAAATAAGACGTTCAAACCCAGGCCACAACCTGCTATATTTCCAATATTGAATACCAGCCCACCACTTATGATGAGCAAAGAAAGGAAAGCACCCAATCCAGGCATGAGCTGGTTAGCGATGTCCTGAGCGGGCATTTTGGCCACGGCAATGATGCGCCACACATTGAGCTGCGCCACCAGATCCACGATAAAGGAAGCCAGGATAGCAAACCCAAAACTCGCCATCAACTGCGTGGTAAAAACAGCCGTTGAGGTCAAAAAACCAGGGCCAATGGCAGAGGTGGCCATCAAAAACGCCGCACCATAAAACACCGAACTTTTTTTAGCATCCATTAGCGTATCGAAATGTTGTTTGACCTGAACGCCTCGGAAATACTTCTGGCAAATTCCAGCGCATGTACCCCATCACCATGCACACAAATCGTTTCAGCCTTTACCGGAATTGCCTTGCCCTCAGCGGTTACGGCTTGTTGTTTTACCATCTGCAATACCTGTGCGACTACTTCCTCTTTCTTGTTTATCAAGGCATTGGGCGCCGTTCTGGGTATTAGTAAACCGTCGGGTTGGTATCCTCGGTCGGCAAAAACCTCGCTGCAAGTTTTAAGGCCCACAGACTCCGCAACGGCAATCAACACGCTGCCGCTTTGAGCATAAACGACCAGCGAAGGGTCTGTCTCGAGAATGGCGGTACAAATAGCCTCTGACAGTTCCTGATCCCTGGAGGCCATGTTGTACAAAGCGCCATGTGGCTTGACGTGATGCAGCCGGGCATTGTTATTCAGGGCAATTCCAGCCAGCATTTCAATTTGCTTTTTTACCATTTCTGTTACGGAAGGGGCG
>JBJXGZ010000007.1:0-2636 GCA_046160625.1 Saprospiraceae bacterium
TATTTTGGTGTTTTTCAGTTCGTTGATTTCTACCCAAGCACCGGATTCGGCGGTAGGGCGCATCCGCCCGTCCTGATAATTGATAAATGGCGTTTGGAGCGATTGCTGGCCCACTGTGATGCGCGATTTTTTCCACTGATAACGCAGCCACAACTCCTCAATGCGATCAAGGTTATTGCGATTTTTGGGGTTTTGAACATCAAAAAGGCCAATTTCATAACGATTGGATGCCCCGGTAGTCGAATCCTTTGCACTTAAATCGGAGGATGCCAGGTTGTAATTGAACACTCCACCCAAACCAAAACTCACTCCATGCCAGGGTGAGGAAGCAAAATGTAGCGTTCCTCCAGCTGCCCGCGCGTAATAGTCAGATAAATGTCGGGCATTGTCGGTCGCCATCAAAAAGGTACGGAAACTGCCATGGAAATGGCCGTGCTCAAAGGCTTCAAGGAGGTTGCTGGCTTTGGGTTTTGGCTGAGGCTCAACCGGGACAGGTTGTGTGGTTTGTGCAAAAAGCAGGACGGCTTGCAGCGCTCCTGCCACGATTAGAATGACTCGTTTCATGTTGTGGTACAATATCCTCGTTGGATAATACCACAAAGGTCGGGGAGGGGGAAGGGGGCGGGACGTGACTTATGTCACTGCGCGTAACAATGGGCATTTTTTAGTGCCCAGACAGGGGTTGTGTATCCCGGAACTCTGTTCCGGGACAATGTTGCGATTTACTATTTCGGTAGTTTTTTGAGTTAAACGCCCTCTGAACGGAGCTTAGCCTGATGGCTTTGGCGTGGACGCCAAAAAACATCAACCAAATCATCCGTTGGCGTGATACAAGTCACGAAGTGGGGATATAACAGCCTGTAATTTTGTGGCAATAGCCTGCCTATATTGATTTGCTAAAAATTTCCCAATGACACTCTCAGCATTACTCACATCCGATCAGGCCGGTCCCATATTCCGTCCCCTATTCAAAGCCCAAAATGGCCGTTTGACCGCCATTCGCCTGCGCAAGGGTGAGGTCATTAAAGAACACAAAAGCCCTGTGCCCGCCATGCTGCTGGTTTTGGAAGGTGCTGTGTTGTACGAACAGCCCGGCGAAAAGATCACACGCCCACTCGGCGCGCTGGAGTATACAGACATTCCGCCCGATACGATCCACCAGGTGACGGCTGAAACAGACGCTTATTGCATACTGATTCAATGATTATCACTCCCACAAACCATCTAAATCAAACCCACTTAAGTATAATTTCAATCATGAAACTACTTCCCTTTTGGGTGCTTTTCGCAAGCATCACCCTGCAAATACAGGCCCAATCCAGCCCCTTCAATATCCAACTCGAACCCTTAACCATTCCCAATGTAGGTGGGCTACAATCTTACGCTTTCGGTCAACACCAAGGGAAGTGGCTAATCATCGGAGGCCGGCTCGATGGGCTGCACCGCAGGCAGCCTTTTGCCTCTTTTGATATTGCCGGGCACAACAACCAACTTATTGTCATTGACCCGACAACCAAACAAAAGTGGTCGGCCCCTTTGTCTGCTCTGCCCGTGGGTATGCAGGAGCAGTTAAGCTCCACCAATATGCAGTTCATTCAAGAGGGCGATTTTTTATACCTCGTTGGAGGTTATGGCTACAGCAATACTGCTGGCGACCATATCACTTACAAGAAACTAACTGCCGTAAAAGTCCCGGATGTCATTTCAGCGATTATCAACGGAACCCCTTTCTCTAGCTATTTTCGTCAGGTTACAGATGCGCAATTCGAAGTTACGGGCGGGCATTTGTCCAAAATATACGACACCTATTATTTGGTGGGCGGACAAAAATTTGAAGGCCGTTATAATCCGATGGGGCCTACACATGGCCCTGGTTTCATACAGGAATATACGGATCAAATCCGAAAATTCAGGATTAACGACGACGGCAACACATTGACGGTGAACCATTTGCCATCTTTTACGGACACCGACCAATTGCATCGTCGCGATTACAATGTTGTCCCGCAGATAATGCCCAACGGGCAAGAAGGGGTAACCGCTTTCTCGGGAGTTTTCCAAAAAACGGTCGACCTGCCCTACCTCAATTGTGTAAACATCGACAGTAATGGCTATGCGGCCAACAATGCCTTTTCACAACATTACAACCATTACCACTGCGCTTTTTTGCCACTCTATTCGGCCAGCGCCAACGAGATGCACACCGTCTTTTTTGGCGGCATCGCACAGTTTTATGACAGTCTTGGCATTTTGGTGCAGGACAACAATGTGCCGTTTGTGAAGACGATTGCACGGGTAACCCGCAACTCAGAAGGTGTGATGGCAGAGTACAAATTGCCTATAGATATGCCTGCCTTATTAGGAGCTAGTTCAGAGTTTATCCCGCTGGAAGCACTTCCTGCTTATTCAAACGACGTTATCAAACTGGATGAACTCCCCGCCGAAAAGACGCTCGTGGGCTATATTTACGGGGGGATTGCCAGTACGGCAGCCAATGTCTTCTGGATCAATACGGGTACAGAAAGTAGTGCCAGTAATCAGATTTACAAGGTTTATGTCGTCAAAAACGCGGCATCGGCAGTGCATGAATTAAACAAGCAAAGTACTGGAACCTTGCGGATGCAGGTATTTCCCAA
>JBJXGZ010000008.1:0-19362 GCA_046160625.1 Saprospiraceae bacterium
TCATCGGCTTCTTCCTTCCAGAAGCAGCAGAGGCAACGCTGTCGATCTTTGACGAGACGGGCCGCGTGGTTTACCAGCAGAAAGGCCAGTTTGCCAAAGGTGAGAACACGATCGCTCTTGATCGCGCTCTGATCAACACCACAGGCATGCTGTACTACAAGTTGGAGACTTCTACCGACTCTGCAACGAGGAAGATGATCCAGGCGAAGTAAGCCCAACATCATCTTAAGTATATAACAACAGCCCCGGCTCATTTCAATGGTGCCGGGGCTGTTGTTTTTCGAGTAAATTTAACTTCAGGAATGTTCAATAACTTTAACGCATCGTATCTTGTTCCCTCCATTTGATTAAATTTTCTCAGTTATGCAAAGAAGAAATTTCATTCAAAAAAGCCTGATCGCCAGTGCAGCAATAGCAGTTACACCAAATGACATTTTTTCCAAAAATGCCCCTGAAAATCAAGACATTGAACCTTACAAATTCAAACTAAAATACGCGCCTCACGATGGTATGTTCCGCCACTCCGCAGGAGAAAACATACTGGATCAATTGCGCTTCATGGCAGATCAAGGTTTTACCGCTTTTGAAGACAACGGTATGAGTGGGCGTGAACCTGTCCAGCAGGAAAAAATGGGCAAACTGATGGCTGAGCTCGGCATTGCTATGGGTGTTTTTGTGGCCCATAAAATTTATTGGTCAGAGCCAAATCTCGCCAGCGGAAAATCTGACAAACGCGAAGAATTTTTAAATGACATTCGCAATGCCGTTGAAGTAGCCAAACGCTGCAATGCAAAATGGATGACCGTGGTTCCAGGCCACCTTGATCTCCGTTTAAATAAGGACTATCAAACCGCCCACGTGGTGGAATCGCTCAAACGTGCCGCTGAAATACTCCAACCCCATGGATTAATCATGGTTTTAGAACCCCTCAATTTCCGCAATCACCCAGGTTTGTTCCTAACCGACATTTCTCAGGCATACCTGATCTGCAAGGCTGTAAATAGCCCTTCATGCAAAATTCTATACGATATTTACCATGCCCAAATCCAGCACGGCAACCTGATTCCTAACATAGAAGCGGCCTGGGATGAGACAGCCTATTTTCAAATTGGCGACAACCCCGGACGGAATGAGCCGACTACTGGAGAAATTAATTACCAAAATATCTTTCGGCACATCCATGCGAGGGGATACACGGGTATCCTTGGTATGGAACATGGAAACTCCAGGCCAGATAAAGAGGGGGAGTTGGCGGTAATTAATGCCTATAAAAAGGTAGATGGATTTTAAGGAATCAGTCCTTCGCTTCGCGGCGCTTCATTTCATCACGGATTTTAGCAGCCATTTCGTATTCCTCATTGTCAAGCGCCTCTTGCAAGCGCCCTCTCAGTGCGTCAATCGGCCAAGTCTCTATGGCGTTTTCGTCGAGGTGTGATGTAGCCGGCACTGCCGTAAAACCACCGCCTTCTTGCTCTTCCAGGATAACGCCCGCCGCTTCAAGAATAAAATCGTAGGTAAAAATTGGACACTCAAACCGGACAGCCATTGCTATAGCATCCGAGGTCCGCGAGTCAATTTCGAAGAGTTCGCCGTTCTTCAGGCACACGAGCCGGGCATAAAAAATACCGTCGAGCAAATTGCTGATAATCACCTCTTTTAATTGTATTTCGAATGTATCGAATGCGTTTTTAAAAAGGTCGTGCGTGAGGGGCCGGTTAGGCACCATGCGCTCCAGGGCAACTGCAATTGCCTGTGCCTCAAAACTACCGATAACGATAGGCAGCCGTCGTTTTCCACGGCGTTCGCCCAGCACCACTGCATAATTATGCGATTGGGTCATGCTGTGCGAAAGAGCTACAATTTCAAGTTCGATGCGTCTCATTCTGCGGGTTATTTGTTAATTTGGGGATTTGTTTATTTGACCAACTGCTAAATCTAACGCTTATGAAAAGTTCGTTTATCGTTCAAAGTTCATCATTCTCTACTACCCTGCTTTGAATTTCTTAAAGGCCTCATCCAATCGCGGCACAATTTCAAACAAATCGCCTACTACCCCATAATCTGCAGCCTTAAAAAACGGAGCTTCAGCATCTTTGTTTATGACCACGATGACTTTCGAATTGTTTACCCCGGCCAAATGCTGAATGGCGCCGCTGATTCCGATTGCTATATACAGATTCGGGCGAATCGCAATGCCAGTTTGTCCCACATGTTCATGGTGAGGCCGCCAATGAGCATCTGCTACCGGGCGAGAGCAAGCAGTAGTAGCTCCTAAGGTGGCAGCCAAGGATTCCACCATGCCCCAGTTTTCAGGGCCTTTCATACCGCGTCCCGCAGACACAACAATCTCCGCCTCTGGTAATGGCACGGTGCCTTCCTGGGTTTTAACAGATTTTACGCGTATCCGGCCTTTGGTCGAAGCAACAGAAACTGTTTCAACAGAGACAGTGCTACCCAAAGTTTCTGGTTTCACTGCGTTGCCCATAAGCGAGAGTATTTTTACTGCGCTCGAGATTTCGTATTCTGCGATGGCTTTGCCCGAAAACACCGATTTTTTTGCCCGAAGTGCTGCTCCATTGGTTGTTGGCAAACTGTTCACCCCTGAGACAAGTCCCGCGTTAAGTCGGATGGCCACCCGACCCGCAACCGACTTGCCAGTAGAGGTATGACTTAGGACGACAACTGTTGCATTATTCCCTTTCGCCACTTCCGAAATAGCGGAAGCGGAAGATTGGCTGTCAAACGTATCAAAAGAAGGGTCGGAGATATTGAGCACTTTTGTTGCCCCATAACGCCCCAATTCACCCGCATCTTTCGTGGCGCCCAGAGTAAGTGCAATGCAGGATGTGCCAAGCAAGTCGGCCACTTTTCTGCCATAGGTTACGGCTTCGAAAGCCGATTTTTTTAACTGCCCACGCGGGGATTCTGCAAAAACCAAAACCATAGTATAATGTGGTCAATGTGATGAATGTGGTCAATGTGATGAATGTGATGAATGTGATGAATGTGATGAATGTGGTCAATGTGATGAATGCGGTCAATGGGGGGCAAAAACACATTGACCACATTCCTCCCATTGACCACATTATATTACTTTCGCTTCTTCGTGCAGTAGCCGCACCAATTCGTCCATCTGGTCGGGTTGTACGAGTTTCACACCAGCTTTCGCGGGCGGTAGCGTGAATTGGACCGCTTTCGCAGATTCCTCAAATGCAACGGCAGTTACTTCCTTGAGCGGTTTGCTTCGCGCCGTCATGATGCCTCGCATATTTGGAATTCGTTGTTCGGCCATGCCTTTAGCGGCACTGAGTACGAAAGGCAAATCCACTTCCAGTACCTCTACCCCACCCTCGATGTCGCGTTCGAGTGACGCTGTTGCGCCGTTGAGATCAAGTTTGGAGGCATACGAAACATAAGGGAGATCAAGGTGTTCTGCTACCATAGCACCAACTTCCGAGCCGTTATGGTCTATGGTTTCTTTGCCGAAAAAAATGATGTCGAAATTTTCGGCGCGGGCATATTCAGCAATTTGTTTTGCCACAAAGCCCGCTCCATTAGGTTCGCAATCAATGCGCACCGCTTCATCAGCGCCGATAGCAAGGGCTTTTCGGATAGTGGTCTCGTTAGCCGCAGGACCTACATTGAGCGCAACAACGGTACCACCAAGCGCCTCACGAAGTTCGCAAGCACGCACAAGCGCATACCATTCGTCGTAGGGGTTCATGATGAATTGCACACCCGCTGCATTGAACTCCGTGCCATTAGCATTAAAGGAGATTTTCGAAGTGGTGTCAGGTGTTTGGGAAATACAGACCAATAATTTCATTGTAAAAATAGCCGCTACTTTTGTGGGCGCGCAAAGGTAGGGAGCAAGAAACTAAAGTAGGAGATTCCTCCATCTTTGTGACTGTAAATTTTCAAAACAATGGCAATTACTCGCTTACAATACCTCCATAAACTGCTTGAATCCACCCCAAAAGATTCCTTCGTCCTTTTTGCCCTTGCTAAAGAACACGAAAGCGCGGGTGACGATATACAATCCCTTTCGTTTTACCTGCGTTTGAAGGAAAGCGATCCTGCTTACATTGGAACATATTACCATCTTGGCAAACTTTATGAGCGACAGGAGGATTTTCAAAACGCCATTTTAATCTACAAACAAGGCATCGAAATCAGCCGAAATGCAGGCGACCGCCATGCAATGAGTGAACTGCAGGGCGCACTTTTAAATTTAGAAGACCCGGAATGAAGAATAAAGTATCAACGCTTTTCGTCGCAGCCCTGATGCTGCTTTCTGCCAAAGAAACAGGTTGTCGAAGAAGTCCAAATTTTGTCGAAACCCGTCCGGCCACTGAAGTGCGCAGTCAGGAGTTTTTAAAGAAAAAACTCCGAAACAATGAGCATCCAAATCTGAATTTTGTGAATGCTCAAGCCAAGGTGTTTATGGAAAGTGACGGGCAGTCAATGGGCGCAACCGCGAATATTATTTGGATCCGGGACAGTGTCATTTGGTTGAATATCAAAAAATTCGGTCTTGAAGCAGCAAGGGTTTTGGTGACCCGCGACTCGGTTTTTGTGCTCAACCGATTGGAGAAAACCTATACTTCGCGTGAATTTGAATCGCTTCAAAGGCAGTACAGCCTGCCTGCCGGTTTCGATCTGGTACAGAGCCTGCTATTGGCCTCGCCCTGGTTTTTTTCAGACATGACTCTGGATTCAGGCATCAAGGACGGACTCCATCGGCTTTCTGGATCCAATGGCCGTTTTGCTGCCGATTATCAAATGGAGGAGCCGTCTTTTTGGTTGCGACAAGAGATCTTTTTTCAACCTCGTGATGCCCGGAATTTGTCGGTTCAATTTGAAAATTACAAAAAAACCGAGTTGGCAGGCTGGTTTCCCTACCTTCGCAGTATAGAGGCACACAGTCCTGAGTCCGGCGACCTTCGCCTTTCTATCGAGCTCAACGATGTAGAATTCAATGTTCCCAAAAGTTTTCGCTTTGAGATTCCTAAACATTACAAACCAGCGGAGTAGTCCTTATTCCAAAAAGCGCTCGAAAATTGCTTTTGGAAGAAATTGGGGTCGAAAAGTTGCCTCCACATTAGGCATACTGCTCGCCATCGCGCTTCTATTCCCTGTTTCATCTTTTTCCCAATCAAAAAAGGAGCTCGAAGAAAAGCGCAAAAAAATCATCCGCGACATTCAGTCCACCCAGCGGATGATCAAAAAGACGGCCAAAATCAAGGAAGCCGCTTATGATCGCTACCTGGCATTACAAAGCCAAATTGAAAGCAGAGAGGAACTCCTACAAACACTCCAGGCAGAAATTGTGGCGGTTGAAGCGGGCATTGTCCGCAATCAGACGGTGATTACCTCGCTCAGTTCCGATGTAGTAAAAATGCGCGAAGAATATGGACGTACGGTTCGCAACGCATTCAGGCGCAAGACCTTGAGCAACCCAATCCTCTACCTCTTTTCTGCTGAAAACCTCAATCAAGCCTTTCGTCGTTGGATGTTTTTACGCAAATACGACGAACGGCGGCGCGAGCAGGCAGAGTCCATTCGGTTCACTCAGGAAATGTTGTCAAAGAAAACCTCCAACCTCGAGGAAATACGTCTGGACAAGGAGAATTTGCTTATTTCCATTCAACGACAAAAGGCAACCCTGACAGGGGAGCTCACAGAAAAGAACGAGATGTTGAAAGATTTGGGCAAAGACGAGGCCCGCCTCAAATCCGATTTGGACAAAAAGAAAGCCGACCACGAAGCGCTAAACAATGCGATAGAAGGCATAATACAAGAGGAAGTAAGAAAACGAATAGAAGAGGCCCGCAGCAAGCCTAAACCTTCGGCTTCCAAAACCGAAACCGCTGTAAAAGAAACGCCCAAGGCATCTTCCCCTACATCAACCAAACCCCTTGAAACTGAAGTGAAGCCTCGAGTGGAAGAGGACAATGTATCATTTAACTTTCGAAAGAGTAAAGGCCGACTGCCATGGCCAGTGGAAAGCGGATTTATTTCACGAGGTTACGGAAAGCAAAAGCACCCGACATTGAAAAACATTGAAATAACCAACAATGGCGTGGATATTCGTACCGATGAAGGCGCAACGGTACGCTGCGTGGCTGATGGAAAAATAGCGGGAATACAATTTGTGCCAGGACACGACTACACAGTGATTGTCCAGCACGGTGATTATTACACCGTTTACACCAATCTCGCTTCCACAAATCTCTCTAAAGGCGACGAAGTGAAAGCCAGGCAAAATATTGGCCAGGTAAGCACCAACAATATAACTGGAACCTCAGAACTTCACTTTGAGTTGTGGCAACAAAAAGAACGGTTGAACCCCGCAGTCTGGATAAAAAAATAAAAAATGTGGCAAATGTGGTCAATGAGATCAATGTGAACAATGCGGGTGCACAAACCCATTGACCACATTAAACACATTGTCCACATTGACCACATTAATCCATTGTCCACATTAAACACATTGTCCACATTAATCTATGTTTTCCAAGTCTGCTTTCTCAATGATCTCTTTTGCGCTGATGATCGCACCATTGATCGCGACAGCACAAAAAACTACGACAACAAAATCTCCCCCAAAAACCGCTGTTGATTCCATGATGATGGAAAGCAGCGTCTTCTTTTTCAAACTGGCAAGTATTAGTGAGGACACATCCAAAGCCACATTAAGGGTCCGTGTATTAGAAAAAGGTGGAGATACTGAGCCGATTCAAGGCGCTACGGTGCTGTTGCGCCGAGACAAAGACAAGATGCTGGGTAGAGTAACCAAATACGATGGCCGTTGTTTGTTTGTGTCTGCGCCCGAAAACTACACCATACAGGTACAAATGACCGGGCTAAAAACGTTTGAAAAACCGGGATTCATGCTCGAGGCGGGCAAAGTATATGATATGGAAATTTTGATGGCACGAAATTGATATGAAAAAAGCCATTCCGAATATTCGGAATGGCTTTTTGTGAAGAAATTTTAAAAATCAAGGCAATTACTCCTCTTGTTCATAGTAACCTTTTGCCCGGTATTTTAATTTTTCTACAGGCTTGAGTTTTTTCTTTTTGTGGTCTTGGTCTTGTTGACGCGAGTCACGATCGTCGGTGCGACGGGGGTCTTTTTTGTTGTTCTTTTCCCAATGTCTCATGGCAAAAGTGAAGGAAGGTTTTCGAGTTCTCCTATTCTGTCCTTAGTAGGTTTTTGCAGAGAACGCAGGTGAAAAAATAGGTGTTAATATTTCGGCAAACAGCAGGTTTTGAAGGTGATGGCCGCCGAATCGTTTTACAAAAATAGTCCCTCTCCCCAGAATAGCAAGCGGCGGAGTGTTAAAATTTTTTAAGCAGCCTAATTACATTTGGCTCGGCTAGGAATCACGGGAATTGAAAAAATTGTTTTTGTAAAATCTCCTAAAATTTTTTTTCGATACTTTTTTTCTGTAAATGCTTAAAAATCAACTAATTCACTATTTGAATCCTAATCACAAACTTTCCTTACTTAACATGAAAAAACTTTTTTCAATCTTGCTTTTGGTGCTTGCAATTAGCTCGGCGGCATTTTCTCAGAACACCCTGCATGTATATTTTGCGCATGGTACAGAGATTTTTCCCGAAAATTTTGCCAGTATCCGACAAACGCCCAATGTAGCTGCGAACGAATTGGTGAACGGCCTATACACCCGCTACATCCAATTGGGAAAAATTATGAATGCGGAAGAGCGGGCTGCTTTTGGGGCTACCGGAGCACGAATCATCGGCTACGTCCAGTTTGGGACGTACTTGGTTTTGCTGCCACAAAATTTTAATTTTCAAAAAATTGAAGCGTTTCTGCCGCGTAGCGTTGTGCCAGTAAACCCCGATTGGAAGATTGCACGTACCCTGCGCGAGCAACCTTTTGGCGCTTGGGCCGTGCGCGGGGATTACATTGACGTAAACACCCAAATTTACCCATCACTCCGTATTTCTGAAGGTGCTGCGTTGTGCCGCACCCAAGGCCTGGAAGTCCTGAAAGAGGGAACACAAAACGGTTTTGTGCAACTGCGCATTCACAAAAACAAAATAAACGAAGTGGCGGCAATGCCCTTCGTTCAATACCTTGAGCTGGTGCCACCTCCCAGCCAAAAAGAGGATACACGTGGCCGCTCCCTCCACCGTTCCAATTTGGTAGCAAGCGATGCCCCTATGGGTAAAAAATACGACGGAAGCGGGGTTGGGGTGCTAGTGCGCGACGACGGCCAACTCGGACCGCACATCGACCTACATGGCCGCTTGTACAATTATGCACTGGATCCACCTACCCAAGGAACACATGGAGATGGTGTGGCAGGTATTGTAGGTGGTGCTGGCAACCTTGATCCAACCAAAAAAGGCATGGCCGCAGGCGCGGATGTATATTCGGTAGACTATATCAACGACTTTCAAGACCTTACCCTCCCACTCCACCTCGACGAGGGGGTAACGCTAACGAACTCATCGTATTCCGATGGCTGTAATGCGGGCTACACCCTGGCAACCCAAACCGTTGAACAACAGATCTTTCAAAACCCAACGTTGATGCATGTCTTTTCGGCAGGCAATTCAAACAACTTGAGCTGTGGCTATGGTGCTGGCGATCAGTGGGGGAACATCACTGGAGGACATAAAGCGGCAAAAAACGCCATCGCTACGGCCAACCTTTATGCAGACGCAACTTTGGTTAACAGTTCCAGTCGTGGCCCTGCTCACGACGGCCGATTAAAGCCAGATATTTCTGCCAACGGCCAAGACCAGGAATCGCTCGATCCAAACAACGAGTACCAGGTTTTTGGTGGAACTTCTGCTGCGGCACCCGGCATCGCGGGCTGTCTGGCCCAACTTACCCATGCTTTCAGAACTATCAACGGGGTTGATGACGCACCCGCGGCACTCTTAAAGGCGACCATTCTTAATACGGCCAACGATTTGGGAAATGTAGGCCCTGATTTTAAATTTGGTTGGGGACATGTGAACACTTGGCGCGCATTGAGGCTTTTGGAACAAAACCAATGGCTTGAAGGGGATGCTGATCAAAGCGGAGACATAACGCATACCATCCAAATACCAACCGGAGTGGTGGAAGCGAAAATCATGCTCTATTGGGCAGAACCACCCGCTGCTCTGAACAACGCCAAGGCTTTGATCAATGATCTTGATTTAACGGTCGCTAATGGCATGACACTAAGTCTACCTTGGAAACTTGATCCTACACCCAACCCAATCCTACTTGATATGCCCGCCGGAAAGGGCCGTGATTCATTAAATAATGTGGAACAAGTAATGATCACAAATCCGGCTGCAGGTACCTATACGGTTCATATTAAAGGGACAGAGGTGCCTTTAGGTCCACAGCATTACTACCTTGTATGGGAGTTTGTCAGAGACGAAATAAAAGTCACTTACCCTTCAGGCGGTGAGGGTTTTGCGCCGGGTGAAGTAGAACGGCTTCACTGGGATGCTTATGGCAATACTGGTATTTTCACTTTGCGCTACTCTATTGATGGCGGCAATACATTTTCGAGTATCGGCACTGTCCCTAGTGACCGCCGAATGTATGACTGGACGGTACCTAACACGGTCAGTGGCAAAGTCCACCTATTAGTGATTAGAGGATCGAAACGCGATACCTCGGATTATCCGGCCAGCATCGTTCCCGTTCCCCAAAACCTTCAAGTCACAAAAGTTTGCCCAGACTCCATCACGCTGACATGGACAGAAATTAATGATACACTTAGCTACGATGGCTATCTTCTGGGAAACAAGTACATGGAAATTAAAGGCACCTCAGATACAAATTTAATCTCTTTCCCAATCCAAAATGCTGCCGTGGAACAGTGGGTCTCTGTCCGTGCAAGCCATCCTGACGGCCTAGCTGGCAGGCGCGCCATCGCGATAAACTGGCCTGGCCAACTGTACAATTGCCCTCAACCCTACGATATCGCAGTTCGCGAAATGCTTTCTCCGGGCGGCAATGCCATCATTACCTGCGGAGGGTCGGAAGTGGATATTGCCATTCAAGTACGGAATGAAGGATTGAATACTTCCACCGGAGCAACCGCATATTACCAAGTTAACAATGACCCAGTAGTGTCCGAAGCCTTACCAGACATTGTTGCTGGTGGCACCCTGGATTTTACTTTCCAAACAGCCCTGACACTCGGGGCAAACGGAAATATTGACCTTAAAACCTGGGTCGTGTTCCCTGGAGACGTGGCCACCTTTAATGACACGCTTTCACTGTCATTCCCTGTTGTATCAGATGCGATCAATCAATTTTTCACTGAAAATTTTGAAGCAGCGCCCGGCTACCCGATCGGTTGGTCTGTAGTTAATCCTGACGGTGCAATTGGTTGGCAAACAACGGATGACTTGTTTGTGCCCGTTGTGGGTCCAGACGATCTGATTGGACGCTCTCTCCACATCAATTTCTTTGATTACGGCCCATCTCAAGTCGGACAAGAAGACTATCTCTACATGATCCCGATTAATTTGGCTGGCTTAACGAACCCTGCGCTTACATTTGAAGTGGCACACGCTGGGTTTAATAGCACATTTGTAGATGGGTTGCGCGTGGAAGTTTTTACCAATTGCAATTTGGGGAAACCACCTGTAGTCGTATGGGAGAAAAGCGATCCAGCATTGGCAACAGTACCAGATCAAACCAGTTACTATTACGCCGGAAGCGGTGCAGACTGGAGAGCAGAATCGGTAGATCTCAACCCTTTTGCAGGACAAAAAATTATCATTCGCTTTGTGTCCATTGATGGATACGGGAACAGCCTCTATCTTGACAATATTGGGATTGCAGAATTCCAAACACCTGTGCCCCCATTGGCAGAATTTATGGCGCCCGATACTATTTGTCGCTTGGATACCTTGGCTTTTCAAGCTACCCCTTCGACAAATGATGCTGTCTATCAGTGGACTTTTGGAACGGGTGGGCAGCCTAACACGGCTACTGGCATCGGACCACATAATGTGTATTACCCCACAATTGGCAACAAAACGGTGCGCTTGATTGTGAACAATAACGTTGGTGCCGATACTATGATTCAAATCATGAATGTGCGGCAGCTCGCCATTGCCAACTTCACAGCCGCTCAAAATGGATTAACGGCAACATTCACCAATACCAGCACAAATTCAATCTCTTACCTCTGGGATTTTGGCGACGGTATGACGAGCACGCTGGCCAGCCCGATACACACCTATGCCGCTCCGGGCAATTATGTAGTAACGCTTTCTGCCACGAATGTTTGTCGAACCCATGTGAAAACCCTGACCGTGGGCGTAACCGGGGTGAACGACCTGACTGAACGTATCGGGATCACCATTTTGCCCAACCCAACTGAGGGCGACTTTACGGTAGAATTGGACGGCAGAATCGAAGGAAATGTGCAACTTACCCTCTTCGACGCCGCAGGCCGAAAAGTTTCGTCGAAAGAAACAAACCTAAGACAAGGTATATCCCGGGTTGCGTTTGAAAACCTGAACTTGCCCAAAGGCTTGTACCAACTGAATGTACAGGCTGATGGGAAGCAAGCCACTTTTAATGTGGCAGTGCAATAGCAAGCATTTTTCCCAGTTTTTTCAGACATGAGCCGCCCCTTCATTGGGGTGGCTCATGTTTTTTTGATGCCTTCTACAAGTACCACTTAAATCCTTTGTAGAGCTTACATTTGCCCTGAACCCAGAGGCTTTGGCAATTCAAAAGACCTGATCTATGAGCAAAATCATTTATCGTGATCCTCACGTCACGATTTTTCAGAGCGCACTCTTCCAGACCAATTCCACTGTGGTTTGCACCGAAGATGTGGTACTGGTGTTCGACCCCGCATGGTTGCCCGATGAAGTCGAGGCTATCCGTCAGTATGTGGAAAGTATTCGTGGAGACCGCCACGTTTTTCTGTTTTTTACGCATTCCGATTACGATCACATTATTGGTTATGGAGCGTTCAAAGCCGACAAGGTTTTCATGTCCAAAGCCATGTCCGAAAACCCTGACCACGAACTTTGCGTAGAGAAATGTCTTGAATTTGACGAGCAATATTACATCAAGCGCCCTTACCCGATCGTTTACCCAAAAGGAGATTTTCTAGTGTTCCGAGATGGGGTACAATACCGCTACGGAAATACCAAAATGTCGTTTTACCTCACTCCTGGACATACTGCTGATAGCATGATGGTCATCGTATGGCAACTTGGCCTCTGCATTGCTGGGGATTATTTGTGCAATTGCGAATTCCCTTTCATTTACCACAGCAGCGTGGACTACGAAGAAACTTTGGAAAAACTCCCACGCATCCATGATCGAAACTGGTTTACCCGTATGGTGCCTGGCCACGGCGATCCTGCATTGAACATCAACGACTGGCTGCAACGCCGCACCGAGGCACAGGCTTACTTGTTCGCGCTACGTGAAAGTATCGCAACTGGAGTGCCTTTTGATGAAGAATCGCTGTGGTCGCGATATAATTTTCCGCGATTGCAGCGCAAGTACAATCTGGACAATATAGCCCTCATGACCCGCGAATATGAGCAGGGCCTGTGGGCCTGGGATCCTGATTTTGAACTGAGCTCTCCTATGTTGCAAGAGACATATATCTCAGACGCTCCAATCCTAGACAGCGATGACGAAGGCTGAAACCCGGGAATGGCTGGAAGCCCAAATCCTCGCCGAACACAGCAAGGCGCAGACGATGCGCATCGTCCGTTGGGTCGGCCATGATGCCGAACGACTGAAAATTCTGATGGAAATTTTCTTGAACAACCCACCTTCAAAGCCCTTGCCAAAAGGAAGGGGCTACCAGTACATTTTTACCCAACGGAGTTCCTGGGCAGTGCGTTATGTGGGAGAAAAATCGCCCGAAATCATAGCGCCGTGGTTGCCTATCCTGGTGGCTAATTTGCGCAAACCAAATCTGCACGACGCAATAAAACGCAACACGCTCAATGTTTTTGAACCCCTCGATTTCCCGGCCGAATTTGACGATGATTTGGCCGACCTGTGCTTTGGATACCTCGCCGATCCAAAAGAACCTATTGCGATTCGCTGCGCGTCCATGACGGTTTTGGAAAAAATTTGCCGACGAGTGCCGGAGCTAAAAAGCGAATTGCGTCTGATTTTGGAGGAACATTTGGATCATGGTACAGCCGGTTTCAAAAGCAGGGCGAAGAAGATTTTAGGAAGTTTAGGTGGATAGACTGACATTTTGTGCAAAACACAGGTGACATTCTGGCACTTTTCCCAAAAAGAAGGCTTACTTTTGCGGGCGCAAAAAGCGCAGCGATTTCCATGCTTTACGACGCAAATCCTACCCTTGAAGGGGTCAAAACAATAGATGAAGCCATGCAAGGCAGCGTGTTTTTCAAAGAAGACGCCGTGCTGAGCAACACCCCTGGGCTGAAGCATTTTTACATCGAGAGCTATGGCTGCCAGATGAATTTTTCCGATTCAGAAATAGTGGCAAGCATCCTCGGCGACATTGGTTATGCCCCCACGCGCAACATGGAGGAGAGTGATCTGATCCTCGTGAACACCTGTTCCATTCGTGAAAAAGCCGAAGAGACCGTTCGTAAACGCCTGAAAGTCTTTGCTTTAATGAAGCGCGCGCGTCCCGGAATAAAAGTCGGCGTACTTGGTTGCATGGCCGAGCGGCTCAAGAAACAATGGCTCGAAGAAGAAAAACTCGTTGACCTCGTAGTTGGCCCTGATGCTTACCGCGACCTGCCCAATCTAATCGGCGGCGCAGAAGATGGCGGACGCATGGTGAACGTGCTGCTCAGCCGCGAAGAAACTTACGCTGATATTAGTCCGGTACGCCTTGATTCAAACGGTGTTACGGCTTTCATATCTATCATGCGTGGTTGCGACAATATGTGCTCGTTTTGCGTGGTGCCGTTCACAAGAGGGCGCGAGCGATCGCGCGAGCCCTTCAGCATCGTGGCCGAAGCCCGGGACCTGTTTGAAAAAGGCTACCAGGAAGTCACGCTTCTGGGCCAAAACGTGGATTCCTACAAGTGGGAAAATCCTGAAACCAACGAGCGCGCCGACTTTGCTGACCTGCTGGCCATGACCGCCGCGATCCATCCCGACCTGCGGGTTCGTTTCAGCACCAGTCACCCTAAAGACATGACGGACAAGGTGTTGCACGCCATGGCCGCTCACGACAATATTTGCAAATACATCCATTTGCCTGTGCAATCCGGCAATTCGCGGGTGCTGGAAATGATGAACCGCACTTATGACCGTGCCTGGTACATGGAGCGTGTAGAAAGCATCCGACGCATAATGCCCAACGCTGCGATTTCGAGTGACATTATCACTGGCTTTTGCTCAGAAACGGAGGAGGAGCACCAAGACACGCTTTCGATGATCGAATGGGCGGGTTATTCTATGTCGTACATGTTTTCCTATTCGGAGCGGCCCGGAACGCTGGCTGCCCGGAAGTACGCCGATGATGTTCCGGAAGAGGTAAAAAAACGCCGTCTCCAAGAGGTCATAGCGCTGCAACGGGCTGTGAGTTTCCGATATAATCAGGGCGAAATCGGCAAGACGTTTCGGGTATTGATTGAACGCGATTCCAGTAAATCCGATCAGGAGTTTTGTGGCCGGAATTCGCAGAACAGCATGTGTGTTTTTCCCAAAAAGGAGGGTTTGAAGCCGGGGGATTATGTGATGGTGAAGATAAGGGAGGTGACGAGCGCGACATTGTTGGGGGAGGTAGTTTGAACTTTGAAAAATCAACCATTTATGCCAGTGAAATATTTTTTCTCCATTTACTTTTTGATTGCATTCTATCCTCTTAATAGTCAGAACATTTGGCTGAAGGGATACGTTGGTATTAGTCGGGCCGAGCAATTGACGTTGATCAAAAGTCTAGACCCGGATTTGATTTCAATTTACTATCGGTCAAATGCTTATGGATTTTTCATGCCGGCATTAGTGGTAGAAAACAGACGAAACAGCAATTTCTGGGAAGTGGGGTTTTATTGGGCAAAAAGTAATGCAGCCAACAATTTTTCGGCTTTGCGTGTGCCTCCTTCTGACTCTATTCAGTTAGTGGATTTAGGGGAACACAAATTCAAAACTCGAGATCTTCAGATTGACTACAATCTCAAATTGAACAACGGATGGGGAAACAAATGGGAAATGTTTTTGGGATTTGCAGTTAATCCTCACTGGTCAATATTTGGATTTAAACCACACCAGAATTATATTTTCCCAATGAGAGGATCTGAGCTTGGAGTAAAATTGGGCTTAGTGCCTCGAATACAATATCAATTGACAAAAAACATAATTGTAGACTTCAACGCTTCATTGTCCGTTTTTTCGGCAGACTACAAAAGCAGTACTGAGGAGGATCCTGCCCTTACGCCTCGGCAACAGAGTAATTCACTGATAGAGTTTGATTTTTTGAATAAATATGCAATTCGATTTGGGCTGGCATATAAAATTTTTAGGAGTAAAACAGAACAAAACAACTAAGATGAAAGTCACGTATAACCAACAACTCGACATCTTCTACATCCGCTTCAACGACGAAAAAATAGCGGAAAGCGACAGCGAAAAGCCCGGCGTAGTGCTGGACTTCGATGGCAAGGGTAGCATTGTTGCCATTGAGATTCTGAATGCTTCAAAGAAAATGCCCCAGCCAACCAAATTCGAGTACGAAATAGCATAAATGGCTAACCATCACCTCCAATCCATAAAAGCCCGTTTCGGCATCGTAGGCTCCTCGCCCGCGCTGGATGCGGCACTTGAAACCGCCACACGTGTGGCACCTACCGACCTGTCTGTGCTCATAACGGGCGAGAGCGGTGTCGGCAAGGAAGTCTTTTCGAAGATCATCCATGCACTGTCGGCGCGAAAACACAACGATTTTATCGCCGTCAACTGCGGCGCAATCCCGGAAGGCACCATCAATTCTGAACTGTTTGGGCATGAAAAGGGGTCTTTCACAGGTGCCGCGGGCGAGCGAAAGGGGTATTTTGAAACGGTGAATGGTGGTACGATTTTCCTGGACGAGATCGCTGAAATGCCCAATGATACTCAAGCCTATCTCTTGCGTGTCCTCGAATCGGGCGAATTTATTCGCGTGGGTGCGAGCAAATCCCTGAAGACAGATGTGCGCGTCATTGCTGCCACCAATGTCAATCTGGAGGAAGCTGTGCGCAAAGGGAAGTTCCGCGAAGACTTGTTTTACCGACTGAATACCGTGCCCATTCGAGTGCCTTCGCTCAAAGAACGCCCCGAAGACATCACTTTGCTTTTCCGCCGTTTTGCGGGCGATTTTGCCGAAAAGTATCGGATGCAGCCTGTCCGCCTCGACGAACGCGCCGAGCTGGTGCTCGAAAACTACCGTTGGCCGGGCAACATTCGCGAACTCAAAAACGTGGCAGAACAACTGTCCGTCCTTTCCGAAGAACGATCTATTACTGCCGAAGCCTTGCAGCACACCATGCCCCAACTTTTCAGTCGCCACCTGCCAGTGCCGACGAACGGCAATGGATTTGGAGGAAAAAATGGCGGCGAATTCCAGGAGCGAGAACTGCTCTACAAAGTATTGTTCGACATGAAGAACGACTTGAACGAGCTCAAGTCCATGTTTTTCAAACTCGTGGAAAGCAACAACTTGCGGATGCCGGAATTGGGCAATTTGAGACAATTATCCTCGAATTACCCCCAAAATTCTGAGTCAATTTTTGAGGACAACGTTTATGCTCACGAAAGCGCACAGCGCTTTCACCCCTTTGAGAATGAACGGGTTAAGCCGATTATTATTGATCCAAGCCACCCTTCCAACAATTTCGACGACAGCGAGGAAGAAGACGCGCCGCTCACGATGGACGAGATCGAAAAAGACGCCATCAAGAAGACGCTTACTAAATACAAGGGCCGACGCAAAGAGGCCGCCGATGAGCTTCGCATTTCTGAGCGGACGTTGTATCGAAAGATTAAACAGTATGATCTATGAAACGCGGATTACGCGGATGGAGCTGATTTACGCGGATTTGATTACCAACATACCTGAATCCGCGTAAATCAGCTCCATCCGCGTAATCCGCGTTCCGATGTTAACAATTGCAAAAACGGCTCTGCCTCGTGCCGCAACTACCGATATTTGCGCGTCTCTACGCCCATTAATTTCATTCCCAAACAGTTAAAAACATCTCTCGGATGAAGCGCATTTTCATTCCCTTTCTCTTTTCAATCCTCTCATTTTCAACACTTTTTGCGAATAGCGGACCAGGCTACAAAATCCGCGTAAAACTCGAAAACTATGCGTCCAACGAACTCATCATTGGCTTTCACTACGGCGAAAAACAATATGTGAAAGACACAGCCATCCTGGCAGCTGACGGTTTTTTTACGTTTGAGGCCGATACACTTTTCCCTGCCGGGGTATATCTTTTGGTATTAAAACCCGACAACAATTTTATCCAAATCCTGCTCGACGACAAAAACCAACAATTTACTGTGACTACGGACGCCAAGGATTCGGTGAATAAAATGAAAGTGAAGGGTTCTCAGGATAACGAGGTTTTTTACGAGTATTTAGCCTATTTAAACAAACAACGCCCTATTGCCGACACCCTTCGTGCTCAATTGAGCCGGGTTAAAGCGAATGCGGTAGATTCTTCCCGTATTGCCGACAAAATCCACGACATTGACAAAGCAGTAAAGAAAACCCAGCAAGAGCTCCTTGCAAAATACCCCAATTTCATGGCAGCAAAAATTGTAAAGGCTGCCCTTGAACCTGAGGTTCCCGAGTACAAAGGAGAAGAAAAAGAGGTGGCAAAAAAGAAGTTCAACTGGATTCGCGAGCACTTTTTTGACAACATTGACATCGCCGATCCAGCCATGCTTCGGAGCCCTGTTTTGCACAACAAAGTAGACTATTTCATCACAAAACTTACACCACAACACCCTGACTCTGTAAATGTGGCGCTTGATTACCTGTTCAAAAGAATGCAGGGCAAGTACAATGGGGAAAACTATAAATACTACCTCATTCATTTTCTGAACCACTACGCAAAATCAAATATCGTTGGCTTCGATGCCTGCTATGTTCACATCGCCAGTGAATATTATTGCAAGGGTCAAGCCGCCTGGACCAAGAAAGAAGATCTCGAAAAAATATGCGACAATGCCCGCCGCTTGGCGCCCATCCTGATTGGAAAAATAGCGCCCAATATCACAGTGATGAATCGCAACAACCAGCCCCAGGCCTTGTGGGACGTGGATGCCGACTACACGGTGCTTTTTTTCTGGGCAACAGATTGCGGGCATTGCAAAAAAGCGGCACCGCACATGGTGGAGTTTGCCAAAAAATTCAAAGACCGCGGTGTGAAAGTCTTCGCAGTGTGTACTGGGGTAGTCACCAGCAAAGAAGAATCCAATACCCCCGAAAAAGTACGCGACAGTTGCTGGAAGGGCTTAGAAGAAAAGGAATTCAGCGACGATCTTTTTTTAAATGTCTACGACCCTTATATCCGTAGCAAGTACAAACAAATATACGATGTTCAAACCACGCCCCAGATTTTCATACTCAACCGCAACCATGAAATCTTGATGAAACGCATTGGGGGCGAACAACTTGGCGAGGTGATGGAGCAGGTAATGAAATTTCAGGAAGACAAGAAGAAGGGCAAGAAATAATTGGCAGTAGCGGTTGACAGTAGCAGAATTTCAACGATTGTGGGTTTTTTTACCCCGCGCTCCTCTTTTAAAGATGTTTTTGCAAAAATTATTTGGAAAACAAGGCCATCTTTTCATACTTTTGCGCCTCAAATTTTGAATTACATATTTTCAGCAAAATAGCGTCATGAAAAAAGATATTCATCCAGCCAATTACCGCGCAGTTGTGTTCAAAGACATCTCGACAGACGAGTCGTTCCTTGGCAAGTCTTGTGTGGCCTCCAAAGACACTACTACCTGGGAGGACGGCAAAGAATACCCGCTTGTCAAAATGGAGATTTCATCCTACAGCCACCCATTCTTCACGGGTCAAATGAAACTTGTGGACACCGCTGGCCGTATCGACAAGTTTAACAAGCGCTTCTCGAAGTTCTCAAAGTAATTTTCGCTTTCGAGCAGTGTTTGAAAGTCCCAATACGCATTCTTGCGTGTTGGGACTTTTTATTAGCGCTGTTTCCTAAACCTTCATTTACATATTGCCTGTACTTGTGCCCCCAAAGGGCACAAGTACAGGCAATATGTAAATGAAGGTTATACCTATTTGCCGAAAGCCGTAAGTTTGCCCGACACTATTATTTTGAGAATCAAGCACTCAACAAAATCTGTAAATCCGTTTTTGGTGGGGGGGGGGG
>JBJXGZ010000009.1:0-47384 GCA_046160625.1 Saprospiraceae bacterium
GAGGTTTTTGAAAACCTCCGAGGTCTCCCGTCATCCGTGTTCTCCAAGACACAACTGTTCAATTTTCGATTTTAGATATTATGTCTGAAAAAAGCAAACCCAAACAAGCGCAAAAGCCCAAATCAAGCCCTGTCCGAAAGGAAAAGACAGCTGCGGATCCCCTTACCGAAACCTTCCGTTCCGGCTTTTGGAGCACCCATTGGATTCCTTCCATTCTATTGTTGGCAATGGCCTTTGCGCTATACTTAATTGGTCTTAAATATGGCTATGTGCTTGATGATGAGATGACCTACTGGAAAAACGAGTATGTGCAGAAAGGGCTCGCCGGTATCCGCCAGATTTTCAGCGCCGATAGTTTCATGGGGTATTTCAAGGAACAAAAGTTCCTGCTCGAAGGAGGGCGATACCGCCCGCTTTCGTTGGCAACATTTGCTATGGAGGTGGAGTTTTTTGGCCCAAACAAACCTGCGGTCGGTCATTTTTTTAATGTGTTGCTGTATGGCTTTACCGGAGTCCTGATGTATCGCATTTTGCTCGGTCTGTTCCCGATCAGAGAAGGCGGGCGATGGTTCTTTAGCCTTCCATTTATTGCCTCGGCACTGTTTATGTTGCATCCGCTGCACGTAGAATGTGTGGAGAATATCAAAGGCCGCGACGAAATTCTCGCTCTGCTCGGGGGGCTTGGCGCGTTGTGGGCCACGCTTAAGTATTTCGATACCAAAGGCTGGTGGTGGATGTTGATCTCTGCCGTTTCGCTCCTGTTGGGCATGTTCGCCAAAGAAAACGCGCTGACGTTTGTTGTCGTCATTCCGCTTACGGTCTGGTTTTTCACCAAAGTCTCTCTGAACCGGGTATTAATTACCGCGCTGCCACTTCTTGCGGCAGCGCTCCTTTTTATCTGGGTACGCTACGAAGCCTTGGGGTATTTGCTCAATACGGGCAAAATATCTGCCACAGATATTATGAACAACCCGTTTTTTGGCATGACCGGTCAGGAAAAAATAGCGACCATTTTCCTAACCCTGGGTTGGTATATCAAACTGCTTTTCCTGCCGCATCCGCTCACTATTGACTATTATCCATACCATGTGCCAAAAGTGGGCTGGTCGGATTGGCGGGCATTGGCGGGGCTTGCGCTCAATATTGGTATGGGCCTTTGGGCGCTTTGGAATATCCGGAAACGCAGCATTCCCGCCTATGCTATCTTGTTTTACCTCTTGACACTCAGCATTGTTTCCAATCTGTTTGTGTCGGTAGGTACTTTTATGAACGAGCGATTTTTGTACATGCCCTCAATGGGCTTTTGCATTTTGGCTGGCTGGTTTTTTACCCGTAAACTGCCCGAATGGCTCAAGGAACAACCTGATTCGGCCTATCCATTGGGCATGATCATTTTTGCCTGTATCGCCGGGCTTCTTGCGTATCGGGTGGTGACGCGCATTCCGGATTGGCAAAGCACGCTCACGCTCAACGGCGCTGCCGTAAAGGTTTCAGAAGGCAGTGCACGCTCGCATTGTTTCTATGCTACAGGGCTTTATGAGGAAAAATATGTAAAGACGAAGAACCGCGAAGAAAAAGAACGATTGGTTACACAGATGGAATACCACGTGAAGCGTTCGCTGGAAATAAATCCCAATTATGGCGCGGCTTTGATTATGAAATTCAATGTAGCTGCTGCCAGATTAGACCTTGACAAACAACTCGACAAGTTCTTCCATGTGGCAGAAGAAGTACTGGAAAAAATACCCTACAATGCTACCTTCCGCAAAAACCTTGCAGCGTATCTGAAGTATCTTGATGGCTCAAATGCCGATAAGTACATGGCTTTCTGTTACCGTGCGGGTTATGAATTCTTCTGGAAAAAGAAAAACGACCCAACCGCCGCGCTTTTCTTCCTTGAGTTTGCGCTAAATCGCCAATATGAAGATATTCGTACGCTGGAATCAATTGCAGAAATCAGCGAAGCAACGGGTAATGCGGCTATGGCGGCAGAATTCAGAGCACGGGCGAATGCGCAGAAATGATGTTTTCTGGTGATTTGAGGATTTGGTTATTTGGGGATTTGCCGAACAAATCCCCAAATAACCAAATCATCAAATCATCAAATCATCAATAAACCAATCCACAATAACTTGAAAGTTACCGAACATTTTCAAAAAGCAAAAGGGAAAACCCTTGTTTCCTTTGAGGTGCTCCCGCCCTTGAAAGGCGGCAGTATGCAGGCCATCTTCAACACGCTCGATGCGCTGATGGATTTCAAGCCCCCGTTTATTGACGTGACCTATCACCGCGAGGAGTTTATTTACAACAAACGCCCCTCTGGTTATTACGAGAAGACAGCCATTCGCAAACGCCCCGGCACGGTGGGTATTTGCGCTGCCCTAATGCATCGGTATGGCGTGGACGCCGTGCCGCACCTTATTTGCGGAGGCTTTACAGTGGAAGAAACTGAAAACGCCCTGATTGACCTCAACTTCCTGGGAATCAACAATGTGCTGGCCCTGCGCGGCGATGCGCGGCAGTTTGAAGACAAGTTCATCCCGCAAGCAGACGGACATAAGTACGCTCTCGACCTCGTTCGGCAAATTGTGGGAATGAACGCCGGGAAATACCTCGACCTCAATATTCAAAATGGGGAGCCGACCGATTTTTGTATCGGGATTGCAGGCTACCCGGAAAAGCATTTTGAGGCGCCCAACATTGCCAACGACTTGTTTTTTACCAAAGAAAAAGTGGATGCAGGCGCCGACTACATCGTGACACAAATGTTTTTTGACAACAAAAAATACTTCGATTATGTGGAAGCCTGCCGCGCTGCCGGTATTGAAGTGCCTATTGTACCCGGGCTGAAACCGCTGACTAGTAAATACCAGTTGAATTCCATCCCGCGCAAATTCTTCATCAACCTGCCCGAAACATTGGTCCATGAAGTACAGAAAGCCAAAGACGATGAAGCGGTCAAGCAATTGGGCATCGAATGGTGCGCCCAGCAGTCGAAGGAGCTCAAAGCTGCCGGGGTGCCGTGCCTGCATTATTATACCATGGGAGACACCGAGACGGTGAAGCAGATTGCGGGTGCGGTGGCGTAGTCGTTGGCCGTAGCAGTACTGTTACTTGCCAACTGTTATTTCCTCTTCGCCACAATTTTCAAACTCAGCGGCACCATATCGTCAATCATCTTATCCTTTACCGTTCCGAGCACGCCCGAACGAAAATTCAGGCCCCATTGCGTGCGGTTGATAGGGAAAGCGGGGGTTTCAGCGCGGAGTACATCGCCTTCTATGCTGACTTTGACCGGGATATTTACGGGGGCTGTTTTGCCTTTCATGGTCAGACTGCCGCTCAGAACCCAATTGAAATTCGGCATCGTACTGGGCAGCACTTCGGTAAATACAAATTCGGCTTTGGGGAATTTATTGACCTCAAAAAAGTCTGCATCTTTCAAGTGCGACTCCAAATCGCGGCGTTCGCCGGGATCTTTGATATCAGTCACACTGATGGAATTCATGTCGAGCGTCACTTTGCCGCTTAGCAATTGGCCTTTATTCACTAATAGTTCTCCACTTTCTATTGTAATGGTCCCTTGGTGGCTCGTTTTTTTTATTGTTTTGGTACCCGACCATTCTACAATGCCCTCAACCACCCTGAAGGTTGCTGCCCCCTCTGTGGGAACGGGGTTTATACGTAGGGTATCAATTTGGGGCGCGACTTGGGCCGCTTCCGTTTTGGGCTCGTTTTTGCAATACAAAAGGGAAAAAAGAGCAAAGGCTAGAAGTAGTGTGTTTTTGAAAAAAGAAGTCATGGGAGGTAATGTGAATACTGTGGTCAATGTGATGCCCGCCTTCGCCAAGGCTATGGCGGGTAAAAATGTGGCCAAACCCTTAGTTTTTGATAGGGTCACCTCGTTCATACATCATAGTTCATAGATCATACATCCTTCAGATTCTTGCCACAATGGTTTTGTTCCCTTTTACTTGTTGGTTCATAACCACTTCCACCTTGGCATCAAGGGGCAGGAAAAGGTCCACACGGGAGCCAAATTTGATAAAACCCATGTCGCGGCCCTGCTCGACATGTTCGCCTTCGCCGATATACCATTTGATCCGCTTGGCTACAGCGCCGGCAATCTGGCGCATGAGAATCTCGCCTGCGCCAAAGTCGTATACAACCGTGGTGCGCTCATTCTCCGTGCTGCTTTTCGGATGCCAGGCCACAAGATATTTGCCGGGATGGTACCGGAAATAGTTGACCACTCCGCTCACCGGGTTGCGGTTGACGTGGACATTTAAGGGCGACATGAAAATGGAAATTTGAAGCCGTTTTTCATTGAAATATTCTGCTTCAAAAACCTCTTCAATCACACAAACCCGACCGTCCGCGGGTGCATACACAAGATGGTTGTCCGCAACCAGAACTTGTCGTACTGGGTTCCTAAAAAATTGAAGCACAAGAACATAGAAGGCAATAGAAAGCACCAACACTGGCCAAAATGCAATAGGTAAAAACTGCGAAACCACAATATTCAACGCGAACAACAACAAAGCCGAGACAATCAAAATAGTGCGGCCTTCTTTATGTATTCTAAACAACATTTCTGTTTGAATTTTGAATTTGGGGAGCAAAGATAGAATTTGTTTCAGTACCCCGGAACGCTGTTCCGGGAGTGTTTAATCATAGCCCCGGAACAGCGTTCCGGGGAGTGTTTAATCATAGCCCCGGAACAGCGTTCCGGGATACTCACAATCCCAGCGTTATCACCTCCCGAATATTCGGATAAACGACCACCCCACTCTCCAGCCAGGGCCTTGGCCTTACCCAGCGGATTTCTTCAATGTCTTCTTCCGTTTGCGGCACGAGTTGGGTATCAGTCGTTTGCATTCGGTACCACCATGTTTTTTTAAGGATTCGCTTACCTTTTTCCTCGTAGGTATGGTAGGTATGGGCTAGGAATGAACCAAGGTCAATGTTCAGTAGCCCGGTTTCTTCCTGCACTTCGCGTACAGCCGCTTGTTCGGGAGTTTCGCCTTTGTCAATCTTTCCCTTCGGCAAATCCCAGGATCCCCGGCGGTAAAACACCAACAATTCGCCCTGAGGATTTAGTACATAACCGCCTGCTGCTTCAAGTACCTTAAAACATCCTTGGAAATCAGCCCAAAGCCCTTCAAGATCGGGGTGGTAAAGCACTACGGCGCGAATATTTTTGTTTTTGTCAAGCAAATCAAGGTATTGCATCAACACCTTTTTTTTGCCTACGTATAAGGCAACGTAGGTGACTTTGTCGGCTTGAAAGCCCAAGGATTGCGCTCCTTCTGGCGTTGTCAGAAAAACGGGTGTTCCGTTGTGGTAGATTTTATAGTTTTGCGGCACTTTTTTGAATTATTTCGAGGCGAATGTAGGGCATCTAAGCTGTTCTGATGGCCACGAATTGCACTAATTTACACTGATTTTAGGTTGAAGATTAGTGTAAATTAGTGCAATTCGTGGCTAGTATTAATTTCATAACTCAATTTAGTATTTTGGAATCCGAAGTCGCGCGCAATTTATTGGAAATCAAAGCGGTGAAACTAAGCCCACAAGAACCCTTTACATGGGCTTCCGGGATGTTGTCTCCAATCTATTGTGACAATCGCGTGGCGCTTTCGCACCCGGTAGTTCGCACGTTTTTGAAAAATTGTTTGGCCGAAAAATCGCGCGACTTTGGTACTTTTGATGTGGTAGCGGGAGTTGCAACTGCCGGGATACCACATGGCACCTTGTTGGCAGATGTGTTGGAAAAGCCTTTTGTATACGTACGAAGCAGCGCAAAAGACCACGGTAGGCGAAACCAAATTGAAGGGGAGTTGAAAGCTGGCCAGCGGGTGTTGGTGGTGGAAGACCTCATCAGCACGGGAGGTAGTTGTTTGTTGGCAGTAGACGCACTTCGGGAGGCAGGAGCAGAGGTAGCGGGCGTATTGGCAATTTTTCAATATGGTTTTTCAAAAGCAGATGTCGCTTTTGCTGAAAAAGGGGTTGGTTTTCAAACCCTTACGAATTACAATGCACTAATCGAAGAAGCTGCTCGAACAGGTTATGTCTCCGAATCCGATCTAAACACCTTGAAAAAATGGCGTGAAAACCCTGACGCTTGGGGCGCGCTTTATTCTTAAAACTATAAACGATGAACTATGAACTATGAACTGCCAAGCGATACGATCGCTCATAGTTCATACTTCATAGTTCATAGTTCACGACATGATTACTCCCAATTCTGAATCCTTTCTTCGGGAATACCTGAACAACGCCAGCCCCACTGGTTATGAGGCGAGTGGCCAAAAACTTTGGCTTGATTACATCCGTCCCTACATAGATGACTGGAAACTTGACAATTACGGCACTGCCTATGGGATAATCAATCCCGATAAACCATACAAAGTGGTGATCGAAGGCCACGCCGACGAAATCTCCTGGTTTATCAACTACGTCACCGACGACGGTTTTATACATATTATTCGCAACGGCGGCTCCGATTATCAAATCGCACCATCCATGCGCGTATGGATTCACCTTCGAAATGGCGGGCGTATCCCTGGCGTGTTCGGCTGGCCAGCCATTCATACCCGCACAGACAAGGATTCCAACATCTCGCCAACGATTGAAAACCTCACCATTGACGTAGGCGCCAAAGACAAAGATGAGGTAATTGCAATGGGCATTCATGTGGGCTGCGTGGTTACCTTTCAAGATGAATTTACCATCCTGAACGAACGGTATTACACCGGGCGAGCGCTCGACAACCGCCTGGGCGGTTTTTGCGTAGCCGAAGTAGCAAGACTTCTCAAGGAAAACAAAATAAAGCTGCCCTACTCGCTTTACATCGTCAATTCTGTGCAGGAAGAAGTGGGCTTGCGCGGAGCTGAAATGGTGGCGGAGACTATCCGGCCTAACCTGGCTATTATTACCGATGTGACGCACGACACGCACACACCCATGATCAGCACCAAAAAACATGGCGATGTGCGCTGTGGCCGGGGCCCTACGGTGACTTATGCGCCGGCGGTACACCAAAAACTGCTCGACATTATCATCGCTACCGCTGAGGAAAAAGAAATCCCGTTCCAACGCGAAGCTGCCAGCCGCACCACAGGTACAGATACGGACGCTTTCGCTTACTCTAATGGTGGTGTGCCATCCGCACTCATTTCACTCCCCCTTCGCTATATGCACACTACGGTTGAAATGGCGCACAAAGACGACGTAAACAACCTGATTCGTTTGATTTTTGAGACTTTGCAAAAGATTGAGACAAGTCAGGATTTCAGGTATTTTTCAAAACTGTAAGGCCCCTCAAACGCTTCAAACACATCAAACCAATCAAACACTTCAACCCTCTCACACTCCCGTGGAATACGCTGCCTGCCAAGTCTCCATCGCCCCTCTCCGCGCCCAATCCTCCGACAAGAGCGAGATGGTGTCGCAATTGCTATTTGGTGAAACAGTAGAAGTACAAGAATCCAAAGAGAACTGGAAATACGTCGTCTGTGCCTGGGATGGCTATACGGGATGGGTAGACGCAAAACAGCTCAAACGATTGACTCCCAAGGAATTTGATGAATATCGGGAAAACCAGGCACTCAACCTTTCCCTCGTGGAAGGCCTCATGGCTGCCGATCATTTCATTCCGATCACGATGGGAGCTGTGCTTCCACAATACGATGGCTTGCGCTGCCAATTAGGCGAACATACTTTTCAATTTTCCGGCCCCGTAGTCACGCCCGGCCAACAGCACCCGAGCACAGATTGGGTGGTCAAAATTGCCCGCAGATATCTCCACGCGCCTTATCTGTGGGGTGGCCGCTCACCTTTTGGCATTGACTGTTCTGGCTTGACGCAGATGGTGTTTAAAACTGCCGGCATCCGCCTGTTGCGCGATGCGTACCAACAAGTGACACAGGGACGGCCCATAGATTTTATGGAAGAATGCCAGGCGGGAGATCTCGCTTTTTTTGACAATGGAAAGGGTCAGATCACGCATGTCGGCATCATTTTGCCAGAATGCAATATCATCCATTCAAGCGGACAAGTACGAGTAGACAAGCTCGACCACTTCGGCATTTTCAACCGCGAACTCAACCGTTACACACACCAACTTCGGATTGTGAAAAGGCTTTTGCCCGACGAGCCGGATGCGCTCACAACCAATGAAAATGAAGGAATGATGATGGAGGAATTGGCCGGCCAAGGGGCATTGTTTGGGTAAGGTGGATTGAGCTCATTTTGAAAACCCCTGCTTCCGCACTACCTTTGTATCAAGACAAAATCTATATCATGTCAATAATTATCACACGACAAATGTCCATTGAGGATTTGAAAAAAGCCTTGGCTCAACTTCCGGCTGGTAAAGTGTTCAATGCAATACGTCATTGCGGTGTGATCAAATTGCGCGAAGACCCACTTTCCTTCCAAAAACGTGTCCGCAATGAGTGGCAATAAAATGATACTTGACACGAATATCGCTCTTTATCTTCTGGGGGGCGATCAAGTACTCGCTACTGTATTGGACCAAAAGGAAGTGTATCTCTGGGTTGCTTAATCATCCTAGGATTTTGGCCACTGCTGACTCCTTGGAAAGTTTGTTAGAACAAGCGGAATATCTCTTGGAACAGAATTATAAAGATGCAGCTTGTGTAATAATCGGAGGCGTTCTAGAAAGCACGTTGAAAAGCATGTTGGCAAATAAATATCCATCGGTAGCATTTATTCCGAACAAAGGGCTAGCACATTTTAATGAAAAACTTCATAAAGAGTGTAATGCTTATGATAAGGTTACTTTCAAATTAGTTGATAGTTATAGAGAGGTGCGAAACTTTGCCGCACATGGAAACTACGACAAATACGATAAGGCTGGGACAAAGGAATTTCTTGGTTTTACAAGGCGTTTCATTTCTAACTGGTTTTCTGTTCCACTTTCAGCATAAACCAATTTAGCCTTAACACCTATTGAGTGATTCCGCAAAGTCTCAAATAATCGTCCCATGCCCGGCCTTTACCTACATATACCTTTTTGTAAACAAGCTTGTCACTACTGCAACTTCCATTTTTCCACCACGTTGCGGCAGAAAGGAGCGATGGTCGAGGCGATTTTGAAAGAATTGGAATTGCAACAAGGCTATCTCGGCGGCGAAGAAATTCAGTCTATATATTTTGGTGGCGGCACACCTTCATTATTGGATGTCGGTGAATTGGAACAGATTTTTAAAAAGATAAATCAGATCCATAAGGTCGCTCCTGATGCCGAAATCACGCTCGAAGCCAATCCTGACGACCTTACGCCCGAAAAACTACGCGAGCTTAAAAACTATACCCCCGTCAACCGCCTCAGTATTGGTATTCAGTCTTTTGCTGACGAAGATTTGCGTTGGATGAACCGTGCCCACAATTCCAACCATGCACGTGCTTGTCTGGACGATGCGCTGACCATCGGATTTCACGATCTCACGATTGATTTAATCTACGGCTCACCCACTACCCCGGACTCACAATGGGCCGAAAACCTCCGAATTGCTTTTGAGTATGGCATCCCGCACCTCTCCTGCTACTGTCTCACGGTGGAGGAGGGTACCGCACTCGGCAATTTTGTCCGCCGAGGAAAACAGTCTCCTGTTGATGAAGATCGTGCTGCCCGCCAGTTCGAAATGCTCATGGAAGCCGCCTCGACAAAGGGCTATGAACACTATGAAATCTCCAATTTTGCATTAACTGGAAGGTATGCCCGGCACAACACCAATTATTGGCGTTCAGAGCCGTATCTGGGCGTAGGACCTTCGGCGCACTCTTTTGATGGTATTTCCAGACAATGGAACGTGGCAAACAATGCCCAGTATATCAATCAGTTAGCTGCAGGAGAAATTCCTTTTGAACGGGAAGTGCTCACCCCGGTGCAGCGATATAATGAGTATGTAATGACCTCCCTGCGCACTATGTGGGGCACAGATTTGGATAAAATCAGGGCCATGGGCGAGGGGTTTGCCCCGCATTTTGAAACGGAGGTACGATCCTTTTTGGATACCGGAGTGATGGAAAAGGAGGGGCAGAAATTCCGGCTTACTCGTACTGGAAAACTCTTGGCCGACCGGGTGGCGATGGAGTTGTTTATGGGACAGGATTAACAGGATTTTATTCCCAAATGGTATTGATCCTATTGATCATGTTAATCCTGTTAATCCTGTCAGTATCTTTGCATCATGTTACGAATCCTATTGGTCGAAGATGAAGCCCATATCCGCGACGTGGTGAAACTCAACCTTGAACTCGAAGGCTATGAGGTGGTGAGCACGGGCAATGGCCGCAAGGCACTCGAGTTGTTTGCGGGCCAGCATTTCGACCTGCTTTTACTCGATGTTATGCTACCCGAAGTGGATGGTTTTGATATCACAGAAAAAGTGAGACTTAGCAATACAGAAATACCCATCCTGTTACTTACGGCCAAGGACATGAGTCAAGACCGCGTGATGGGGTTAAAAAAAGGCGCCGACGATTATCTGACAAAGCCCTTCAATCTTGAAGAACTTTTGTTGCGTGTGAGCAAACTCCTGAAAAGAAGTCAACGTCAAAAAGGCGAATCACTCTCCTTGTTTGAATTTGGCGGCAACAAAATCAACTTTGAAACTTTTGAAGCCACCACGTTTCGGGGGGAAGAAATCACACTTACTAAAAAAGAAACCATGCTACTCAAGCTCCTCGCCGAGCGCAAGGACGAGGTGGTGAGCCGGAATCAAATCCTGCAAGCCGTGTGGGGTTACGATGTTTTTCCCAGTACGCGCACGATTGACAACTTCATACTTTCATTCCGAAAATACTTTGAAGAGGACGCCAAGACCCCCCGTTTTTTTCATTCGATTAGAGGGGTAGGGTACAAATTCACGATGTAACCCACTAATATACCAGTCACCAATTACCAATCCACCAATCACCAAACAATGTGGTTGCTCAAGCAAATACTCATACTCCTCGTGAGACTATATCAAGTGACGCTTTCTCCGTTTTTGGGTGCAAATAAGTGCCGATACCAGCCCACTTGCTCCCATTATGCCATTGAAGCTTTACAGATTTGGGGGCCATTCAAGGGGAGTTATTTGGCAGCAAAGCGGATTTTGCGCTGTCACCCCTGGAGCAAACACCCGATCATGGACCCAGTACCAAGCAAAACAGAGGAATAATTAAACTTAAAATTTGCCGTTTTTGCGTCACTTGATAACCAAATCCACAATTAACCAAATATCCATTAACCAACTCACTCAATAACATAAAACACAACGTTCGATGAAATTTTCCCGCTTTTTTCCCCCAGCACTTTTATTCCTTTTTTTGGTGGCCGTGATTGCCCCCGCCTGTAGCCAAAAGGTAGGCTGCCCCAAAGCCACCCACGCCAGCGATTTTTTTTCAAAAGATGAAAAGAAAAGCAAGAAAAACTGATCTATCCATGAACATCCGTCAATATTGGCCACTGTTTTTCATGTTGTTTTTTTCGGTGGTGATGGCCGCACCCGCATGTAGTAAAAAAAGCGGATGCCCGGCTGAATCCAGTTTAAAAGCCCCAAAAAAGAAAAAGGGGAAACCGCAAAAAGGATTGATGCCCAAGAAGATGCAGAAGAAGGTGGGCGGCTAGTGGTTTGGGTCTTTTTTAAGAGAAAAGGCACACGGATGACACATATTAGACACGGATTGCGCTATTTATAGGCTAAAAATCCGTGTCTAATCTGTGTCATCCGTGTGCCTTTTTCATTTAATCTCAGAGATACACAACTACTTCAAATAAGTTTTTTTTGTAAAATTTGGACTTATAAGCCAAGTCGGCTCAATTTTCGCAGCTTTAATTTTTTATCCTCGTTCATTTCTCCATAACAATCTCTATTCCATGAATCGAGTTTTACTCCTTTTGCTTTCGGTCCTGACTATCAATCTTTTTGGCAAGGTTCTTTCGCCTGAAATGTTGACTAAAAACCCCACAGCCTCTTTTTCCATTCCACAAAACGCCAATAAAGTCCATTCTGAAAACCGCCCATATCCTGAATTCCATATCCTTGCAGATACCATTGATCCTGAGATTTTCTGCCCGGTTTCCGACACCATTCAGCTGCCTCAAGGCGCCTGTGATACCGTGCTCAACTACACTGTTACGGCCACCGACGACCAGGGTACAGCGATCGTCATTCAACTTTCTGGCCCGACGTCGGGAAGTGTATTTCCCGTTGGTATTAGCACATGTGTGTTTTTGGCTACTGATTTAGCGGGCAATACAGCGACATGCGCTTTTACATTTACAGTAGAAAGTTCGGCACCCCCAATATTGGACTGCGATGATCTTGTTACAATTGAGCTGGATTCCAGTTGTGCCAGAACGCTCGCTTTTTCGGAGATATTACTGGGTTTCTATGGTTGTGCGTCGGATTATATTGTGGAAGTTGACAAAACGGTCCCTTTCGGGAACGGCCCCTGGCTGCCCGCCACCTTCAATGCAAGTGATAAAGGGAAAACATATCAAAGCCGTGTCACGAATCTCGAAAGTGGAAACAGATGCTGGGGCAATGTGAATATATTGGACAAGATTGGGCCAGTATTCAATTGCCCGGACATTATCGTATCCTGTGCTGAAGAAAATATTAGCCCACTGTTTTTAAAAGACAGCCTTGGATTATCTGCTGCCATCCCGCAAGTGAGCGATGCTTGTGGGTCGGTCAATACGCCTACATACATAGACAACACCGTCTCCTATTCCTGCGACACACCTTATACCAAAATCGTGAGCCGCACCTGGATAACCAGCGACCAAAGCGGCAACACAGGCACTTGCATCCAATCCATTAAAAAACACCTGCACACCCTTGCTGAAATTCAATTGCCGCCTGATGTGACGCTTCATTGCCCGGATGCTAATGTTACGCCAGAGGTCACAGGTACGCCATTTGTGCTTTTTAATGGTAAGAAGTATAGTATGGAAAACAATACCCTGTGTGAGATTTCTGCATTTTACGAAGATTACCCACTGGCACTTCCTTGCGGCGATGTACGCGTAAGAAGACTCTGGGAATATTTTGATTTCTGCACGGGGCTTTCAGAAGGCCCGTTTTTGCAAAATATCTTCATCCTGGACGAATCTGCTCCCAGCATCTCCTGCCCGGGTTCGATTTTGATGACGGTTAGTGCAGACACCTGCCATGCTGTGGTGGATTTACCGGATGCTGTTTTGACCGACGCTTGCTCCCAATTGGCTACTTTTCAAGCGTTTTGGGAGGAAAATGGGCTGTCTAAAACCTTGATTGGCTCGATGGCTGATTTTGTTGGAAACGATTCAACAAGTTACGACACGCTTGGTGTGATGGGCTCCGTATTAATCCCGGTAGGAGTGACCACTTTTACATACGTAACCGAGGATAGCTGTGGCAATACTGGCGATTGCAGTTTTACCCTAACGGTGGCCGACATGCAGCCTCCCGTGGCGCGTTGCGACACATTTTCGACAAGGCAACTTTTAGCAACTGGAATACTTGCCATTGGAGCGGGCGAGCTGGACAACGGCTCCACCGACGCTTGCACACCCATCTCGTTCAAAACCAGGTTTTTGCAACCCACACCCTGCCTCGTTGATACCCTCTGGACCGATACGCTGCGATTCTGTTGTCTGGATCAAATTGACACGCTGGATGCGGTGCTGCGCGTGTATGATATTCCGGTGCCATCGGGTAGTGTTTCAGCCAGTTTTGGGGCTGGACATTTTAGCGATTGCGCCATGAAAATTGCCATTACGGACATTAACCCACCCGCCTGTGAAGCACCACAGAACCTGATGGTGAATTGCGAAAATTTTGACCCGACGCTGGACTACGGCATGCTTGCCTCGATGTCTTGCGCGGTGGATTCAATGGCCCTGGAAGTGGATTACACACAATTCGATACGGTGTGTAGCCGGGGCACCCTAACGCGCATTTTCAGGGTGTTTGATACGGCTGGAAATATGGGGAGCTGTACGCAAGCCATTATTGTGGATTATTTGCAGGATTATTTTGTCAAATTTCCCAATGATATGATTGTGACAATCTGTGATGGAACGAACAATTACGGTGAGCCTGCTTTCTTTGGCCAAAACTGCGAGGACTTTGATCTTGATTTTACGGATGTAACATTTACGGTCGTGCCAGATGCATGCTACAAAATCGAGCGTACCTGGGAAATCACGAACCGCTGCAAATATGATTCGCTGGCGGCCTTGACCGTTGTTCCAAACCCAAATCCAAACCCGGTCACCAACCACCCAAACAACTTACCCGGACCAACCGTATCAGCTTGTGGCACAATTGGGCCTTGGGCGCCGACCAATGTTAAAATCAACCCCGTGGATCCGAACGAGACCAATTATTGCACTTTTTTTGACCAGAATACCAACGGCTATCAGTACAAGCAAATCATCAAAGTCCTTGACTTCCAGCACCCTACGGGCTCTTATGCCGTACCCACTTGCGCCAACCAAAACTGGGCCACCGCGAACAACCCCCATTTCTGGAACGAAACGTATTGGTGGGACGCCAGTCTGAGTATTCACGACCTTTGCGAAGAACCAACTGAATTGATGATTACTGCCACCGATGCATGTAATGGGTCAAACATCAACATTCAATACCTGCTTCACCTCGACCTTGATGGAGACGGGATTATGGAAACGGTGATAAATTCCGCGCAACTGGCAAACCTTGGCTGGAACAACGTGCTTTACAACAACATTAATACCCCCAACTTCTTAGGAGGTACGCCACGAGCATTCGATGAGCGACCCGTGCCGAGCAATCAAAAAGTGGGTTTTGCCCTTGAAACAACTGTTTCCGGGAACAACAAAACAGGTCGTGTGCGTTGGAATACGCAACAACAACCAGATGTATTCTTTGCTCCTGAATTGCCACACGGAACCCATAAAATCGAATGGTCTATCACCGACCAATGCGGAAATCAGATATTATACAATTATACTTTCACGGTAAGAGATTGTAAACCACCGGTGGTAGTTTGCCAAAATGGCCTTTCCGTGAATATAGTGCCTTCTGGTATGGTAACCCTGTGGGCATCAGACTTCCTGCAATATGCAGAAGACAATTGTACGCCTGATAATCAAATTCGGATAGGCATTCGAAAATGTGGTACGGGCAACGGCTTCCCGGCAGATGGGAATGGCAATCCAATAACATCAATCAGTTATACCTGTGCTGAACTAGGCTCCCAATGTGTCGAATTATGGGCCATTGACAAAGCTGGGAATGCAGATTACTGTGAATCACCATTGACAATTCAGGATAACTTAGCTATTTGCTCTGGCTCCAGCGATTCAATTACTGGTAGAATCATAACCGAAGAAGGAATTGGAATATCCGATGTCTCGATTGAAATTGACGGGGGCTGCACATTTTGCCCACCCCCGTTTTTTTTCCTCAATCTAACAGATGCCTTGGGGTATTTTGCCCTAGATGGCAATTTGCCCTTGGCAGATTATTTTTACATTATTCCCGAAAAAGACGACAACCCGCTTAACGGTGTGACGACGTATGATTTGGTATTGATTTCCAAGCATATTCTAAATACGGAACCCCTTAATACACCTTATAAAATAATTTCGGCGGATGCCAACAAGAGCGGCAGCATCTCCTCTTTTGATATCGTGGAGTTCCGCAAACTTATCCTGGGGGTGTACTCTGAATTACCCAACAACACAAGTTGGCGTTTTGTGGATTCAAGTTTTGTTTTCCCGAATCCAGAGAACCCCTTCCAACCAGGATTTCCAGACACCATACCGCTTGGCAATCCTTCGCCATACAATTTTATTGGCATGAAAATCGGCGACGTAAACAACACGGTCATTCCCAATGTGTTATCACCTGCCGAGGAGCGCTTTGATGGCACAGTTTACTTTGACACGGAAGATCGAGAAGTGCAGGAGGGTGAGATTTTTGAGATGACTTTCAGCGCCTCCGAACTCGTGGAAGGCTGCCAGTTCACACTCGAAACGGATGGGCTGGAAATTTTGGAAATTCTGCCCGGCGAAAATATGGGCAAGGACAATTTCGCATTATTTCCCCAAAAATCGCTGCTCACAATGGCCTGGGAGGCTGGCGGACGAGCGCATTTCACGCTCAAACTGAAAGCCCAAAAAGCGGGTTCTCTCCGCGAAATGCTTCGAATCAGCAGCAAAATCACCCAAGCAGAGGCATATAGATACGCTAAAACGTTGGCGACCAATCACCAATCACTAATTACCAATCCACCAATCACCAAATCCCGCATAGCGCTGCGCTTTGGAAATTCAAACCCGGCCTTCGAGCTGTTCCAAAACCAGCCCAATCCCTTCGCGGAAAAAACGACCATTACCTTCCAACTGCCCGAAGCAAGCCCAGCAGTACTCACTATATTGGATGGGAATGGCAAGATTCTGTGGTCGAAATCCAGCGAGTGGCCTGCCGGGATGAATACCGTGGATATTGACCTGACAGGGCTAAGTGCCGCCGGGGTTTTGTACTATAAATTGGAAACGCCCGAGAAAAGTGCGGTGCGGAAGATGGTGCGGATTTAGTTAAACAAACGTTTTTTGACAGGATTTACAGGATGAACAGGATGTGTGACTCCACATTGTCGGCGAAGCCGACAACCATTATTAAATCCTGTTTATCCTGTAAATCCTGTCAAAAAACATTCAAGAAATCCTGTCAAAGAACACTCACCCTGTCTTCAACCGAACCTTCAACAAAGTAGCCAAACGCCCAAATTCAGCCTCCCATTCCTTGTTGACAAATACCCACTGCCCTTTTCGGAGACCTTTTGTGAGCAGGTAAAACACATTCTGACTGCGCCAGATAGTGGGTTTTAGCCCCATTTCCTTAACAATGGAAAGCACATCGGCGAGCCAGTGAACCCTGGGCAGAGAAGATTCATCTAAGCCGATTTTTTCGATTTCGCGGAAAACGCGCTCCCCAATAGCGAGGTTTAAGGTCTCCTCATCCGGACGTTTGATGTGCCAACGTTCAATGTCGGCAACGATGCGGCGGAGGTTGCGTATATCTATCGCGACACGTCCTTCAAAAAAATGCAGCAGATCGGCATTCAGAACGTAGGAAGCGATGTTGTGCCAAGTAGATGGGAGTGGGAGTTTGGCTTCCTCAATACCGGCCATGAGTTGGTAATTATCATTGAATACGTCGCGGAAAGTAGCCTCTGCCACGGTAAGGCTTGAATCGGTGATCGTATTGATAATTTTGATTTTCTCATCGGCGAAAAGGCTGGTCAGGGTAAACTTTTCGGGACCAAAATATTCCTGTAACGCACCAATAACTTCGCCCATATTTGCTGCACGGAAAGCATTGCTGGTACGGGTGTACATTTCTTCAAACTGCGAACGCAGCATTTCTCCGCTGATATTTCCGATAATGTGTTGTTGGCCAAGGTACAATACAGCAAAACAGAAGGTTTTTTCAGCATGACTGAGTCGTGAGCGTATACGCAGTCGCCCTGCGGCAAATTGGGGAGTGCCTGCTTCTATTTTTTCAAAAAACTCTACAGAAGCCGTGTAATTAAACAAATCCAGTTTCTCCGGGTCATCTTCAAAAAGGGAAGCGACAGCAAAGTGCATGGCTACGCGTTCTAGTGTAACCCGGGTAGGCACTACATTTTTCAGAAAACTTTCGGCTCCATTGGGCAATACATTGCTGGGTGCTGCGGCCAAACGCCTGGTAAATTCCGGGTGCAAATCTTGCCCGGTCACATCGAGTGTGTAATCCATCGTTCGCAGTGCGTACTGCAAAATCTGGTTTGTCTCAATGCCCGATATTTCGTCAAAAAACCAACCGCAACTCGTGTACATCAATACGGCAAAACGCTGACTTTCGAGCAGTCGAAGCACCGCCACTTTTTCCAAATGGCTAAGTTCTCGACGGGCGTGTTTTTTCAAAAACTTTTCTACGTTACTGTCGGTACGATTGAGCATGACCTCGATATAGTCGTTTCGGGCAGACCAAGGGTCTCGAAGCAATCGGGCGCCTTCCCGCTCAAAAATCGGCGCAAGTTGGTCACGAAGCCAATCCAACGTGTCGCGCAGCGGCTTTCGCCAGCGTTGGTTCCAATTGTTCTGGCCGGATTTACAACCGCAATCGCTGCGCCATCGCTCAACGCCGTGTTCACAGCTCCAGGAGGAATTTTCGTGGATTTGAACTTCCCAATTTGGTGGGTGGAGTTCCAGATACTGACCATAGTTGGTTAAGGTAGCAAGCCCAGCATCTTCCACATAATTCAGGCAATCGGCAAGTGCCATTTCACCATAGCGATGGTGGTGCCCATAGCTTTCGCCATCGGTAGCAATGTGCGCCAATTGGGCTTCAGCATTATTGTCAAAAATTCCAGTAATCCGTTCAGAAAAAGCCCTACCACTGTTTAACAGGCCATTAAATGCGACTTCTTGGGCTATTTTGCCATGGTAAAAAAACAATGCGATGCTCCGCCCACTGGGAAGCAGACACTGATAGGGACGGCGGGTATCAATACTTTCGGTATTAACATTATGCCACGGGAATTCGGAGTTGGCAGGAGCAGTGGCAGTCGGCAGTGGCGGTTGGTCACTGCCAACTGCTACTGCCCCCAACTTCCCTGAAGGTTCGGCGGGTAAAACTGCCAACTTCCTGACTGCCTTGGCCTGGCGGGGTGCTAATATGGTATACTTGATTCCATGAGAAGCGAGCACTTCCAGGGTTTCGATATTTACCGCTGTTTCTGCAAGCCACATACCTTCTGGAGAACGGCCAAAACGACGCTCAAAATCCCGGATGCCCCAGTTGACTTGTGTCACTTTATCGCGGGCGTTGCAAAGCGGCATGATAAGGTGGCTGTGAACTTGCGCAACAGCCGATCCGTGCCCACCAAAGAGTTCCTGACTTCGCTTGTCGGCCCTGATAAGCATGGAGTATGCGTCTGCGTCGTTCTCTTCCAACCAGGAGAGGAGCGTAGGTCCGAAATTCCAGGAAATACGGTTGTAGTTATTGCGAATTTTGACAATCCAGCCCTCGTTATCCAGTATACGAGCCGCCGCATTTGGAGCGTAGCATTCGTGGTTGATGCGCGTATTCCAATCGTGGAAAGGGTGGGCGGTTTCTTGTTGTTCTACCGTTTCAAGCCAGGCATTCTCACGGGGTGGTTGATAAAAATGACCGTGAATGCAAACGTATTTATTCGAGCGCGACATGGGGCGAAGGTAACTATTTCATCTCTTCCGCCAATTTATCCAAATCACGGATCAACAGCCGGGAGCGATTGAAACTAAGCAGTTTTTTGTAACGAAGATCGTTGAGGGTGGTGGTTACTGTTTGCCGACTGGTAGCGGTGAGGTTGGCAATTTCCTGATGGGTCACTGGTTTTCTGATGACCCATTCATACCCGACCCGCTGACCTTTGGAACGTGCGATATTGACCAGAAACTCCACGATACGGCTGCGGCTGTCACGAAAAACGAGCGATTCCAGGCGCCGCTCCATTTCCAGTTGTCGCCCGCCAAACATCTTCATAAAGAACAAGTTAAGCTCCGAACGATCGCGCATCAAACCGCGCAATTCTTCAAGCGTCACAACACAGGTATTGGTGTCTTCGAGCGCAGTAGCAAAGTCGTGGCGGAGTTGTTCCCCCAGCAAGGCCAGTTCGCCAAACACCTCCCCGCGCCCCAAAATTGCTTTTGTAATTTCTTTGCCCTCCTCGTTCATCACCGATATTTTAACCCGACCTTCCGTGATAAAAAAAATGCGGTCTGAAAGGTCTTGTGGCACATACACGGATTCGCCTTTTTTGAAATTGCAGTGTGTGTGGCGTGCCATCAAATCTTCGTTCCCCAACTTGGTGGGACAAAGCAGGTGGGTAACATCAATGTTCTCTAAATGCCAGAGGGACTGCGTCATGACGTAGGGCGAATTTTATTTCGCCAATAAGTATGGTTTAGGAATGGCGAAATAAATTTCGCCCTACACATTCAGGTAATGCATCAATGCATCATAACGTTCACGCAATAGTTCGCTGCGATCCGTTTCGCCGAAAGTTTCTTTTACTTCAAATTCATGGCGCTCCAGTGAAGCAATGGCGCGGGAAAGGTCGTGCCGGTCGAGTTTCAAGGTCAGCTCCACATGCTCGGGGTTTGAACCGGATGTGACAAAAGCGCTGAGAATGTTCACTTTTTCTTCTTCAAAAATACGGGCGATGGTAGAGAGCGCGTAGTCGCGGCGAGGCATTTCCAATACAAGTACTGCGCCATGTTCGGTCATAGAAGCCGTATGGGCAAAATAGCGCAGCACGTCGTTTTGCTGCACCAGACCGAGATATTGACCTTCAGCATCCACTACGGGAATGACCGTGAGTCGGTGATCGCCCATAATTTTGATAATTTCAAAAACGTGTTCGTTTTCATGGACTTGAAACAGTGGCAACACCGAAAAATCATGTTCCCCTAGCGGGCTGGAAAGTTTGTGGTTGAAAATCTCTTCTTCTGAAAGAAGGCCGACCAATTTGCCACCATCCACTACTGGGAGATGTTTCACATGATAGTCGTTCAGCATGTGGAATGCCTCGCGTCCCGTTTGTTCAACGGTGAGTGCAGGTATGTCGTGGGCGATGAGGGTACGAGCTGTCATGGATTAGTATATCTAAACGTTATTAATCGAAGCTTGTTCGACTTGAACGAACTTTGCCCGACCCTGCAAATATGGGTGGAATAAATTGTTCGCGAAAATAATAGTGATGCAAACGCAAAAAAGTGCCAATCTACGTTCACTCTTTTTTCATCATGTGGCGCAGACTTCCCCCGCGCCGCTCGCGCTGGAAATTGAGCGCGCCGAGGGTTGTTGGTTGTATGGTTCTAATGGAGAACGATGGCTGGACCTCATCGCGGGCATAGGCCCAAGCGTATTGGGGCATCGCCATCCGCGCGTGCAAAATGCTGTGCAACAACAACTTAATGCCTATTGGCACACGATGGTGTATGGGGAATTCGTGCTAACTCCGCAGGTGCGACTTGCTCAATTGCTTGCTGAAAACTTGCCCGGGCTTGATTCGGTTTATTTTACAAATTCAGGTGCGGAAGCCACTGAGGGGGCTATGAAACTTGCAAAGCGCGCTACGGGTCGCTCCCAATTTATCTCCTGTTTATATGCCTATCATGGCAGCACCCAGGGTGCCGCCAGCCTGATGTGGCCGAGAGATTTTACGGAAGCCTTTCAACCATTGCTGCCGGGCATTCGACACATAGCGTTCAATGTTGATTCTGATTTGAGTATTATTGACGATCAAACTGCAGCTGTGGTGGTCGAAACAGTTCAGGGAGAAGCGGGCGTAATTCTCCCGAATCCCTCCTGGCTTTGGGCGCTACGCCAACGCTGCGATGAGGTAGGCGCTTTGTTGATTTTGGATGAAATTCAGGCAGGAATGGGGCGTACGGGGCATCTTTTTGCTTTTGAAAAATATGGCATCGTGCCGGATATTTTATTGCTGGCAAAAGGCTTTGGGGGAGGAATGCCGCTCGGGGCATTTGCGGCTCGTCGGGAGCTGATGCAAACTTTATCGCACGATCCGGTGTTGGGGCACATTACAACATTTGGCGGACACCCTGTGTGCGTTTCGGCGGGTCTGGCTACCCTGGAAATATTGCTTGAAGGCGATCTTTTGGCGCAAGTGCCTGTAAAAGAAATACTTTTCAAAAGCCTGTTGGTACATCCCAAAATTCGCGAAATACGCAGCGCTGGGCTTTGGTTGGCCGTGGATTTGGGTGACGAAGCCAACGTGAAGACCGTGATTCAACATTGCATCCAACATGGGGTTATCACGGATTGGTTTTTGTTCAACGACCGCAGTCTGCGCATTGCACCACCGCTGACCATTTCGGAAGCAGAAATTCGATTTGCTTGCGAGGTGATTTTAGAGGGGATTTCACTTAGTGATCGTGGGGTACATTGACCACATTTCACACATTGACCACATTTTTACCCGCTGTAGCCTTGGCGAAGGCGGGTATAGTTACATTTGCAGACATTTTAAGACATGGCAAAAGAGAAGAAAAAAGCGAAGATCGAGATTCTGAACCGTAAAGCGATCTACGAATTCCAGTTTGTGCAGCAGTTTGACGCGGGCATTATGCTAACTGGAACAGAGGTTAAAAGTATCCGGGACGGCAACGCAAACCTGTCGGATGCGTACTGTATTTTTGACCAAGGGGAGCTCTGGGTGCGCAACCTCTATGTAGCTGAATACAAATATGGTACGGATGCCAACCACCTCCCAAGGCGCAACCGAAAACTCTTGCTTCGCCGCCCGGAGCTTCGAAAATTGGAGCGCGGCATCAAAGAGAAAGGCTCGACCATAGTGCCGTTCAAAATCTTTTTCAGCGAGCGCGGATTTGCCAAACTGACCATCTGCCTCGCAAAGGGTAAAAAATCGTTTGACAAACGCGAGACCATAAAAGACCGCGAGAACAAGCGCGAACTAGATCGAGTAAACAAAGCCTATAAAGTAAGATAACGATCAACGATAAACTATGAACAGGATTCGCGGGTAGTTCATAGTTTATCATTCATCGTTCATCGTTTAAACACTCCTAAAAAATGGCAACAAAAAAAGTAAACAAAGCCTCGTTCAAATTTGGAGGCGAAACCATTAACCTGAGCAAAAGCAAAACGCAGGTCGCTGTGCGTTACACCCCGGGCATGAAGCGCGCGCCAAAGCGAAAAAATGCCGCTGAACAAGAGCAAATACGTGATTTTGAGGTCGTAAAATCCTCACGCGGAATTGACCAAAAACTTGATGCATTGCGGGAAAAGCCAGAGGTTTCAGTTGGTACGCACATCTGGATCGTTGATGGAGAGGATGATTCGCCGTTCATCCCAACCGGCTATCTATACATTGAGTTCAAGCCCGGAACTACCTACGAAAAGCAACAAGAAGCGATGGACGCACTCAATCTGAATGTGCGCCAAGTCGTCAGCCCGGAGGCCTACCGAGTAAGCACCACACCAGACTCCCCCAACCCGGTGAAGTGTGCGATGTTGCTCCAAAAAAATCGCATTGTCAAAATCGCAGAGCCAGAATTTATGACAAAACCCGTGATGGGCGATTTTTCCCCACCCACCGGCAAATTCATCAACAGTCAATGGCATCACGAAAACAATGGGGGGCAAATCCCCATCATTGATATTCCAAATGCTGTTTACGGAGCGCACCATTTCAAAAAAGGTGCGGACGCAAAAGTGCGCGCTGCATGGGAAGAATTGCAGGGACTTGGCTCTAAAAACATCAAAATTGCAATAATTGACACGGGTTTTGATACAGAACACCCCTCCTTGCGAGGCGATGGCACCAAAATAAGAAATACTTTCAATGCCGCCAACCGCACAGCAGATGTGTCACCCTGGTTTCAGGCATCTGATGGTTCCTGGGGTGTTTTTAGTCACGGCACCTCTTGTGCAGCAGTGGCAGCCGGGGTTTGGGATGGACAAGGGGTGCTCGGCGCAGCGCCCAATGCCCGCATCATCCCGATAAAACTCGACATACTATCGGACGATGCCATCCAAAAGGCATTCGAACACGCGATCCTCAATGGGGCAGACATCATCTCTTGCAGCCTCGGATTCCCAAAGCCGGTGCCGCTTTCCACCTATGTCTCTAATTATATCAGTCGCGTGGTGCGAGAAGGCCGCAACGGCAAGGGATTGCCTGTTTTTATCGCAGCTGGGAATGCCAATCCCGCCTCCAACAATGTGCCGCGGCAAGTCAGCGATTTCGCGGCGCATCCTGATTTGATCTGTATCACGGCGTCCAATAGCCTTGACGAATCTTCGTCTTATACTTTTTTTGGCCCCACAGCATTCCTTTGCGCACCTACCAATGGCAACGATGGCGTAGGTGTCACCACGGCTACCGTAAGTGCCAATGGTAGTTCGCTCTTGCATAGTTATACCAGTCGGTTTGGTGGCACTTCGAGTGCTGCGCCGCTTACGGCAGGCGTGTGCGCGTTGATGCTTTCGGCAAATCCAGACCTAACTTTGGGCGAAATCAAAGACATTCTCCGCCGTTCGGCTGACAAAATCGGTGGGGGTTACGATGCCAATGGCCGCTCTTCAAAACTTGGCTATGGCCGCCTAAACGCGCTCCGTGCTGTGCAAATGGCCGCTGGGAACAGTGGCAGTGGAACAGGGGGCAGTGGCAGTTCGGGTACTGGTACGGGCGGCGGTCAGGCCGCTACGCAGCGCGGCAAGGTGACTTCCAAATTCTTGAATGTACGTACTGGTCCGGGTACTTCCAACCCAAAAGTGGCAGAGTTACATCAGGGAGACATCGTGAACCTGCTTGAGAAAAAATCTGGCTTCTGGCGCATAGGCACAAATCAGTTTGTCAGCGCCGATTATATTCAGGTCATCGCTGGCAATGGTGCGCCCGCAGTTGTAACACGAAAAGGGAAGGTCACCTCTACCTTCCTGAATGTGCGTACTGGCCCAGGCACCTCCAACGCCAAAGTTGGCGAACTAAAAAAAGGTGCCGCCGTCAGTATTTTTGAGACCAGCAGCAATAGCTGGCATCGTATTGGGGATAAAAGATGGGTGATTGGGACGAATATTCAGGAGGTTTAGTAAAGTAAAACATCCCGGCCATGAAGAAGAATACTTCAATTCATTACCTGGCATTTGTCTTTTTGATCCAGCTTCCCTTACTCTGTTCTGCCCAGCAAACACTGGAATTGATGAAAGACTTGTTGCCTGGCACAGAATCTTCTATGCCAGAAAGTTTAACCGCTTTCAAAAACAAGCTTTATTTCTTTGCCAAAACGGACGCAACTATCTATGGCCGTTCTCTTTGCGTTAGCGATGGTACGCCCGATGGCACAGAAGTGATATTGCCCCTGCCGATAGCTGCATTGGGGATTCCAGATGGCCCGCTTCTTGTGATTGGAGATACGCTTTATTTTTTTACAAAAACCAATGATTCCAAGTACACGGTGTGGGCGAGTGATGGGACAATGGGCGGTACAAATCCTGTGCTTACCACGATGCCTAACGAATCACCCACGTCAGTAGTAGTTTTCAAGGATAAATTGTGGTTTAGTTTTGGTAATCAAATTCGTTATTGGGATGCCGGGCAGAACGCTCTTATTGATTTCCATACTACTGAATCCGGCATTGAAACCTTAAGTTCTTCGAACGACTATCTTTATTGGTTTTCGATCCACCCGCTTAATCCATACGCCTCCGAAAACAAGTTCTACCGTTCTAACGGCCAGCCCGGCAATGTTCAATTCCTTGAAAATGTTGGGCAAAATAGTTATAGCACTTCAGGTTCTTCCCACATTGAAAAAATTACCCGGTACGAAAACGGGCGCTTTCGATGGCATACCTTGAGAGTCGGCTACCACAATGGTGGCACTTACTATGGCGGTGGAATGGCTGGTATGGATAGCACCCATATTTTTATGACCTCAGGGTGGATGTGCATTTTGGGATCTGCACGGACAGAGAGTGCTTTTTTTCTTTATACGGAAGATAATTATGGTTCTCAGTCCCCTCCTTATGCAAACAACTTTCAATTGTTGGCAAGTTCATCGGGCACTCCTTTTCAAAGAGTATTGGCGGATACTGCCCAAATAAAGACGGAAAGTGTACAGACAACCTCTGGCCTTTTGGTTGCAACACCCAAACAGGTTTTTTTTAAGGTATGGAATCCAGACACACAGACCGAACTGGGCATCAGCGACGGCTCAATAACAGGAACAAAACTGGTTAAAGACATTAACCCAGGACCCTATGAAAGTAAAATACGCAATTTTACCGTATGTGGAGACAATGTGATTTTTAGTGCCTTTGATGGTACCGAATACGGAATCTGGTACTCTGATGGAACAGAAAGTGGAACTCAAAAATTAGCGTCTATGCCCACTGGTTACCAAAATTATGCTAACCAATTTACTTTGATCGTGGGAGAGACTCTCTTTATAACGCTCTTCACCAATTCATTGGGAACAGAATTGTGGAAACTCTCACCGGTATCCTGTTCCGGGATTTCCCAATCTGTAGAACCTCAAAAACATCTAAACTTCAGCCTTTTGCCCAATCCCTCCCTGCCGGGCAGTACGCATCTGTTATTGAACGAAAGCATTGAGCCTCCTTTCCAAGTCAGGCTTTCGGCAATCTCTGGAAATATCCTATGGCAAAAACAATTCAATGCTCCAACAACAGAGCTGGAAATCCCTACCCAGCTTTTAGCCGCAGGGATATACTTCGTCACTTTGGAAAATGAAGGCGGGAGCACGACGAAGAAGTTGATGCTGATGCGATAATCATAAAAAAGGCCTTCCAACTTGAGTTTGAAGGCCTTTTTACGTCAGATAAGAAAATCTACAGCCCCGTCTCAACCAAATACCTTTCAGCATCCAAAGCAGCCATACATCCAGTGCCCGCAGCGGTAACCGCCTGGCGGTAGATTTTATCCTGCGCATCCCCAGAGGCAAACACGCCGGGTATATTGGTGAACGAACGGCCAGGCACTGCCTTGATGTAGCCACTCTCATCGAGCTCGAGCCAGCCCTTGAAAATATCCGTGTTGGGCTGGTGGCCGATGGCGACAAAAAAGCCGGTTACCTCCAGGGTGCTGATTTCCCCAGTTTTGTTGTTGCGGAGTCGAACGCCCTCTACTCCCTCGGTACCGAGTACTTCTTCTGGTGAGGTGTTCCAATGTACGGTGATGTTGGGCGTGTTAAGCACTCTTTCCTGCATTATTTTGGAAGCACGCATTTCGTCGCGGCGCACAATCAGATGCACTTCGGAGCAGATTTTTGCCAAATAAGTGCTTTCCTCGGCGGCTGTATCGCCACCACCTACAATGGCGACTTTTTGCTTGCGAAAGAAAAACCCATCGCAAACGGCACAGGCCGAAACCCCCTTGTTTTCCAGTTCATGCTCGCCGGGAATACCAAGCCATTTGGCGCTTGCTCCGGTGGAAATAATGATGGTAGGTGAATGAATTTCAGTACCCGCTTCGCTCCAAGCCTTATGAATAGGTCCTGTGAAATCCACTTTTACGATTTTTTCATTGCGGATCACCGTCTCGAAGCGTTCGGCTTGCTTGCGGAAATCTTCCATCATTTCAGGACCGTTGCGCCCATCCGGATAGCCAGGGTAGTTTTCCACATCGTTGGTGATCATAAGTTGGCCACCTGGTTGAGGACCCGTGTAAAGCATGGGGTTGAGGCCCGCGCGAGCGGCATAAATGGCTGCTGTATAACCCGCTGGGCCAGAGCCAATGATAAGGCATTTTACTTTTTCCATAATTAGCGGCAAATGTAACAAGCCCCAACAGGAAAAACGCAAAAGGGTTTTGTGCACACGCTTGGCTTGGTACACAAATGTCCTTACGAGGACTTTTGAATATCGGCAGCCACGAAGACTTTTCCTTTTCGCAGCCATTTCCATGTAAAATACCCCAACACAGCGAGTAAAATCACACTCCACAAATGGACGATACCAAGGAATAAAACAATCAAAATCTCAGCACCGGAACGCAATGCTTCTGACAATCGGGCAATCAATGGTTGTTTTGCTATTGGCACATCAGTGTTGGCCACCATTGTTTGACGGATTTGGGGAAGTTGATAAATGTCCACAGTCACGGTGCTAAACCTGATTGCATCCTCCAGTTTCAAGGTTTCAATGCGGGCTTGGTCGCTGGCGGCGCGGCTGGCGCGGGCGCGATCGGCCTTTGGCTGGAGTTTGTTCTCTTCGGACTGATTCAAATCACTACGATAGATGCCTTCGCGAAGGCGCACGAGCTCTTCTTCAAGCATTTGAAGTCCCACGTCCTCAGCGTTCACATGCCGCAGATCAAGGAAATCTGACAGTTTGCCGATGGAGCGCAGCGTAGTATCCAACATGCGATATGGTACGCGAATAACCAATTGGCTGTGAATGCTGTATCGTGTGGTTTCCAACGCAGAGTCTTGACTGATGGGGGTAGTCTGGCGGAGTTCAACATCGCTGTTCAGGTTGCTTTTGATTACAAAACCGCCATTGCGTAGTGTAATATCCTCAATGCGCAATGTAGACTCGGCCGTGTTTTTTACCCGGAAGCGCATCTGGGCATTGCGGACAAATTTTTTCAACGAGTCAATCGCACTGGGAACAGCCGCTACAGAGGAGAAAATGTCGCCATTGGCTGCGGCATCCTGAAATTGCTCTGATGCCGCAGATGCGCTGGGGGCGCGATCTAATTTCGCCTGATTTTCCGTGCCTTGAGGTGGTGGTGCTGGCGAGCGTTCGGCAAAAGGAGCCTCACTTTTTTGTTGGCAAGCAGAAAGGAGAAAAAGGGAGCAAAACCCGATAATTCGGAGCGGTGGAATGCTGGAAGAATGTGGCATAGGATAGGTTTGAAAATGTTTACAAATCGTCCGCTTGAGGCAAGCCCAGCAGAGATGAAAACATTTTTCAAATTGCACAAACCACCTTTAAATTAACCACATAAGGCACATATAAATTAACCACATAAGGCACAAAAGGACACAAAAGCATAAAGTTCAATCTTTTGTGTCCTTTTGTGCCTTATGTGGTTAATTTATATGTGCCTTATGTGGTTAATTCACTCTTTACCGCTTTCGCCCACGAAATAGTCCTCCTTATTCTTAAAAAGCAGATTGAACGTGGTCATGCTTCCATAACAACGGGTAATGTATTGTTGGAGATTTACCTTGTCTTCATCATCGAGTTTTTTGTGCGCATTGATGCCTTGTTCTAATACCCGCAAGCGGTCGCGCATCATTACAATTTTGTGAAAAAAGGCATCAATGGGTACTTCTTTGGGCTGAATGCCATCTGCCTGGAGTATCATTTTGCCGTTTTTCCAGCGTTCGCCGAGCGGCACGATTTCGAGACTGAACCCTGCCCAAGCCTTCAAGATGCGCACAAGCGATTGCTCCGCCTCGGTGAACGACACGGCCTCCTCCGGGGCAATGCGCTCGACCACTTGCCAGCCGCTGTAATCTTTGCCTACCATTTTGAGGCCAAATTGCATAAAACAAACTTCGTATGCCGCCACATGGAGGCGGACAATGGCCCCGTCGCCATACGCGGGGTGTTTGACGCGAGAACCTATACCGAGGAGTTCCATAATTATTGGTCGTTAGACAATGGAATTTGAACGCTTGCTTCCAAGCGAATAAGATAAAAAGATTAGTGGAAAATGTACGTTGCAAACTTACAGCGAACTGGGTTTTTCCAGTCTGTTTTTTGTGCTGCAGATAAGCCCGTACCTTGTGACTCGTTTTTATTCGAGAAGCGAAAAGTAGCAAATTGAGTGGCAGTTTTTAATTTTTATGCAAAACATAATCGGTCAACAGCGCAGCAAAGAATTTCTAAGTTCCCTCGCAGCCAGCGAGCGCGTACCGCACGCCCTGCTTTTCCTTTCGAAAACAGGCGGCGGCGGGCTTGCCCTGGCCACAGCATTTGCCCAATTGCTTCAGTGTGAAAAAATATCCCAATATCCCAATATCCAATCCTGCGGTGAATGCGCCGCTTGCCGAAAAGCCTCCCACTTTACCCACCCGGACATCCATTTCTCCTTTCCAACAATAGGTACCAATGCCGTCAGTACCGATTTTTTGAAAGAATGGCGTTCCTTTTTATCTGAAACGCCCTATGCAGACGTCAATACCTGGCTCCAGCGACTTGGGGCTGACAACAAACAAGGCAACATCAACAAAGAGGAATGTAATGCAATCCTTAAAAAACTCAGCCTCAAGGCCTTTGAAGGTCGCTACAAAATCCTCCTGATGTGGCTTCCGGAATATCTTGGCAAAGAGGGAAATCGCCTGCTTAAACTCATTGAAGAACCACCGGAGCAGACCATTTTCCTGCTCGTGGCAGAAAACCAGGACCTGATTCTGAGCACCATATTGTCTCGCTGTCAGTTGGTTAAACTCGACCCGCTCTCCGACGAGGATGTGACGGACGGATTAGTCCAGGTGCGCGGTATCAGTCTTGAACGCGCCCGTCAAATTGCGTTTCTCAGCGGCGGAGATTACGGTGCCGCCCTTACAGCAGCTGATTCCCCGGTTACAGACGATGCCCAGCTCCTCCTCGATTGGCTGCGTAAATGCTGGCGTGGGCATGCCCCGGATATGGTACGATGGACTGAAGAATTCGCCAAACTGGGTCGAGAAAACCAAAAACAATTCCTGCATTACGGGCTGCATTTTTTGCGTGAAATGCTCTCCCTGGTCAGCACAGGCAATCCGACCATGCGTCTCCGGCCTGAAGAACTCGCGACCGCTCAGAACATGGCCAAAGTACTTGATTTTGAAAAGATTGCGCAGATTGCCGGACTCCTAAACGACAATATTTATTACATAGAGCGAAATGCCAATCCGAAGATCCTTTTTCTGGACACCTCCATCCAAATGCATCAAATCATGAAAACCCAAAACAAGCAGTGAAACATGGCATCGGGTAAATTTTCTTGGAAAAACCTCTCCCTCTTAATTGGGCTTACGATATTGGTAGGTATCGGCGAATACGCCCTGGCCTACCAGTTCAACGACGGAAAAATCACACAAAATGTAATCGGCGCGGTTTTTTTGGGCATGGCGCTTCCGAGTCTGCTCATTGGAGGGGTAATGCGGCTTTTTAAGCCAACGTTGCAACGTTATTTCGCTATAACAGCCGGTCTCTGCGTTACAATTGGGCTATTTTTAATCCTTACTTAAACCCAAAACGGCGAAATACTTCTTTTTTGAATGGAGAACTTTTTGAATTTCTGATAAAACTGCATTAAGCCGTGCTACTTTTGCACGGCTAGTGAACCAAGTTCGGAGAATAATTGAATTTCGTTCTACAAATCCAAACCGTGCGATAATCTTTGAATCTCGCACATTTTGTCAACATAGTCTCGTTTTAAACGAGGTCGCAAAAACCATAGCGGCTGTTTTATTGATATATTTTTTGACAGGATTTACAGGATAAAGTAATCCTGTAAATCCTGTTCATCCTGTCAAAAAATATATTGATAAGTCAACCGCTTCCAAATAAACATGGGATGTATCGGATGCTCCTGTTCTACAGGAAAAGATAGCACAAAAGGCTGCAAATCAAATGGCGGCTGTGCCACCGGCGGTTGTAACCGTCACAATACATACGACTGGATAACGGCTCAAGGAATCGCGGATCCGCGCCCTTTTGACGCCGTGGAGGTCAGTTTCAAAAATGGCTCTCGCAAAGAGTTTTTCAAAAACCTTCAACACACCCTCGCTACTACAGGGGATTGGGTGGTAGTAGAAGCCACGGGCGGTGGCTTCGATGTAGGTACCGTAACGCTAACAGGCGAATTGGTGCGCTTGCAGATGAAGCGCAAGCGTGTCCGCCAGGATGCGCGGCTGGGACAAGTCGTGCGGAAAGCGCATGAGCGCGATCTTGAGCGGCTCGATGAAGTGCGCCGCGAAGAGCGCGACATACTTATACATGCCCGTGCCATTGCACGTTCGCTCGATTTGAACATGAAGATCGGCGACGTAGAGTTTCAGGGGGACGGACGAAAATGCACCTTTTTTTATACAGCAGACGGTCGCGTTGACTTTCGGGAACTCATTCGCCATTACGCCCGAGACTTTAAAGTGAAAGTGGAAATGCGCCAGATCGGCGCAAGGCAAGAATCCGCCCGTATTGGAGGGATTGGCAATTGTGGCCGCGAACTATGTTGCTCCACCTGGCTTACGGAGTTTAAAAGTGTGAATACAGCCGCCGCTCGCTACCAGAACCTTGCCATCAATCAGACCAAACTTTCGGGTATGTGCGGCCGTTTAAAATGCTGCCTCAACTACGAGCTTGATACTTATATAGATGCGCTCGAAGATTTCCCAGATCGCGCTGAACGACTAAAAACCAACGCGGGGATGGCAATTCTGATCAAAACGGACGTGTTCAAGCGGCTAATGTTTTATACTTATGCAGAGGATCGGGGTAAATTTTATCCCATCCATGTAGACCAAATTTGGGAAGCAATTGCCATGATAAAAACTGGAAAACTCCCGGAAAGTTTGGAGCATATCCTATCCATGGCGCCAGTCGTTGAAACAGAGGAACCAGAAGAGGCAGAACCAGATTTCGAAAATGTGCACGATGTGATTCAGTTGCCCATGGAAAAACGGAACAAGCGCAAAAAAAATCGGAATAAAAACCGTGATCGTTCGCAATCTGCTGCTGCTGCCGTTGAAAAGGCGTCCCAAAACGATTCTGCCCAAGGCCGTCGACAAGCCCCACCACCCCGTCGTCACGACCGGCCGCAATCGGGCGGAGCTCAAGGTGCTGGGAATCGTCCGCCACAAATCCGTCCTGAACGAAGACCCGATAAGGATGGAGACAATGAAAAAAAATCTTAATGTTTCTGCTAAAAAATATAATTAGAACTATGCGAACCTTGTTTTTTGCCGCAATTGCGGCAACGCTTTGTTTTCTTTCTTGTCAAGAAAAACCAGCACCTCAAATGACCGGGGTTGAGGATGTCCTACAATATTATAACACGATCGTACGTATCTCGCCCAGTCAGCTTGACTCTCTTCGGAAGGCGGATCCAAACATTCCTTTAATTGATGTGAGATCGGAAAAGGAGTTTCGTATCCTCCATATTTTTCAAGCCATTAACTGCGATGAAGATGACCCAGATTTTGATAAACGCATTTTAAAGCTGAATGTCCAGTCGCCAGTAGTTATTTATGATATAAATGGCTCTCGGAGCCCCCAGGTTGCCGAAAAAATGAAGTCTTTGGGTTTTATACGAGTCTACGAATTAGCTGGAGGAGTTTACGGTTGGTCCAGAGCCGGGAAAACGGTGGTTTCCGGGAAAAGCAATATGGATGCGAATACGATTTTGAAATAACCCCTGAAGGGCTAGAGGCTGGAATCAATGCGAACAAACCCTCCTTCGCCCTGAAGGGCTACGGCGGGTAAAGCGGATAAAATGGAAGAACTGATCAAGAAAGTCCGCAAAATCGAAATCAAAACCCGTCGGCTTACACGCAATCTATTCACGGGGGGATACCATAGTGCCTTTAAAGGAAGGGGAATGTCGTTCAGCGAGGTGCGACAATACCAGTTTGGCGACGATGTGCGCGATATTGATTGGAATGTGACCGCTCGCACGGGCGAACCACACATTAAAATTTACGAAGAAGAGCGTGAATTGACCGTGATGCTGCTAGTAGACGTGAGCGGCTCGTCATTTTTTGGCATGAGCGGGCAATGGAAGCAAGAACTGATCACCGAAATCTGTGCGCTGCTTGCCTTTAGCGCCGATTCCAATAATGACAAGGTAGGACTGCTCCTTTTTTCCAACCAACCAGAACTCTACATAGCCCCCAAAAAAGGGCGGCAACACACCCTTCGCCTCATTCGAGAATTGCTTAATGTGCAAGCAAATGATCGTGGCACTGACCTTGTTGCTGCTATCCAATTCACACGAAATGTGTTGAAAAAAAAGAGTGTGTGTTTTCTACTGTCCGATTTTTGGGCTGATGGCTATGATATTCCGTTGCGAACGCTCGCCCGTCGCCATGATTGTGTAGGAATCCATTGTTGGGATGCGCGCGAACGTGATTTGCCTGATGTAGGGCTTCTCCGTGCACGCGATTCCGAGTCCGGCCAAAACTCCTGGCTTGACACCCATGACCCCGTGCTTCGACGTGCCTACACTCACCGTTTTGACGTAAATCGAGACAATGCCATTTTGGCCTTTCAACGGGCTGGAGCAGATTTTCTGAGTCTCCAAACCTCTGAATCTTACGCATCTGCATTACTTCATTTTTTTGAAAAAAGGTAACTGTTTAGCACCCGCCGGAGGCGGGTATTGAGGGGACCGGATTAAAACATAACTTAGCGCATCAAAAACAAACGAGTTGGAACTGCCAAACACTGTCGAATCTTGTCATGTTCTTATAAATAATCTATTGTCGATTATAGAACATCAGCAAAAGCAAATTGACGAACTACAGTCAAGGTTTGCAGATTTGGAGGCACGCCTTGACCAGAACAGCCGCAATTCCAGTCGTCCCCCCTCAAGCGATGGTTTTAAACGGAAGCCTGGCATACCAAAGGAACCTAAAGGTCAGGGTGGCCAGCGAGATCATAAAGGGAACACCCTTCGTAAAATAGATGACCCGGATCATAGGGTTCGGCTGACAACGCCTGTATGCACCTGTGGGCTGCCACTTGACCCCGAATCTGGAGTTGTGGTACAAACCTGCCAGGTTTTCGATCTTCCACAACCCAAATTAGAAGTAACGGAATATCAGGTGATGCAACAGATTTGCCCATGTGGCCGCATTCACTGCGGAAAGTTGCCGCCAGGGATCACGGCTACGGTGCAATACGGTGATGGCGTGCGTGCCCTGACGGTACTGTTAAACAATTCTTGCCAGTTATCCTTCCAAAAGATCAGCACGCTGTTTGAAGACGTTTTTGGTTATGATTTGAATGAAAGCACGGCTATTTCCAATAATGAATTGGTGTATGAACGGCTGGAAACGACAGAAGATCAAATCAAAGAGGCCCTGATTGAGGGGGAAGTAACCCATTTTGACGAGAGCGGAATAAAAGTAGGTGTCAAACTCAAATGGTTGCACGTCGCTTGCAGCACCCTGTTCACTTACCTGTTTGTGAGTGAAAAAAGAGGCAGCAAGGCACACCACACAGAAACATCCATTCTCTCAAGGATCAAAAATTGGGCTCTCCACGACTGTTATGGCACTTATTTTAAGTTCAACAACTGTCGTCATGCTCTGTGCAACCCGCATATCCTGCGGGAATTGCAGGCACAGGTGGAGCAGGGGAAACTTTGGGCAGCAAACTTGCAAACCTTCCTGCTCGAACTGTATAAAAAGAGCGAAAAAGGAACCCGAACCATTCCCAACATTGCTTCCGAAAAGAAAAAATGGCTCAAAATGTGCAAAGAGGCCATTCAGGTCGAAGAGCTACTACTGCTCAAAAAACCGCCGCCCGAACCCGTACAAAAGAAAAAACGGGGGCGTAAAGCAAGGGGCAAGGCGCTCAGCCTGCTGGATCGGCTTGTGGATCATGGCAATGCCGTGATGGCATTTGCAGAATACGAAGCCGTCCCATTCAGCAACAACCAAGCAGAACGGGACATCAGGCCTGTCAAAACCAAGCAAAAGGTTGCCGGGTGTTTTCGAACCTCCGAGGGAGCAGACCGGTACGCCCGTATACAAGGCTTCATCAGTACTTGTCGTAAGCATCAACTCAATGTTTTCAATGAACTTCGTGCTGTCTGCAGCACCGCTGATTTATATGTCGCACCCTTTGGGTGCTAAGTAGTTACCATAATTTTATATAATCCATTTTTCACCAAAACACCATAATCATGGCAAACACCTACCATCAAATCTACATTCAGACAGTATTTGCAGTCAAACACCGAAAGGGTTTAATCTTACCACAATTCAGACAAGAACTTTTTGGCTACATCGGCCAAACCATCAATGAGCTCGGGCATAAAACATTGATCGTTAATGGTGTGGCAGACCATGTTCATTGTTTCTTTGGCTTAGACCCAAAACAATCACTTTCCGACTTGATGCAGAAGGTAAAATCCAATGCATCGGGCTGGATAAACGAACAAAAATTTTTAGAGCACCGCTTTGAGTGGCAGAAGGGGTTCGGGGCATTTTCCTACGCAAAATCGCAGGTCAATGTAGTTTACAAATACATTCAAAATCAAGAGGCGCACCATAAAAAGCGTTCATTCCAGGCTGAATATCTCGAATTCTTACAAAAATTTGAGATTGAACATGAGGAAAAATACATCTTCCACGAACCCATTTAAAACGGCGTAGCCGTGACATTCTGGTAGCCCAATGGGCGTTTGTGGTGCGATCGAACGGCGTAGCCGTGACATTTTTTAATACCACGGCTACGCCGTTCCGTTATGGGATTTGTTGACCATTTGGTACCGTATTGTCATGCCTACGGCATTTGGCGAATCAGTCGTTTTTTTGTGCGGCAAAATCTCCTAAAATCTTGAACTTTGAGAAATTGAAGGGCAATCCCTTATACTGTGGACTTTTTCGCCTCTACACCAATCAAATTATAAGTATATTTTCAACACATGAACCTCTCTCTCCTTCGCAAAAATGCCCTCATAGGCGGCTCCAGCGCAGGCATCGGTCGCGCGGTTGCAATAGAATTGGCTGCCCTGGGCGCTAATGTCACCCTCATGGCCCGCACCGAATCTGCCTTGCTGGAAACACTTGCTTCACTTGATACTTCGCAAGGCCAAACGCATGGCTACCTAACGGTTGATTTCTCCGACAGCCAGGGGCTTTTGGCAAAAGTATCCGGGTTGCTCGAACGCCAAGCCCTGCATATTTTGGTGAACAACACCGGTGGCCCGGCAGGTGGCCCCATTACTGAAGCGCGGGGCGAGGCTTTTTTGATGACCTACCACAACCATTTAATTTGCAATCAATTGCTGGCACAAGCTGTTCTCCCCGGAATGAAAGCCGAAGGCTACGGGCGTATCATCAACATCATCAGCACCTCGGTGAAAGAACCCTTGGACGGACTGGGCGTATCAAACACCACGCGTTGGGCCGTGGCTGCATGGGCGAAGACCTGGGCCAATGAGGTTGGCCAATTTGGTGTTACGGTTAACAATGTGCTGCCCGGTTATACTCGCACTGGAAGGCTGGAGGAAATTATCGAAAAACGGGCCGCGGCAAATGCGGCGACCAAAGAATCCGTAGAAACCCAGTTTAAAAATCAAGTGCCCATGCGCCGTTTTGCGGAGCCATCGGAAGTGGCAGCGGCGGTGGCATTTTTGGCCAGCCCGGCGGCTTCGTATATTAATGGGATCAATTTGCCCGTGGATGGCGGGCGGACGCGGAGTTTGTAGTGCATTTTTAGAAAGAGGGAGTTTAAACCGCAAAATTTAAAACAGGAAAATTTAAAACCGCAAAACCAAAAGCACCGAACCTCCAAGGAGGCGAAGTTTTGGACACATTTGAGGTCAAAACGTGTGGTTTTACATTTTGCGGTTTTCCTGTTTAATCTATCGTTTCCAGTGATTGGCACAACTCCACAAGTACTCCCCCCGATGATTTTGGATGAAAAAACACCACCAGTTTGTTGTCGGCGCCGCGTTTTGGCTCGCGGTTCAGCGGCACAAAGCCCTCGGCTTCGAGGCGTTCGACCTCCGCTCGAATGTCGTCCACCTCAAAAGCAATGTGATGGATGCCCTCGCCGCGTTTCTCTATAAATTTGGCAATAGGACTTTCCGGGTCACTGGCTTCCAAAAGTTCAATTTTGCTCTCTCCAATATTGAAAAATGAGGTGGAAACGTGCTCGCTTTCCACAGCCTCTATCTTGTAGTGGGCCTCGCCAAGGAGTTTGCGGAAAAGCTCGTTGGTCGTGCCAAGGTCACGCACAGCGATGCCAATGTGGTCTATTCGGATCATGGTATTCAAATATCAAAAACAAAGCCCTCATTCACGAATTGCCCATATTTCTCCCGGTCGAACTGGTAGAGTTTGGCCGGTCGGTGCGCCACACCCTCTTGCATTTCGGGGCATTCCACGAGCAGGTTCATGGAGAGTATTTTTTTGCGAAAGTTGCGCTTGTCGAGTCGTTTGGGTAAGCGAAGCACAGAATCATAAAGTTGTTGGAGTTCGGTTAACGTGAATTTAGGTGGGAGTAACTCAAAGCCTATGGGTGCGGTGCGTACTTTGCGCTTTAGACGGCGAAGGCAACTTTCGAGGATTTCGTTGTGGTCAAACGCCAGATCACCCACTTGGTCAATGCTGTGCCATTTGGCAGATTGTGCGAATGAGGCTGGCGTTACGGTAAAGTTGCTGATCTTGATGAGCGTGATGTAGGCGACTGTGATTACACGACCCAAGGGGTGCCTGTTTACGGCACCAAAGGTTTTGACCTGTTCAAGGTACACTCCGCGTAAGCCGGTCAGTTGCTCAAGCACACGCTCGGCAGCGGTGTTGAGATCTTCGTTTGGATAGACCAGATCGCCGGGCAATGCCCATTTGTCTTTGAACGGGGCTTGCCCGCGCTGGATGAGGAGCACTTTCAGGTCGCCACCGTCAAAGCCAAAAATCACGTTGTCGACAGAGAAAGCAGACTTGAAAAAGGCTCCTACTTCGCCAGTTGTGTCCATATACGCTGGTTGTTTTCGCGGCCAAATGTAGAACTTATTGTCATTTACACACCAATCCCCTTGGATGGTTTTTTTAACATTGTTGGACTTTTTTTATAGAACAGTAAAGCCTGGGTGAAATCAATTCTAAATTATTGAAACGATAGTACATTTGATGGGCGTACCTTTGACCGAATTCTAATCCTTCCCTGTTTGGCAATGTCGTAACAACTAGTCAGCCAAACATTTCCAGAATGAAAACCTTCAAGCCGATTCATACTATGCAGATTGATATCCCAGCCCACATCGAAAAACTTGTTTTTTTGCACGATGCGCTTGTAATCCCCGGATTTGGCGGATTCACTGCCACGCGCACTCCTGCCTCTACCGACTATGTTGGCGGCACGGTGAACCCTCCGGCCAAGACCCTCGCTTTTAGCGAAAACCTTACCATTGATGATGGCCTGCTCACGGCAGATATCGCGGATGCACACGGGCTTTCAACCGAAGATGCAAGTCGTACTGTAGAGGAATTTGTAGAAAAGATGCGCAACCTGCTTGATCAGCGCGAAATTGTGACATTGCCCGGCATAGGTCGACTCTACAAAAACTACGTACAGAAAATCCAATTTCTACCCGACGCCACCAATTTCAACGCATCCTCATATGGTTTACCACCCTTACAGTTTTCACCCATTGCGCGTTCGCGGGAGATAGCGGAAACACCACAATCCAGCTCAAGTGCCACGGATTCAAACAGTAGTATTTCAGCCAGTTCACAGCCTTATACACCTGTTACCCTGCCACCTCCGATGCCGGAACCAACCTTTGCGCCAGAGCGCTCCGGGGGAAGTTCAAGTATCGGCACTGCTCTCGGCATCTTTTTGTTGTTGGCTGCCCTTTCTGCCGGCATCTGGTATTGGAAACATCGGAAATCAGCAGCCGAGGAAGCGAAAAAAGCAGACACTGAAATAGTAAGTACGGATACGCCCAAGGAAGCCGAAAAATCTATACCGGAAACACCTGCGACAGAGGATAATGCGACCACAGAGGCTGAAGATCTCGACAAAGCTGCAAAAGAATCGCTTGAAGAGAAGGAAGAAGCCGCACGTGAAAAAGTGAATATTGCCCGCAACGGGCGGGAGTGCATCCTCATCATTGCATCCTTGTCGGACAAAAACAATTCCGACAAACTCCGCAAACTGCTCACAGATGAAAATTACGAGGAATACTATCAACAAAATGGCAAGACGCACGTGGTGGGTGTCCGATTTTTCTACCTAAAACCTGCCGAAATTGAAGAAAAAAAGAAGGCGCTCATGGATCTCACAGGCGTGAATTTTATTGTAGTGAAAAAGAAATGAAGTCCCCAGTGCCAGTCGGCAGGTCACGCAAAACTGCTACTGCCAACTGCCCCTGCCTCTGCTACTGCTACCGTACCACCGTCACATCCCCTTTCGCGCGCCAGGTCTGCTTTTCCCCTAAGTATTCGGCATCCCACTCCAAACGCCACACATAAACGCCCGTTTGTGCTTCTTTCCCGCGAACACGGCCATTCCAGGTAGTTTCAGGCTCATCAGTCTCGAATACAAGGCTTCCCCATCGGTCGTACACTTCCAGTCGAAAACGCAGCCAACGACAGGGCAAGAAGGCGTTCCACACGTCATTGTTCCCATCGTCGTTGGGCGAAAAGATGTTGGGGACGAACAAGTTGCAGACTTTGCAGGTAATAAAATTGATTGTTACGCTGTCTTCAAAAATGCAGTGTTCTGTCTCGCCTTTGAGCCCGTAAACCCCTGGCTCCGTTACTGCTATACCTGATTGCTGGCTACCATTGCTCCATTCCCATACCAGGAGTTCAGGGGGGTGTTCGATGTGCAGTATTTTGTCGTAGCATAAGGTAGTATCCGGTCGTAGTACGGGCGGGTTTTCCAAGGATACTGTCACAAAGGCAGTATCGCCGAGGCATTCGCTGGAGGGCGAAAAAATGTATGCATACACACCTGCCGAGTCTTGGCCAGGATCAAAATACCCCGGAGCAATGGATGGCCTTGGTTCCCATTGCCCACCGGGGTCTGGAGAACCATTCAGCACATTGAAAAGGTTGAAGGGAAGCGAGTTGGAACACACCGTAGTGTCACCCGCCAACCCAGCGCTCGGAGGCGTGAAAACAGGCAAATGAGCGCGTTGCTTGCCCGCCTCGCCACAACCCGCATATACACGAAATTCTACCACTCTGACGCCTTGCAATGGATGAATTGAATGGTCGAGATAATTCAAGGATTGAATGGCGGCCAAGAAATCTAAGGTTGTGGCATTGCCCAAATTTATAATCGTGATACGAGTTGGTCCGTATTGAACAATATTGAGGTTGGCTGGGAATCCGTTTGGTATAATTTCCTCAAACCCATTGGGATTCAATAAAGTAACAGAAATTGAATCAATCGGCCCTTCGGAAGTAAGGAAAGGATCATTGCCCACAATCGGGCTGTTGGCGAAGCAAGAGGTGTCGGAGCGGTAATCTCCATTCGTCAGGCCAGAGCTGTTGTCCTCATCCAGGTCGAAGTGAAAATTGCTCTCAAGAAACACATTGTCGAGACCGCCAAAATCCACCGCAAAGTGATGAAACTCGCCGCGAATGCGCAGGCTGGTGATGTTGGAAAGCACTTGCTTAAACTGTGTTTGGGTGGGCACAAATCCACTGGTAGTGTTGATGCGCCAGCCGGCATCTTCCCGAAGGAAAAGGTCGTAGTGTGTCCAGCTTGAGTTGGGCAGGATGGGGTGGTCGAACACAAGGGTAAGCCCGCCTCCTTTCAGTTCTACATCGGCGAATGTGTTTGCATTGGAAACGTTGCTGGCAAACTGATCATAGCGCAAGAATTTGCCATAAGCATCGCATTTAAAGCCTCGGAACTTTGCAGGTGCAATGAAATACCAGGTTCCTCCCGTAGATGCGTCGGTCATTCGGATATGGCCGCCAGGGTTGCCACCGCTGGAAAACCAGTAGGCCGAGCTGCTTTGTGGGTCGCCATCGCATCGCCAGTCTTCATTGTCAAAATCGAACGTTGATATTTGGGCGAGTGCCGAGAGGCTGAAATAAACCAGGCATAGGGTAATAGGAAATCGCATGACAAGTATGCTTTAGGATACAGGCTGCAATGTATGCCAGATTGCCTTTCATGTTTGTGTTAAGGGTTTTTTTGTCAATAATGGCGAAATACATTTATGAAAAGGCGGAGGCGCGACTGTTTGCCACGCCTCCGCTATAAAAAAGCTGCTCAATTGCAAACAACCGGAACACCATTGCAGTCAGTTGCATACGAAATAGTACCACCGTTCGCTGCTAAGTTCACAGCTGCGGTATTGCCAAAAGGTGTAGCAAGATATATGGTGATTTGATCCCCACCAATATTAGTGATGCTAAACGGCTGATCAGGCGGAACGCAGAAAACGCCGTCTTTACCTACAATAGTCTCCAAAAAACCAGAGCTGGTGCCACAGTTGTTGGTAAAAGGAGTACAACTATCCAGTGAATTGGCTACACCACAAATTTCAACTCTATCAAAGAGGGTTGAAGACACAACCAGTTGGATACAACAATCAACGTCGGGGCCACGATCGCCCGCCGGTTCATTCGATGTGTTGACATCAGCGGGGTTATCAATCGCGGATTGCGATTGTGTTGCCGGAATTTGCAGGTCATTGACTTTGTAACAACCATAGCCCAAGGAAATAAGGAGTGCGAAGAAGAAGACTGACTTTTTCATAATGGTAAAAATTAAAAAAGTGAAAAGAAAAGATTGTTTACAGCGCGTTGAATCAAAAAACGGAGACGCTACCTTACGCCACGTCTCCGCACTTAAATAAACACAAGAGTTATGATCAGGGGATTATGTTCAAAGTGCGGATATCTGACAATTGTGATCAATGTTGAAAGAAGCTTATGCTTCTTTAGTGTTTAATCTGCTTGCACCTTATTTACCAGGCATATTGCATTCAGCGCAACCCGGCAAAAAAGGGAGTTTCATCCGGCTGTTTTTGTGGCAACTGTTTTTTTCAGGGAGGCTGGCATTGGGAGTTTATCCTTATGAGTATGTGCGTGTAATGCAAGGGAAGGGCAATAAGTATCTGTTTCATGCTGTGAAGTAGTTTGTGTACTTGTTACTTTAATGTTAGGTGGGCTAGAATCCCATGTGCCTGATTGTTGGGACAAAGGTGCCCCCCTCTTCCTCTGTTAAAAAAGGACAGTTTAGGCAGTACATACCAGAAATAAAAAGGAAGGAGGCCCGAAGCGGAACACCGCAATGCAAACGAAAAGGCTGCTTTTTTGCTGTTTTTTGACAGAAAAGCAGCCTAGGAAATCGGACAGAAAAAAGGAGGCATTCCGAAATGTACCCTTTGGGAGGAGGGGGCTTTAGGCTGCGAGAGGGAGATCTATCCCAATTCCCGCGCTTTTTCAAGTAGCCAGCTGCGTTCGGCTACCAGTGTTTTGCTGTTGATACGTGCAATCAGTTGTGCGGAGCGTTTCTTGTCCTTTCTGGGAGATTGGCTAATTTGGAGCAGGAAATGGACAAAGTTGACATGCAGCGTCTTCAGGTTGGTTGCGATATTTTTAGAAGCCGTTCGCTCGATGAATTTTCGAAATGCTTCCATTTTGTAATGCAAGAGATCGGAATCAAGTTCATAGTAGATTTTAAGCTCCAAACGGCGTGCGATATGGTGATAGTGGGAGGCGGAAGGAGTGTCCGGGATATAGTTCAAGGCCTCATCAAATTTACCTTCGGCAAAAAGGCATTGTGCCATATTAAGGCGATAAAAAAATTGGGCTTCATCACCTCCAATGATTATACTTTTGTAATCTTCCGTGAAGTTTTTGGCCCAGTCCGTTTGTCTCGCCCGGGTGGCTATTTGAACTAAATTCAGGTATACATTAGGAGACATTTCTTCATTGATAAAGAAATAATGCCGTTCAAGGTTATCTTTATGTATTTCATGAAGTAAAGGAATAAACTCCAAATTTCCAGCATCTATCAATAAAGTACAGGTGTTGCGTAAGTAGGCGTAAAACTGTGCAAGGGTTTCAGCAGAGAGGGCAGGACCATCGTTTTGTAATAATTGCATTAATTGTTGAAACTCCTCGAAAGCAGGCAGGCTTTTGCCCGTAATGCTGTTTATTCCAGTTGAAATGCGCAAAAGCACACTTTTTGATTGCCAAAAACTGTCTTCTTTGTTGATCCAAGCCAAATCCGGCAATTGTGGGCCTTTTTGTTGTAGCAAGTAACGGTTTTTCAATTCAGACTTGTAGTTCAGGTAATAAAGCTCCAGATCAAAAATCAGATCGGGGATGCCCAGATCACCCCTTAACTGATTATGTGTTCCTTCCCACAAGTAAACTTCTTCAGAAATTAACAATGCTTCGCGATATTTCCCAAGGGATTCAGGCTCGTTTTCCCCTTTTTGTGCCTTCAACTTTGTCACAACTTGGCGAGAACGTTCCTGCAATCCACGCTCCCTCAACCAGCTCGCCCAGTCAATTTGTTGCTGCAGTTCGTTGTCTTCTGAAAGGTATTTTTTGACCAAGGCATAGCTGCGCAGCAATTTGTTCAACTCCGCCATGAGCTTTTCTAACTTACCTTGCACAATGGTCGGTTCTGAGAAAATTTGAAAATACACCTCATGCTTTTGGAGCAAATGCGCTGAGAATTCCGGCGCGGTATCGAGGATTATCTGATATAATCGCAGTAATTCTTTTGCATTTCCAGACCTGTTAAATTGGGGAGCACTTAAAAGCCGGGCCATTTCATCCCTTTCTTCGGGCTGCAAAGCTTTAATGATCTCAAGCAAGTAGGAATTAGTCATAAATCTTGGCTCGGAATGAATCGGCAAAAGTGTCCTATTTTTTCGAAATCTTCGCTTCTAACTTTGCATCGGTTCTTATTCTTAACTTAAACACAATTGTTATGTGCAAAAAAATCTTTCTTCTGATACTTTGGGGCGTGTCTCCTTTTTTGGTCTTGGGCAGCGCGCCGACACCTGTCTTTACATTGAACGGTTCATTTTCAGCCAAGACAGTTGCCTGTGACTTGCCTGCCCCCACCAATTTTCAGGTAACGGCCATAGGCACTACATGGGTAACCTTAGTCTGGGTTCCGTCTGTGGGAGGTGTATCCCACCATATCAAGGTTTTCCGTTCCAGCGACGGTGCATTGATAGATCAAGCATATATACCGCCATTTGTGACCCAAACCGTAACATTTACTACGCTTGTTTCAGGTGAAACCTATTATGCTACTGCTTGTGCCGTTTGCCCGGATGGTACAGATAGCAATTATAATGCTACGACTCCGGATTTTGATACAATTATTACTGAACTGATCGTGAGTGGGTACAATCCGCCCGGAGGCAACACAGATTGCACCATCAATGACAAAGGAGAATACTGTGTGCTTCCTTCAGATGGTTCAACGGCTCATTTTAGGATTCAACGCCCCAATGGTGCCCTTGCTCATCCGTTCAATGTGTATGCAGAAACTAATCCGAAACTCAAATTTAAGGTGACGGGACACCCAGTCCCGGCGGACCTGCCGTATGTATTTTGGATTGATGATCATGAAGGCGATGGGGATTGGCAAGGAGGCAATACAATCCACATAAAATTTAACGAGCAACCCCTCCCCATTGCTTCTTTTGAGATGTACGTAATGAATTCCGAGCGTCGTCTAATATGGACTGGTGGAACTGGTGCAGCTAGTGGAAATGGACCATATTTTGACATTGTTAGGGTTGTTGGTGAAGGTGGTGGTGGTGGTGGTAATGGTGGCCCAGGTGGTCTTTCCAAACCACCCAATGGCGGCATTCGCCAGCGAGATGATTCATCCACCGAGGCACAAGGTTTGGAAGCCTACGCCGCCCCCAACCCTTTCTCCGAAAACTTCGATGTGTTCCTAAGCCAATCCGCTACGGAAGTAAGCCTCCAACTCTACAACCTCAGCGGCCAAAAAGTCCTTGACCGGCAATTTCCTGGCGCCCCCGGGCAGTACGCGCTGCCCACCGCCGAGCTCTCCCCCGGTTTCTACATGCTCCGCATCGAAGCAGATGGGGAGGTACAGACCTTGAAGGTCATCAAATCTGAGTAAGAATCATTGGAACATACTTTCAGGCCACGGCTCCGAGTGTTCGGGGTCGTGGTTTTTTTTGGCATTTTCCACATCTTGTGAAAAACCTCCACGCTCCCTGTTGGTTAAAAAATAACCTTCGTAGGGCTAAAACCAAAACGCAATGCTACATTTGCCTCTTCACCCGCCATAGCGCGATTAGCGCGAAGGCGGGTCACCCGGCTCTGCGCTACACACGCTAAGACGGGTAAACAACTACTACACCGTTTCTAATCGTCCTTTCTATCGTGAATCCAGACTCAAAGCCAGAGCGATGGCTGCGGCGTACGCAGCGTTTTTTTGCAAAAAAAACCTCGTTCATCGCCGCAGGCACGGCCATCACAGCAGGCATATTTGCCGCAACACTCACTTACTTCCAACCTGATGCTGCTAAAACTTCCGCCTCCGTTATAACTACGGCGGATAAAGCCGCTAACAAACTGCCGCTAGAAACACAGAACATCCGCTGGGGCTTCTTTATGGACGAGTATACACTCTCCGAAAAAGAACTGCAACGCGGCGACGTGCTCGGCACCATCTTGATGGAACAAGCTGGTCTCAGCTACCCACAGGTAAACAAACTCGTGGGAAATTGTAAAGACAAGTTCAAAATCAACTCTCTACGGGTAGGCCGCTCTCTTCAGTTCCTTTCGCGTCAGCACGGCCAGGTACCGGAGATGATGATTTATGAACCAACGCCCTACCAATACACTCTTTTTAGTTTGCAAGAACCTTACGAGGTAAAAGTAGTGAACCGGGACGTGCGTACCGAAGTTGTAGCTGCCTCGGGTGTTTTGGAAACGAGTTTTTGGCAAGCCCTTACCGATAACGGTCTTTCTGACGAACTCGCAGATGGTATGATTGACGTGCTTGCCTCCTCAGTTGATTTCTACCATCAAAAACAAGGCGACCGTTTCAAAGTCGTGTACGAACAGCACTATGTTTTAGGGGAAGCTGTTGGCACAGGCAAAATTATAGCCGCTGTTTATGAGCGTGAAGGCAAAGAATCTTATGCTTTTCATTTCAAAAAAGAAGGTCAAAAAACTGACTACTTTGACTTTGATGGCCGCCCCGCACGAAAGGCCTTTCTCAAAGCTCCGGTAAAGGCCAGCCGTATCAGCAGCCGCTTCAATATGAACCGATTGCATCCAATCCTCGGCTATCATAAGGCACACCTTGGCACCGATTACGCTGCGCCGCACGGCACGCCTATTATCTCTGTGGCTGAAGGCACCGTGATTGAGGCCACCCGCCGTGGCGGCAATGGTAATTTCGTGCGCATTCGTCATGATGGCGCCTACGAAACGCAGTACTTGCACATGAGCGGATTTGCGCGTGGTATTCGGCCTGGCACCCGCGTCGCCCAAGGACAAACGATTGGTTATGTGGGATCTACGGGCTTGGCCACCGGACCGCACGTTTGTTTCCGTTTTTGGAAAAATGGCCGCCAAGTAGATCACCTTCGCCTTAACCTCCCGCAGCCTTTGCCCATTACGGGACAATTGTTCGAAGAATACAAAATTGTACGCGACGAGCTCATCAAACTGCTTAATAGTGTGCCATACCGTACGCGTGAAGAAATTTACTCCGAAGGCAATTCAGAACCTAAGTTGATGAAGGTATCTCCTTAGTTTATTTATTGAAGGATATTAGGATAATAAGAACGGCTGCTTACTCAATGCGAGGAAGCAGCCGTTTTTGTTAGGTAACCACTCTTCCCTTATCGCATCAGAGTGACGTCACCCTTGAAGAGTTTGGTTTCTCCGTCAATGAACTCCACCTCGCAGTACCAGACGTACACCCCGAGCTGGCCTTGTTGGCCGCGCACGGTTCCGTCCCATCCTGCTGTGAAGTCATTAGGCTGGAAGTCCAACTGTTCGAACACCTCGTCGCCCCAACGGTCGAATATGAAGAATGAGTTCACCTTCGCCACGTCAATGCCCGCATGTACGGTCACGACGTAGTTTTCCGAAGAGTTTGGGTTGAAGATGTTTGGGACGTAGACCTGCCTGGCCTTTT
>JBJXGZ010000010.1:0-35958 GCA_046160625.1 Saprospiraceae bacterium
CTTTGCGCCTCAGCGCCTCAGCGGTTTATAATGGGCTCCAATCAAGTCCGCTCTATAACCACTGCATACCCCTGCCCCACCCCTATACACATCGTGCAAAGTGCATATCGCTTGCCTGTTCGATGCAATTGGCGAGCAGCAGACAGGACAATGCGCGCGCCACTCATTCCCAATGGGTGGCCAAGTGCAATGGCTCCGCCGTTTGGGTTTAACCGGGGATCATTGTCGGCAATGCCAAGCGTTCGGGTACAGGCTAGCACTTGGGCAGCAAAGGCTTCATTGAGTTCGAGCACATCCATTTGATCCAGTGACAACCCTGCTTTTTCCAGGGCTTTACGGGAAGCCGTCACCGGACCAATTCCCATGATGCGCGGTTCTACACCGACCACAGCGGAGCTTACGATGCGGGCAATCGGTTTTAAACCATTGACTTTCAATCCATTTTCAGAAGCAATAAGCAGTGCTGCCGCGCCGTCGTTCAATCCAGAGGCATTGCCTGCAGTCACCGATCCATCTTTTTTGAAGGCAGGTCTGAGTTTTGCCAAAACCTCTAATGTGGTATCGGGCTTAATAAATTCGTCGTGCTCTACAAGCGTGGTTTCACTTTTGCCTTTCGGCACAGGAACAGCAGAAATTTCTTCGGCCAAAATGCCGTCAGTACGAGCTCGAGCGGCTTTTTGTTGGCTCCAAAATGCGAACTGGTCCTGATCTTCCCGGCTAATACCATGTTGTTCTACCAGATTTTCTGCAGTCATTCCCATTGCGTCCGTACCATACATTTCATGCATTTTTGGATTGACAAACCGCCAGCCAAAACTTGAATCGAACATCTGGGCATCAGTACCAAACGGCTTGCTGGTTTTGCCGATCACCCAGGGAGCGCGGGTCATTCCTTCTACACCTCCTGCGATGAAAACATCTCCATCGCCTGCCACTATTGCGCGTAGGGCATGGATAATAGCAGACATCCCGCTGGCGCAGAGACGGTTGACGGTTTCGCCAGGGACTGTGATAGGTAAGCCGGCAAGCAAAAGTGCCATTCGGGCAACGTTTCTATTGTCTTCGCCTGCCTGATTGGCGCAACCCATTATCACGTCGGAAATAGCCGATGGGTTGAGGTCAGGATTTCGCCCCAGCAGTTTTTGAAGCACATGGGCAGCCAGGTCATCGGTTCGTACAGGAGCGAGCATACCACCAAAGTTTCCTATGGGGCTACGGATACCGTCAACGATATAGGCCATAGACTAGCTCTCAAAAAATGTGTCATACTGGTTTCCGCCGCGCGCTTCCTTGCTTGGCAAAACATGGGGTGCATTGAGATCAAGGGTTTCAGCCGGGCTGTTGGCCTTTGCCACAATTTTCTTTTTATCCCCACCAAGCAGGAAGGAAACACCTTCTTTTTCCCATTTGTCGAGCATGGCAAGACCCTCTTCTTCAAATACGCCATTTTGAAGGTCAATTCCGTCCATGAAATTTTTGGACATATCCATAAACCGCTCCATTTCCCCAACCTTTTGGCCCACATCATCTGCCATTGCTTCAAGTGCCATGTCGTACATGTACTTCTTATCGGAGTTGCCGCTCAGGATATTCATTGCAGAACGGATAGCCGAATGGCTGGCTTTGATCGCCTTATACTCTTGTTCCTTCACAACCACTTGATCGCTTAAGTCTTCAAGCATGATTTCGGAGTTCTCGTACATTTTAGTAAGCACACGGTAGAGGACTTCCATGCGCTTGTAGAGGTCTTCAAGTTTCACGTTGGAGTCTTGTAAGCGCCCGGCTTTGCGGGCTTGCAGCACCATCAAGGCTTCACGCCCGGTCTCTTTGGCTTTGCCAGCAAGATTGAGGTTGTTCTTGATATTGGCGTTGTTTTGCTTGATCATCTCGCCCAGTTTGTACATCTGGCCCTTGAGGTTGCTGATCTGGCTGTTCATTTTGCCTAGATTGTCCTTCAAATCCTCGATGTAGCTTTTGAGAATTCCAATAGGGTCAATTTGCACAAAAACACCGGTGATTGACCGCATGATGGACTTGTAAATGTACCAAACCAAATTGCGCATTTTTGGGTCGAGCACCATGTAAACGACCGCAGCCAGTGCCGCGAGCAGGCCTGCCAAATAAAGCGTGTTGGAAGCCAAAGTAATCAGCGTAGGCAAGGCTTGATAAAGCAAATAGCCGCCGCCTAGCAAAATAGCCGCCATAAATAATCCTCCGGTAAGACCTTCGGGGCGTTCCCAAAAATTCTTGGGTTTCATAGGTTGCATGTCAGTCATATCTCAGTTGTTGATTTGTTTAGATGTGAAATTGGTGATCTTGTGGTTCAATTATTGTTGCGAAAAAGGGTTTTGAAAAAAGATTGGACCAGGTTGCGGAATCGGGCATTCAAAATGAACAAAACCACAAAAGCCAGAACAAAAAGCCCAAACAAGCTAATGAAAACTTTGAGCAACTTGAAAACGAGCCACAAAGCTATCAAACCTGCCAGGAAAACAAAAAATGGATTTTTAAGCAAATCGTTCATGATACGTTAAGATATTGAGATATTATGATATTCAGATATTGTCAATATCACAATATCCCAATTTTTCAATATCATTTAAGGTGTTGTTGAATTTTTGCCACATCGTCTTGAATCTGAGCGACAACGCTGGCAAAGGTCACTTCAAAATCAGCTTTAGTTGATTCGACTTTTACCGTTCCTTCGCTAATTTCCTTTCGAATTTGTTCGCTCCTGTGACGACTTTGTTCTATCTCTTGGGTTAGTTGTTTTATCTGCTCGGCCTTTTGGATTATGGACGCCTCAATATTTTTCGCCTCTTCTTCGCGATTGCCAATTAGTTTGGCCTTTTGTTGGGCATGAGCTTCGGCGAAGCGCGTTTGCTCTACATTCAGCACTTCCAAATAATGCTTGGCAGATTCCACTAATTTGGCAGAAGTAACACCCATTGTTTGCGCCATAGCATAGGCCGATTGGAACCGGGTATGTTCATCCATGGGCATTTTGGCGAGGTTTTTTAGCGATTGACGGAATTCAAAATAATCAAAACCTTCTTGATTGTTTTTTTCCAAAGCAGAAGCAAGCACTTCTACAAATTTGTCGCTCACAGAACCGCTTGGTGGGGAGCCAGCAACTGTCTTTGTGTTGGAAGAATGTGCTGACTTTGTTGGGGCTGAAGTCATTTCTGCCGGGTGCTGGCTGCCAGTGTTGGCATTTTGCGTATCCCCGCCTTCCTCTTCTGTTATAAATACGGATTTGAATTTTTTTATAAACTCGCTCATGGTAAACTGGTGAATTAGTGTCTGGTGATTAGCGATTGGTTAACTGGTGATTGGAGATTGATGGATTAGTGAGTTGTTGATTTTGCGGACTGCTGAACCAATCACCAGTTAACCAATCACTAATCACCCGTCACGAACTACAAAGGTGGGCGGGCAAAAGTACTGCTATTGGGATTCGTCGGCGACAGTCCCAGAATTTCGGACAAAGAAAGTGTTTTGGGCAGACAAAAAGAAAAGTCACCTTATTTCGCATCCCGGCATTTTCGAAATACAGACAGAAAAAATTGGAAATCTAACCGCTTTGATTCAAAAATTGCTTCATTTGTACCTGAAAATCAACACTGACCGATATGAATAGCAATCCTATTTTTGAATCCGTACGCGAATTGATCAGCCAAGGGGACGCTGATCAGGCCCTTCAGGTTTTGATCGGCTTTTTAGAAAAAGACAGTACGCAGCCAGAAATACTGCGCACGATCCGTGTGGTCGAAGCCAATTTCAGAGCGGCTCGGAAACTAGAAGCCAAAGGCATCCTGGATTTTTCGGACGCTCAGCGCGAGTACGCAAAGACAAATGATTTCCTCGTTTCAGTTGTAGACGATTTGATCGCAGGGCGAAAACCACCTCCAGGTTTCGCCGGCACTGGTGATGGTGGGCGTCGAAATACATTTTTACCTTGGCTAATCGGAGGAGGTATTTTGATAATCCTGGGCATTTTGGCCGGAATATGGCTTACAAGCTCACCAAAACAGCAAGATGATCAGAATTCGGATGTAAATACAGGATCATTGCAATGCCCAAAATTCAGAGAGGAGGGATTTAAAGTAATGGTGCTTGAATTTCAAAAACTTAGTGGGGAGGATTCAAAGCCTGAATTCGGCATTCAATCGCGTATTCGAGATTTGACTGAACGCAATAAAATCAATGTAGATGTGAAAGTGCTTTCGGAAGAAGCGTTCGGAGGCAATACTCCAGACATACAAGAGGCAAAAAACTTAGGCAATCAATGTAAGGCTGAGATGGTGATATGGGGAGATTATGAGAATGTCAAAGATTCTATTGAAGTGGATATCCGATATGCGTTTACCAACTCGGAATGGCCATCGGGTACTGCAAGCCGAACCTTCAAAAATATAAGCGAGATAAAAGCCGACCGGATGAAAATCAAAGACCTTGACGAAGCGGTTTTTCGACTTTGTACTGCATTGGCCCTGCACGAAGACCGAATGGACCTGGCCGAAAAATGGATCAACAAAATTAAAAAACCTAATCCCAGAGAGGAGGAATGGAAGAAAATGCTGAAGAAGTAACTATGATGTATGATGTATGATGTATGATGTATAAACGCCAAGTGTGACAACTATTACATCATAGTTCATACATCATACATCCTCATAGTTTCCCCGAACTGATTTTCTGCTCCAACTCAGGCGTACGCCGAATTACATTGGCCTTTTTCCAATATTCTACTGCTTGTGCGCCATGGCCTTGAAGCGAGAGCGCATCGCCGAGGTGTTCCAGGATTCCCGGGTGTTGATCGCCTCCCCTGCCAAGACTTTGTTCGTAACGGGCGACCGCTCCTGCAAAATCCTTTTTACCCAGGAGCGCGAGACCGATCTGGTCAATCATGTCTAAGCGCAGTCTCGTATTGTTTGCTGTCATCAATATGCCTTGTTCAAGTTGTGCGATGGCATCATCCGATCGTCCTTTGATATTGGCAGCAGCGCCGTAATAAAAATAGGCTTTAGGCTGGTTAGGGAATGCGTCTATGGCGCGCTCCGCAGTGCTGAGCATTTCGTCGTAATTTTTTTGGACGGCTAGTAGTGTAAGGGTATTGTCCCAGACGGCAAAAACGGTAGGATTTAACTTAAGGCAACGGCGGTAACGCTCAAGTGCTTCAGCATCACGATTGGCCTGATAGAACAAATCGCCAGAAAGGCTCCAAGTCTTGGCCTCATCTGGGTGGTTCTTTTCGAGTAAAGCAGCAAGATCAAAGAGGTTTTGCATCAAAGCGACATCTCCACCCGAACTAATTTTCTGGATATAAGACAGAATTGCCTTAATCTTTTCGTCAACTTGCACTGCTGGGTCATCGAATAGCGGTTGCATTGCAACGAGTTTAGCCACATCGGAACCATCCTGCCTACCCGCCAATGCTAAGCGCGCGACTGCATTATCAGGGAAACGTCGAAGGATTTCTTCGTAAACAAGGCGGGCATTGACTTTATCTCCAATATTATCGTAATACTCAGCGAGGTCTTGGCGGTATTTCAACTCCTTCGGGTAGGCATCAGCTAGTCTTTTCAGCTCCGCTGCCGCTTTTTTAACTTCTCCAAGTCCGACGTAGACAATATGTTTTTTGAATACGATCTCTTCGTTCACTCCCGCCAATTCTTCCCATTTATCCAAGGCTTTGAGCGCCCTTTTGGGGTCTTCATTTTGAAGACTGAGGTAGGCAAGTTTTTCGTAAAATTCCGGGGTTTGGGGAAACCGTTTAAGCAGGTTTTCATAGACATTTAGTGCCTCGGAGACTCGCCCTACCTTTTCAAAAATATCGGCTTGGTATATGTTATACCATTGGTTGTCAGGTGCCAATACAACGGATTTGCCTATTGCCTCCAATGCACTTGGGAAGTCTTTGAGTGAAACATAGGTGCGTGCCAAGCCATACCAACCTGCGTCATTGTTGGGATTGTCGTAGGTGAATTTTTTGTAAAGTTCAAGGGCTTTGTCGTTGTGATTCAAAAGCCTTTCACGCTCAGCCACAAGGAATTGGCTTTGACGTTTCACCTCAGCCTCTGGAACAGTGGTTTTTACCCCCCCGAAAGTGTTTTGGCCAAAAAGAGGCGCTTGGGAAAGATATATTACCTGTATCGCAGCCGTAAAAATGATAGGACGATATATAGCAATGGCGTGTGAAATATGGAGCAGTAGTTTTTTCATGTTGCAAAGGTATAGTGCCACATTAAGTTGAGCACAGCGAAACGTCTAAGTCACTCCAGATGTTTTGCTGCGTTCAACTGAGACATATTAACTCAGCGCAACAAGGTCACTTCTCCTTTCTCAACCGACAAGGCGCCATCACCTCCACGCCAAAAGATGATGTATACATACACATCTGAAGGAGCGTCATTATTGCCTATGGTTCCGTCCCAACGAGCATTTGGCTCGGTGCTGGCAAAAACTTTTTGACCCCAACGACTATAGACTTCCATTTTTTCAATGGTTGCCACGCCTTCTACAATTGCCAATCCAAAGGAATCATTTGCGCCATCGCCATTGGGCGTGAAGGCGTTGGGCACTTTGATATTGGGTTGGATAATGGTGAAAGTTATGGATTCTGTTTGAATACATCCTGACGGCGATACTACTGTTACAAAATAAGTCACGGTGCTATCCGTAGTTTGGGGTGTGACGGTTATTTGTTGGGTGTTTCCAACCGGGCTTAAATTATTTTCCAACCACTCGAAAATGAAATTATTCACATTCATGCCAGGGACGAAAGCATCAAGCATGATTTGGTCACCGGAGTTGACGCGATTGGTGTCCGGATCGCTTACCAGGTTGAGTGTGAAGTTGGGGACAACTGTCACATTCACCGTATCTTCATAAATGCATGATTCACCATAAACGAATCGTAGGGTATATTGGCTATTGGCCGTTACTGTGTCCACAAAAGTAGGAACTGCACCTCCTGGCGTCCACAGATAATCACCCGTTAGGAAGGCATCGGCGCTTAAGGTTACAGGTTCCCCTGCACAGATCGTAGTGTCTTCACTCACAACCATTTGCGGATTAAAAACGGTGATATCAACGGCATAAGCTACGGTACAATTTCCAAGCGTGGTGGTAACGGTAAATGTGGCAGATTCCTTAGGATAAAAAACCGGAGGTAGTGCGAGGTTCGAAGTAAATATCGGCGGGTTGGAAGTCCAAGAATATGTTGCTCCTGTTGTGAAAGCGGCATTAAGCAACAAACTGTCTCCCGGACAAAGCAGGGTATCAGCAGGAAATTGAACTTCCGCCACCTCGCCTTGAACACCAACAGTCACGGAATCAATAATTTGACATTGGACATTAGGAAGCGGGTAGCTGTATATAACTGTGTACGTCGTTGTCTGGGTTGGCGCAACAGGATTTACTTGTCCGGTAAAGCCATTGCTCCAAAGGTACGTACCCGGATAATTGCCCGAAGCCGTCAGTTGTGCCGAGACGCCTGCGCACACTGTGGCACTATCGCTCAATATCAAATTGCCGGCCGGAACCACTTGAATTGTGAACTGTTTTTGGACCGTGCAACCGTTTTCCATGGTTACAAGGTAGGTAGTTGTTTGGGTTGGCATATCCATGGGTTGGGCAACTGTTGAGACGAAACCTGGAGGAATGGACATCCATGAATAAGCCACCGTTGAGTCTGGTATCAGGTTAAGCAGGATGCTTTCCCCTGTGCATAGCGTATCATTGGGGAATTGATACTGGGGCTGTTGGTTCACTTCTACTATTACAGAAGCCGTTGTGGTACAACCATTTGCAACGTCAGCAGTAAATTGATAGGTGGTGGTTGAGGAAGGCGATGCCGTGGGATTGGAACAAACAATACAACTCAGGCCAATTGGAGGAGACCATTGAAGATTGGTAAGCCCGGAGACATTGCCAACAACCAATGGGGTGCTCTCCCCTATACAAAGTTGCGGATTGGCTGGCGTAATCGTCAGGATAGGCACCTGGATGATGTTGATGGTAGCTGATGCCGTATCCACACAAGCGCCATTGGTCGTTATCCTTTGATAAATGGTTGTTTCTGTAGGGTTTGCTAAAAAGAAATATTGACTGTCGGGGAATATTTGTCCTGTGGAAGTTTGCCATGTAAATTGCAAATCCGGGAATAACCCGCCCGAATAGCTGGGAGACACCATTAATACCTGGGTTCCACTGCACACCACTGTATCGGATGGAGAAATGGATAAATTTAAGGGCAAACTATCAACCTGTATGGTCACGGTCTCTTTGCGCAAACAGCCCGGCAAAGAAGCCGTCGCGGAGTATGTAATTCCTGTAGTAGGCGTAGCAAGGACAGATTTGCCCCCTGGCTGCACTTGCAACTGGGTGAGCGGCGACCAGTTTATTAGCGTGTTGACGGGGTTTACATTTGCTGTTATTTCAAGCGATTGGCCACGACAGAGGGAAGTATCCAGCACACTTAGTTGCAAATCGAGATTCACAACGGCGACAGTCACAACTCGGGTGGCAATGCAAGGGCCAAAGGTGGAAGTTAGCGTATATACAGTGGTTTGATTGGGTGTAGCCTTCGGGTTTGGGGAATTTGGATCATCCAGCGAACCATCGTTTGGAGTCCAGTTGTAAGTAGCGCCTGGTTCCGGAATAGTATGCCCGAGTACGACACTTTCGCCATTACAAATTGCGGTGTCATTTTGCACTTGAAGTGTTGGGCCAACCCTGACGGTGACCGTATCTTTAAGAGATTGGCAAACGCCTACCACGCTGACCGCATAGCTGGTTGTTTGAACGGGGCTGGCAAATGGATTCGGGCAATTATTACAGGATAGTCCTGAAGATGGAGACCAGGCGAACGAAACACCTCCAGTAATCTGCAATTGCACAGGTGTCCCATTGCAGGAAAAAGTGTCATTGCTCACAGTGATTGGTGGAGTCAGGGGGCCTAAAACACCATCGGAGGTGCCGGAAAAGTCAATGGCGATGCCGTCGTTTTCAATATTGCCATCAAAATCGTCAAGCATAATGACGTAAATCTGGCCAATCTGTACATCTATGCGACGCACAAAATCGTCGGCGAATCCAAAGGGCGGATCAGTACCCGGGGTATTAGGGCTGCCACAATCGAAGTTGTCGTTTACTGGTGTCCCAAACACTGGGTGCACATCCGCCAGGCCAGTCAGGTCTGCACCTTCATCCCAGGAAGAGCGAATGGGTTGGTTGTTGCTCACAAAATTGCAGATATCTGAAACACTGCTGATAGGCCCCCACACATTGAAGTCAATATCGGTGGCCTCGTTTGGATTGGCAGATTGGACAGCAAAGCCAAATTTCCCATTTGCTGCTGCCTGAAAATAAAAGAAAGAAAAATTGAACTCGTCGCTAGGAAAGGAAAAACAACCCTGATTCACCCCGTCCTGGATAAAATTAGCGTCGCCTTGGCCGGGAGAAAGTGGTATTGTCTGCGGACCGTTGTCACAGCCATTGATATTAAGTGCCTGGTCGCAGGTAGCATTGGGAGGGAGTATCGGGGGAGTCGCATCACATACTTCCTGCGTGCACTGCCAGTTCATTTGAAAACCCTCATATTCAACGCTTAAATCAGATTCAAATTTTATCGTGACACAATCAGAAGCGACCTGAAGTGTCAAATTCGAGCCATTGCCCTGAATGGTGGCCAACAAGTTTCCGCCAGTACCGTTGCCCTCATAAACCCGGATATCGTCATAATTTGTTTCGGTTGCATAAGAGACAAAAGTGAGTTTGGTGCATTGGTGAAACTCGGAAGCACAAATAACAAAAGTCTCGTTTTCACTACTCAAATAATCACCGTCAGGGCCGCCGGAATCCCAGAGCGTGCCGCTGCAGCTGGACGAACCAGGCGCCGTGCCCATGTTGATATCTGGCACGTATGGCCCAACGCAAAGTTTGAATGTTCCTGAATTAGGGGTGGCCGTAGGAGAATGGTCGTTGATTCTGAGATAATAAGGAACACCTGGTGTGAGGCCAAAAACTTCGAGATGAACCTCGTTCACGTTGTTCGGAGAGCTGATGCAGGCCAATTCAGCCAATTGACCAAAGGCACAATCGCCCCGATAAATAGCCAGTTGTGGCATTTTCATAGTGCCATTGCCTGCTATGTTGCCCCACACATCAATGCTGACATCGGTAATGCTCCCATTGGAAGGAAGAATAAATTGGAACCAAACATCGCGATCCCCGGGATTGCCCCAACAAACCGGGTCATTGTTCGAGGGGATGTCAATACTGCTTGGCGTGGCGTTCAGATTTGTGAACTGCGCAGGTTGCGAGCAATATGGAACCTCTCCGAGGTCAATAAGGCCAGAACAATCGTCGTTCACAGGGGCTTGGGCAGCAGCAAAAAAGAAGGAAAAAACGGTAAATGGAATGGTAAATAGTGTTTTCATGCAAAGGACATGACTTTGGATAAATAGCGAAAAAAATTGTGGCCGAAAAGTACGAAGGGAATAGACAATAGCGTGCGATAATTGTCAAATGGACACAAGGCGACGGATTCTCTCTTTGCTTTTACACTTTCTATTTTAGGAAAGTCCTATTACCTACGTTCTGCTACTTTTGCGCGACAAAACGCACACAACTTGACTATTAAAATCATCAACCAATCGCCCTACCCATTGCCGCAGTACGAAACCATTGGAAGCGCAGGCATGGACCTTAGGGCAAGTCTGTCCGAAGCCGTAACGCTCGGACCATTAGAGCGAACGCTTGTACCCACCGGACTCTTCATTGAACTCCCCCTTGGCTATGAAGCCCAAATTCGCCCCAGAAGCGGTCTTGCTGCCAAGCGTGGTCTTACGATGCTCAATTCCCCCGGTACGATCGACTCTGATTATCGTGGCGAGATAAAATGTATCGTGGTCAACCTTTCCAATGACTCCCAAACCATCGAGCCAGGTGAACGCATTGCACAAATGGTAGTAGCCAAACACGAGCGTGTAGAATGGCAACCTGTTGAACAATTGCTTGATTCTGAGCGGGGAGCGGGTGGTTTTGGGAGTACGGGAAGGTAAGTACTTTGGAATCTAATTTGTCATTTTTTTTTGATTTAAGATTGACGATTATCCCGAACACTCGGGATTGATTTTTGATGGAATGGGTAATGAACGATCATGGATGTGTTACGGCTCTTTGTGGCTTCATATGGGTAGAAAATCCTGAAAGGATTAAAATGGTTTTACATTTTCCTGTTCACCGGTTTTCCTATTTTGCGGTTTAGTCATCCACCGCCTCCAAATTAAATTCCGAACCTCCCTCCCAAACACCCCCCTCACACTATTTTTTTTGGAAAAATACTTTGACTTGATTTTTTTATCAGAAAATGGCATCGTACTTTTGCCGCCGATTTTGAACAAGTCGTTTTGAAAATAAAGATATGACAGGCATTCGCAAATACTGGATAGCATTGATTTTCATCGGTTTAGGCACTGTAACATTTGCCCAAAACGACGACCAACACGATCCCAAACAAACGGTTGAGCAAACTCAACAGCCTGCGAATGCCGAAAATGACGCTTCTTCCGAATCTTGTGGCCATCCCATCGAAGAAAAAGAAGGCGAGTTCAATGCAGGCGAAACCGCCGTACACCACATCGCTGACGCGAACGCCATTCATGTTATTGGCGATATTTACCTCCCCCTCCCCTGCTTCTTGTACGCTCCTTCCCAGGGTTGGACCATTACGACCACTTCGGCATTCCATCCACACCATCACGGTAATGGCGAGATTGCCAAGGACGGGTATGTGCTCGTACATGGAAGCATTCTGCGCATAAAAGACCCTGGTTTTCCAAAGGGAGAAGTGCCAGTAAGCGAACCAACGCACGATACGAAGACAGTGAACGGCAAGGAGAAAGACATATATTATGTAGTGGCAGACGGGAAGTGTTATGAACTGGATAAAAAAACCACTTTCGATGGCGGACTTATGGGCGGTGGCGTGACGAGTTTTTACGATTACTCTATCACGCGCAACGTTTTCACCATGTTGCTCACTTGCTTGCTGCTGTTCTTAGTGTTCCGTAGTGCTGCGAGTGCCGCCACCCGCACAAAAGGTCATGCGCCAAAAGGGTTGCAGAACTTCGTAGAGCCGTTTTACACCTTTATCCGAGACGATGTAGCACGGCCGGCCATTGGCCCGAAGTATGAAAAGTATATGCCCTACCTGCTTTCAGCATTCTTTTTCATTCTCGGCCTCAACCTCATCGGGCAAATACCTTTCTTTCCAGGAAGCGCCAACGTTACAGGAAATATATCGGTCACCATCGTGTTGGCCATGCTAACCTTCATCCTCATGCTTGCCAGTACCAAAAAGCACTTTTGGGAACACACCTTGTGGATGCCCGGCGTTCCTGCCGCGCTCAAGATATTGATTCTCACACCAGTAGAGATACTTGGTTTGTTTCTCAAGCCTTTCACCCTGCTGCTCCGACTTTTTGCGAACATCACAGCCGGACACATTGTTATATTGTGTTTTGTGGGCTTGATCTTCATATTTGGAAAGGCAGGCACCAGCGTAGGTGGTTCTATAGCAGGTGCAGCAGCAGCCATTCCGCTCTCGCTCTTTATGATGACACTCGAACTTTTGGTAGCATTCCTTCAAGCGTTCATTTTCGTCATGTTGTCAGCAACGTATATCGGGATGGCATTGGAAGAACCACACGGAGAACATCATTAAAAGTATCCCGGAACGCTGTTCCGGAGCTTATAACCCGGAACAGCGTTCCGGGATACATTTTTCACTCATAATTCAATATTACAATGAGTTACGCAGCAATTGGAGCAGGTTTGGCCGCCATCGGCGCCGGTATCGGTGTAGGAACGATTGGTGGTAAAGCCGTTGAAGGCATTGCCCGTCAGCCAGAAGCAGTTGGTGACATCCGCGCAAACATGATCCTGACCGCCGCTCTCGTAGAGGGCGCGGCTCTGGTAGCGATGGTGTTGTCTTTCTTCGTGAAAGCGGCAGGCTAAGAGTACGCTCATCCGGGCCGGCGCGAAGCGGTTGGCGACGCAATGGCCCGGATTTTAAAATGTGGTCAAATTGACCACATTGACCACATTAAAAAATTGACCACATTCATATCATGGTTTTTCTAGCAGATTTTTCCGTCATAAAGCCGGAACCCGGCTTGCTTATTTGGACGACGATCATTTTCGGCCTTTTTTGGTTTTTGATGAGCAAGTTTGCTTTCAAGCCTATCGGTCAGGCACTGAAACAGCGCGAGTTGGACATCCAAAGCGCCTTGGACGAGGCTAAAAAAGCACGTCAGGAAATGTCTGAACTCCAGGCAGAAAATGAAAAACTTCTCGCTCAGGCCCGCGAAGAGCGCTCTGCCATTTTGAAAGAGGCCAAGGAAGCCAAAGAAGAAATCATTGCGGAAGCAAAGGAGCGTGCTGGCGCCGAATACAGGCGTAAAGTTGAAAGCGCTATCCAAGATATTGAAAATCAGAAGCAAGCGGCTTTGGTGGCTTTGAAAAACCAGTCGGGTCAAATGGCCGTTGAGATTGCCGAGAAACTTCTCCGTCGCGAACTTGCCAACAAACCCGAGCAGGAAGCCTACGCAAAATCATTGGCTGAATCAATCAATCTGAATTAAAATGAGCGTCACTCGCATCGCTACCCGTTACGCCAAGTCGCTGATTGAACTTGCCGTTGAGCAAGACAAACTCGCAAATGTGAGCACCGACGTGCAAGCCTTGGCGACAGCTGCAACCAACCGCGATTTGCAGCTCATGCTGAAAAGCCCCATTATCAGCGCAGACCGAAAAAATGCTGCACTGAATGCCCTTTTTGGCAAGCAAATGGACAGCCTCACCATGGCTTACCTCACTTTGCTTGTGAATAAAGGCCGGGAGGCTTACTTGCCCGAAATTGCCGCAGAATTTGTGTCGCAATATAAAACCTTGCAAAAAATCACCACGGTAAAGGTTATTTCAGCCGCGCCGCTGAGCGAAGGGGTTTTAAGTGATCTCAAATCGCGGCTCCTGAAAAGTGGTATTACAAACCCAAATCTTGAAATCCAAAGTAGCATTGATCCTGAACTTATCGGAGGTTTTGTGCTCGAATTTGACAACAAACGCTACGACGCCTCAGTCGCCAATAAGTTGGCTGAACTGAAATCGGAGTTCAATAAAAACCTGTACATCAAGGAATACTGAAGATAAGGTTATTTGTTGATTTGGGGATTTGGTTATTCGAGCACACAAGCTTGGCCACTCAAATAACCAAATCCCCAAATCCCCAAATCAACATTTACACAAATCAACACTCAATACAATGGCAGACGTCAGACCGGAAGAAATCTCCGCGATATTGAAACAGCAACTGTCGGGCTTCGGGGCCGAAACAAACCTTGAAGAAGTAGGCTCAGTGCTGCAAGTGGGCGACGGAATCGCCCGTGTTTACGGATTGAACCGCGCTCAGTCCGGCGAACTGGTAGAATTTGAAAATGGCACCCGCGCCATTGTACTCAACCTCGAAGAAGACAACGTGGGTGTGGTACTCATGGGTTCTCCAACAGGTATACGCGAAGGCTCTTCGGTAAAACGCACGGGTCAGATCGCTTCCATCGAAGTTGGTGAAGGTTTCTTGGGTCGCGTTGTGAACCCGCTTGGCCAACCGATTGATGGCAAAGGCCCGATCACTGGAGCGAAGTACGATATGCCTTTGGAGCGCAAGGCTCCGGGTGTTATCTTTCGTCAGCCGGTAAACGAGCCACTTCAAACCGGTATCAAAGCCATTGACGCAATGATTCCGATTGGCCGCGGCCAACGTGAATTGATCATTGGTGACCGTCAGACTGGTAAAACGGCGATCGCAATTGACACCATCCTTAACCAGAAAGAATTTTACGACCGCGGCGAACCGGTGTTTTGCATCTATGTTGCTTGTGGTCAAAAAGCTTCGACCGTAGCCACCGTGGCACATACGCTCGAAGAATATGGGGCTATGGCCTACACTTGTATTGTATGCGCATCGGCTTCGGATCCAGCTCCGTTGCAGTTCTACGCGCCGTTCGCAGGTGCTTGTATCGGCGAGTTTTTCCGCGACACAGGTCGCCCGGCCCTAATTATTTACGATGACCTTTCCAAGCAAGCCGTGGCATACCGTGAGGTATCGCTGTTGCTGCGTCGTCCGCCGGGCCGTGAGGCTTACCCTGGCGACGTGTTCTACCTGCACAGCCGCTTGCTAGAGCGTGCAGCGAAGGTTATCGCCAGCGCAGATGTAGTAAAAGACATGAACGACTTGCCTCCAAGTCTTGTGAAAGCAGGTTTGGTGAAAGGTGGTGGTTCGCTTACTGCTTTGCCGATCATTGAAACACAGGCTGGTGACGTTTCTGCCTACATTCCTACAAACGTAATTTCGATTACCGACGGACAGATATTCCTGGAATCCAACCTGTTCAATGCCGGCGTTCGACCAGCCATCAACGTTGGTATCTCGGTAAGCCGTGTGGGTGGTAACGCTCAGATCAAGTCCATGAAAAAAATCGCGGGCACTTTGAAGCTCGATCAGGCGCAATACCGCGAATTGGAAGCGTTCTCTAAATTCGGTTCTGACCTTGACGTGACAACCCAGGCCGTTTTGGCAAAAGGTGCGCGCAACGTGGAAATTTTGAAGCAACCACAGTACAGCCCCGTTTCGGTGGAAAAACAGGTTGCCATCATTTACCTCGGGACCAACAACCTCCTCCGTGATGTGCCGCTCGAAAAAGTTCAAGAATTTGAGCACCTCTTCCTCGAGCGCATGGAAAGCAAACTCCCTGATGTACTGGAAGAATTCCGCAAAGGAAAACTCGAAGATGCCAGCCTCACCAAAATGAAAGCCTTGGCGGCTGACCTTGCAGGCGGGTATAAATAATGATAAGTGTTGAGTGGTAAGTGTTAAGAGGCCGTAGGGTCAGCACTTATTAATCAACACTAAACACTTAACACTCATCACTTAGAAAATGGCTGGCGGTTTAAAAGAAGTACGCGAACGGATCAAGTCGGTTATCAACACGCAGCAAATCACGAAGGCCATGAAAATGGTATCGGCTGCGAAGTTGCGGAAGGCACAAAATGCCATTGTGCAGTTGCGGCCTTATGCCAATCGCCTGAACCGGATGCTTTCGAACATCCTCTCCAACCTTGAGGGCGGCGGCGATACCAGCTTTGGCAAGGCTCGTGAGGTAAAAAATGTATTGGTGGTGGTGGTGACCTCAAATAGAGGGCTTTGTGGAGCGTTCAACACGAATATTTGCAAAGAAGCCACTTCGCTGATCACAGAAAAATATGGAAAACAGCGCAGCAATGGCAATGTAACCATGCTATTCATTGGCAAAAAGGGCTACGACTATTTCCGCCGTCGTTATCGGGATATCACATTCATCACAGATTTTATTCCTGTGTATGAAAATGTGTCTTACGAAAATGTGAGCACAGTGGCTCGGGAGCGTATGGAAGAGTTTACTACCGGGAAATACGATGCGATAGAATTGGTGTACAGCCGTTTCAAAAATGCTGCAACGGTGTTCCCTACTGCGGAACAGTGGTTGCCAGTACCAAAGATGGCAGTTCCCGCAGGCACCAAAGAGAAGAAAGTTGATTACATTTTTGAGCCAGATCAGGAGCAATTGCTGGAAACCATGGTGCCAAGTATCCTACAATTGTCCTTCCACAAGTCTGTATTGGATACCCAGGCATCTGAGCATGGTTCCCGTATGACAGCCATGGACAAGGCGACTGAAAACGCGGAAGAACTGCTCAAATCGCTCAAAATATTCTACAACAAAAAGCGACAGGAAGCCATCACGACCGAACTTGGTGAAATCGTGAGTGGCGCTGCGGCTTTGGAGAATTAATTGATAGACTTTATCAATCGGTAGGAAAATCCAACGCCCCGTCAGTGATTCGCTGGCGGGGCGTTTTTTTACGTTTTTACGTTTACGAAACCTTGAAGGTTTCGTAAACGTCATGACCCAAAACTCTACATTTGCGACTCGTTTACATTTATGAACATCGTCTCCACCCTTCAAAACGCCGTAGCCCAAGCTGTCGAACAACTCTACGGCGAAGCTACTGATCCCGCTAAAGTGTTGGTCAACCCTACCCCACCCGATTTCACAGGCGATTACTCGGTGGTAATTTTCCCGTTTGTCAAAGTTGCCAAAAAATCACCTGACGCTGCTGCATCCGAGATTGGGGAATTTCTGGCTAAAAACGTGGCAAATATCCAAGCCTTTAACATAGTCAAGGGCTTCCTGAACCTGGAAATAAATGATGCATACTGGCAGGTTTTTTTGCAGTCTGTGGTATCGGATTCGGCTTATGGCCGAATGCCCAGCAATGGCAAAAAAGTGATGGTGGAATTCTCCTCGCCAAACACCAACAAACCCTTGCACCTGGGTCACATCCGCAATATTCTGTTGGGCTGGTCCTGTTCCAATATGTTACAAGCCGTTGGCTATGAAGTAGTTAAAACCCAAATTGTGAACGACCGGGGGGTGGCAATTTGTAAAAGCATGGTTTCCTGGCTCAAGTTTGGTGAAGGCAAAACTCCGGAATCAACTGGCATCAAATCTGACCATTTTGTGGGCGATTGGTATGTGCTGTTTGAGACAAAAAGCAAGGCAGAATATGGCGCCTGGCAAGAGACTGCCGAGGCTAAGTCGCTTTTTGAAAGTAAACGAAAACCCGAGCAGCCAGAAAAGGACTTTTTCAAAGATTTTAAAAACAAGTGGTTCAACGAATACTCCATACTCGGTGCGGAAGTCCGCGAAATGCTCCTGAAATGGGAGGCGCATGATCCTGAAACACTTGCCCTTTGGAAGAAAATGAATGACTGGGTGTATGCTGGATTTGACAAGACTTACAGTGACCTCGGGGTTTCGTTCAATAAACTTTATTACGAAAGCGACACCTACCAACTTGGCAAAGACATTGTGGAAGACGGTCTTGCCAAGGGTGTTTTTTTCAAAAAAGAAGACGGCTCGATTTGGTTGGATCTGACGGACGCTGGTCTCGACCAAAAAGTGGTGGTGCGCGCGGATGGCACTTCACTGTACATTACCCAAGACCTCGGCACCGCACGTATGCGCCATCATGAATTGGGCTGCGAACGTTACGTATATGTGGTGGCCGATGAGCAGAACTACCATTTTCAGGTGCTTTTCGAGACATTGAAGCGCTTAGAGGAGCCTTACGCAGCAGGACTTCACCACCTTTCCTATGGTTTGGTAGAACTCCCGACTGGACGCATGAAAACCCGTGAAGGCACGGTTGTGGATGCCGACGACCTGATTGCTGAAGTCATACGCATCGCAACCGAGCAATCCAAAGACCGGGGCGAAACAGAGACGCTTTCAGAGGCAGAAAAACGGGAAAACTTACGGCGCGTGGGAATGGGTGCGCTCAAGTTCTTCATTGTGAAGGTCCACCCTAAAAAGAAAATGATCTTCAACCCGGAAGAATCGGTGGATTTGCAGGGACAGACGGGGCCATATATCCAATACAGTTACGTTCGCATCAACGGATTGATGCAAAGGGTTGAAAAAGAAGGGATTGACCTTTCTTCTGCCAATCGTTACGCAAGCATTCAGCCCCAGGAAAAAGAGCTGTTGGTGGCAATACAGGATTACCAAAATGTCGTGTTGAAAGGCGCTGAGGAGTATGACCCGTCATTAGTGGCTAACTATTCTTACGATTTGGCCAAGAAATACCACCGTTTCTGGCACGATCTCTCCGTTTTTAATGCCGAGACCCCGGAAGCGCGCGCATTCCGCTTAACCCTGAGCCGCGCCGTGGGCCAGGTGCTTAAATCGAGCATGGGGCTTTTGGGGGTAGAGATGCCGGAGCGAATGTGAGCCCATTTTACATTTTATATGCACTCAAATTATGAGCACAAATAACAACGAACACCTCAATTTTCTGGAAGAAATCATCGAAGCCGACCTCGCGTTGGGCAAGTATAAAACCATCCTCACCCGTTTTCCACCAGAGCCAAACGGCTACCTGCATATTGGTCATGCTACCTCCATCTGTTTGAATTTTGGACTGGGCGTGAAATACGGTGGCGCTACCAATCTCCGCTTCGACGATACAAATCCTACTACGGAAGAGACCGAGTTTGTAGACAGCATCATCGAGGATGTGCGCTGGCTAGGCTTTGAACCAGCCAAAATCGTTTATGCATCTGATTACTTCGAGCAACTTTACGAATGGGCTAAGGTGCTAATTTTGAAAGGAAAAGCGTACGTTGACTTCTCCACTTCAGAAGAAATGGCCGCGCTGAAAGGCACACCAACAGAGCCTGGCAAAAACAGCCCATTCCGCGATACGACACCAGCGGAAAACCTGGTCTTATTCGAAAAAATGAAAACGGGCGAATTTCCCGACGGCCATTGCACGCTTCGCGCCAAGGTTGATATGAGCTCGCCCAATATGATCATGCGTGATCCCCTACTCTACCGAATCAAACACGCGCACCACCACCGTACCGGCGATGCCTGGTGCATTTTTCCGATGTACGATTGGGCGCATGGACAAAGCGACAGCATCGAGCATATTACACACTCAATCTGTACGCTGGAGTTTGCACCACACCGTGAATTGTACGACTGGTGCATCGAACAATTGGGTATTTTCCCATCAAAACAATACGAGTTTGCACGTAGAAATGTCTCTTACGCCATCACCAGCAAGCGCAAACTGAAGCAACTGGTGGAAGATAATTTCGTGCGCGGCTGGGACGACCCGCGCATGCCTACCATTTCCGGGTTTCGTCGCAGAGGGTATACTCCGGCAAGTATCCGTGAATTTTGCGATCGTATTGGTTTGGGGAAACGCGAAATGGTGGCCGACATGTCGCTGCTGGAATTTTGCATCCGAGAGGATTTGAACAAAAACTCCTTGCGCCGTTTTGCCGTGTTAAACCCGCTTAAAGTGGTGATTACCAATTACCCGGAAGGTAAAATCGAGCATTTGGAAACAGAAAACAACCCGGAGGCTCCCGAAACGGGTAGTCGCCCGCTTTCTTTTAGCCGCGAGATCTGGATCGAGCACGACGACTTTATGGAAAACCCGCCACCCAAATATTTCCGGCTTTCACCCGGAGGCATGGTGCGATTAAAATCGGCCTATATCATCCAATGTCAGGAAGTGATTAAAGATGATGAAGGCAATATGACAGAAATCCACTGCACATACTTCCCGGAAAGCCGCTCAGGGCAGGATACCTCTGGGTTAAAGCCCAAAGGCGTGATACACTGGCTTTCGGCCAGCGATGCAAAGACCGCTGAAGTCCGACTGTACGACCGGCTATTTCAGGTAGAAGACCCAGCTGGTGAGGAAGATTTCAAATCTACCATTAACCCGGATTCCTTGCGAGTGCTAGAAAATGCGCTGATTGAACCAGCGCTCCTGGGAGCTGACCTAGGCGATCGTTTTCAGTTTACCCGGCTCGGTTATTTTTGCGTGGACCCCGATTCGACATCTGAGAAAATGGTTTTCAACCGCACGGTGACTTTAAAAGACACTTGGGCAAAAGAGTCGGGCAAATAATCATCCAATTTCCTCATGGATACGCTTGTTTATTTATTGCAAATGATTTTCAAAGGGAATTCAAATATTCGGAATTAAAATTGGAGTAACCGATCTTTTTTCATTAAAATAGAAACAATAATTGTTAACTGTTATTAAAAAGCAGAAATAATTCTTTGGCCGACTGTGACTAAACTTAACCTTTCCGTTTAAAATATGTTCTTGCAAACGAGTGAGGACTAGACAAAAAACAAACACAATGCAAGTTGCCACTGGGCAACTGCGCCACTAAAAAGAAGATTGTTTTCATTTGGTTTTTTAGGGTTTGGCCGTCGGGGCGCAATGTTCCGACGGCTTTTTTTTTAAACCTTTTTCTCTACAAGCATTTATTCCGATAAGGTATGGAGTGCTTAAAAAATTAGGAAATGAAAAGCCTCCGCGAATGAGCTGGGGCATTACGGTAAATAAGGAAGATTGTTTTCATTTGGTTTTTAAGGTTTAACCGTCGACGCGTAATGCTTAGACGGTTTTTTTTTACCCGCCATAGCGCGTAGCGCGAAGGAGGGTAAAGTGGTATCTTGCAGCCCATTTTACCCGCCATTGTATTTCGCCACCACTATAGGCTAAGACAAATTAAAGCGTGCAGAAGGTTATTAATCTGTTTCTCTTGAAATATTTCCCGTTTGAAGGACTATTTAAAAAAAATTCTCAAAGCACTGCCTTTTGCTTTCACGAAAAACCAGCGCTATGATCGCCTTACAGAGCGTGTCATAAGCAAGGTGTGTCGCGCACAAAGCAATTGTGCCGATGTTGGCTGCCACAAAGGTGAAATCCTCGACCTTTTCTTGGCGGCAGCACCTGAAGGCCAACACTTTGGCTTCGAACCAATCCCAATCTTGTTTCAAAACTTAAAGGAGAAATATGCCGATCATCCAAATTGCCGTTTCTTCGACATAGCGCTTTCCAATCAGCGCGGCAGCTCGAGCTTCAATTATGTAGTCAGCAACCCCTCTTACAGTGGTCTGCTTAAACGCCGTTATGACCGACCCAATGAGGAGGACACACAAATAACTGTTCTAACAGAAAAGTTGGACGACGTGTGGCCGAGGGATATGCGCCTGGATGTACTTAAAATTGATGTTGAAGGAGGCGAGCAAATGGTTTTGGAGGGTGCGCGAGAAACCCTAACACGTTGGAGACCAACTGTTATATTTGAACACGGGCTCGGCGCCTCAGATATTTATGGGTCTACACCGGAGCAGGTGTTTGCACTCTTGAAAAATTGCGGTTTGCGCATTTATTTACTTGAGCATTTTCTTGAAGGGAGTGAACCGCTTGACGCTGATGGTTTTGTAAAGCAGTTTTATGAGCGTCAGAACTATTATTTTGTAGCCAGCGCATAATGGCTCCTTGTAAAGTTACTCCTGCTTAAACTCCTCCACTTGCGCCTTAGTAACACCAGTCCTTTCTCCGGGCAATATCACCTCCAATTCCTTTATGGGCCTGCCATCCGGCCATGTTCCCAAAAAGCGTTGGTGCGGTGTATTTCCAAAGGCTACCTCGCCGTATTTTCCTGTACGCGTGTATGCAATAAGCGCATCGGCTAGTTTCCAGTAACAATTGAAATCCACCTCGTTGAGTCGGGCACTCATCAATACCCGTCTGGCCGTATAATTTCGTATACCTGTGTCAAAATCCAAATCGTAAGCATAAGGTTCTGAGTGCGTTGCGAGAATCCATCGGCGAAAATTAGTGGTATCCCGCCGTTGGACTATTAGGTTTCGGTTGGGCGTATTTACTGCCGTTTCAAACACAAGACGGCCAAATTCCTCTCCTACCACATAGTCGTCTTCGCCCACTATCACGAGCAAGTTGAGGTCATCGGGAAGTCTTTCATATTTTTCAAGCCTGGCCCCTTTGAATGGCCCGGAACCAGGTTGAGCGAGCAGCATTGCCTTTGGTTTAGGGATGTCGAATTTTTGCCAGTGAGTAGCCAAATTAGTCGCGATAACCCCTCCATATGAGTGTGCCACATACGCGACTTTTTCAGTTCGCGGCTTCACATGCCCTTCTTTTTGAAGTGCTTGTAAGGCATCACGAATGCCTTTTGCCGCATTTTCAGGAAAGCCATCAGGGCGAGGCCAAACAAGATTTTTCTGGTAACGCGGGTAAATGACGATATTTCCTTTTGCTACCAAATGCTTGATCCATTTGCCATAAGCCATGGGATTATAGGCACCATAACCATGTAGGAAAACAACGACCTCGGCCGAATCGGGCACTGGATCGGCTGGCTCAAAAAGCCAATAACCGTCGGCCTTGGCAGCGGCATCGTAGAAAGCCACAGAATGATGCTGATAATCTGCCCCTCCTGGACCTTCAAATGGTTGGCCAGGAAATGGCGTTCCTTGTGCCGCAGCAAATATACCTTTGAGCAACAAGGGGGAAATAGGGAATATACTCCTGCAAAGTTGTTTCAGCCTGTTGATTTTTAATGACTTAGGTGAATTTTGCGCTGAATTTGGCATTTAAATATTAAGTTGCATGTTGGTTGGTCAGATCTTCAAAGACGAATTAAACGCAAACGCTGCGCTTTCGTTGACAAGAGTTGAAGGCAAAAAGTAATTTTGCCAAAAATTGAGCCTTCTCTATGCGCCTTTACTCTTTCCTGATTCTGCTATTCTTTGCTTGTGCCACCGATCAGTCCGCCGAAAAAAAGAGCGAAGCCGCCCCGACTCCCGAGCAGCCTACGGAGAAACCAGCCGAGCTCAAACCTAGCACTAAGGATGCAAAATCAGTAGACGAAATCGAAGCCGCGCCCGAAACGACCGCCCCCGCCCCTACCCTTCCATCAGCATCGAAATCCGTAATCGCCCCGGCCCAGCCGAGTGGAAACGGATTTTCAGATGTCGCCGCTCTTGATCCTTCTATTAAACTGGATATTAAATACGCTACTGCGGACAATTTCACCAAATCAAAAATCTACGATTGCCCACGTTGCTTACTCCGTCCGGAGGCCGCAGATGCAGTCGTTGCTGCGCATAAAGCCCTCAAGAAGAGGGGCCTCGGGTTAAAAATGTTCGATTGTTACCGCCCCCGTCCTTACCAGCAACGGCTTTGGGATAAAGTGCCCAATCCTGATTATGTCACCCCGCCTGCCAAAGGTTCAATGCATTCTCGTGGAGCGGCCGTTGACCTCACCATTGTAGACGCAAACGGCAAGGAACTCGACATGGGAACGCCTTACGACTATTTTGGCCGGGAAGCGCACACAGACAACTACAATCTGCCCCAAAAAGTACTTGCCAACCGCCGGATTTTGCGCGAGGCAATGGAATCGGTCGGCTTTAAAGGCATCCGAACGGAGTGGTGGCACTTTTCCTTTCAAGGCAAAAACTGGCCACTTTCAAACTATGTTTGGCCTTGTGACAAATAGAAGTAAGTGGCTCGAAGCGCTTTTTTACCGCAGAGGCGCAGAGTTATTGATAATCAAGATGTTAAAACTCCTCGTCTCTGCGCCTCTGCGGTGAAAAAGTACTTACGATATAGCTCTTCAAACATTCCATATTCATGAATTTCAAATTTCTATTTCCAACTTTTAGGAATCGCTATCAGTTTGTCAAAAATCGATTGGCGAAATATGCCCCCATCCGTACAGGAGGCGCTGAACTGGCTACAGGCAATGCGCTCAATCTTGGCACAGGAGAAGGTGATTATGACCGAATGATCGCAGGGCATTGCACACAATTGATTGGTTGTGATGTAAATGAAGAGGACCTGGCGCATGCGAGAAACCTGAACGCCAATGTACCTAACCTTCGGTATGAGCCAGCAAATGCCATTGATCTGTCATATAAAGATGCGTCTTTTGGCTTGATTGTGTCCTGTGAAGTAATTGAACACGTCGGTCAGCCACAAAAAATGGTGCAAGAAATGGCGCGAGTATTACGCCCCGGAGGCATAGCAATTATGACCTTCCCAAGCCGCGAATTCCCAATTACCTACGACCCAGTGAATCGTTTTTGGCAATGGATCCGAAAGCCTTCCGACTCGGAAAACTTGATTTCTCAAGGAGCTTATGCTTTCGGTCACGATTATCTAATTGGCTCTGCTGAATTCAAAAAATGGGCAGCAGACGCAGGGTTCGAGATCCTTGAATTTCAGGGACTTAGCCGCCATTTGACTGGGATTCTAGAGGTTTATTGGACAGGCATAGTGCAAAGTATTTTCAAGAAAAACTCCCGAAATGTGACCAGCGACAGCAAAGGGGGCGTAAAAATCCGCCCCGCTTCTACAGGGGAACCCTGGTTGGTTTTTGTAACAGATTTGTTGATTTGGCTTGATGGCGTATTATTTGGTTGGACGAATAGGAGTATTGGGAAAGGGGTGGTGCTGAAGCGGCGGTAGGAGTCTTTTTGCGCAAAAATGGGTCCTGCCAAATTTTGGTTTGAATGATGATTGACGAGTACATGATTGTTGATTTTTGATGTAAGGGACGATTTAATTATTGACGATTGCGGCACATCGGCCATTTTCAATCCACCATTACATCAAAAATCATCAATCATGTACTCGTCAATCATCATTCAGACCCCAATTATCATAAAATCGGAATGCCTCCGGCAAAAATTCACCTTCCCTCTTGGCGGTTTCCCAACTATGCCCTTACATTTGCCGTACGAACGTTCGGTATATGCCAATTAAAAAGATTGACAAGCAAGAATTATTACACCGCTGTTGGGAGGTATTCAACAAGCATGGCTACCATGGCACATCTGTGAGCATGTTGGCGGAGGCTACAGGCTTGGGTAAATCCGGGCTGATGCACCACCACTTGTCCAAAGAAAGCCTCATGTGTGCCGTTCTGGAATACGCCCAGAATACCCTGCGCGTCACCGTGTTTTCGGTCGCGCAAGAAGACCTTCCCCCCGAACAAAAACTCGAAAAAATGCTGCGCCGACAAAATCGGCTGGTAAAAATGGAGCGGCAAGGCTGCTTTTTTGCCAATACGGCTTTGGAAACGGGCCGCGACGGTCTTTTCAATCAACCCATTCAGGTTATCTGGGAAGAATGGAAAAAAGCAGTGGCCGGTATTCTGAGTTCCATAATGTCGCCAGAAGAAGCGGCCGATACCGCCTATCGCCTGCTGCTTGAATACGAAGGCGCCATTATCATGTACAAAATCAGCAATGAGGAACAGCACCTGGAGCAGTTTGTAGCTCGGGCGGTGGCTCTTTTTGGCAAAGAAATGCATAGATCACATTTAATTAATGTAAAACACATAGGCACATAGGGCACATAGTGTTGAAATTCAGGCTATGTGCCCTATGTGCCTATGTGTTTTATCCAATCTCTTTCCATGCAACGTATCATCACCAAAACCATCGGCCTGGGACTTAACCTTTGGTCGCTGCTGGCGCCTAAACAAGCCGCAATAGCGGCTGGGAAAATCTTCTCCACCCCGCCAAAACCAAGGCTTCGGCCAAAGGAGCGGCAGTTTTTAGCGACCGCACGTCAACTGCATCGTGAAGTCGCGGGACAAAATATCATAGAATATCACTGGGGTGATGAAAATGCACCTTTGGTTTTGCTTAGTTATGGCTGGGCCTATAATTCTGGTCGTTGGAGGCATTTTGTGCCTGATCTGATTGAAACAGGTTATCGCGTGTTGGCATACGATCCGCCCGGACATGGCCTTGCCTCATCAGGCACATTGAATATCCCCATCAATGCCTCCATCATCCGTGCATTATTGGAAGATTACGGAACTCCGTACGCCATCGTCGGGCATTCTTTTGGCGGAAGCAGCAGTGTATACGCCCTGACAGGCTTGCCGCGCACGTTGCACCCACGACGCATGGTGGTCATGGCCTCGTTTAGTTTTGCGCCGCGCGTTTTCCGGGAATACCAAAAGGCTTTTGGGCTTTGGTCGTCGCTGTATTGGCACATGGTACGCGGATTTGAAAAACGCATCGGGCATTCAATTGATTATTTTGATTTTGCCCTGATGACCGCAGCCTTTCCGCACATTGAAGGGCTGATTGTCCATGATCCAAGCGATGCGATGACGCCTTACGCAGAATCACGCCGCTATCATGATTTTTGGCCCGGAAGTCACTTACACAGCCCAATGGAAGGTGGGCACCACCTTGGCACTGAGGATATTACACAGGCTGTGCTAGAGTTTGTCCAGAACGGGGAAGTTCCAATCGAAGCAGAACGGCAGGAGCGACCTTTGTATGCGGAGCATGAGCTGGTGCTGCATTTTGTAGGGGTGTAAATGCGATCGTCCTGTTTATTTCCCCGGCTGACTCGGCCGAACCTCAATCTTGCTCGGTAAAGTCCGCGGGTTCATTTTCAATAAGTCTACCACTATCTGGCCTATGTCTTCCGGCTGGATTTTCCAGCTATCGGCGGAGTTTGGTTCTTGATTATTGAAATGCGTGGCCACCGAACCCGGCATGATGGTGGAACATTTGACCCCCGCCTCACGCAAGTCGAGCATGACAGCCTGCGTGAATCCCACCAGGCCAAATTTGCTGGCATTATAAGCTGCACCAGCCGCGAAGAAGTTGGTGCCGGCAAGACTGGCGATGCTGATAAAATAACCTTTCGACTGAATGAGCGCGTCTACCGCCGCCTTGAGGGAATAAAAAACGCCTGTTAGGTTGGTGTCAATGGTTTCATGCCATTGTTCCGGAGAAAGCGTTGTGATGGGTGCAAAATGGCCCAATCCGGCATTGGCAATGAGTACATCAAGGCCTCCAAAATCTTCGAGGGTTTTTGCCACTGCATTTTTCTGGGCATCAAAATCCCGCACATCTGCTAGGATGGCGATCATTTTTCCGGGGCCTATGGCGGAAAGTTGGCGGGCCGCTGCGTCAGCAGATTGCTGTTGACGGCTGGTAATGGCAACGTTCATGCCTTCTTTCAGCATGCTTTCGGCGATGCCGTAACCAATGCCTTTGCTGCCCCCGGTAATAAGGGCGGTCTTTCCGTGGAGATTATTCATTTTCTTATTTTAAGCCTCTGCCTTGGCATGACGCTCCGCCACCTTACGCGCCTTCCTAATCCTTACTGCAACCACTTTAAATTCCGGACACTTGGCCTCACTATCACTAATGCTTGAAGTGACTATATTCACCAGCAATTCCGGGAAGTGGAAAGTTGTACTGATCACGCCTGGTTTCACTTCATCGGATATACGGGCCTTGATGTCCACTTTGCCGCGATCCGATTCTATACAGACCCAATCCCCTTCTCCGATATTGTGCTTAGCCGCATCGTCCGGGTGGATAATGACCACGTCCTCATAAACGATGTCGACATTGGGGGTGCGGCGAGTCATCGTGCCCGCATTGTAATGTTCCAGCACCCGGTTAGTGGTCAGGATGTAGGGATAATCCTTGCCAAAAGCCAGGATTTCCGGACTTTCGACGTATTCCCGGAATTGGAAATGGCCTTTGCCGCGTTTGAACGTATCGGTGTGCAGTATCTTGGTGTCCGTTCCATCAAGCGCAACAGGCCATTGTTTTCCTTGCTCGCCCAATTCATCCCAGCGCACGCCGGCGAAGAATGGGACAATTTGTGAAATTTCCTCTAGCATCCCTTTTGCGGTGTAAGGATCCTGCTTGTAGCCCATACGATTCATGATGTCTACCATGATTTGACCGTCGGCCTTGGTTTCGCCGATGGGTTCTACTACTTTATTGACGCGCTGAATCCTGCGTTCGCCATTGGTGAACGTGCCTTCTTTTTCAAGGAAGGAAGCCGCCGGGAGGATCACATCGGCATATTTAGCCGTCTCTGTCATGAATATTTCCTGGACTATGAGCAAATCCAGTGATTTGATGGCCTTTATAACATGATTGGTGTTCGGGTCTGACTGCACCAGATCATCTCCCATGATCCACAGGGCTTTGAATTTACCCTCAATGGCCGCATCGTACATCTGAGGGATTTTTAGTCCAGCTTCCTGTGGGACTTTAACCCCATAAAACTCATTATACATCTGATTAACCTCGGGCAGCGTAACGTCAAAATAACCCGCTCCTTGATAGGGTTGCACACCCATGTCGGCCATGCCCTGAACGTTGTTCTGTCCGCGAAGTGGGTTGACACCGCAGCCGGGTTTACCAACGTTGCCAGTAATCATGGCCAGGTTGGCAATTTGCATTACGGTATAAGTACCTTGATAGTGTTCCGTAACACCCAAACCGTGGAACAGCATGGCCTTGGGTGCGGAAGCATATAATTTGGCTGCAGCGCGTACTTGCTCGCGTGGCACACCCGACACTTTTTCCAGATCATCCAGATTGATATTCAGGATGTTGCGCTTGAATTCTTCATATCCTTCTGTCCTTGCTTCAATAAAGTCCTCCTTGGTCATGCCGTCTTTGATGATGTAGTACAACATCATGTCGAGCACGGCGATGTTAGTTCCCGGGCGCAATTGCAGGTGGATGGTAGCATATTTGGCCATTTCTGTTCGGCGCGGATCAACGACAATCGTTGGTTTGCCTTTCATGGCAAATTGACGCAGTTTCGCGCCGGTTACCGGGTGACCCTCCGTTGGGTTGGCGCCGATGACCATAATGCAATCGGTGTGTTTGATGTCCTCTACAGAATTGGTGGCGGCCCCGGTGCCAAATGCACGTTGCATCCCGATGGCAGTCGGTGAATGGCAGACCCGAGCGCATCCATCTATGTTATTGGTACCGATTACCGCACGGATAAACTTCTGCATCAAGTAGTTCTCTTCGTTGGTGCAACGCGAGGAAGAAATGCCGCCAATGGCGTCAGGGCCGTGTTTCTCCTTGATGTCCGTAAGCCTTTCTGCAATGTAATCATAGGCTTCGTTCCAGCTGACTCGTTCGAGTTCGCCGTTGCGCCGGATCATGGGGTATTGCAGACGCTCCGGGTGGTTGTAAAATGAAAATGCGTACCGGCCTTTGAGACAGGTATGCCCTTGGTTGACCTCCGCATCCCAGGGGGCTTGAATGCTGAGAATATTGTCGTTTTTAACGCTGACTTCCAGATTGCAACCCACTCCACAATAGGTACACACGGTGCGTACCTTGTCCTGGCCCACATTTGCCTTGGACTGGTAAATATCAGAAATGGCTGAAGTTGGGCAAGCCTGCGCACAAGCGCCGCAGGAAACGCAATCCGAATCAAAGAAACTCTGGTTGGATCCTTTGATGATCTGACTATCAAATCCGCGGCCCATCACGCTCAAAACTAATTGTCCCTGGACCTCGTCGCAAGCGCGGACACAGCGGTAACACATGATGCACTTCGACAGATCGGAAGTCATGTACGGGTGACTGAGGTCTTTCTCGCGGTCGAGGTGGTTTTTGCCTTCAGGATAGCGGACTTTCCGAATGCCTACACGAGCCGCCACATCTTGCAATTCGCAGTTGCCATTTACTTCGCAGGTGAGGCAATCGAGCGGGTGATCGGTGAGTACCAACTCGATGATGTTTTTTCTAAGTTTTTGAATGTCAGCCGTTTCTGTAAAAATGAACATACCTGGCTCTACCATCGTATGGCAAGAGGCTTTGGTGCGGCGTGGGCCATCTTGTTCCAACGCCACTTCCACGCTACACACACGGCAGGAGCCAAAGGCCTCCAGATTCGGCGCGTCGCAGAGCGTTGGGATACTGTCTTTGCCAAAGTTCCTGCGGGTGAATTGCAGGATGGTTTCGCCCGGTTCGAAAACGCTGGGCTTATCGTTGATATAGGCTACGGTCGTGGTCAGGTTTGACATAGTTTATATCTGTTTTGCCACGAATTGCACTAATTTTCACTAAATTAAAATCAAATTCGTGTGAATTAGTGCAATTCGTGGCTAGTTTTTTACTTAAAATACCCTCCAAGTTCCTCCGGAAAATAATGCAACGCATTCTTCACTGGCAGCGGCAATCCCCCGCCCAGCGCACAAAGCGAGCCTTTTTCCAGGGTATCAATCAGATCATTAAAGAGCGTGCGGTCAATCTTGTAATCACTCGTCCGCGCTTTTTGCAGCAATTCTTTTCCGCGTACAGAGCCGATTCTACAAGGGAAACATTTCCCGCAACTTTCATGGGCTGTAAACGCAAACAAGTGCTCCAGATATTCTACCAGCGGAAACCGTGCCGGAATACTCAGGATAGAGGCGTGTCCGAGCAGGAAACCGTTGGCTGCAAAGGTCTCAAAATCAATGGTAAGGTCGTCAATTTTACTGTTGGGCACTAGTCCACCGAGTGGACCTCCGATGTGATAGGCTTTGACGGGTTCTTTCATGCCTCCACCCAATTCGTTGATGGCACGCGAAAGGGGCGTACCCATATCAACTTCATACAAACCGGGGCGATTGAAATGGCTATCAAGCGACAACAATTTGGTGCCCGAAGACTTGACCGTTCCAACGGCTTTGAACGCTACACCGCCGCCCGTGAGAATAGCATACAAATTGGCCAAAGTTTCAACGTTGTTTACAGCAGTTGGTTTTCCAAAAAGACCATATTGCACCGGGAAAGGAGGACGTGTGCGTACTTCAGGCCTCAAGCCTTCCAGCGAAGACAATAACGCCGTTTCTTCCCCACAGATATAGGCGCCTTGCGCTTTCACAACGTACAATTTGAAATCTACTGTTTCGCCGCTCGCCTTTTTGTAGGGGAAAAGCTGGTTGAATGGCTCTATGGCTTTTTTACAAATCTCAATGGCTTCCGGGTATTCTGCGCGGATGTAGATCACGCCCTCTTGCGCCCCGCTGATATAGCCACTGATGGCCATGCCGAAATTTACGAGATGTGCCCGTTGCTCCAACAGATATCGATCTGAAAAAGCCCCGGGATCGCCTTCGTCGGCATTGCAGACGATGTATTTATGGTCGGCGACTTCTTTTTTGACTCCTGCCAGTTTGATGCCCAAGGGAAACCCTGCCCCACCCCGGCCACGGAGACCTGAAGTGGTAACTTCTTCCAACAAGGCATCGCGGTCGCTTTCGAGCAGTTTTACCAGCGTTTGCAGACAAGTTTCGGCACTGGGGCTATTAGTGGTAAGAAAACCTGCCCCAATCGAACCGACACGGTAAGAATCCTCAATGGTTTTGACTGCACCCGATTTCAATTGACTGAGTTGCGATGCTGCAGCTCCTGAATAATTCAGTCCCTCGTAGTGGAACGCGCTGTTTTCATAACAACGGCCCAGGCAATATACCTCTCCGATCTCGGAAGGCTCAAAATGTTGCTCAAGTTTGTGATGCAGCGCGTGTTGCGTTCCTGCAAGCATACAGGCGCTGCCTGCACAGGAAAAGACCTTTTTGTTGCTTTTTTCCGGGTTCAGGAAATCGTAAAAAGTGGCGGCGCCATAGACATTGGCGTTGCCGATCAGGTATTTATCGGCCACAGAACGGATCACCTCTGGCTGCAAATCCGGGGATTCCGCATGCGCTTCTGCGAGATTTTCGAACAGGTTATCGTCCAATCCTTTGCGAAACGACAGATTTCTGACGTTTTTCGACATATAATTTGCTGGTTAAGGCTGATAGTGAGCAGAAATGGGATTATTTGAATCTGACGTTCAAAAGTACGGAGGGTTTTGGAAGTAGGAGGAATTTTGTGCTTTTGGTGGAGTTGAAAGATTGAAGAAACTTTTGCCGTTTCCGAACGCAGACCTATTTTTGTCGGAAACAATCAAAGTCAAGGATCATGTCCGCTTGGCAAATGTTTGAAAATTTAGACGCCCCCTGGCTTTGCGCAGATGCGTGATTTGTCAGGGGGCGTTTCGTTTGCATAGGCTGCTTACCCGCAATTAAGACATAAAACAAATGGAAGAATTTGAAGACCATTAAGATGTTAGAAGATTTTAAAAAGAAGCACTAAGGTGTAACCAGTGAGATTTTCTTTTCTATAAACTAAAAATGATGGAATATATTGAACTAGACAATATCACTTATGGATTTGCCAGGAACTTTAAGCACGATCACGATATTAGATTAAGTTTCAATAAACTGACAGAAGCTACATTTAGATTCAATTTTGAGAAATGGTATCAAAATGGTTTTTGGGCCGACAATTATATCCCCTATTCATTGTTGCATAATAATAAGGTGATATCAAATGTTTCCGTTAATATAATAGAGTTTGTTATCGACAAGGAGAAAAAGATAGGCATTCAGATTGGGACTGTAATGACAGACGAAAAATATCGCCGTCGAGGACTTAATAGGTACATTATGGAGCAAGTATTAAATGATTGGAAAGACAAGTCGGACTTTATATATCTCTTCGCAAATGATAGTGTTCTTGATTTCTATCCAAGATTTAATTTCGAGACAATAGATGAATTTCAATGCTCATCAACATTAATCAATTCGCCAAATGCCTCTTCACCTCCCAGAAAGCTTAATATAGAAGATAATAATGATAAAGAGCTTCTCGTGGAAACGGCGAACATGTCACCCCCAATGTCAAAGATATCGATGCGAAATAATGTGTCTTTAATCATGTTCCACTGTATGTTTTCTAAAAAAGACAGCATATATTATATTGAAAATCTCAAAGCAATCGTGATTGCGGATTATAAAGGCGACACACTGTACTTGAATGATGTGTTTTCTAAAGGACCTATTGAACTAAATGATGTAATTCAATACATGTCTAAGAAAGATGTTAAGAGATTAGTATTGGGATTTACTCCATTAAATGAAACTGGCTATAAAAGAAGTTTATTAAAACAAGAAGACACAACCCTGTTTGTAATGAAGGGCAAATCTGATTATTTCAAAAAGAATAACTTGATGTTCCCAGTTTTATCTTATGCTTGATAAAAAAGTGATTCAAAGTAAGGTTTTGGCAAAAAGTGACTCCATATAAAGTTGGATGTCATTCAGAAATCTTGATCAACTTTGAATTATTTGAGCAATATAAAAATTAATAAATAAGAAAAATGGCGGTAGCAACGTGTATATATTCATATCGGGCAACAGCCGCCACGCCGGGTGTGTTCAATTAACTGTGTCAATGCTATACAACTTGACACAGTTAATTGAACACACCCAATCATTAGCCCTTGTGCGTTGTACCTTTGTCCTGCTTTGTTATCTGCTTGTACAATATCCAGACCAACTGCGCACATGCACTACCCACCTTTCAAACAAATCGCCGCGCTTTTTATAGCATTTCTCTCTGTACAACCGCTTGTCGCGCAGCAAACGGTTGCGCGAGAATGGAATGAAGCGCTGTTGAAAAGCATACGTGAAGACCTGGCCCGCCCCCATGTACAGGCCCGCAATATTTTTCATTTTTCCGTGGCTTTGTACGATGCCTGGGCTGCTTACGATGATGAAGCCAGTCCTTATTTGCTTGGTAAAAACGTAAACGGTTTTACTTGCCCCTGTAACAACTTTCCCAAGCCAGCAGATGTAGAAGCAGCACGTAAAGAAGCCATGAGCTTTGCTGCCTACCGGTTTTTAATGGCCCGTTTTGCAAAGTCCCCACAAAGCACCCTCACTGTGAGTCGATTCCGGGATGTTATGGCGAAACTTGGGTATGATCCCCGCAATTATTCCTCTGATTATACTACTGGCTCACCAGCAGCCCTCGGGGTCTATATCGCCCAATGCGTCTTGCAGATGAGTGGGCAGGATGGCGCCAACGAAGGCAACAATTACGTGGATACCAGTTACCACCCTGTTCACCTGCCCCTGGAGGTAGTTGCTCCCGGTGTGGGAAAGGGAATTGACCCCAACCACTGGCAACCCCTTAAATTGAAGCGCGCCATTGATCTTGATGGGTATCCTGTGCTGGAATGCAATTGCCTGGGACGCTCTTATTCCACGTTGATAGACTCCGTGGATGAAAATGGCCGCCGCAGGTTCACAGGCACTCAAAGTTTTCAAGGCTCCGATTGGGGAAAGGTAAAACCCTTTGCCCTGAAAAGACAAAACCGGAAAATTCATCGCCGCGACGGGCATGAATACATAATCTATTATGACCCGGGAAAGGATTTTTTTCCACGCCTGGACACCCTCGAAGGGGGCGGCACGTCAAAGGACTATATGTGGAATTACGCGCTGGTGGCTGCCTGGTCTGCGCTGTTGAACCCAGAGGACACAACCCGTTGGGAAGTCTCTCCACGGAGCATGGGCAATGTGCAAGGCTACCCCCAACACCTGTCGAAATTGCCTGATTTTTATGGGCTTCAATCCGGTCACACTCCGGGCACTGGGCATGCTTTAAATCCCCACTCCAGGCAGCCATATGCTTCCAAAATGGCGCCGCGCGGAGATTACATCCGTGCATCAGTCCAATATTGGGCTGAAGGTCCGAAGGAAGAAACCCCTCCAGGGCATTGGTTGGCGCTTTTGAATTATGTCAGCGACCAACCGCAGCTGAGTAAAAAATTCAATGGTAAGGGCGAATTGATGAATGATCTGGAATGGGATGTCAAGACCTGTTTTACGCTCGGCGCTGCCCTCCACGATGCGGCCATTGCTGCCTGGGGGATCAAGGGCTTGTACGATGGGGCAAGACCCATCACAGCACTGCGCTATTTGGCTAATCGTGGCCAAAGCACAAACCCAGAACTGCCTTCCTATCATCCGGCTGGTATTCCGCTAATACCCGGACGAATCGAGTTGGTGCAAAAAGGTGATCCCCTGGCCGGGCCTAAAAATGTCAATTTGGGCAAAATCAAGTTTTACGCCTGGAAAGGTCCTTTCGCGGTGACTGACCCAAAAAACCAAACTGCGGGCGTTGGCTGGGTGTTGGGGGAAAATTGGTTTCCTTACCAACCACAAACGTTCATTTCTCCTCCATTTGCCGGGTTTGTTTCGGATCACGCGGCCTTTTCCCACTCGGCAGCAGAAGCACTCAGTTTGCTGACTGGGGATGTTTACTTCCCGGGCGGTCTGGGTGAATTTACGGTGAAAGCAGACAGCCAATTTCTGCGTATTGAGAAAGGCCCAACCGTTGACATTTCCTTGCAATGGGCCACCTATCGGGATGCTGCCGATCAGGCAAGCTTGTCACGCATCTGGGCCGGCACCAATGCACCATTTGACGATATTCCCGGCCGCAATATTGGTGCTGAAGTCGGGAAAGGCGCGTTTCATCTTGCCAAAACCTATTTTTACAAGGACCGTGACCGCGACGGGGTGTTGAGCTTTGATGACTGCGACGACAATAATCCCACGGTTTATCCAGGCTCAGTGGAAAAATGCGATGGAAAAGACAATGACTGTAACGGGAAGATTGACGATGTAACGCCGCCATGTAAAGACTAGCAGGCATTCACCCCGTTAAAATTTATCTGAATTGTCTTCCTGTCGGGACCTGTCCGCATCAAGTGCGCTTTGGCCGAGTGCTTGCCCATTTGGGATTTCCTTTCAGTGCAAGC
>JBJXGZ010000011.1:0-3691 GCA_046160625.1 Saprospiraceae bacterium
CGGAGCAAATGGGACTTGGGAAGAGCAACGGGTTATGGTTCAGCCTGAAGACTGCCGATTTGGATGGCGACGGCGACCTTGACCTCGCGACAGGCAATTTTGGCCTCAACACCCGCTTCACTGCCAGTCCAGATGCGCCATTCGGGTGCTATGCCAAAGATTTCGATAACAATGGGACGCTGGAAGCCATTGTGACCTTTTTTGAAAACGGCAAACAACACCCGCTTGCTCAAAAGGAGGTATTGGTAAAACAAATCCCTTCTCTTAAAAAGAAGTTCCTGTATGCATCAGATTATGCAAAGGCCACGATTGGGGACATTTGGACCAAAAAAGAATTGGACGCCTCCTTGCAGCTCTATGCTTACGATCTGGAAACCTGTTGGTGGGAAAATCAAGGCGGCAAATTCGTTCGGCACAGCCTGCCCTTCCAGGCACAAATCTCTGCAATCCAGGGCATTGTGGCCAATGACCTCAATGGAGACGGCCATCTCGATCTGCTGATGGCAGGCAACAAATACGGCCTTGAAGTCGGGAGTGGGCGCTATGACGCGGGAAACGGTGTGTTCCTATCTGGCGATGGAAAAGGCAATTTCAGTTGGGTCAATAACATTCAGAGCGGCTTCTGGGCTACACACAATGCACGCGATTTAGTGATGCTCCAAGGGGCAAGTGGCAAGCGATTTTTTGTCGTAGGAAATAATAACAGTGCTTTACAAGTCTTTGAATAGTTCTAATTCTACTATAACAGGAAATAAAAATGAGCAAAAACAATACGAAAGGCAGTCAAACCAAAGTGTCTGGCTCTAATGAAAACACGGGCTCAAAAACACGCAAAAGCTTCGACAAACGATTGTTGTTGCTCCTGCTTCTCTTGCCAATAGGTTATCTTGTCTGGAATATCATCTCCAAAGGGGATAAATCCGATCAAAAAGAGAACGATGTTGCAGAGGCAACGCTCAATGCCAAAAACCCCCTATTGCAATTGGTTGAACCAGGTGAAACGGGTATTGATTTCCAAAATCAGATCATTGAAACCGTTACAAACAACCATGCCACCAATATAAATATCTTTAACGGTGGCGGGGTGGGTATTGCCGATGTGAACAACGATAATTTGCCAGACATCTATTTTATCTGTAGCAACGGGCAAAATCGCTTATACCTCAATGAAGGGAATTTCAAATTTAAAGATGTAACACAATCTGCCGGGCTGGCTTCGGAGGAAGGTTTCGAAACTGCGGTGGCAGCAGCGGACGTAAACAGTGATGGATTTATAGATTTTTATGTTTGTCGTGCCGGGCCGTTTGAGAACGATGAGCGGCGCAACAAACTTTACATCAACAACGGCCTCCTCCCTAATGGGGAGGGTTGGGCTGGGGCTTTCACAGAACGCTCCAAGGAATATGGGCTCGACGATATAAGTGCCTCCACTGGGGCCTGCTTCTTTGATGGCGATGGCGACGGTGATCTTGACCTCTACCTGGTCAACTATCCCAAAGACACCAAGTATGCTACTCAAATTACAGCCACTGCAAGCCTTAACAGCATACCAGTTCCGGACTTTAACCCAAAGGACACGTACGACTCCGACCGTTATTACCGCAATGATGTTAATTCAGCTGGCCCTGGAGGTAAAAAATTCACGGATATCAGCCAGGAAGCTGGCATTTGGAACCGCCGTTTCGGGTTAAGCGTCTCCGTTTCTGACTTTAATCGGGATGGACACATGGACCTTTATGTAGGCAACGATTTTCTTCAACCTGACCAGTTGTACATAAATTCCGGCAAAGGGACTTTTACTGACCGTATCTCGGAATATATGCGGCACAGCTCACAATCCACCATGGGCACTGATTTGAGTGATTTTGACAACGATGGTTTGATTGATATTTATGCCGTAGATATGATGTCGCCCAATAATGCCCGGCATAAAACGGTAAGAACAGGCAACTCTAATGGCTTTTACCTAAGTGCTGTGCAAAACGGGGTCTTTGAACCAGTAACCCGCAACGTTCTGCAGCGCAACAATGGTAACGGCACCTTTTCAGACATCGCCTGCCAGGCTGGTGTTTTCAGGACAGATTGGTCCTGGAGCGGTATTGTAGCCGATTTTGACAACGATATGCTGAAGGACATTTATGTGTCAAATGGTTACCGCAGGGATATTCACAATATTGATTATTCCGAGTTTGCTCGAAATTTAAGAACAAGCAAATCAAGCCAGGAAATACTAAACCAGTATAAAACCATGGAGGAATACCTCAATACGGTACCCTCGTTCAAAGCCCGTGATTTCATATTCCGCAATACGGGAAACTGGCAATTTGAAGATAAAGGAGGTGAGTGGGCAACCATGAAACCAAGCTGGTCTTGCGGGGCTGCCTGGGCTGATTTGGACCTGGACGGGGATCTCGATTTTGTGGTGAATAATCTGGAAGACCAGTCTTTTATTTTTAAAAACCTCAGCCGCGAACAAAACAAAGGCAACTATCTTCAAGCAAAACTCCACGGCAGCCCAATAAACCCCTTTGCTGTAGGCGCATCAGTACTCATTGAATACGCTCCCACGCAGCCTGGTCAACCCGGCGAGAAGCAATACCAGGAAATCAGCCCCAACCGGGGTATCTTCTCTTGTTCCGAGCACCTCATCCATTTTGGCATGGGCCAAACAGCGCAGGTGGAAAAACTCAGCGTTCGCTGGCCAGATGGCAAGACCCAAGTTCTGACCAATGTGCCGACCAATCAACGACTCCAATTGGACTGGAAGAACGCCTCGGGCTACGTCGCTTCACTCATCCCGGCGGTTGCAGAGCAAACACTCCTGAGCGACAAAACCAATGCTTCGGGAGTAAATTTTGTGCACAAAGAGTTCAGGTACAACGACTTCGAGAACTTTCCCCTCATGCCCTGGATGGAAAGCGAGCTCGGACCACTCAGCGCCGTAGGCGACGTGAACGGCGACGGGCTGGACGATTTTTTTGTCGGAAACTCCTTCTTATCCCCCGCCGCACTCTACGTGCAAACGCCTGATGGGAAATTCAAACCCAGCAACCAAGGCCTTTGGGAAAATGAAAAAGTGTACGAGGATCATGGCGCGGTTTTTTTCGATTTTGAAGGAGACGGTGATCAGGACCTTTACGTAGTGAGCGGCGGTGTTGATGCCCCTGCACAAGGGCGCAGCAGACTGTGGCAGAACCGCCTCTACTTCAACGATGGCAAAGGAAATTTTGGCTTTTTCGGCCGTCCAAGTCCTGGAGGTGGAAGACCGATATCTGGCTTGCCTCCCAACGGTCCCGACCTGGGTCAGCGCGTAGTCACGCATGATTACGACAATGATGGAGACCTTGACCTTTTCATCGGTGGACGAATCGTACCAGACAAATGGCCGCTGACGCCACGAAGCACAATATTGCGCAATGACGCTGCCGTCAAAGGTGGGAGCAAAGCGGCTGCTAATTTTACGGATGTAACCGAAACCGTGGCCGGCGATTTCGCGCGCTGTGGCATGGTCACAGACCTCGCTTGGGCAGACCTAGACAAAGATGGCCAGGCCGAACTTGTGGCCGTGGGAGAATGGATGCCCGTCTCTGTTTTCAAACTTAAGGGTGGCAAACTCAGCAATGTCACGGAGCAAATGGGACTTGGGAAGAGCAACGGGTTATGGTTCAGCCTGAAGACTGCCGATTTGGAT
>JBJXGZ010000012.1:0-19688 GCA_046160625.1 Saprospiraceae bacterium
ATCACTTATCACTTATCACTTATCACTTATCACTTATCACTTATCACTTATCACTTATCACTTATCACTTATCACTTATCACTTATCACTTATCACTTATCACTTATCACTTGTGGACACCACCGAACTACTCAAAAAAGTACGCCGCATAGAAATCAAGACCAAGGGCTTGAGCAGTCATCTGTTTACGGGCGGCTATCAAAGTGCGTTCAAGGGCAAGGGGATGTCATTCAGTGATGTGCGTGTCTATCAGGAAGGCGATGATGTGCGGGCAATTGACTGGAACGTAACGGCCCGGACGGGCGAACCTTTCATCAAAGTGTTTGAAGAAGAGCGGGAGAATACAGTAATGCTGGTGGTGGACGTGAGCGGCTCAGCGGTGTTTGGCAGTCACGCCCAGTTCAAGGCGGAGTACTTAACCGAACTTTGTGCCGTGCTTGCTTTTTCGGCAATTGCCAACAACGACAAGGTGGGTGTGATGCTTTTTTCAGACCATATCGAATTGTATATTCCTCCTAAAAAGGGCCGGCAACATATCCTTCGTATCATTCGTGAAGTACTTAATATTCAGCCGGTTGGCCGAAAAACTGACCTTGGAAAAGCCCTGCGTTATATTCATACCGGGGTGAAAAAGCGTTGTGTTTGTTTTGTTTTGTCGGATTTTTTAGATGAAAATTATGAGGAGGCTTTACGCGTGCTTGCAAAACAACATGATTGCATTGGCATCCACTGTTGGGATCCGCTGGAGCGGGATTTGCCGGATGTTGGTGTGCTTCGTGTGGCAGATGCCGAAACGGGCGAGCAAATCTGGGTAGATACCACCAGTTACGAACTCCGGCGGCAGTATTGGCACTCCTTTCAAGCCCACACAGCCGCTACGCAAGGCCTGTTCCGTCGGGCTGGGGCGGACTTTTTAAGTGTCGGCACGCATCAACCCTATACGAACGCATTGTTGCAGTTTTTTTCCAAACGCTCCAAAATCGTAGCGCATGGGTGAGATTTCTTCATTTTTTTTTAATCGTGTCATGCTAAACGAAGCGAAGAATCCGAGGGAAGCGCACGTTGATAGGCTTTTTAAGATGCTTCCCTGCGCTCAGAATAGCACGATTCGTTGGAGGCTTTGGAGCTTGCCTCTTGCCACTTTACTACTTTCAACTTGCTATTTATCCGCCCAACCCAAGGCCTTCGCTTCTTTAAATCCAGAGCGCATCGAAACCGGTGATACTACTTTATTGCTGGTGATTGTTACAGGGCTGAATGCGGAACCTAAAGATGTAGATTTTAGCCCTTGGGCATCGGTTTTTCCTGCATCTGATATAATTAGACGTTCAACCTGGCGGCGCAGCGGGGCGCAATGGATGCGGCGTTTCACGCTCATCGCTTTCGACAGCGCTACGCTGGAATTGCCCCCGCTATATGTTCGGCTTGGTGTAGGAAAACCTTTGGAAACCAACGAACTGAGACTCAATGTTTTTCCCACACGCGGTGGACGTGAGGTCACCGATATGGCAAAAATCCGAGACATTCGCCGAGAACCTGTGTCCTGGCTGGACTATTGGCCTTGGGCAGTAGGGGGCTTGTTACTGGTCTTGTTCTTGTACTCATGGCTTCGGAAAAGCCAACGCAAACTTCAGCCAATTGTGCTTCAAACTGCTCCTGTATCGCCGCCTGTTTCCGCCAGCGAGTTGGCCTTGAATCAGCTCTCCCAACTCCAGCAAAAGCAGCTCTGGAAAAACGGACAAGCGAAGGAGCACTATGCCGAGCTCAGCCTCATTTTGCGGGAATATCTGGAAGCTCGTTTTGGCATCGCTGCGCTGGAATCAACTACTGCAGAGATTCAGAAAATGTTGGCGGCCACAGATTTTCCAACTGATATGTGTCCCGATTTGAAAGAGATTTTGCGAAAAACCGATATGGTTAAATATGCCCAATCGGTACCGCCAGAGGCTACGCACGAGGCTATAATAGTAAAAGCGCGGGAATTGGTCGCGCCAGATCAAGTCAAAAAACAGGAACCGAAAAAGACTTCTCCGGCAAAACCAGTAATTTCAAAACCTGCTTCAGGAAAGTACGAACCCTTGTGATTTGATACAGTTTTAATCCTTTACAACCGAAAAATCCCAAAACCAAGTACCCCCATCACCAATCCACCAATCCACCATTACACCAATCACCACATAATGGCATTTGCCCAACCGCTTTGGCTATTTCTTTTGTTGCTTTTGCCTTTGCTGGTCTATCAGTACAGGCGGGCAGCTAAGCGACGGCATGTCACTTTGCAAGTATCGCGCCTGACAGCGATGAAAGGCATCAAAACCTGGGTTGTGTATGCCCGAAACTGGATTCAATTCATACGCTGGTTGGTGGTGGCACTGATAATCATTGCAATGGCGCGGCCCCAATTGTTGTGGCATGAGGAGGAAATTGTGGCCGAGGCAATAGATATAATGCTGGTGATGGACGTTTCGCCCAGCATGCTTTCCAAAGATTTTCGCCCGGATCGCCTGACTATAGCCAAGGAAGTAGCGTCAAGTTTCGTCAGTCGAAGGCCTTATGACCAACTCGGCTTGGTAGTGTTTTCCGGGGGCGCGTTCACACAATGTCCCCTCACCAATGATCGTCGCATCTTACAGGCATTTATCAATAATCTGCAAGTGGGTCGTTTACCCGATGGAACCGCAATTGGAATGGGCTTGGCCACTGCGGTGCGGCATTTGGATAAGCGTGATTCGAAAAGTAAAATCGTGCTGCTCATTACTGATGGCGAAAACAATGCTGGCGATTTGGGGCCGCTAACCGCAGCGACAGCAGCCAAAGCCCTGGGTGTTCGCGTTTATACAATTGGCATTGGAACCGATGGACTTGTACAATCCCCAAGTTATCAAAACGCGAACGGCAGTTTTGCTTTTGCACCGCGACAGATGACTTTTGATACCCGGCTTTTAGAAGAAATGGCCTCGATAACGGATGGGAAATTTTACCGAGCCCGCTCTGTTTCGGATTTGGAAAAGATATACGACGAGATTGAAAATTTAGAAAAAACTAAGGTGGTGACGACTTCGGTGCGCCGTACCTCGGAACTGTTTTTTTGGTTCTTAAATACCGTTTTTTGCTTGTTATTGCTCGAAATGGCACTGCGTTGGGGGCCATTGAGGGTGATTACTGTTTGAGTTGTTTGAAGGGTTTGAGTTGTTTGAAGGGTTTGAGTTGTTTGATGGGTTTGGTAACCGTGCCGCATTGACCACATTATCACATTGACCACATTATCACATTGACCACATTATATTTCGAAAGTCCTGACCTCCTTTATCTGCTGGCGATCGTGCCTTTGCAGGCGCTATTGCTATGGGCATATTGGCGATGGCGGCAGCGCACATTACGGCGTTTGGGCTCTTCTGCATTGGAAGAGCGCTTGTTGCAAGGGTTTTCGGCTAATCGTTTTTGGGGAAAAAATTTGATGTTCGTGGGCGGCTTGGTACTGGTGATTTTAGCCCTTGCCAGTCCAGTGCGGATTGAAAAAGAAGAAAGCAAAACCCAAAACAGCGCTGATGTAGTCATTGCGCTGGACATATCAAACAGTATGCTGGCCACTGATGTGAAGCCAAGTAGGCTGGAGCAAGCCAAAATCTTCATCCAGCGCTTGGCCCCGGCACTTATTGGGGAGCGTCTTGGATTAGTGTTTTTTGCGGGAGAGGCATTGCCGCAGATGCCGTTATCAACTGATTTTGAGGCGTTGTTGATGTTTGCCAGAAACGCTCATCCGGACTTTATCACAGACCAGGGTACTGATATTGGGGCAGCGATCGAATCTTGCAAAAGATTGCTGGAAACAAATTCGGAAGCGGGGCGCGCCATTGTGCTCATCAGCGATGGCGAGAACCACGAAGAAAAAGTTTTGCAAAGGGTACGCGAAGCCTATGAGGCGGGGGTATTGATCTTCCCTGTGGGTGTAGGTTCAGCAGGCGGAGCGAATATACCCATAGGGCAAGGAGGCTTCCGGCGAGATGGAGTAGGAAAACCAGTTCGTAGCTCTGCCAACGAAATACTTATGCAATCGCTGGCTGAATCGGGTGGGGGAGTGGCGCTAAATCTTCGAGATCCAAACCGGGCCATCGAAACCATTAAAAACGCGGTGAGTCGGCTCCAAAAAACTGCGGTGACGGCAAATGCCACAAGCAAAAAAATATATTATTTCCCCTGGTTATTATTGGCCGCGCTATTTCTATTGATTGCAGAACAGGTGATGCAATGGAAGAAAAAGTAACGCCAGCACTTCCTTCGTCTGACGACTTTGAGTCGTCTGACGAATACGCCGACTTCAAAACCTTGGAAAACCTATTAGATTTGTGGGGATGCAAATAAAGAGATCAGGCCCATTTCTTCATTTTTCAAAAAACAGTTATCATGAAAAAAATCTGCACACTCCTCCTTTTCGCTGCGCTCCTTGCCTACGGCGCACAGGCCCAATGCTGGCAAAGCGTCGAGGCTGGCGGATTCCATACACTTGCGATAAAAACCGACGGTAGCCTCTGGGCTTGGGGAGCGAATGGCAGCGGTCAATTGGGCGATGGCACGAATTCCAAAAAAAACAGCCCCGCCCAAATCGGAACGGCCACCAATTGGCAAAACGTGACCGCTGGCAATTACCATACCCTTGCGATAAAAACCGACGGCAGCCTCTGGGCTTGGGGACGTAATTCCCACGGTCAATTGGGCGATGGCACGTATGCCAACAAAAACAGCCCCGTCCAAATCGGCACGGCCACCAATTGGCAAAGCGTTGCGGCTGGCGGGTTTCATACCCTTGCGATAAAAACCGACGGCAGCCTCAGGGCTTGGGGAATTAATGACAGCGGTGAATTGGGCGATGGCACGTATGCCAACAAAAACAGCCCCGTCCAAATCGGAACGGCCACCAATTGGAAAAGCGTCGCGGCTGGCTTTCACCATACCCTTGCGATAAAAACCGATGACAGCCTCTGGGCTTGGGGACTGAATATCTGGGGTCAATTGGGCGATGGCACGTATGACAACAAAAACAGCCCCGTCCAAATCGGCACGGCCACCAATTGGAAAAGCGTCGCGGCTGGCGGGTTCCATTCTCTTGCGATAAAAACCGACGGCAGCCTCAGGGCTTGGGGATGGAATGACTACGGTGAATTGGGTGATGGCACCTATGCCCCCAAAAACAGCCCCGTCCAAATCGGAACGGCTACCAATTGGCAAAACGTCGCGGCTAGCTACTCACATTCTCTTGCGATAAAAACCGACGGCAGCCTCAGGGCTTGGGGAAATAATGAATACGGTGAATTGGGCGATGGCACGAATGCCGACAAAAACATCCCCGTCCAAATCGGAACGGCTACCAATTGGCAAAACGTGACCGCTGGCAATTACCATACCCTCGCGATAAAAACCGACGGCAGCCTCTGGGCTTGGGGACGTAATTACGGCGGTGAATTGGGCGATGGCACGAATGCCGACAAAAACATCCCGACCGAAATCACTCCCTGCCCCGGCAGTAGTGCCGTGACTGAAATCGGGCGGACCGATATCCTCGTTTTTCCAAACCCGACGACCGGCCTCGTACAGCTCGACGGCGTGGAAGCAGAGCGGGTGGAGGTTTTTGACCTGCTAGGGCGAGGTCTCCGTTCGTTCGAGTGGCCGGGCGGCAGCGTGGACCTTTCGAGCCTCCCGTCGGGCATTCTTTTCCTCAAAATTTTTGCCGACGGCAGAATGTATTCCGCCCGTGTCGAGAAGCAATAAGTCGGACTCAAAACTTTCCGTCCCGATAAATCGGGATAAACTTTCGGAAAGTTGGATTCCTAATTCGCATAAAATGTTTTTTCAAAAAAAATACAAAACCTCGCTCCTCGCGCTCCTGTGCTTTGGGCAAATCGCAGCTCAATCCGAGCATTACACCCTCCGCCAAGGCGAGCGTCACTATGATCGGGGCGAATACGAAAAAGCCCAAAAAGCCTACCAAAAATCAAAGAGCAGTACCGCACTTTACAATGCGGGTAATGCAGCCTACCTTCAATCCGACCACACTGAAGCCGCCCAACTTTTTCGCGAAGCAGCCGAAAAGGCCCTTTCTCCCACCGAAAAAGCCGACGCGCTTTATAATCTCGGAAATGCCTGTATGCTGACAGGAGACTACCGAGCGGCGATTGACGCCTATGAGCGCAGTTTGCGCCTGGTTCCCAAGCGCCCCGATGCCCAAAAAAACCTGCAAATCGCAAAGCGAAAACTGCATGAGCCACCTCCGGAAACACCGCCTCCCCCGCCGCCTCCCCCACCGCCGCCCAGTGTTAGACCTCGGCATCATTACTTAGATCAGGCTGATCCATTGCGGCAAAAAGAAATTCCTCCTTCAAGCCTCCCTCCAGATGCTGCCAGACGATTGCTCAATGAGGCAGTATTGTCGGAAGAACAGAAAAATGCCGGAGTATATCGGGAATTGGCGCCTGCAAACCGACCTTCTCGCTTGAAAAAGGATTGGTGAGCTTTTATTACTCCGACATGTCCATCGTGTGGTACACGTTGAGCACGTCGTCATCTTCTTCCAGTCGGTCAAGAAGTTTCACCAAAGCTTCTACCTCACCATCATCCAGTTTTTTGGTAGTGTTGGGTATGTACTCAAGGGCGGCACTTGTGGTTTCAATATTGCGGTCTTCCAATGCTTTTTGAAGGGCGCCAAAGTCAGTATAAGAACTAAATAGCACGATTTCATCTTCTTCGCGCTTGAGTTCTTCCAAGCCAGAGTCAATCAATTCCAGCTCGAGTTCGTCCCAATCATGGCCTTCAGCCTTCGCCTTAAATACACCCTTGTGGTCAAAAAGGAAACTGACACTGCCTGAGGTGCCTAAGGCGCCCCCGCAGCGGTCGAAATACATCCGTACATTGGCGACGGTACGGGTAGGGTTGTCGGTGGCTGTTTCCACCAGTACGGCTATGCCGCTGGGGCCTTTGCCTTCGTAGATTATTTCCTGAAAGTTTTCCGCCTCCTTGCCAGACGCCTTTTTGATGGCACTTTCGACGTTCGACTTGGGCATATTCGCCGTTTTAGCGTTCTGGATTGCTCCCCGGAGGCGAGAATTGTATTCGGGGTTTGGTCCGCCGGCTTTGACGGCAAGTGCTATTTCTCGTCCGATACGGGTGAAGGTTTTGGCCATGCCGGCCCATCGCTTAAATTTTCTTTCTTTGCGGAATTCAAACGCGCGTCCCATGAATTTAGTGGTAAGTGATAAATGTTGAATATAGTTTGAGATTGCTTTAAAAGCGGCGCAAAAATAGGCAAAGCCTTCGCAAGAAAAGTTGATTTCAAAAAGATGTTTGGTTTGAATCGGACGGACTTTTTAAGTTTTGTCGTTTGACATTGTTTAACCATTGCCTAATCCCAATTGCGGCAGAGGACGCAGTATCTTTGCCCACCATTTTTTTTAACCTAAATCATTTTCCCATGAGAAGTATTTTCCTCCTTGCCTTCGTTTCTTTTTTGCTTTCTCCTTCTAAGTTCCATGCCCAAACAGATAAAAAGTCGGACATTGAAGTTTCCAGTGCAGTGCTCAAAACTGCTGAGTGGGCTAATTTTAAATACATGGAAAATTTAAACCTTGCTAAGACCGGCGATGTAAAAGCGATCAAGGCCTTCCTCGAATTCAGTGGCACTGTAGATGGCGTCGAATCGCTTGAACACGCTACCACTTGCATCGAACTCATCCCGTTTTCTTCTGATATGGTCAGCGGTGCTGTCATTTCTACATTAAAGCCCAAGCTTCAAAAGGTACTGCTCGAACGCTTTGTACTGGCGCAAGGCCGCACTAAAAAGGAAGCGCTACGCAAACCACTACAAGAATGGGCGCCGCTTTGCTGGAAAGCCCTGAACGGAGAAAAAGTTGCTGCTTTAGAATCTGGGCAGGCGAAGAGCGACCCAAATAGAAAAACACCCGTAATGGCCAAACCCAAAGTTTCAAAGCCAGCCCTCGATTCTGGGAAGCAATGATCCTGAACGGCTTATTAACTTTATAAAAATGGCTTTCCGAATCTACACCAAAACAGGCGACAAGGGCGAAACTGCACTGTTTGGCGGTAGGCGAGTACCCAAAAGCGAACTCCGGGTAGATGCTTATGGAACGGTGGACGAGCTCAATTCGTTCATCGGCCTCCTACGCGATTCGCTTGAAAGCCAACACGTTCGAGAAATACTGGCCCACACGCAGCACCGCCTCTTTACGTTGGGCGCACACCTTGCTTCGGACCCGGCAAAGCATCCGCCTACGCCGGACTTGTTGCCCGCCGATGTGAAACTGCTGGAAGATGAGATGGATGAGATGGACAAGCAATTGACCCCGCTAAAGAATTTTATCCTGCCGGGAGGGCATACTACGGTGTCTATCTGCCATTTGTGTCGCACTGTGTGCCGTCGTGCCGAACGTCTTACGGTCGCTCTGCTTCAATCAGGTGAACCCGTAGAAGATTTGGCTTTGCAATACCTAAACCGACTTTCAGATTACTTCTTTGTGCTGGCGCGTTTTTTGGCAAAGGAACTTGGCGCAGAAGAGGTGATTTGGAAGGCGAGGTAAAACCCGATATTGATGGATACTGGGATATTTAGATATTGAATAAAATATCCCAATATCCCAATAATCTACAATGTCCCGCGCAATTCCTGTTCTCGTTCAATAGCCTCAAAAAGCGCTTTGAAATTTCCTTTACCAAAGGACTTAGCGCCCCGTCTCTGGATGATCTCGAAGAAAACCGTCGGACGATCCTGAATTGGTTTGGTGAAAATCTGAAGCAAATAGCCGTCTTCGTCACGGTCAACCAGAATATTCAAGGCTTTCAAATCCTCGATGCTTTCCTCTATTTTGCCTACACGGTCGAGCACGTCCTCGTAATAAACCTCTGGCACGTATAGAAAATCAACCCCGTTGGCGCGCATTTGTGCAACCGTTTGCAGGATATTGTCGGTAGCTACGGCAATGTGCTGAACGCCTGCCCCGCGATAAAAGTCGAGGTATTCCTCAATTTGGCTTTTTTTCAATCCCTTTGCAGGCTCGTTGATTGGGAATTTGATATACCCATTGCCATTGCTCACCACTTTTGACATGAGGGCAGTGTATTCTGTGGAAATATCTTTGTCGTCAAAAGTGATGAGAAGTTTGAATCCCATCACGTCCTGGTAAAACTTCACCCACTTGTTCATACCGCCGAGTTCCACATTGCCCACACAGTGGTCTACATATTTCAAACCCACTGATTTTGAAGGGTATGCGTTTTTACGTGGCTCGTAACCTGGCATAAATATGCCTTTATAGTTTTTTCTTTCAACCAGGGTGTGGATGGTGTCGCCGTAGGTTTTGATTGCGGCCAGCACAACCTCGCCATCGTCGTTCCGCAAGGTTTTGGGGGCAAATGCAGCTTCTGCACCACGAGCTAGTGCGGTATAAAAAGCCTGTTCCGCGTCGTCTACCCAAAGCGCCAGCACTTTCACCCCGTCGCCGTGTTCTGCCACATGTTCAGCAATCTCGGTGCCGGGCAACAATGAAGCAGTCAGCACGATTCTGATTTTGTCTTGCTGCAAAACGTAACTCACTCTATCGCGCACACCTGTTTCAGGGCCAGCATACGCCACTATTTCAAATCCAAGCGCAGCCTGATAATACATCGCGCTTTGTTTGGCATTGCCGACGTAAAATTCGAGGTGGTCGGTCCCGTTGATTGGGAAGGAGTCGGAGTTTGAAGTTGCAGGGGCAGTAGCAGTGGTGGGTGCGGTCAAGACTTCCATATTAATGACTATAGAGATTCAACAGATTTGGCTGCAAAAGTAGGCAATCGGATGAAAGTCAGGGTTTACTTGTTTGCCATTTCCATAAACATCTCGTTTGCTGTTTTGCCCCAGTCAAAAAGTAGCCCGCATCGTCAAATCGAGCCGGACATCACTCTGTTCTTGTGTGACCCGACGAAGGTAAATGACCACATCTATGGAAAATCGAGGGTTGGTGAAAAATCGTTTGGAATCCGCCAGCGAAGGAATAAGTGGCAGGGCGTTGCCTGGGTCAAGCGGCGTTGGTTCACGGTAAGCAATTTCCACATAGTCGTTTTGATTGGATTCGTCATAGACCCGAATAAAAATCCTGTCAATCACTCCGAGGTCGGAATCGCCAAAAATACCGCTCAAGCTTGCCTGAGAAGTAATTACGCCAGAAATATCGGCCTCTGTCTTACCGTGCTGGTCCAGATATTGCTGCCAGTTAGAAGGAATGTTTTTGAGTTGGAAATGGTGCACATCAAATATACCAATCCCTGCAGGAATACTGAACTCCCGTTGGAACACCATATCGAAACCTGGAGCGAGGTCGTTCTCCTTGCGGCAGGAAAGGCCCGCGAGCAAGAAAATGATGAACGATGTACGATAAACAATGCTTTTCATTGAACCCTTTGGTGTACTTTGAAGGAGAAAGGTTGCCTTTGAAGCCAACAAGTCCTATTACTTTTGCGACCAAAACAAATTTGAACCTGGTGATAGTTCATCGACCATCGTTTATAGATCATAGTTTATAGTTGGATTTATGAAATACCTCATTACTGGCCTTGGCAACATTGGATACGAATACGATGGTACGCGACACAATATCGGTTTCGAGGTGCTTGATTTTCTGTGTAAAAACCTCGAAGGCGAGTGGCGGGGCAACCACCATGGCGAACTTGCAGAAGTGAAATTTAAAGGCCGTACCTTAATACTTTTAAAACCCAATACCTACATGAACCTGAGCGGTAAAGCCATCCGTTACTGGTTGCAAAAAGAGAAAATTCCCATCGAAAATAGCCTTACCGTGCTAGATGATCTGAATCTTGATTTTGGCAAGCAACGCCTTCGTGCAAAAGGCTCAGATGGTGGTCACAATGGATTGAAAAGTATCCAGGAAATGTTAGCCACAGATGCCTACCCACGGCTTCGGATCGGTATTGGCAGCAGTTTTTCCAAAGGCAAGCAAGTCAATTATGTACTTGGTAAATGGACGGAGGACGAAAAAGCCGAACTCCCTCGCATCCTCGAAAAATCTGAGGAGGTGATCAAAACTTTTGTCACACTCGGCTTAGATCGAGCAATGAACGCGACCGGGAAATAACCAGGCTTGACTCAAGACTGGGGGATATTAGACCTTGGAGGGCAGTTTTACAGGCAAGTTGCGTAACCATGCTGAAATTATCGTCTCAAACGAATCTATTTGCGGGAAAAATAGTCCTGTAGTTTCTTCGACTGCTTGAAGTCCTTTTCCGAGGTCAACTTCCGCCTGTTTTTGACAGAGAAAGCTGCCTTGTTTGGCAAAAAAATCTCCTAAATATTCCTGTTCCGTTTGCCCTGGTGTGGGTATTAAAATGGCTTTTTTTCCGCCTAAAGCAGCCAAATCCATGATGCTGCTGTATCCTGCGCGGCAAACAACCGCTTGGCTCGAAAGAAGCAATTGAAACAAGTCAGAGGTGGTCAAATAAGATATAACTTCTATGTTTTCCGAAACTATGTGGTGTTCATTAGCGCTTGTTTTTCCCTTAACAAACACAAATTTGTGCGGCAGTTCAAGTGCTTGCTCCAGCAGCATTTGCTCAAGGTACGTTCGCTGTGGTTCTGGACCAGATAGCACGACTGCCACTTTACCTGTCGGGCCTGCCTGCCTGCCCGGCCTTGGCTGGCGGGGGCGGGTAGGGGGGATGAAGGGTTCTTGATTTTTTGAGAACCGTGAAAGCAAACCTAAATATTTTATATCGAATCCTTTGAGCGGCGGGTGCGAAAGTTCACCGGAAAGACTAGGCTCAGTTGCTGTATCAGGCACCCAGATTGAATCAAACTTGCGGAGCGCTCGTTGTAACACTTGATTAGCAACCCATTGCAAGGCAGCGTTTGGAACGCGTAAATGTATCTGGTGTGTCAAAATTACACTATGCGCCCGTGTGCTAAAACACCCATAACGGTTGTCCGAAATTATGCCAGTGATATCATGTTCTCGAACCAATCGTTCTGTTGCCCATTGTTCTGCCCGAATCGCGTAAATAATGCGGGGCATTTGCCTGGCAATGTTCCAGACCATACTATCTGTTTGATAACGAATGCGGTATGAGGGCAGTTGATATACAGGCAAATGTGGGAATTCTGCTTTCAACAAATTCAAAGCGGCACCATCAGAGGCCAAAATAACTTTTGCACTAAGACGCTCCAAAGCCTTTACCAAGGGCACACACCGGGCGGCATGCCCCAAGCCCCAATTGAGCGCTGCGACGAGGACTGTTTGTTGGACATTTGGCATCAAACCTTGAATGGTCTGTTAAAAATTAGTTTCATTCAAAACCTTTCGGCTACATTCGCCCATTAAATATTTCAATTCCATGGCTATGAAAAAATTCAATTTCAACTGGTGGCGCATTGCTTTCTTTCTCCTTACTGTCGGCATGGTTGTATTGCAGAGCTGCAGCCTGTTCAAGCCTAAGTGTAACTGTCCGCACTTCTAATAAACGATGAAGTATAAACGATGAACGCTCTTGCTCATCGTTTATACTTCATCGTTCATCGTTAACTCTTGCGGCAACGACTTGGTTGTTCGCGCCCCTAATTCCTTGATTTTCTCTGCTTTACCAATGAGCGTGTCGCCGGGACGACCCGCATTTGTGAGTTTGTTCATCGCATCGTCGTATGCTGATCGCGCATTGTCGAGCCGTGCGCCAATGGTCTTCAGGTCTTCTACAAACGCTACAAATTTGTCGTAGAGCAATCCACTTTGCTTGGCTATTTCGAGCACCGATTTCGTTTGTTTTTCCTGTTTCCATAGGTGCGCTACTGTACGAAGTGTAGCAAGCAAGCTGCTGGTGGTAACGATGACAATATTCCGTTCCAATGCATCCGTAAAAAGACGCGGATCAGCTTGTGAAGCCGCAGTGAGTGCCCCTTCAAGCGGCACAAAAAGCAGCATATAATCTGGCGTGTTGATGGAATAGAGCGTCTGGTAATTGGTCCGGCTGAGGTTGTCTACATGACTGCGGAGACTCGTCACGTGCGCTTTCAAATGCTGGTCGCGTTCTGTTGGATCTGCGGCGTTGAAGTACCGCTCAAAAGCAGTGAGCGATACTTTAGAATCCACGATAAGTTGTTTGTTTTCAGGAAGTTGAATAACAAAATCTGGGCGTTTGGCAGATCCGTCTTCATCCCTGAATGTGGCCTGAGAGAGGAAGTGGATGCCTTTTTGAAGCCCGGATTTTTCGAGCAAGGTCTCCAGCTGCATCTCGCCCCAATCGCCTTGCATTTTGCTCTGGCCTTTAAGTGCAGAGGTCAGATTGTGCGCATCCTGGCTGAGTTGTTGGTTGAGTTGGGTCAGTTGCTCCAGCTCTTTTTTGAGGCTGGATTTTTCTCGGGTTTCTTCCAAAAACTTGCGGTCAACATTTTCTTCAAACTCTTTGATCTTTTCGCGGAGTGGGGTAAGCACGGTCTGTAATTGTTGCGCGTTTTGGGCTGTGAATCGGACTGATTTTTCTTCCAACAACCGGTTCGCAATGTTTTCAAATTCCGTTTTGAACTTGACTTGCAACTGTTCTACTTCCGCTTTTTGGTTCCTGAAATTTTCTTCTAAATGATACAATTGTTGTTCCCGCGCAGCGAGTTGGGCGTGCGCATCACGGATTTCGCGCTCCTTTATAGAAAGTTCTGAGCGCAAGCGCTCTACATCTTCCAAGGTTGCCTCGTGGAGTTCTCGTGGGACAAATTGTTCCTTATCAGGGAACTGAGCAGCATTTCCTGATTGTTGACGTATTGCCAAAAAAATGAGAACGATGAGCAAAATACCTCCAAGCAGAAAAAGCAATGTATTGTCCATGAATCAAAAGTTTGGTTGGACAAATGTAGCGTTCCCTGACGTTTTGTTTATTTTCGCCTCGAGTTTTTAAAAGAAAATGTTTAAAATATAGTTGATGCGCCATTTTTACCTACTCCTTTTGTTGTCACTCCTACCTTGCCATGCATTCAATCAAACCCTGGATCGGAAAGAGCAGCAAGCTGCCTTCCAGCTTCAAATTGCTCAAGTTGAAGGAGAAATTAAGGTAGATGGTGATTTGTCTGAATCGACCTGGAAAACCTCCTCCGTTGCCAGAGATTTTTGGCTTAAGTGGCCCCGAGATGGCGCACCAGCTCCGCAACAGACAGAAGTACGTTGCGCGTACGATGACCGCAATCTATATATTGCAGTCACAGCATTTGACACAACCCCAAACTATGTAATCCAAAGCCTCAAACGGGATGTAGGGTACTGGGATTCAGACGGGTTTTCTGTGATTCTTGATCCGGCCAACTCGGCAGTCAATGGCTACTTTTTTGGCATATCAGCCAATGGCGTGCAAACAGAAGCCCTGCTCTCTAGTGGCAATGATGACATGGATCGCAACTGGGACAATACCTGGGTCGTCAAAATCCAGCGCTATCCTGATCAATGGACGGCAGAATTTGCCATCCCGCTTCGTATCCTGCGCTTCAAAGAAGGGCAGACCACCTGGGGCATCAATTTTATTCGTAATGACTTGACCAATGGCCTGTACTCCGTTTGGGCACGGATTCCATTTCAATTCGACGCCGTGGATTTAGGTTGGACTGGCGCCTTAAATTGGGCTGATTCCCCAAAACGCACCAAGGGGAACTATAATGTCATTCCTTACGTAACCGCTGCTGTATCAAAAGATTATGAGGAAAAAGCCGATTGGGAAACCAAGCCAAACATTGGCTTGGATGCAAAGATCGGGATTGGTTCAGGCCTAAATCTGGACTTGACGGTAAACCCGGATTTTTCACAAATCGAGATTGATGAGCAAATTGTAAACCTTACCCGTTTCAATATTCAACTGCCTGAAAAGCGCACATTTTTTCTGGAAAACGGTGACCTCTTCTCAAACTTCGGCATCCCACCCATACGTCCGTTTTTCTCCAGGACAATAGGGTTGGACAGTGATGGCGTACCCCTGCCGATTTTAGGTGGTTTGCGACTCACCGGTAACCTTAATGCAGACACCCGAATTGGTCTAATGACCATGCTCACGGGCAAACAAGGCGATACACCAGCAAGAGAATACACGGCATTGGCCGGAAATTATAGGATATTTGGGCGTAGTACTATTTCAGGCTATTTTCTGGACAAGGCAACATTTAACGACAGTGGAGCGCTACAAAAAAAGCAGTTTAGTCGCAATGCCGGCATCGAATTAGGCTTCACTTCACTGAACGGAAAATGGTCCAGTTGGCTCACACATCACCGCTCCTTCAAGCCTGAAATTTCAACCCAAAACTGGTGGGGGAATTCTGGCTTCCAATACACCGTACGCGGATTCTCCTGGCTCACAGACTTTACCCACATGGGCGAAAACTACTATGCTGATCTAGGTTTTGAAGCCCGCATCCAGAATTATGACGTTGTGCGCGACACCACGTTGCGTATTGGGTACAATTTCTGGTTTAATAATCTTTCGTACCAGATTTTTCCAAAGCACAAGGAAAGTCAATTGAATTTTATTGAGATTGAAGCTGAGTTATTTCAGGTATTCAACCCGGATGGATCCTTCAACGAGTCATCGAACAATTTAGAGCTAGGATTTAATTTTAAGAACACTAGTTCCATCCGTTTCGAGCTGAGCCCCAACTGGGCAGACGTACCAGTTTCATATAAATTTGATGATGAAGAAGATCTGGAAAAATGCCCTGCATTGCCTGCAGGACTCTACCAATATACCTCAGCTAAATCAGAATGGAACTCAGATTATCGGAAGCCCGTATTTTTTGGGATTTCTGCTGGTGCTGGCGAGTTTTACAATGGAAAGCAATGGCAGGCTGGTGCGGAAATAACCTGCCGTTTTCAACCGATCATGAACGTAGCTTTAAGGGCGCAATACACGAAATTAGATTTCCCAGTACCCTATTGCGATGTGGTGATCTTCAATATTACCCCACGCGTAGAAGTCTTTTTCGCTAAAAATATTTGGTGGACTACCTTTTTACAATACAATACCCAGGCCGACAATTTCAACATCAACAGCCGTTTTCAGTGGCGTTTCCGACCCATGAGTGATCTGTTTGTGGTCTACACTGACAACTATGCCGTGGAGGTTTTTGGGGTAAAAAACCGGGCTTTGACGGCTAAATTGAATTGGTGGTTTTGAGTTTTTTACTGCACTTGCCCCTGTTTTTCAAACTCCTTGATAATCTCGTCCGGTGATTTTCCAAGGAGTTTAATCGCATTTTGCGCATCGTCGGCAAAGTCAGGATCATTGGGGTATTTTTGGAGAAATAACTCATAAGTTGCCTTGGCTTTTTCAAGATCAGCAAGATCATTTTCCTGCACAAACCCAATCATAAACAGTGCCGTAGGTGCTTTTTTGTGTTGCGGGAGCCCATCGGAAATCTTTGAATAGAGTTCGATGGCTTTTTGCGGCTGCTCAACCGTTTTGGCAAGGCCAGCGGCTTTTAACAGCACGTCGACATATTGATCTGGGTTGGATTTTTCGACCAGAACAGCGAGTTCTTCAGAGGTTTTGATGAATTCGGAAGCTTTGGCTTTGTCAGTGACATTGGAGCCACCCATTTCTTTGTCAAGGTTTTGCAGCTTGTCTTGAAGGGATTTCACAGGGTCGGTTTGGCAAGCACTAAAAACGATGCTTAGTAATGCGAGGGTAATCAGTTTTCTCATGACGTGAAAATTAATGTGGTCAATGTGATAAATGTGGTCAATGTGATAATGTGATAAATGTGGTTAATGTGGTCACATTATCACATTGACCACATTTATCACATTGACCACATTTTCAATTGTATTCAAATTTCCCAAACGGGCTTTTTACGGTAACTTTTTCGTCTGCGGCGCTGCGGACACGCCCAATAACGCGCGCCTCAATGCCATATTTTTCTGCAATTGCTATTACTGTGTCAGCATGTCGGGCAGGGAGGTAAATCTCCATCCGATGCCCCATGTTGAATACTTGATACATTTCTCGCCAAGGCGTATTGCTGCTTTCTTGAATCAGCTTGAACAGTGGCGGCAACTCGAACAAATTGTCTTTCACAATGTGTACGTTTTTTACAAATTTCAGCACTTTTGTCTGCCCACCACCTGTGACGTGGATGAGGCCGTGGATTTTTTTGCGGTGTGTTTGCAGGATTTCCTGTAAGACTGGCAAGTAGCTTCGCGTAGGTGACAAAATGAGTTTTCCGATGCTAATGTTTTGATTTCCAATAGAAATATTTTCCGTCACCATTCGATTGCCCGTGTAAATCACCTCATTGGGCAAACGCGGGTCAAAGCTTTCAGGGTATTTCTCTGCATAAATTTTTGACAAAACATCATGACGCGCAGCCGTAAGACCGTTGCTTCCCATGCCGCCATTGTATTCGGTTTCGTAGCTGGCCTGGCCAAAAGATGCAAGCCCCACTATGACATCGCCTGAGCGAATGCCAGGCACGAGCACATCGCTGCGTTTCATCCGTGCAAAGGCTGTGAAACCTACGTCAATCGTGCGCACAATATCGCCTACATCAGCAGTTTCCCCTCCTGCAAGATGAAGTTGTACACCTTGATCGCGCATTTTATCCACAAAATCAGAGGTTCCACGAATTACGGCTGTAATGACTTCGGCGGGGATAAGCCCTTTATTGCGGCCAATGGTGCTACTAAGAATTATGTTGTTGGTGCAACCCACGCAAGCCATATCGTCGAGGTTCATCACTATGGCATCCTGCGCAACACCAGGCCAAACAGAAAGATCTCCTGTCTCACGCCAATGGACGTACGCGAGGCTGGTTTTCGTACCCGCTGTGTCGGCATGGAGGAGATTGCAGTATTTCGGACTTCCTGCGGCTAAATCGGGCAAAATCTTGCAAAAAGCATTGGGATACAGGCCTTTATCCAAATGTTGGATGGCTGCGTGAACGTCTTCTTTGGAGGCAGAAACACCTCGCTGGTCGTACTTAGTCATTTCGTCATTCGTCATTTCGTCATTCGTCATTCGTCATTGGGGCTTCGTTCTCTTATTGTTTCGGGCGTTGGTTGTAGCCCTTCTCCTCAAAGGGCTGTAGTTCTTCAAGGTACATTTTTTCGAGCAACTTTAATTCCTGCTTGTAATCCACGGCCACTGCTTCCCGGTGTTCTATTTCAGAAAGAATTTCAAATTTGAATTTGTCATCACCAAACTCCTTCCAATCTTTTTGAAGGTTTTTGTTGCGATGCCCCCCAAAATCCAGCTCCAACCGATGTCTGTTCCAAATGGCGTCGAGGTTGATGCTGCTCTCAATAAAAATCTTTTCGTTGACTACATTCCGAATCTGAAACACACCCATTCTGAACTTTGTCTGCTTGTATTCTTCAGTCAATTCTTTTCTCGTTTTCATAATCTTTTCATTGTCTAAAAGTGGCTCGAAACATCATTTCTCCCAACTGCGAAACCGCGCAGTACGGTCGTAAATGTGGTAAAGAATGGCTTTTTCGAGATCGCTAAAAATTTGCCCGCGCCGTGCCATGACGATGGAGGCGGTTTCGCAGGCTTCATTAAATTTATATGTTCGGTAACCATCGGGGCCGCCCCAGGAAAAATCGGGGACGAAATTTCGGGGAAATCCGGCACCGTAGATATTGGCAAAGATGCCCACCACTGTGCCTGTATTGAACATGGTATTGATGGCGCATTTGGAATGGTCGCCCATGATGAGACCAACAAATTGCTGTCCTGTTTTTTCAAAACGCTCCGACTCGTAGCTCCAAAGTTTTACTTCGGAATAGTTGTTTTTGAGGTTTGAATTGTTTGAATCAGCACCAAGATTGCACCATTCGCCCAATACTGAATCGCCGAGGTAACCGTCGTGCGCTTTGTTTGAGTTGGCGAAAAAAATCGAGCGCGCTACTTCGCCGCCAACACGACAACCAGGACCAAAGGTGCTTGGGCCATAAATCCTTGCGCCCATTTTTATGATTGAATCTGAACCAATTGCTATCGGGCCCCGCAACATCGAACCTTCCATGAGCTCCGTATTTGCGCCGATGTAAATAGGCCCAGCCGTGAGGTTAAGGGTACAATATTCCATTTTCACCCCTGCTTCGAGGTAGAGGTTTTCGGATGGGCCGATAATTCGGTTGGTATCTGAAACCGGATTTGAGTTTTTTCCGGTCGTGAGCAGTACAAAATCTTCGGCAAGCGCTTGTTCGTTTAGCTGGACAAGTTGCCAAAGTTGGCTGATTTGTACCAGTGGAATGCTTTTGTCCAATTCCTGCCCCTGTAGCTCGTTCACTTCCTCTTCCTCAATAAGCGACTCAAATTGGGCTTCGTTGAGCCTCGCAGCGATAAGTTCGCCATCTGCCAGCAGAGCTTCATTGAGTCCAAGTTCCTTTATCCGATTGCAAAGCGCGGGGGTTGCCATCACCCCACCATTGATGATAAGGTTCTCATCCTCAATACGAATCGGGTATTTTTCCTGAAGATATTCTTGCGTGATGTAAGAAGCAGCTCCACGTAAACGGCGCTCCCATTTTTCCCGAAGCGTAAGGATACCTAATCGCAATTCGCCCATTGGTCGGGTAGCTGTAAGTGGAAGTAGCTGGTTGCGCGCGTCCGTATCAAAGAGGATAATGTTCATGTCAGGGGAATCCGTTTTTGGTCGGGTAGGCTGATGGAAG
>JBJXGZ010000013.1:0-54992 GCA_046160625.1 Saprospiraceae bacterium
AGATTACATGATGTTAGATTTTAGATGTTTGGCGCAAAAGCGAAATACCCGGCGTAGGCGCCAAACATCTAAAATCTAAAATCATGTAATCTGCAATCTTAAATCAGTGTATCACGATTTTCAAAAATTCAGGATCCCTTTTTTCAAAACCACCCCGTCTTCTTCCGGGTACTCCTCCCCGCGCCACCCAGGCCAAAAACACCCAGCAAACCGCGGGTCAGTTCCCGGGCTACTGTGCGCCCGATCTGGCGGGCGAGCGGATCCTTGGCAATGGTTTCGATCACACTTGGCTCCTCTTTTTGTCTTCTAACTGGCGCTGCTTCTTCTTGTCGCGATACCTGCATATCTTGTACCTCCGCGATTTTTTCCATGAGCATCTCGTAGGCACTTTCGCGATCCACCTCCTGATTGTACTTGCGTGCCAAAGCCGAACGATCAATGATGTTGTCTATCTCGGTAGGCGTGAGAATGTCCATGCGGCTTTGAGGCGGGCGCATGAGCGTATGCGCAAGCGGGGTTGGAATGCCTTTGTCATTGAGTACACTGACAATCGCTTCCCCGATGCCAAGGTTGGTCAGCAGGTCTTCGGTATCGTAATAGTCGGTGATTGGGTAGTTCTCGGCAGCGAGTTTGATGGCTTTGCGGTCTTTGGCCGTGAAAGCCCGGAGAGAGTGTTGTAGTTTCAAGCCCAATTGAGCCAGAATACTATCGGGGATGTCAACCGGGTTTTGGGTAATGAAAAATATACCCACTCCTTTTGATCGCACCAGCTTTATGATGGACTCAAGCTGCTGCATGAGCGCGGGACTGGCCTCCTGGAAAACGAGGTGCGCTTCATCTATAAAAATACAAAGTTCTGGCTGCTCTACGTCGCCCTTTTCGGGGAACGAGGCATATATCTCGGCCAACATTTGCAACATGAAGGTACTGAACAACTTGGGCCGATCCTGAATATCAGTAAGGCGCACGATGCTGATAACTCCGCGTCCGTTTTCATCTATGCGGGTCAAGTCGTGAACATCGAAGGAAACTTCGCCAAAAAAAGTCTCTGCACCTTGTTGTTCCAGTTCCACCACTTTTCGCAAGATGGTGCCTGCAGTGGCACTGCTGAATTGGCCAAACTCGGCTTCGATCTCCTCTTTGCCTTCATTGCCAAGGAATTGCAGCACTTTTTTGAAGTCCTTGAGGTCGAGCAGGGGCAAATCGCGATCGTCGCAATATTTGAACACCACGGACACAACCCCTCCCTGCGTGTCGTTCAAACCCAAAATACGGGAGAACAATACCGGGCCAAACTCACTGATGGTGGCGCGAAGACGCGCGCCTTTTTCACCCGAAAGCGTCAGGAACTCAACGGTATTACCTGTACCATGCCAACTGATACCGATTTTTCCGGCGCGTTCGGTGATTTTAGGGTTGTCTGTTCCGGGCATAGCGATGCCGCTGAGGTCGCCCTTGATGTCCATAAGCAGGGATGGCACCCCGTTGGCGGCGAGTTGTTCGGCGATGACTTGCAGGCTTTTGGTTTTGCCTGTACCAGTGGCCCCGGCGATGAGTCCGTGGCGGTTCATGGTACGCAGCGGGACTTTGATCTGGAGGCCGGGAATGGCTTCGGCATCCAACATTGCGCCGCCGAGTACGATATTTGCCCCGGAGAATGTGTAGCCCGCTTGGATGGCGGTGACGAAAGAATCTTTTTTTGACACGATTTAGGGATGTATGATGTATGATGTATGATGTATGAACTGTGGTGTGGGTAAAAAACTTGGCATTTTGACTGTAAGAAATTCCAATCTTCACAGTTTCGGAACCAAAAGTAGTCTGGGAAGAATCATTTTGAGAAAAAATTAGGTTGGACGAATGGCACCGTTCCGCGAACACCCTCATTTATCCAACAGCTTTGCAAACCGATGCCCCCAAATATAGTTCATACATCATAGTTCATACATCATAGTTCATACATCATAGTTCATACATCATAGTTCATACATCATACATCATGACACACCGAATCCGAGTTGCAGGCCTTGTACGCCGTGGTGAAGAAATTCTACTAGTCCAACAGCAAAACCGCCACGGGGTGCGCAGTTGGAGCATTCCTGGCGGGCGTTTGGAGCCTAGCGATACCGATATTTTTCGTGGTGCTGAGCGAGAAGTATGGGAAGAAACGGGCTTAAAGGTAAAGGCGGGTGCATTGCGTTTTGTGAGCGAATACCTCGCCCCCGATTTGTTTGCCATCACGCTCATAATAGAGTGCTACTTGGCTGAAGATGAACACCCAGATAATATCCACCTCAACAACATAATGGAGGATGATAATATCCACGGCGTAGCCTGGTGGTCAATTGCCAAAATTCAAACAACGGAAGAACCTATGAGCCGCACCCTTGGCAGACCTGAGTTCTGGGAGGCATTGGGAGGCTCGGAAGGGATGGTTTATTTGGGGCGACACAATGATAAAGCGCCCTTTAATGCAGGTGTTTAATAAGTACTTTTTCACCGCAGAGGCGCTGAGACGCTGAGTTTTAACAACTTGATTATCAACAACTCAGCGCCTCTGCGCCTCAGCGGTGAGAAAAAACGTGATTATTAAGATGCTCTCCTTGAAGTATGGTTTGCAATAATGAGTAATTTTGTTGCTCAATATTGAACATGATTGACGCACTGATTTCTTCCAAGACCCGTATCAAGTTGTTGTTGAAGTTCTTTCTCAACAGCAACGCCACTGCTTACCTGCGCAGTCTGGAGAGCGAATTTGGCGAATCATCCAACGGTATTCGGGTGGAACTCAATCGCTTAGAAAATGCCGGACTCCTGCTTTCCGACAGTGAGGGCAACAAAAAAATCTTCCGTGCCAACACTGGACACCCGCTTTTTCGGGAAATTCACAACATCATTTTAAAGCACATCGGCCTCGACCAGGTGATCGAGAACGTTATCCACCGACTTGGTGATGTACAGCGCGTCTACCTCGTCGGCGATTTTTCAAAAGGTAGGAACAGCCAGGTGATTGATCTTGTTTTGGTAGGCAATTTTGACAAATCATATCTTATCGCTCTGGTTGAAAAAGCCGAAAAAATCGTGGGCCGTAAAATCCGCTATCTCCTTTATTCTCCCGAAGAAGCTCAAATCCTGGACTGGAATCAATTCGACCCAGCGCCCCTTTTGTTATGGAGCAATGACTCAATGGCCAAATGACCCAATGACGTAATGACGTAATGACGCAATGACGTAACGACTCAATGACGATGTATCAATCACTTGTAAAAAAAGAGAAGACCCTCGCCGTTATCGGTCTCGGCTATGTCGGCCTGCCAATTGCTCTGGAGTTCGCACGGTATTTTCACGTAGTGGGCTTCGACGTGGATGCAGATCGTGTGGCGATGATGCAACGCGGGGAAGACCCTAGCCGGGAGATGAACGCTGAAGCATTCAAAGACCGCGACATCCTGTTTACCGACCAATTGGAGGAACTCGCCAAAGCTCATTTTTTCGTCGTTTCCGTGCCGACCGACATTGACGAGCATAAAGTCCCCAACCTGGCCCCTCTTAAAAATGCTTCCGTCAGCATCGGCGGAATCCTGAAAAAAGGCGACTTTGTGGTGTATGAATCCACCGTGTATCCTGGCTGTACTGAAGAAGACTGCCTGCCCATATTGGAAGAATTTTCGGGGTTAAAAATGGGCGAAGATTTCAAGCTGGGCTATTCCCCAGAACGTATAAGCCCGGGCGATAAAACCAAACCGCTCACACAAATCATCAAGATTGTTAGCGCCTGCGATGCCGAATCTTTGGAGGAAATTGCTAAGGTGTACGGGCACATTATTACTGCAGGAATTTACAAAGCCAGCAGCATCAAGGTAGCCGAAGCGGCAAAGGTCATCGAGAATACCCAACGCGATTTGAACATTTCGTTGATGAACGAACTGGCCATGATCTTCGACCGAATGGGCATTGATACCCAAGAGGTTATCAAAGCGGCTGGTACCAAGTGGAACTTCCTCAAGTTCTATCCCGGTCTTGTCGGCGGCCACTGCATCGGCGTGGACCCCTACTACTTACTGCACAAATCCGTCGAGTTGGGCTATGAGCCCCAGGTAATTCTCAGCGGTCGCCGCGTGAACGATGGAATGCCTGCCTGGGTGGCTAAAAAACTCGTTCAACTGCTCATTAAAAAAGACAAAAGCCCACACCAGGCCAAGGTGCTTGTACTCGGCATCACCTTCAAAGAAAATGTGGCCGACATCCGAAATTCCAAAGTGGCAACACTCGTGCGGGAACTGCAGGATTTTTCAGTCAACGTCCATATCGTAGACCCTTACGCTTCCCCCAACGAAGTAGCCCACGAATATAACCTTACCCTTGCCGACAAAATTTCGGAAGCGTATGATGCCGTTGTGGTAGCCGTGGCGCACGACGAATACCGAACATATGACAGTGCATTTTTCAAATCCATCATGGGCAAAAAACCGATCCTGGTTGATTTGAAAGCGCTTTATGAAGATGTAGATAAGGAGATTGAGTATTGGAGGCTGTAATTAGTGATAAGTGATTAGTGATTAGTCCTTTGAGAAGACTGCTTGAGTAAAAGATAAAGCAATACCTACTTAGCACATAATGTGCTGTTATTCAAATATCTACAAGTTCATTTCACATAAGCTCCCGCAACTTATGAAAGGCGAAGCCTTGTTGAATGTGGTCAATGTGATAAATGTGGCCACATTGACCACATTGACCACATTGGCCACATTCATCACATTGACCACATTTTCTGATTATGCTACAAATGGTTGACCTCAAATCCCAGTATTCCCGCATCAAAAGCGAGATAGACCGCGAAATGCAAGAGGTGTTTGACTCCTGCATTTTCATCGGCGGCCCCAAAGTAAATGCCTTTCGGGAAAGCCTTGAACAGTATCTTGGCGTAAAACATGTTATCCCCTGCGCCAACGGCACAGATGCGCTGCAAATCGCCATGATGGCCCTCGGACTCAAACCAGGAGACGAGGTTATTGTCCCGGCTTTTACTTACGTTGCAACAGCAGAAGTGATCGCTCTGCTCGGACTTACGCCCGTTATGACTGATGTAGATCCCGGGACCATGAATATCACAGCGTCACATATCGAAGCCGCCATTACACCGCGTACAAAGGCCATTGTGCCTGTACACCTGTTCGGACAAAGTGCTGATATGGCGCCGATTATGGCACTGGCGGAAAAGCACAATCTATTTGTTATTGAGGACAATGCACAGGCGATAGGGGCAGATTATAGAAGCGTTGGAAGGGCTTCAAGCCCCTCCAACGCTAGCAAATCAGGTACGATTGGGCATTTCGGCTGCACCTCTTTTTTTCCTTCTAAAAACCTTGGCTGCTACGGTGACGGAGGTGCCCTGATGACCAACGACGATGCCCTTGCTGCCAAAGCCCGCATGATCGCCAACCACGGTCAATCTAAAATGTATTACCACGATGAAATCGGTGTCAATTCCCGTCTCGACGCCATGCAGGCCGTGATACTGAACGCCAAACTAAAACATCTCGACGAGTACAACGCTGCCCGCAACCGTGCTGCCGATTACTATGATCGTGTTTTTGGTCAAATCCCGCAGTTGAAAATCCCAAGCAGAGAGCCGAATTCAACGCACGTTTTCCATCAATATACCCTACAAATTAACACGCCCGATCCTGTCAAAACCCGGGAGGAATTGAAGGCGTACTTGCTGGAAAAAGGTGTCCCGGCAATGATCTATTACCCCGTTCCGCTGTACAAACAACCCGCATTTGCACGGTACTGGGGGGGGGGGACGCTGCCCGTTACAGAAGCCCTTTGCGCTTCGGTGTTTTCCTTGCCCATGCACTCCGAAATGACAGAGGGGATTTTGGAGAAGATTACAGGGGCGGTGAAGACGTTTTTTAATAGGGAGGAACACGGATAACGCGGATTGGACACGGATTTGAACAGATTTTTTCGATAAATTTATCTGTGTAAATCCGTGCCTAATCCGTGTCCGTGTTCCACCCATATTAACCCTCCTCTTTCAATCCATATTTCAATGTCCAATTTCGCACTAATCGGCGCAGCAGGCTATATAGCACCCCGACACCTTAAAGCCATCCGCGACACCGGTCACCAGCTCGTGGCGGCTTATGACCCGCAAGACTCCGTGGGTGTGCTGGACAGCTATTTCCCGGAAACAGCCTTTTTTACAGAGTTCGAGCGTTTTGACCGGCACCTGGAAAAGTTGAAACGCGCAGGAACAGCCATTGACTATGTGTGCATTTGTTCGCCCAATTATTTGCACGATGCCCATATTCGTTTCGCGCTCCGCCACGGCGCTAACGTAATTTGTGAAAAACCCTTGGTTCTAAACCCTTGGAATGTTGAAGCACTGAAAATCAACGAACAAGAATCTGGAAAACGTGTCTCTGCCATCCTGCAACTCAGGCTTCACCCGGCCATCATTGGTTTGAAAAACAAAGTTGCAAAAAGCGCTTCGACTAAAAAACACACAGTAGATTTGACTTACATCACCGCTCGCGGCAACTGGTACTACGCCAGTTGGAAAGGCGATCTGGCCAAATCCGGCGGCATCGCCACTAATATCGGCATCCACTTTTTTGATATGCTGGCCTGGATTTTTGGCGAGCTGAAAAACAACATTGTCCACGTACACACCCACGACCGCGCCGCCGGTTTTCTTGAATTTGAAAAAGCCCGCGTCCGATGGTTTTTGAGCATCAATGCGGACACCCTACCCCTCGAAGCAGCAGGCAAACGCACTTTCCGCGCCATCACGGTAGACGGCGAATCGCTTGAGTTCAGCGAAGGCTTCACGGACTTGCATACCCTTAGTTATCAGGACATTCTGAACGGAAATGGTTTTGGCCTTGATGATGCGTTGCCTGCCATTCAGTTGGCGCATGAAATTCGGGAGCAGCGACCTGTTGGACTTGTTGGAGAATATCATCCTTCAGCCAGGCTTCCTTTCGCAAAGCACCCCTTCAAATAGAAACCTATAAGGTTTTAAAAACCTTATAGGTTTGGTGAAATAATGAAAAAAATCCTCGTAACCGGCGGCGCAGGCTTCATTGGTTCTAACCTGGTAGACGCCCTACTGACCGACGAGCGAATCAGTTTCGTCCGTGTCCTCGACAATCTATCAACCGGCTTTGAAGGAAACATTGCCCATCACCGAAACAACCCGAAATTTGAATTTATTGAAGCCGACATCCGGGATTTTGAGGCTTGCCTGAGCGCCTGCAATGGCATGGATTTCGTAAGCCATCATGCCGCCCTCGGCTCCGTACCACGCTCCATACAAGCCCCCTTGACCACCAACGCCGTAAACATCACTGGCACACTTAATATACTCCAGGCCGCCAAAGAAACCGGGATAAAACGCGTTGTCTATGCAGCCTCTTCTTCTACTTACGGCGACAGTTCCGAACTGCCGAAAATAGAAGACAAAATTGGCCGGCCGTTATCTCCCTACGCTGTAACCAAGTACGTGAACGAACTCTATGCCTCTGTGTACGCCCGCACCTATGGGATGGAAATAATTGGATTGCGCTACTTTAACGTGTTCGGCCCGCGGCAAAGTCCGAACGGCGCTTACGCCGCTGCAATACCCCTGTTTATCAGCCAATTACAAAAGGGAGAATCCCCTACCATTCATGGTGACGGCTCAAACAGCCGCGATTTTACCTTTGTAGACAATGTAGTGCAAGCGAATCTGCTTGCTTTGTTCTGCGAAAACAAAAACGCCCTTGGTGAGGTGTTCAATATTGGCTTCGGACAACAAACCACGCTCATGGAATTATTTGAAATCTTGCGCAACGAACTGAACGTTGATTCCAAACCCGTGTTTGGCCCCGAACGCCTTGGCGATATCCCACACTCGCTGGCCAGTATTGAGAAAGCGCAGCGGATTTTGGGGTATTTCCCTAAGGTGAGTGTGGCGGAGGGACTGAGGCGAACGGTGGAATGGATAAGGAAGAATTAGGTTAAAAAGCCTGATTTTGATTGACGAATGACGATTACATGATTGTTGATTTTTGATGGACATGGTGGATGGATTTATTTTCGATGGATGAAGTATGCAACGTGCGTACATCACACATAAAACTTCAAAAAATCAGCCATCACTTCAAAAATCAACAATCATGTAATCGTCATTCGTCAATCAAAAAAATATCCTTATATCTAATATCCATTAGATCATGAAACACTACCACTTTTTCGCCCTTTCCCTGCTTTCTGTGGCCTCCTGCGTCCAGCACAAACAGTTGGTTAACTTCAGCGAAGGCCCTGCGTTCCCGGCCGGCGCACAGCCTATTGCGGTCGTTGCTGATGTCCGTATCCAGCCGGACGATTTATTGGAAATAGGCGTATATGCAGAGGATCCTGTTGCGGTTGCGCCCTTCACCTTGCAAGGGATTGGCGCACGGACCAAAGAAGAAAACAACGTAACAGGCAATAATTATCTCGTTGATCAGGCGGGGGATATTGAGTTTCCGGTACTAGGGAAAATCCACCTCAGCGGATTAACCATGGAGCAGGCCCGGGACACCTTCAAGCAAAAATTAACCCGCTATATCTCTAACCCAATCGTGAACGTACGCTGGCTGAATTTCAAGTTCACGGTACTTGGCGAGGTTAGTCGCCCGGCCACTTACACCCTGCAAGAGCGCAGTGTAACTGTATTGGAAGCCGTGGGCCTTGCTGGCGATTTGACCAACTATGGTAGCCGAAAGAATATCCTCATTATTCGCGAACAAGACGGAAAACGGGAATTTGGAAGGGTTGATTTGCAGGACCGAAATGTATTTGCTTCACCCTATTTTTATTTAAAGCAGAACGACGTGGTTTATGTAGAACCGCTCAAACAAAAGACAAGCGTTGTGAGCGATCAGGCTACGAAAGTGTTGCCCTGGGTATCCGCTGGAGCGATTTTAGCGAATATTATTATACTTCTTTTCCGTTGATTGTTGGGGATTAAGCACTGGAGTCAACCTAACCAACGTCTAATGTCCAAAGTCTAAATTCCCATTCAATTTGGCAAACGCTGACCACATACCCGATTTTTTTTCCTCGAAAGAGAAAGCCTTTGATCTAAAGGCCTTCTTATATCATTATTTATGGCGCCACTGGTACTTGTACCTGGTCTTTCCGGCAGTTGCTTATTTCGCAGCCTGGACCTACCTCCGTTATGCCGTGCCAGAGTATGAAGTAAAATGTTCTTTGTTGATAAAAGATGAGCAAAAAGGCAGCGGCCTTTCTGAAACCGCTTTACTTCAGGAACTGGGCGCAATTCAGGAAACCAAAAATATTGAAAACGAGATTCAAATTCTCAAATCACAGACCCTGATGGAAGAAGTGGTGCGTGAATTAAATCTCTCAGTAAAATATTTTGCCGTAGGGCGGGTCAGAAACGAGGAGATGTATGGGAATAGTTATATCAAACTTGATTCATTTAAATTAAAAAAAAGGGCTGGGGCCACGCTTGATATCTACAACACCGACAGCCTCCAATTTGAATTAGTCACAGGGGAAGACCGTACAGTACATCAATTCGGAAAATGGTTTGAAACCAAGCAAGGTGCGTTCCTGATATCGCGAAACAGCCTTTATCCCGTACTGGATCAAGGCCATGTAATAGTTCAAATCCATAATGTAGAAAGTCTTGCCCGTGCATACAGCAATGCGCTGTTAGCAAAGCCTATGAGCTATTATTCCAGCGTGTTGGAAATGAAGTTGCACGAGCCGAACGCCCATCGCGCTGCTGATATTTTGAATAAATTAGTGGAGGTGTACAACCGCGCTGCCGTTGGGGATAAAAACAAAGTCAGCGAAAACACGATCCAATTTATTGACCAACGCCTGCTTTACCTCACGGAAGAACTTTCGACAGTAGAGGGAGGGGTACAAAAATACAAACAAAGCAACCAGATTGCCACCAGCATTGAATCAGGTATGGGCATCGTACTGAATGAGATGTCACAATTCGATGAAGAAATATCGAATCAGGAAGTGCAGCGCAGCGTGCTCCAAAACATGGAAGCCTATCTTGCCAATATGACTGGAGGAGCTTATCAACTCATCCCCGCCAGCCTCAGCAGCGGCGACGAGGCACTCTCCCAACTCCTCCTCATTTTCAACGAAAAAGTGCTCAGTCGAGACCGTTTGATGCAAACAGCAAAACCCGATAATCCTGCGCTGCTCAGCCTCAATCAGGAACTCCAAAGCCTTCACGCCAACGTGCTCGAAACGATTCGGAAAGTTGAAAAACGCACAGAAACCATCCTGGCCATTGCTCGGAGTAAACGCAGTGCATTGACTGGAAAAGTGCGCGAAGTGCCCCGCATGGAACGTGAGTTGCAGGAGATTATGCGCCAACAAAGCATCAAACAAAACCTTTACCTTTTCTTACTGCAAAAAAGGGAAGAAACCCTGCTCGCGCTTGCGAGCACTACCCCCAATTCTCGGGTAGTTGACCCAGCCCGCCCCAACAATATTCCAATAAAACCACAAAAACGGCTCATCTATATTCTGACGATACTGTTTGGGTTGGCGCTGCCTGCCTTGTACATTCTGTTAAAGGACTTACTGAATGACTCGGTGCAAGGGGAAGACGATATTAAAAAAGCGACTGATGCACCCCTCCTGGGTGGAATTGCGCTCAGCCACAGCGGAAAAAATATTGTGGTGACCAGTCAGAGCCGCTCCGCTGTAGCAGAGATGTTTCGGCTTTTGCGTACCAATATCCAATTCATGCTGCCACCCGGAGTGCAAACGGGCCAAACTATACTGGTCACCTCCTGCTCCAGTGGCGACGGCAAAACCTTCGTAACCGCAAATTTGGGTGTGGCGATGGCTATTTCAGGAAAAAAAACTTTGTTGATGGAACTCGACCTGCGCAAGCCAAAATTGGCCCGCTATCTCGACTCCAATGTAGGTGAAATGGGTATCACCAATTACTTGTTAGGGCAGGCTAAAATGGAGGAAATCATAAGCCGCAGTACCCTCCAAGAAAACCTTTTTTACATCTCCTGTGGGCCTATTCCACCCAATCCTTCCGAACTTATATTGTATCCCGCCCTGGATGAACTGATGGATAGGCTCAAGGCAGACTTCAACTTTATTGTAATTGACACTTCCCCTGTAGGTCTTGTTGCCGACGCACTATTGCTCAATCGTTTCGCTTCTGCCTCGCTCTTTGTGGTGCGACAAGGAAAGACGCAAAAAGGAATGCTCAAAACGCTCGCTGACATCCATCGGGAGAAAAAATTGCGCAACCTCGCAGTCGTGCTAAACGGGATCAAAGGAGGGGGCAGCTATGAATATGGGTATGGATATGGGTATGGTTATGGGTATTATGAGGCAGAAAAAGACCGCCGAAAGGGATTCTGGAGAAGGTTTGGCAAATGGGTAAAATGGACAAAGTGAGTTTCTTCTAAAACTGACGATGTATAGTCAAAAATCCAGCCATTCGACTGTAGCATGATTCAGGGCCAAGGGCAAAAATTGACAGGTATAGAAGAGTCGCTTTCTTCGCAGGCTGGAAAGTCAGCTGTTCTATTGGGTTTCCGAAAAATATGGGGTGGTCTTCTGAGTCTGGTTGTCATGGCCTATTTGGCCAGAATCCTGGACGTATCGAATTTTGGCCTTGTGGCCATCGCCACTACCCTTGTTGGTTTTGTGCAGGCTGTAAGCAGTGGAGGCATTGGCGAATTTATTATTTATTACAACAAAGAGGATAAAGAAGACATCCAACAAGCGGCTTTTTGGATGCACCTGAGCATAGTATTTTTGGTTTTTTTTCTATTTGCAATAAGCTCCGGTATTTGGGAAATGCTGTATCAGGAGTCTCGGCTCAGCAATATCATTTGGCTGTTACTATTTAGTTCTTTATTCAGTATTTTTCAGGTTGTTCCAATGGCTCTTATGCAAAAGGCTATGGAATTCCCAAAAATAGTACCTATTCAAATGATGATTGGAACCCTTTCTCAAGTTAGCATGGTAATTTTTGCCTGGCTTGGAATGGAACTATATAGCCTTGTGTTGCCGGTCTTGATTTTCCCTCCATTGTTAAGCCTTGCACTTTTTTTTCGTTCCGGATTCAGGCCAAAGTTGAACAAGATCGGCGCAAAGCACTGGCCGCGGATATTTAAATATTCCAGGCAAATCTTATCCTCCAATATAATCACTAAAATTGCCAATGAAGGTGACACCTTAGTAGTTGGCAAGATCTTAGGATTGGAGGCTTTAGGCATTTACGATATTGCTTTTCGTTTTTCAAACCTATTGAATCAACATCTCCTGCCCATTGTCAGAAGCATTTGTATGCCCGTTTTTGCACGCAACCAGCACCATCTTTCAACAGTCAGAACTCAATATTTAAAGATGTTGTCAACACTCAGTTTTTTGGGAATACCAATAATCGCAGGGATTGGATTGTTTGCACTTGACCTAATAAATCTATTGTATGGCGATAAGTGGGCGAGTGCGATTCTGCCAGTTCAACTGTTTTGTGTTTTCGCCGCAATCCGGTTTTTAGGCAGTCCAACTTCTGGGTTATACTTTGCACTGGGCAGACCCGGTATGGGCTTAAATTATAACTTGGTATTTACGCCAATACTTTTTTTGAGTATATATCTCGCAGCACCATGGGGACTACTGGGCGTTTGTTTAATCGTTACTATTATGCGATCTATTGGCACATCAGCACATTTTGTTATGGCCAACGCACTTTTGGATTATGGATGGCAGTCTTTTTGGAAGGCAATCAGGGCGCCAATATGCACCACTGTTTTTGCTGTAATCGCCTTTAGTGTAATACCCTGGGAGCCCAGGCTCTGGATGGCCCCAATTTTCGGATTAACTATTTTGATAACATTGTTTGCTTTTTTTAAGCATGATCTAAAGCAACAGTTCCAGATATTTTCAAGTCTATCGCCTAAATTTCAGCGGTTTTTACCATCCACTGTAACACGATAATACAGTTATCATTTTGATGTCGAAAGATATTGATCTAAGTATATTCATCAACGATCTGAATGCGCCATCAGAGATATTTTTGCGGCAGTTATTTCAGGCTCTTGGGGCTGCATTCAATCTTGAGTTGCTTGTTTACAATGGCGGAAGTAAACAGAATGGGGCTTATTCGTTTTCCGTTAAAACCCTCCCTAAACCCATTTCATTCCGGTATTTCTTCGCATTGCCCGGGCTAGCCATAAGATATAAAACGACAAACATAAAGTTCTTATATCGAATATATTTACTAAAACAGGCAGTCGGGTCTCGCATTTATTTCCCCTTTCTTTTTATGATGTCTGAATTTGACAGGGCGATTCCTGCTTTTCAACAAAAAGAAAAACGGCTTTTTTTTAGCAGTATCCGTGGTTCAGACATAACAGTTAATCCATTTGTAAAACCTGAAGCTTTAATGCGGTATTCGCGCATCATTCCCTACTTGCATAAACTCCACTTTTTATCCGAAAAACTGGAACAACAATTTATTGATCTGGGCTTGCCTCCGCCACCATCGCAAGTAATATACCAAGGGGTAAATTTTAATAAATTTCTGCGAGACATCCCTTTGCCAAATGACAAGCTCCGTATGATAACCGTAGGCCGTTTTGAGTACATAAAAGGGATTGAATACTTATTACTAGCGTGTAAAAAACTGAAAACCAAGAATATAGAATTCCATTGCACCATTGTCGGGTATGGTCGCGAAAAGGAAAAGTATTTGTACATGATTCACGATCTAGGACTTAGCGATGTTGTTTCTATCCAGGAAAAGACAGACCATGAAGCATTAGCAGTTCTGTTGTCAAAGCACAATTTATATGTTCACCCTCACCTGGTAACAGGTCTGAGCAATTCTATGCTGGAAGCTTTTGCTGCCGGGCTAAAGACTATCGCGTTTTATTCTGATTTTGGAAGTTACAAGATACCTGAAATGCAGGACTATTTCTCTGAAGTACCACGGTACGATGCTGAACAGCTGGCAACAACAATAGCGCAATTCGATATTAATTATAGTATTTCTTTGAAACAACGACAATGTATCCTGGAAAAATTCGCCCTTGACTTTCAGATTCAAGCGTTCAAGAAGTTTTTTGAGTTAGAGCGAGTTTGATAACCCCAGTTAGAACTAGGTGACAGAGAATCTGCTTTTCCCATTTTTGAAATACGTCAATCCAGTCTGGTATTTCAATCTACAAACAACACTGATCTCGTCGTTTTTTTATGATATTGAAAAAATGACCCGTGATGAGCAGAAGATAGTTGACTTAGACCATAATTTCAGTACTGCAACAATTGCAAAACGGGATGCAGCATATCAAATGTGGCATAAAGGTTTTATAAAAAGTGTTGCTTTCGCGTTGCCCATTGAAGTGTATCAGGCAAAGCCAACCCGCGCGGACAATTACCGATTTATTAGGAGGCACTTTCACTCCATTTGGTCATGGTACATCTTATTGGTTCGCTTAGTCGGGTTAAACAATCCCTTTAAAGAGATTTCCGCATTCATTGCTCAATCAGGGACGAAACGTATAAAACCTTATATTTCAGTATTCTCGCACAAAGAAAGCTACAATCAATTCGAATCGAATGTAAGCTTATCAGCACCCAAGGTTTCTGTTATCATACCTACGCTCAATCGCTATCCTTTTCTGGCTGATGCATTGAAGGATCTTGAAAAGCAGGACTATCCCAATTTTGAGGTTATTGTAATAGACCAATCGTCTCCGTTTCAAGAAGATTTTTATAAAAAATTTGACCTGTCTATTACTGTAAGAAAGCAGCATGAAAAAGCGCTGTGGCTGGCTCGAAATACTGCTATCAGACTTTCAAATGCTGATTACCTTTTGTTCTTTGACGATGATTCAAGAGTAGAAAAAGACTGGATCAGTCAACATCTTAAATGTATAGACTTTTTTAAAACCGATATATCAGCGGGAGTATCTATTTCAAAAATTGGTGATAAAGTCCCCGAAAATTATCGCCATTTTCGATGGGCAGACCAATTAGATACTGGCAATGCGCTCATAAAAAGAAAAGTTTTCGAAAAAATCGGGCTCTTTGACCGCCAATTTGAAGGCCAAAGAATGGGTGATGGAGAATTTGGCCTTCGTGCGCATTTAGCCGATTTTTCCAGCATCTCCAATTGCCATGCTCAACGTCTGCATCTTAAAGTAAGTGAAGGCGGTTTGCGGGAAATGGGCAGCTGGGATGGGTTCAGGCCGAAAAGTTGGTTTGCGCCAAGACCAGTGCCGAGTGTTTTATACTTTTTCCGAAGGTATTTTAGCCCCAAAACAGTAATGCTTGGGATGATTATTGGAGTGCTGCCATCAATTGTTCCCTATCGCTTCAAAAAAAACAGGTGGCTGCTTATGACAGGAAGTCTGCTTTCTGTCCTGCTCCTACCCCTGATTTTTATACAGGTTTTGAGGTCTTGGATAATTTCAACGGATAAAATGAAAGAAGGGCCTAAAATTGAATTTTTGAAGTGAAAGTGCTTCAGGTAATTGACACATTTGGGGTGGGCGGGGCGGAACGGGTGGCGGTGGACCTCTCCAATCTTCTATATTATGCCGGAATCGAAGTCGAAGTACTCACATTACTTGCGCCGGGTGCCTTGTCTGACCAACTCAACGCTGGCATTAAAGTGACCAGTTTGAATCGAAAACACCGATTTGATAAAAAGGCATTCCTGACTTATGTAAGCATAGCCCGCAAATTTGATATCATACATGTCCACATGCAGCACAATTACCGATACTGTCGGCTCTTCGCCTGGATATTCGGTATACGCACCCCGATCATACTGCATGATCACTTTGGTAAAATCAATATTGCAGCTTCTGCAAAAACGTTCCTTTTTCGCTACCTGTTGAAACCCGCATGGTATATTGGGGTGAGCAAACCCTTGATATCCAAGACGATAGAGCACTTGAAAATTTCTTCAGAGCGGACGCTCCTTTTAAGCAACATTATCATTCCCAAAGAGTCGCCACCATGTGAGAATAAAAAAGGAATGGTGCTTGTATCAAACATAAAACCTATAAAAAATCAACTTTTTGCCATTAAACTCTTAAGTTTTTGCGAATACAGATTGACGTTTTTTGGCAATGTGCAAGACCCGGCATACTTTAATGAATTAGAATTAAAGATAAATGAATGGGGACTTTCAGAAAAAATCAAGTTTGAATATGATTGTACGGAAATTCAATACGAACTGCCAAAATACAGGCTCGGCTTGCATACATCATTATCTGAAGCCGGCCCCTTGGTATTGATTGAATATCTCGCTCAAGGTTTGCCTTTTTTAGCCTATGCCACGGGTGAAATTGCAGCGGCCATTCGCACAGAATTTCCAACATATTTTATGGAGAACTTCGACCCTGAACAATGGGCTGAAAGAATTGAAATGCTGATGAACGAGCGCCCGGATACCGAAAAAATGAAGCGCGTTTTTGCCGAGAAATTTGGCAACGAGCAATATGTACAGAAATGCCTGAGATTCTACCAAAAAATCGCCGCCGCCTGCTGATGGTATCAGACACTGCCATGTTTGCAAAAGGTGGTCAAAGCTATGCATTAGGCCCTGTTGTCCGAGAAATCAACTCCCTTTTGCCGCTTTTCTACCATGTCACCTGGATTGGTTTCAACAGACCAGAATATCGGGACAATGCTTCGTTCAGCCCGGTAGCGAATACCAAGATACAGCTTGTTTTTTTGAAGAAATGCGGAGGTGATCGCATTACAGACAAATTGAGAGTATTGTCCCATACACCAGCGATGATGTTGCGAATTCTACGGGAAATACGGCGCCATGACGTGATTTATACTAGAGCGCCCTCATCGCCGGCCTTTATTGCATTGATACTTTCTATTTTCTTTCCCAAAAAAATCTTTTGGCACAAGTATGCTGGCAATTGGAGACAACATCCCGCGCCTCGATTTTTCGCATTTCAAAGGGCTGTCCTTAAACGCGCTACTAACTCCAAAGTGACCATAAACGGCCGTTGGGAAAGACAAGCAGAACACTGCCTGAGTTTTGAAAACCCATGTCTTGAACAAATAGATCATGCTAAAGGCAAACAGATATTATCCCTAAAATCCTATAATGATCCCCTGCAATTTTGTTTTGTTGGCAGGCTTGAGGAAGCAAAAGGAGTACATTGGATTTTGGAAGCTTTCAGTACATTATCGTCCAACAATAGAATAAGTTCGCTCCACCTGGTAGGAGACGGCCCCCTCCGGCAACAATGCGAGCAATTGGCAAACAGCTCAAGTATTCCAATTCATATTCACGGTTTCTTGAGTCAAACGCAAGTGGCTGAAGTCTTGGCTCAGTCGCACATTTTACTCCTGCCCTCAGTGGCGGAAGGATTCCCTAAGGTTGTGGCAGAAGCAGCCAATTATGGTTGCATTCCTGTGGTCACCGATGTTTCCTGTATCAACCAATATATCCGACACGCAGAAAATGGTTTTCTGCTTCAGGCAAATTCACTCCCACATGGCCACCTTGCGGCAATGATTGCGCAACTTCCTGAAGCCACTTTGCTAAAAAACATGGCTATGGAGTTGAACAAGATATGCGCCTCTTTTACTTACGAGCATTTTGTGCATCGTGTAGCAACTGAAATACTACACGAATAACCAATGCTACTACAACTCTTTTTCCGATATCCATTACTGGCAGTATTGCTGCATATCGGGCTTGGTTTTTTTGCAAAAACATTGCCCGCTGGAGTGGCCATTTTGTATGTAGTCATAGCAATAGTGGCACTTCTGGAGATTGTCGCAACCCGTGACAAAGATCAGCTGGCAGGCTACTACGGACTGTACCTGAGTGGTTTTGAGGTGTTATCGCGGATGAGCAAGAGCGCTGTATTTTGGGAATTTGGCAAGTATGCCTGTATTGCAGTGTTTGGATTGGGTAGTTTTTTTGGGGCAAGCAGGCAACAACGGCCCTATCTTTTATTGGCCTATTTTGTGCTTTTATTGCCAGGTGTTTTCGTGACTGCCGTTTACGGCGGCATATCGGAAGAACGGATACGTGATTTGGTTTCACAATACCTGAGTGGACCTGCTGCATTGTTGGCCGCGGGATGGTATTTCTATCAACGCCCTTTTCAAAAAGTACAATTGGGATCTCTGTTACGGGCGGGAATTTTGCCTTCCATCACGTTGGTTACCCTTTTATTTTTGGGTAAAAGCCTTGCAGAAATAGACTTCATTGGCGGCTCCAATTTTGATTCGAGCGGAGGCTTCGGCCCCAATCAGGTATCTACAGCAATAGGTTGGGCTATTGTGTTATTGATTATCGGAATATTGCTTGGAATCTCCCCCTTGGGCCATCGCCTTTTCGATTATGGCCTACTCAGTTTGCTGATCTTCAGAGGATTACTGACTTTTTCTCGCGGAGGCATGGTGGGCGCCTTTGGTGCGATAGGGCTATCAATGTTTGCGCTATTTTTTCTATCTAAGACCTATCGGCAGTGGACAAAAAAACGTTTGCCTTTGCTGGCACTTAGCTTTTCACTGCTTATCACCATAGCGTTTTTTGCCAATGAATTAACCGACAATTATTTATTCTATCGGTATAAAGGAATATCCACATCCGAGGTGATTTTGGGTAGGAATGTTTCAGAAAGCAAATATCTCTCTGGCCGGGAAGAAATCATATCCAGTGAATTATCTGCTTTTGCGGAAAGCCCTATTTTAGGGATTGGGATTGGCCGGGGAACAATTTACCGGGAAGAAGCAAATCGCAGCCAGGATATTGCTTCCCATACTGAAATCACCAGAATGCTGGGGGAACATGGCATTCTGGGACTACTGTCTATTTTATGCGTTTTTGTCGCCCTACCCTTTTGGCATTTTCGACAAATAATTAACGATCATACACGCCAATGGATGCTGACATTCTTTATTTTATCCATGTTCACCATGGCCCATAGCGGCATGCGTATGGCATTGCCAAGCGTTGCATTTGGTCTTGCATTCTTGTTGATTTCAGACAACAAAAAACCGGTTTGAAAACCCTGCTTTATATTGGAAATATGCTTGCTGCTCATGGTATGCCTATATCTGTAATGGAAGAACATGGCCGCATGCTGGAACCGCATTTCAAGGTTTATTACGCCTCCGGAAAAAAGAATAAAATACTGCGGTTGTTAGATATGATTGCAGTTTTTCTACAGAGACGCCGTGAAGCAGATTGTATTATTATCGCAGTATACAGCACCCTTAATTTTTACTATGCCTGGATTATTGCCCTGCTCTGCCGGGCCTTCCGAAAACCTTTTGTGGCCTATTTACATGGGGGCAACTTGCCGAACAGGCTTGCCCGATTTCCACGGCTGTCAAAATCCATTTTCGCCTACGCATTTGCTAATGTTGCCCCTTCTGGTTATTTGAAAGCTGCGTTCGAGCAGGCGGGCTATAAAACCAGTCTGATCCCAAATTTTATACAAATTCAACACTATCCTTTTATCCAAAGAAGCAATCTCCATCCCCGCTTTCTATGGGTACGCTCTTTTGAAAAAACCTATCATCCTGAAATGACAATTCAGGTTTTCGCTGCTATTCAAGAAAAACATCCTGAAGCACAACTCTGCATGGTCGGCCCCGATAAAGACGGGAGTATGGTACGCTGCAAACAGCTTTCCAAAGACTTAAAAATAGAAGGGCATATTCAATTTATGGGCCGCTTGCAAAAATCTGAATGGATTTCCCTGACCAGAGATTTCGATATATTCATAAGCACCGCCCATTTTGACAATACACCGGTAAGTGTTATAGAGGCCATGGCGCTCGGCTTGCCCGTCGTATCTACAAATGTGGGTGGTATGCCTTTCCTTTTGGATCACAATGAAAGCGGTATGCTAAGCCCTGATAATGATATTCCTGCCATGCTTGACAATATTCAGGCATTGCTGAATTCAGCCACATTAGCCAAAAACATTAGCCACAATGCGCGCCAAAAAGCCGAATCCTTTGATTGGAAAGTAGTGGAAAAACAATGGCTCGAATTGTTGCATAGCACCCCATGAAATGGGCAACTCGTCTATATGCCAATAGTCCTGTTTGGCTGCAAAATATTGCAGTTTCTGCTTATGGTTTCGCTTGGCAACGCCGTCGTTACGGCGGCGTTTTCGAACAAGCACTTCAAGGTTTTAAAAATCGCGAGGACTTCACTGCGGAACAATTCAACGAGTACCAAATCCTCCAACTTCGAAGTCTGCTCCAGCACGCTTTCGATACGGTTCCATATTACCAAAATGCCTTCAAAGCATTGGGAATCAATGGCTCTGATCTTCAAAATTTTGAATTGCGAGACTTGCCACGACTTACATTTTTAGAAAAAAACACCCTCCGGGAATTGGGCACGACTGATTTGATATCTAAAAAACAAGAACCCGGTGGACAGTTCTTTGGCAGCAGCGGCAGTACCGGAACGCCTACCAAAATCCTGTTTTCCCGACCCATGCACCAGCGTTGGAGCGCGGGGTTTGAAGCGCGTGTGCGGCATTGGGCTGGAGTGACAAGACTCGATCCGCGTGGGATGATCGGTGGTCGCAGAGTAGTGCCTGAAGGCGGTGCAAAGCGCCCCTTCTATCGATACAATTTTATCGAAAAGCAAACCTACTTTTCTGCTTACCATATCTCCGCAGCCAATGTCGTTGACTATTTGGATGGCATGAAAAAACATGGTGTGACCTATATGAATGGTTATGCCATGAGCAATTATTTTCTTGCACGTTTTTTGGAAGAAAATGCCCTTGGATCTCCGGCTTTAAAAGCCGTTTTGACCAGTAGTGAAAAACTCACTCCTGAAATGCGTGCCACTTTCCAGCGTGTGTACAGCTGCAAAACCTACGACGCATGGAGCGGGGTAGAAGCCTGTGGGCTCGTGTCAGAATGTGAACAAGGGCGACTGCACACCAGTCCTGACATTGCAGTTTTGGAATTCCTCGATCCTGAAACGGGGCAACCCGCACGGCCCGGCCAGCTGGCAGAAGTGGTGTGTACGGGATTGCTCAATTTTGACCAACCGCTGATCCGCTATCGAATCGGTGACTTAATGCGCTTTTCTGAAGAACCTTGTCCTTGTGGCCGACAAATGCCTGTGATTCAAGAAATTGTAGGCAGAATGGAGGATACCGTCATCGGAGCCGACGGCCGGGAAATGGTTCGTTTTCACAGTATTTTCGTCGGTATTCCCAGCATTGTGGAAGGGCAAATCATACAGCAGGGCTTAACCCATTTTGAGGTAAAAATGGTGGCTTCCAATCCTTTGTCGGAAGCCGAGCGGCAACTAATTCAACAACGCATGAAGAGTCAATTAGGTGAAGTAAAGGTCGAAATTATTGAGGTCAATCTTATTCCGCGTGGCCCAAACGGGAAGTTTAAGGCAGTAGTTACTAATGTTAAATGAGCATCCCTCTAAACGTTGTAGGCCACGGATAACACGGATAAGACACGGATTTTCATGGAAAAAGTTGGACATTATATTTACTAAGAATCGGTGAAAATCCGTGCCTCATCCGTGTCATCCGTGGCCCAAAAAGAGCGCATAATCCAACACACTTGAAAATCATCACCGTTATAGGGGCTCGCCCGCAATTTGTAAAAGCCGCCGCTGTGTCAAGGGCATTTCGCGCTTTTCCAAACATTGAGGAAATGATCGTTCATACAGGCCAGCATTTTGACGCCAACATGTCGGACATTTTCTTTGAAGAAATGGACATTCCGCGTCCACATTTCAACCTGGAAATCAATAGCTTGTCGCATGGAGCAATGACCGGGCGAATGCTGGAGCGCATCGAAGAAGTGCTGCTTGCAGAAAAGCCTGATGCGTTGATGGTGTATGGCGATACGAATTCGACCCTGGCCGGAGCATTGGCTGCGCGCAAACTCCAAGTCCCGGTAATGCACGTAGAGGCCGGGTTGCGAAGCCACAACAACGCAATGCCTGAAGAGACCAACCGTATCCTAACCGACCGTATCAGCAAGGTGCTTTTTTGTCCCACGAAAACAGCGGTCACAAACCTTCGGCTCGAAGGTTTTGAGCAGTTCGACTGTACCATCTTGCAGGTGGGCGATGTTATGGAAGATGCTGCGCTCTATTATGCGCCCAAGGCGGCAGCAAGTTCCAACATCTTGAAAACCTTGCACTTGGAAGGACGCGACTTCGCACTTTGCACCTTGCACCGCGCCGAAAACACAGACGACCCGGCGCGTTTCCGCGCAATCGTGGAAGCCCTCAATGAAACCGCAGCTCGGATGCCCGTAGTATTACCGCTGCACCCGCGCACCCAAAAACTGCTTGAAAAAAATGGCCTCCAAATCAACGCCATCATCCTGCCGCCCCTTGGATATTTTGATATGCTCAGTCTTTTGCAAAACTGCTGTGTGGTAATGACCGACAGTGGTGGGCTGCAAAAAGAAGCCTATTTTTTTGGCAAATTCTGTTTGACGTTGCGCGATGATACCGAATGGGCTGAGCTTGTAGAGGAAGGCTTCAATTTTCTGGTAGGAGCGGATAAAAGTTTGATTTTGAATACTTTGGAAGCGGTGCTTTCCAAAAAACTCCCGGAGAAGAAAGACTTCTTTGGTGGCGGCAAAGCATCTGCGCGGATTGCAGAAGTGGTGGCACACTACCTTGTATAGCCCTGTGTTTTGGCGAGCTCGTTTGGGGATTTCCAATCAAAACCGCATAGCGGTGACATTTTGGACATGAAAATCCTAATCCTTACCCAATATTTCCCCCCTGAAACGGGCGCCCCGCAAAATCGGCTTTATGAGATTGCGCTCCGACTCAAGGCACTCGGAGCGGAAGTTTCAGTGTTGACAGGCTTTCCAAATTATCCAAAATACGAAGTGTTTGAGGCTTATCGGGGCAAATTTTACAAACGGGAAGACATGGATGGGCTGGATGTTCACCGCGCCTATATTTACGCAAGACCCGGCAAAGGGCTTTTAAACCGAATGCTTAATTACTGTTCGTTTGTATTTTCCTCGCTATGGATCGGGCTTTTTAAAGTCGGCAAAGCTGAGCTGATTATCTGCGAATCGCCGCCACTTTTCCTTGGCTGGACAGCAGTTTGGCTCAAACGCGCCCATCGAGCAAAGCTACTTTTCAACGTCTCTGATCTTTGGCCCGAAAGCGTCCTGAAACTTGGATTGGTCAAAAACCCGCTCCTCTTAAAGACAAGCGTTTGGCTGGAAGAATGGATTTACAAAAAATCAGATTTGATCTCTGGTCAAACTCAAGGCATTGTAGCCGACATCCGAAAGCGATTCCCCCATAAATCCTTTTTTTGGCTGAAAAATGGGGTGGACGCAGCAGATTTGAACAAGCGACTAACTGGCCGAAACTGGCGCAAAGAGCATGGGTTTGCCGAATGTAATCTGTTGTTTTATTTTGGCGGGCTGCTCGGCTACGCACAAGGAATTGACTGCATTATCGAAGCGGCCACGCAATTGAGCGATTTACCGCAAGTGAAATTTGTCATCGTTGGAGAAGGGCCTGAAAAAGAAAGGCTTATGCGGATGAAACAGGACTTGGGGACCGAAAACGTTTTCTTTTTCCCAGGAGTTGCCAAAGCCGAAATCGCCAATGTTATCCAGGCAATGGACGTAGGCATCATTCCGCTCCGAAAACTGGATATCTTCCGCGGCGCAATCCCTTCCAAGATTTTTGAAATCCTTTGTCTTAAAAAACCGGTGCTGCTCGGCATCGAAGGGGAAGCCAAAGCACTTTTTATCGAGGAGGCTGATAGCGGTTGGGCATTTGAACCAGAAAACGCCGGCGAATTGGCTACGCTCATCAGGCAAATTAATTCCACACCAGAAATGCTGCGAGAAAAAGGCGAAAATGGTTACCGATATGTTTGTCAACATTTTGACCATCAACAGATTGCGGATGATTTTTGGAGGTTTTTGAACGGCAGTATCCCGGAACGCTGTTCCGGGAAGAACCAGGCCCGGAACAGCGTTCCGGGATACAATCCATGACAAAAAAAGAAATTCTCGAATGGGACATTGCCACCTGGTCGCGGGCCTTGCGTTATTGGGAGAATATAATTTTAGCGCAAAATATCGATCTCCAAAACGGCCTAGAAATTGGGGCGCACAACGGTGGGATCAGCCTGTTTTTTGCTAAAAAGTACGGGGCGAAAATGGTGTGCAGCGACTTGGAACCTGCTTCAGAAAAAGCCATATCCCTGCATAGTAAACACAAGGTGAGTCATCTCATTGAATATGCCGAAATCAATGCAACCGCCATTCCATACCCGGATAATACCTTTGATTTTGTGGTGTTCAAATCAGTACTCGGAGGTATCGGAAGATATAGCCAAGCAGAAAAACAAAAACAAGCCCTGGCCGAAATTCACCGGGTATTAAAACCAGGCGGTGTGCTATTTTTTGCAGAAAACATGCGTGGCAGCATCTTGCACCGATTGGCCCGTCGTGTTTTTATGCCTTGGGGAAAATCATGGCGTTATTTGAAAATCAAGGAGTTGCGCAAATGGTTTTCCATTTTTGCATCCAATGAAATCCGTACCACTGGTTTTTTTGCAGCCTTTGTACCGAAACCTGAGTGGCTGAAAACGCTTGCTGCAAATCTTGACTTGCTGTTCTTTTATCTGCCTCAAAAATGGGAATACGTAGCGTATGGGTTTGCAAGAAAATAGGTTATTGAATCACCCCATGCATCCTAAATCTCGAAGTAACACGGTTTTGAACACAACAAGTTTACATCTGCCTGGATTTCAATCGGATCAATCGAATCAATCTTTAAAAATCGAATCATTCGACTATTCCTTTTCATGAAATCACTCAGTTTATTACTGGCACTCCTCCCTGCCATTCTCCTTGCCCAGCGCCCTCAAACTGCGGAGATTCGCACGCTGAACGGACAACCCACCCTATACGTCAACGAACAACCCGAGTTGCCTTTTATGTATGCCCTTACCCACATCACTGGCGGTCGCTGGAGCTGGGAAGAATTGCCGGCACACAACCTTCGGCGGATGGGGGAAGCAGGGGTACGCTTGTTCCAGGTGGATTTGTGGCTGGAGGATATTTGGAAGGAAAATGAAAAGCAGCTCGATATGGGTTTGACAAGACGGCAAATTCGCGGGGTGTTGGATGCTTGCCCGGGCGGAGCGGTTGTGGTTCGTTTACACCTCAACGCACCGGTTTGGTGGAATCGAATCCACCCAGAAGAATGCGTTCAATATGCCAACGGGCCGGTGGAGGATTTGCCGATCGGGTTTCCGTTCAACCATGAGGACGGTGATATTTTGCGGGGAAAACGGGCGAGTTTGGCGTCGGAGCTTTGGCGTGTTGAGGCGGGCAAAAAACTGGAAGAATTTTGCCGCCGTCTGTCAGGCACCCGGGAGGGGAAAGCGGTGATCGGAATACATATTTCCGGGGGCGTTTATGGCGAATGGCATCCCTGGGGTTTTATCAAACAGGAGCCGGATATCAGCGCACCAATGCAACAAGCCTTTCGCAAATGGGTGAAAAACAAATACTTGTTCGATGAAAACCTACAGGTAGCCTGGGGAAACAAGCGTTTTACACTAGACAATGCCACGGTGCCAGACAGCCTGGAACGCCGCTGCTGTGCAGATGGATTTTTCCGCGATCCGGTATTGGAACAAAGGGTTATGGATTTTTACCGTTGCCAGCAAATCGTGATTGCTGAGGACATCGAATTTTTTTGTCGAATCGCAAAAGAACAATGGGGGAGGCCCTTGATTACGGGCGTTTTTTACGGCTACATGCAGTTCGGTTTGTGCCGGCAGGCCCTGAATGGGCACCTGGAAGTTGAGCGGCTCCTGCAAAGTCCCTGGATTGACTATTTCGCCGGGCCGCCGAGTTATTATGGTCCGTGTCGAAAAGCAGGCGGTTCGGGGATGCAAAGAGCGCCCATACGGTCCATCCAATTGCATGGTAAAATGTGGTTCGACGAAATAGACAACGGTTACCTGCAAGATAAGCGGGAGCGCGATTTTGTCCGCTCTGATATGTTGGGGGATACGAATTACTTGCCCTTGCTTCAAAGAAGTCTGTGGCTTCCGCTTGTCCAAAATGCTGGCTTATGGCTGTACGATTTTGGTCCCCGGCGCAATACTGGTTGGTGGGACAGCCCCATGTATCGGGAAGAAATTAAACGCACATTGCATTATTTCCGGGGCAAATATGGAAGGGCGACAAAACCAAAAGATCAAGCGGCAGACGCGCTGGTGGTATGGGATACGGAAAGTTATTATGCTGTAAAAAACATAAGTACCAAGCATTGCGAAAAAGGGCTGGACGCCGCAGCCGAGGAACTCCAGCGCAGCGGAGTCGCATTAGACCATATCTATCTTTTTGATTTGCAGCGGGTTGAATTAAAAAAGTACAAAGCAATTGTATTTATGAATGCCTGGGTATTAACTCAAAAGCAACGCCAATTCATCCGCGATTCTGTGGCTCAAAATGGACGGACAATGATCTGGAATTACGGTGCCGGGTACAGTGATGGAGTCCACAAAGGCCAAGCGCTGATGGAACAACTGACAGGAATTTCCTTGCAAGTGGTAAAAATGAAGCAAAATCCTGTTTGGATTATGGGGCTGGATACGATTGAAAACCCGGAACCGCTCGATCCTTTTTTACTGGTATCTGATTCGGAAACAGAACCGTTGGCGCTGCTTAAAGAAAACGCTGGGGTGGCGATTGCCCGAAAAAACTTCCCCAGCCATAGCATGGTTTATCCCGCTGTGCCATTGCATCAAAGCATAGTTTTTCAGGAATTGCTTCAAAAATCTGGTTGCAAGGTTTTAAATAACACACCCGACGCTACGTTTTCTTCCGCCGATTTTATCGTACTTCACACCGGTACAGGTGGCAAAAGGGTTTTGCACTTAAAAAACGGAGAAGCGCTTGAATTGGAATTACCCAAAATCGCCACAAAACTTTTGGATGCAAAGACAGGTAAAGAAGTATTGGCCAAAGATTGATCTTTACCTTGCCATTCGACTTTGAAGTTCTCTACGCATGTCACACTATGCCCACCACACCGCCATCATTGACCCCGGCGCCCAGATTGGCGCCAACACCCGCATTTGGCATTTTTGCCATGTATCCGCGCAAAGTGTGATTGGTGAAAACTGCGTCCTCGGGCAAAATGTGTTTGTAGCAAATGGCGTGGTCCTCGGCAATGGCGTAAAAGTGCAGAACAATGTCTCTCTCTACACCGGCGTGACCTGCGAAGACGAGGTGTTCCTTGGGCCAAGCATGGTGTTCACCAATGTAATCAACCCACGCAGTTTTGTGGAACGTAAGCACGAGTTCCGTCCCACGCTTGTAAAGCAGGGCGCGAGCATCGGCGCCAATGCAACTGTGTTGTGCGGGATAACACTTGGACGATTTTGCATGATTGGTGCCGGAGCCGTGGTAACCAAAGATGTATCCGATTTTGCACTGGTGGCGGGAGTGCCTGCAAAACAGATTGGTTGGGTAAGTCGCCTCGGGCATCGGCTGGAACTTGACAAAGAAGGCAATGCTACTTGCCCCGAAACCGGGGAGGAATATCATCTCCTCAGAGGGGGCCTCTCCAGCAATATTTTTTGACAGCTTGCGAAAATGAAAGTCCCCTTCTCCCTTCCCCTCATTGATCAGCCAGTTATCGACGAGGTCAACGACTGCCTAACCAACACCGGCTGGCTCACCTCTGGCCCCAAAGTCTTGCAATTGGAAGCGGAACTCCGAATACTCACCGGCGCTCCTGCGGTGCTTTGCGTAAATTCCTGGACATCCGGCGCAATGCTTATGCTGCGTTGGTTTGGAGTGGGTCCGGGCGACGAGGTGATTATCCCTGCCTATACATATTCAGCCACTGCTTTATGCGCCCTCAACATCGGCGCAAAGGTGTTGATGGTGGATGTAAAGGATGATTTTACGATTGATCCGGCCATAATCCGGGCAGCCATCACGCCTCGCACCAAAGCTATTATTCCCGTAGACATCGGGGGTTGGATGGCTGATTATGACGCAATTATGGAGTTGGTGTACGATGCAGAAGTACGGGCAATGTTTTTGCCCAACACGGCCGAACAGGAAAAACTGGGGCGGATATTCGTTCTGGCCGATGCAGCGCATTCCATTGGGGCACATTACAAAGGAAGACCATGCGGACTTTGTGCCGATGCCACCGTGCTCTCGTTTCATTCTGTCAAAAACGTGACCACGGGCGAGGGCGGTGCAGTCTGTCTACACCTCCCCCAGCCCTTCAATAATGAAGCGGAATTCAAGTTTTTGAAAGCTTTTGCGCTCAATGGACAGACTAAAAGCGCTTTCGAGAAAAACCAACCGGGAGCCTGGCGTTACGACATCATTGCCCAAGGGATGAAGATCAATATGCCCGATATATGTGCGGCTATTGGCCTCGCACAAATCCGGCGGTATAAGGATGAATTGTTGCCGGAGCGGGTAAAAACATTTGAGCGGTACCAGTCAGGTTTTGAAAAACACGACTGGGCGATTTTGCCCCCGCTGCGCGATAAACACGAAAGCCTGTCTTCCTGCCATTTGTATTTATTGAGGATAAAAGACATAAGCGAAACACAGAGGGACATCATCATAGACCGCATCTCGGAGCGCGGAGTAGGTGTAAATGTGCATTATATCCCGATGCCGATGCTGACCTTGTTCCGAAACCTCGGTTACCTAATGGAAGACTACCCGAATACTTATGAATTGTACAAAGGAGAAATTTCTTTGCCAGTTTATAATGGGTTGAAGGCGGAGGAGATTGATTATGTGATTCGTTCGGTGGTAGCGGCAGTATGACCCCACCCCCATCCCCTCCCCTGCGGGGGAGGGGGGCTTGCACTCAGAAAATTTATTGTTTGGCTAGAACAAAATCAAGAGTTTATGCTCCGAACAAGAATTCTAAAACTCACAACGCTCATTGGTTTTGGTTACCGGGGTTTAAAATAGAAAAACGAAATCACGCCCCCCTCCCCCGCAGGGGGCTTGCACTCAGAAAATTTATTGTTTGGCTAGAACAAAATCAAGAGTTTATGCTCCGAGCAAGAATTCTTAAACTCACAACGCTCATCGGTTTTGGTTACCGGGGTTTAAAATAGAAAAACGAAATCAAGCCCCCCTCCCCCGCAGGGGAGGGGATGGGGGTGGGGTCAAAACCCACTCCAACTTAACCACAATCACTTTTATCACTTGCTCGACCTTCCCAAATTCATCTCCCAGCACGTCACCGGGCGTACCGAATCTCTTTTCAAACCTGATTTGGAAAGATTCAATGCCGCATTAGAAAGCCGGATTAACGGACGTTCAGTACTCGTCATCGGCGGCGCTGGAACCATTGGGGCATCTTTCGTGAAAGCGATTTTGAAATTTCACCCAGCGCAGCTTTGTGTGGTAGACATCAACGAAAACGGTCTTACAGAACTCGTGCGCGATTTGCGAAGCAGCCTCGGTTACAACATCCCGTCCGAATTCCTGACATACCCGATTGACTTTGGCGAGGCTGTGTTTGAGAAAATCCTTCGGCGGGAAGGGCCGTTTGAGATCGTTGCGAATTTTGCGGCGCATAAGCACGTCCGAAGTGAAAAAGATCATTACTCCATTGAGGCGATGTTGACCAATAACGTGTTCAATATCAAGCACTTGCTCGATCTTCTTACGACGAACAAACCAGAGCGTTTTTTTTGTGTCAGCACAGACAAGGCGGCTAAACCAGTAAACGTGATGGGCGCTTCCAAGAAATTAATGGAGCAGGTACTCTTGTCTTACGCTTCGGAGATACCTCTGACAACGGCGCGTTTTGCCAACGTCGCCTTCTCTAACGGCAGCCTTCTCGCAGGTTTTTTGGAACGGTTGATGAAGCGTCAACCACTCTCCGCGCCCAACGATTTGCAGCGGTATTTTGTGTCGCCGGAAGAATCTGGCCAATTGTGTTTACTGACCTGCGTTCTGGGCGAATCGGGGGATATATTTTTCCCAAAACTTGACGCGGAGTTCGACCAGCGGAAGTTCTCAAACATTGGCACAGCGCTGCTCGAAACGCTTGGTTTTCAAGCAGATATCTGCGACAACGAACAAGAAGCGCGGGAAAAAGCGACACTTTTGAATGCAAATTCCAAATCCTGGCCGGTGTATTATTTCGCATCAGATACCTCGGGAGAAAAGGCCTGCGAGGAATTTTATACGGAAAATGAGACCTTGGATTTGGGAGCGTTTGCTGCTATTGGGGTGGTGAAAATGAATTCCCAGCATAGAGACGGGGTGACTCAAAGTCACCCTGTCACTATATCGCAAATGCTGCTTGAATTGAAGGCCATACTTGCGGAAAACGAGGTTAATAAAGCGGAGCTTGTAGCGGTTTTGCAGCGACTGGTGCCTGATTTTCAACATTTGGAGACTGGGCTAAGTCTGGACTCGAAGATGTAATACTGATTATCCTACCAAAAAATACCCTTGTGTATCTCCCATTCAAGCGCTGGCTCGACTTCCTAGTAGCTACGGTAGCGTTGATTCTTCTTGCGCCTCTATTCATCCTCATCATCATCGCCCTTCGATTCACGGGCGAGGGCGAGGTGTTTTACCGACAAAATCGCGTAGGCTATCAAAAGAAACATTTCCAAATATGGAAGTTTGCCACGATGCTCAAAAACAGTCCGAATATGGGAACCGGCAGCCTCACCCTGCGCAATGACCCACGCGTCACCACCCTCGGGAAATACTTGCGCAAAAGCAAAATCAACGAACTGCCCCAATTAATCAATTTACTTATCGGGGATATGACATTGGTCGGGCCCCGGCCCCAAATGAAAGAAGACTTTGAAGCCTTTCCTTCGGCTATTCAGGAATTTATCTACAATGTGCGGCCTGGCATCACGGGTATCGGGAGCATTGTTTTCCGGGATGAGGAGCAATTGCTTTCAGTTCCGGGCCGTGATCCACTGCAGTTTTATGTGGAACATATTGCTCCGTATAAAGGGGAGGTGGAGATCTGGTATCAGCAACATTTGTCGTTCTGGACAGACTTTCGGCTGGTTTTTCTAACGGTTTGGGTGGTTTTGAATCCGGGGAGTAATTTGCATTTTCGGGTGTTTCGGGATTTACCGCAGTTGCCCTTTGAATTACGGAAATCCAACGCCCCATAAGTTCAGAACTTACGGGACGTTTCAGAAAAACAATGTTCAACCTATTCAAAACAAGCCCCCCTCCCCTACCCGATTTCTCAATCCTGGGAACGGACCTGCATTCCCATCTCTTACCTGGCATTGACGATGGTTCGCCTGATTTAGAGACTTCACTGGTCTTGATTCAGAAATTACAAACCATTGGCTTTCAGCGAATTATCACCACGCCGCATGTAATGTCAGACATTTATCCCAACAGCAAAAACCAGATTCTTAGAAAAAGGGACGAAGTACAAGAAGCCCTGGACGAATTAGGTATGAACATTGAATTCGACGCAGCAGCAGAATACTATCTGGATCCAAATTTCGCAGGCATGCTGAAAGAGGAGCGTTTGTTGACCTTGCCGGGCAACCGCGTACTAGTGGAAATGTCCTTCTACCAGCCTTACCGCGGCTTGCACCGACTCCTTTTTGACCTGCAGATGAAGGATTATCATCCAATCCTGGCTCACCCGGAACGCTACCCTTATTACCGTTCCGCTGAAGATTATGAAACCCTGAAAGCCTTGGGTTGTGCCCTGCAGGTCAACCTCCTTTCGCTCACAGGCTACTACGGAAAGCCTATCCAATCCGCAGCCAAAACCATTCTCGATCTTGGTCTCGCCGACTTTCTCGCCACCGATCTGCACCATGCACGCCATGTGGAGAATCTACGGCAGGCACTTTCTCATGAATTGGTTGTCAAGACCTTGCAAGCAAGTGATTTTCAGAATAACTTGATTTAAGAGGGGATGGAACACGGATTGCACGGATGAGGTGCTGATTTTTTAGGTTTGGTACATAATAAGTTTGCGAAGCAAACAAAAATCCGTGTCTCGTATGTGCAATCCGTGTTCCATAAGTATTTGCGGGGTCGTAAGACCCACGCATGGCGAAAAAATCCGGGTCTAATCCGTGCAATCCGTGTTCCATCCCCTCCTAAATCAAAAACAAAACCAGACCTTTGCAAATCCAATCATAGCAGACTAACCCGTTCTGCTCCGCAACTATGAAAAAAGCCCTCATTACCGGCATCACCGGCCAAGACGGTGCCTACCTCGCCGAATTATTGTTGAAAAAAGGGTATGAAGTCCACGGCATCAAACGCCGCTCATCACTGTTCAATACGGAGCGGGTGGACCATTTGTACCAAGACCCACATGTGGACAACCAACGGTTTATCCTTCATTACGGCGACTTGACGGACTCCACGAACCTCATTCGAATCATGCAGCTGGTGCAACCGGACGAGGTGTACAACCTTGGGGCTCAAAGCCATGTTCAGGTAAGTTTTGAAACCCCGGAGTACACTGCCAATGCGGATGCGGTGGGCGCATTGCGATTGTTGGAAGCAATTCGCCTGCTGGGTCTGAGTGAAAAGGCGAAGTTTTACCAAGCCAGCACATCGGAGCTTTATGGCCTCGTGCAAGAAACCCCGCAGCGGGAAAGCACCCCGTTTTATCCGCGCTCGCCGTATGGGGTGGCAAAACTCTATGCCTATTGGATTACGGTGAATTACCGGGAAAGTTACGGAATGTTTGCCTGCAACGGAATCCTGTTCAATCACGAAGGCCCCACCCGGGGCGAGACCTTCGTAACCCGTAAAATCACCCGTGCCGCAGCAAAAATTTCCCTCGGACTGCAAGACAAACTCTGGCTCGGCAATCTGGATGCCCAACGCGATTGGGGTCATGCCCGCGATTATGTGGAGGCCATGTGGTTGATGATGCAACAACCTGAGGCCGAAGATTTTGTGATCGCGACGGGTAAGGCGACCGCTGTGCGCGAGTTCTGTCGTATGGCCTTCCGCGAAATTGGAGTGGAGTTGGAATTTCGCGGAAATGGGGTGGAAGAATCTGGCTTGGTAGCAAGTTCAAACAACCCAAAATTGACACCCGGCCAAGTGGTCATCTCCATTGACCCTCGCTATTTCCGACCCGCTGAAGTGGACCTGTTGGTGGGGGATGCGAGCAAGGCGAAAGAGAAACTAGGTTGGGAAGCCAGGCGAACCCTACAGGAATTGGTCTCGGAAATGGTGGCCAGCGACTTGATGCTTTTTCAACGAGAGGAGTATTTGAAGTCTGGAGGGTTTGATATTAGAAATGAATTCGAGTAGATTTTGTCTGCCCAAAAAGTCGAATTATCAACCAACATTGAGTAAGTAGATACCCTTTAGGCTTGATTACAAACCAAAACCGCGTAGCGGTGACATTTTGGTAATTGAATGAAAAAGACAGATAAAATATACATCGCTGGCCACCGTGGGATGGTAGGTTCCGCCATTGTCCGTAAACTTCAAGCAGCGGGCTTTTCAAATCTTGTGCTTGCCGACTCGCGGGTACTTGACCTGCGCAATCAGTTGGAGGTCAAAGAGTTCTTCCGCAGGGAAAAGCCACTTCATGTCTTCCTCGCGGCGGCTAAAGTCGGTGGAATCCTGGCCAACAACACCTACCGCGCTGAGTTTTTGTACGACAACCTGATGATCGAAGCCAATGTTATTGACGCTGCTTTTCGGCACGGAGTGGAGAAATTGATGTTCCTCGGCTCTTCTTGCATTTACCCAAAAATGGCGCAACAGCCCTTGAAAGAGGAAGCGCTACTTACTGGCCTTCTGGAACCGACCAACGAACCTTACGCCATTGCAAAAATCGCGGGCATCAAACTTTGTGATGCATACCGGGAACAGTACGGCTGCAATTTCGTCAGCGTAATGCCCACCAATCTTTATGGCCCCAATGACAATTACCACCCGGAGAACAGCCATGTGCTGCCGGCACTATTGCGTAAATTCCACGAAGCAAAGATCCAAAACCAGGCATTCGTCACCCTATGGGGCACCGGCACTCCGCGCCGTGAGTTTCTCCATGTTGACGATCTTGCCGACGCTTGTTATTACCTGATGCAACACTATGACGAGCCGGGTTTTGTCAACATCGGCACTGGTGAGGACCTCCCGATTTTGGACCTTGCCAAGCTGGTACAACGAATCGTTGGTCACAAAGGAGAAATTCATCATGACCTTAGCAAGCCCGATGGCACGCCTCGCAAACTCATGGATGTCAGCAAATTGAATAGGCTGGGCTGGAAATCGAAAATTGATTTGGAATCAGGCATTCAGGCAGTTTACCAGGAAGTAAGAAATAAGTTGTAACCCCGCCGTTTAAAGTTCATAGTTCATACTTCAAAAAATGAATCACACATACGTCGCCATCATGGCCGGAGGAGTTGGAAGTCGCTTTTGGCCCGGCAGTCGGGAAGCCTACCCCAAACAATTCCTCGATATGCTAGGCGTGGGCAAGAGCCTGTTGCGCCTCACTTTCGAGCGGTTTTTACCGATTTGTCCGGCCAGCCATATTTTCATCGTCACAAATGCCGCCTACCGCGATTTGATTCTCGAGCAAATCCCGGAAATATCGGTCAATCAAATCCTGTGCGAACCAAGCCGTAATAACACAGCACCCTGTGTAGCCTGGACGGCATTCAAACTCGCAGACCTGGATCCGGAAGCCAATTTTATCATTGCTCCTTCCGACCACATTGTGTTGAAAGAACCTGCGTTTCTCGAAAAAATCCAGACTGCGCTTGACTTTGCAGCCACACACGACGCACTCCTCACGCTCGGCATTCAGCCCTCTCGCCCCGATACGGGATATGGCTACATTCAGATGGAGACCGAGACAGTGCCTGGCATTTTTAAGGTAAAACGGTTTGCAGAAAAACCGGACCTCGCCACAGCCAAACAATTCGTCGCCTCTGGAGAATATCTGTGGAATGCCGGCATTTTCATCTGGCGCGCCTCAAGCATTCTCAATGCGTACCAAACCCTGGCGCCCGAAATATTCTCTATTTTGGAAAAAGGCCGGGCTGTTTATAACACCCCTGATGAACAGGCTTTTATCAATGAAGCCTATCCCGCTACGCCCAATATTTCGGTGGACTTTGCCATCATGGAAAAAGCGCAAAACGTATTCACTTTACCCGCCGAATTCGGCTGGAGCGACCTGGGTACCTGGGCCAGCCTTCACGCTGAATATCCAAAAGACGAAAATGGCAACGCATTGCATGGAAACGTTATCGCACTCGATACACACGACACGCTCGTGCGGGTTCCCGAAGGCAAACTCGCAGTGGTGAAAGACCTGCACGATTACATTGTGGTAGATACACCCGATGCCCTGCTCATCTACCCAAAATCCAAAGAGCAGGAAGTGAAGAAAGTGACTGCGCTCGTGAAGGAAAAATTGGGTGGGAAGCACCTGTAATTCAGGGTTTCCCCTAGTACGCTACGCCCTCTTAACAGGTCAAGCACTTATTTTTTAAAAAAATATGCGGCAAAATTTTGAGCCTTGTTAACATTCTCTAACTTCGCCCTACTAAATCGTTTTAATCATTTCTTTTCTCTTAATCCGTGCCTTGTATAGTCCCGGCCCGTTCTTTCAACAATCTAAACAGCAGTGCCGGATGAATCTTTTTACTTCCATCAGTGTACACCCTGAAATCCAAGATGGAGCACCTGTTTTTAGCGGAACCCGTGTTCGAGTAGAAACTTTTTATGACTTCCTTCGCGTCGGTGTGAGCCTCAACGAATTTTTGGACGAGTTTCCGTCCATCACCCGCGACCAAGCATTGGAAGTGTATGATTTGATGAACAAAAAGGTCACACCAGATCAAATTGCTGCTCTTGCTGGGCCGCAATCAAACATGCTACCCGGCGAGGGTCGTATGTTTGCAGCATGGTGAGACAATTTTCATCAGTCAAACTTATTACAGAAAAATCTCTGGACCAGCCAATGTGGGTGGCGGTTCAGAGATTTTTTTATGCCCAAAAGCAGTGAGAAACCAGCTAGTGCCGCATCCCCGTATCGCATTGGTGGCCAGTATAGCCTGGACACTTTGGAACTATCGCCTTTCACTCATCAGGGAATTGGAAGCCGCAGGATATGAAGTAATCCTCATCGCTGCCGACGATGCATCCCGTCTTCAGATCGAACACCATACCAAAGCTAAATTTTTTCCGCTTCGCCAACTTTCGCGTCGCAGCCTTTCCCCCCTTCAAAATCTGAAATTCCTGTTTGAAATTTTCTTTGTGCTGCGCCGCAGTCGTCCAGATTTGGTTCTGTTTTTTACTGTTCGACCTAACACACTGGGAAACCTATCAGCAGCCATAGCAGGTATTCCCAGCATTTCAACGGTTGAAGGCATGGGTATCTCGGGCAGCTCGCAGGGTTGGCTTCGCTGGCTCACGCTTAGCCTATATCGCTTGGCATTCCGCCATACCAGCAAAGTGATCTTTTTGAACAACGACGACCTTCATGATTTTTTGAACCAGCGAATCGTCCACCCAAAAAAAGCCCAACTTGTGCATGGCCCAGGGGTTGATTTGCAGCACTTCTCGCCGCGTACCAAAGCCTATTCTTCTGGTAAAATTGTGTTTCTATTGGTGGCCCGAATGCTTTCAGAAAAAGGAATTCGTGAATTTGCTGAAGCCGCACGATTGTTGAAAAATAAAAACGCCGCTGCAGAATTCTGGGTCTTAGGCAGCACTGATACAGGCAATCCAAGCACGATATCCGATGCTGAATTGCAAGCATGGGTACAGGAAGGTATTTTGCAACATTTGGGGTTTCTGGACGACGTGCGTCCTGTGGTTGCCAAAGCAGATGTGCTGGTACTTCCGTCCTATTACCGCGAAGGCGTGCCACGCTCCGTACTGGAAGCGATGGGTATGGAGAAGCCGATCATCACTACCGATAATGTGGGTTGTCGAGATACGGTAAGGGACGGCAAAAACGGTTTCCTCATTCCGTCCCGCAATGTGGCAGCACTTGTTGAAGCCATTGAAAAAATGATAGCGCTTTCCCATGTGCAACGTGCCGAAATGGGTCAGATCAGCCGGAAAATGGCCGAACAGGAATTTGGCGATCAGTGGGTTCTGCCAAGATATTTGGCGCTTATTCAGGATGTGCTTTCCTCAAGGCGTTAAATTCTATGATCTCAAGATACCGTTCTGCAATATTCTCCACCAAAAACAGCTTAATACATTCCGCAATTTCCGCCGCACTAGGGAGGGGCTTTTCGCTTTCGAGCCATTCGAGCCAGCGATGAAGTTCACTATCTCCAATATTCCCGTTTGATAGATGAAGGTTGTGAACCCAGGGGCGCGCTTTTGGGGTACTTACCCTTTCAAAAAACGCAGCAAAGGGGTCATTTTCCACATACGACAAATTAAGTACGGGTTTGGCTGCCGCTAAATAATCCACGGTCTTGCTGGGCAATTGAAAATCAGTGGTGTTGCCAATATTGAGCAGGATATCCATCTCTTGCATGGCTGCCCAAACCAGCTCCCGCGAACAAAGTCCGTGTAGGCGGATACACGGCTCCGCGCTTAATTTTTCAAAAAACTCCGGGAAAATCTCTCCATAAAAATGAACTTCTAACCGGGCACGCAAATCGGGGCGCAACCTGAATGTTTGAGCCAACAGATCCAAAAAAGCATCTGGGGTGCGCGTGGGAGTGTAAAGTGAACCGAAATAGCCTATTTTAATGATTGGTAATTGGTGGATTGGTGATTGGTGAATTGGTGGATTGGTGATTGGTGGATTGGTGAACAGGGGAGGAACGACGTTCATTTTTGCTACGGCCTTTTCGCCAAACTGCTCGCTGTATTTGCGAAGGGTAGCTTCTGTGGTGACGGTCACGGCATCGGCGGATTCCAGGATTTGGCGCTCTAAACGGCGGTTTTTATTTTGGTAAAAAAAGGGATTGTTGGGCAGCTTTGCTTGGAAGGAGAATGGGTCGCCGATGTCGGCTAGCCAAAATGGTGGTTTGGTGAATGGTGGTTTGGCGATTTGGTGATTTGGTGATTTGATGAGCAAGCCCAATAAGTGCCCCGTAAACGGCAGCGAGACTGTAATGACCGCATCAAAATGCTCGTTTTCAAGCAGTTGAAGCATTTTTCGCTTTGCCGGGAAGTACCAGATGCAAGCATCGTCTGGAAAAAACAGGTTCTTCCAAATGGATTTATACATCCATGTGGCTAGTCGTGTTCCAAGGCTCGGACTTTGGGGCCTCACTCCTACCCTACCCCGTGCCAGTCGGCTGCCAAACCAGTAATACACCCATTCCTTTAGCGAATCAAAACCGACACGATGAATGTGAACACCCTGAAAAACTCCACTACTTCCATGCTCTCGTACCCTCGCTGTCAAAACATGCACCTCATGTCCCTCGCTCACCCAATGCTCCGCCAATGCCGCCCAACGGTGTGCCCGAGGATGGATAAAGGGTTTGTACCACGCAGTAACGACGAGTATTTTCAAGAATGAATGATGAACGATGAACTATAAACTATGAACTATGAACTATGAACGATTGATTTATAGAGCTGCTTGAGTTTTGGGGCATTGATTTTTAGGTCAAAGTTTTGTGCAACATGGTGATGAGCAGCCATACTCATTTGATGATATACTTCATTACCCATATTGTAAAACCGTTCAATAAAAGCAGCCAAAGTGGCCGGATCATTTTCTGGCGCAAGGAAGCCTGTTTGCCCGTGCAGCACTTGACCTGGGATGTCGGAATGATGCGTTGAAATAACGGGCAAACCTGTTGACTGTGCCTCTAAAAGCACCACCGGCGCACCCTCACAATCGTGGTTCGCTGCTCTTCGGCTGGGGTGTATGAAAACATCAAATTTTCCCAAAAAATCGGGCAACTCGCCATGCGGTAAAAATTGGAGCAGGCTGATATTCCGCTCTAAATCATTGGTTTTGATAAAGTTCTGGATTTGCTGGAACAGGTTTTTGTCCTGTCGTTCACCAGCTATCGTTAGATGTATTTGAGGGCAATTTTTCAGCGCGATTTTGAGCGCGGCGAGCGTGTCCAAGTGTCCTTTTTTCTCGGTAATGGTAGCAATTTGAACCAGACGGAGTTTTCCTAAGATTCTATTTCGCTCCAAAACGGGAAACTCATCTGCGGAAATGCTCAAAGGAATAGGGAAGATTTTATTGTTGGGACATCCCTGATTTACCAGCAATTCAGGTGTAAAATCTCCCGTGGTAGTGATGGCCGCTGAGCCTTCAAAAAGTTGTTGATAGCGCTTTCGGTATGCTGGTTTTTCAAAAGGAAGTCGCTCATAATCAAACCCATAAAACGATGTCACCAAGGGGATACCCAGCCTTTGCGCCATCTCCAAATAGTGACATCCGACCGGCGCGAAATGCGCGTGTATCACGTCTGGCCGATTGTTTTTCAAATGCTGAAAAAGCCAGTTTCGGTAAAGGGGCCAACGCCTCTCGGCCCGAATCAGGTTTGTAGAAAACCACTCGGATTGCCATTCACTGGCAGGCAGCCAAGCCGTAATCCGTTGGAGTGGTCGGGTAAAGAACCGGAATTCCGGACTGTGGTATTCATTGCTCAGAATCCAGGGTGCAGCCACCCATTGCTCTACCCCTGGCATTGCCCGCATAAGCCGCCAGGCCCAGTTCATGGTGTGCGGGAGATAGAGATCGAAGAGATGGAGAACCGTCATTGAATTGATTCGATTGGGGGATTGGTTCGATCACTATGATGGGTTCGATTGGCCAAACATAGTCAGGTAGAATAAAAAATCGTCGCAATCGAACTAATCGAATCAATCAAAAAATCGAATTAATCGAATCAATTCCCATACGCTTTCATGCGCACTTTTTTCCCGCGTGCGGTCTCGACCGAATCTTCCCAAAGCAGTTCGATTCCCTGGAGTTTTTCCAATTCCGGGCGTTTGTGCGGAGTGATAATAACAAGTAAAGGAGCGGCTTGCAACAAGTTCCAGCATAAAGGAAACAAGTCTTTCTGAGGACAGAGGTGCATCGCAAAGGAACTGACAATCAAGGAGTAAGTCTCTGACAGCCCTTCACGAATTACGTCTTTGAAGGATAATTGAAGACAAGGCAAGCCTGTTTTTCGTTCAAACAAAGCATGGGTAAAGGGATCGCAGCCTATGATGTCTTTTGCACCAAGGCCTTTGAGCACACTGGCTACTTCGCCACCGCCCGCTGCGAAATCTAGTACCGTGCCTCCGCAGTCGAAACGCTCGAAGTTTCGTTCCAGTAGGGCGCGGATTTCTGGCAAATGCGGGTTTTCGTACTCCTCTGCAAATTTGCGGTAGTAATCCTCGGCCCCATGTTCTTCATAAAGCGGGCGGATTTTTTTGCTCAATTTTTCAACTTCTTACTATAATCTCGCTCCAAACTGTCAATAAGCAATTGATAAGCAGGGTCGTCCATTGGGTTGACGTATTTCGATTTGTTCTTGCCAAAAAGCTTGAGTTTCACAGTGTTGTACCGCCGTGGATGCATCCGAAGGTCCTGGAGCAGGAGATGAAGATGGTGCGTGCTGCTGACGAGGTTGTTGTACAACTCCTCATCCGTTAGGGTTTTGCCCACCAGACCCTTGCCCCGCAGGAGGTTTTGGGCGAGAGTGTCTATATGGCTTATTGTTCCGGTCGTGGTATTGAGGGTGCCACGCAAGGCACTGAGCGCAAGGGTGACAGAGTCTATCGCGCTGGAGGCCTTTTTTGAAGTCTCGTCAAGGTTCGCGTTTTTGAGTTGTTGGCTGAGTGCAGACAGGTTTGCGATGGCATCGCTGATGTTCTTGTCGTTGGCTTTGATGGTACCGCTGATGGAAGCAAAATTGTCGGTAATGGTTCGAATACTTTGCTCGTTGAGAGCCAGGATATTGTTGAGGCGGTTAGTCATCACCTCAATGTTGATCAATGAATGATCCAGAGCACTGAGGGCACTCGCCATACCATCGGGGTTGGCTTTAGCCAGCGAATCAATGTTAATGGAAAGCCCTCTTTTTAGCCTGTCCGTATAAGCATCAAACCCCGATGGGTCTCCTAAAAGACTCTGAATGAGGGATTTAGACCCCGATTGAAGATAGTCTCCACTCTCGGCGCAATCACCATCGCAGGGACCAGGGATGATTATTTCTACCGCCTTGCCTCCCATTAGGCTTAGGCCTATGATCGTTGCGATTGCGTCTTTTGGGATGTCTACATCTCCGTCTATACTAAGCACTGTAATGATGGTTTTGTCGTCGCTTGGATCAATATACATTTTCTTGACCATGCCAACCTGGAAGCCTTGGATAAACACAGGACTGGATGGCCGGAGCTGATCCACATTATTGTACTTGACATAAAACGTTTTGGCAGTAGTCAGAACGTTTTGGCCTTTTAGAAATTTGAAGCCCCAAAAACCAAGCACGAGGGCGACCAATGCAAGGAGGGCAATTTTGACTTCGTTTCTGATTTTGAGCATTTTGTTTGGAGGGTATTTGGATATTGAAATATTGGGATATTGACAATTTCTCAATTTTGAACAATAGTGGCCGTTTTAAAACCCATGTTCTGAATCTCTGGCAACACTTTCTCTGCGTCGGCTTTGGAGGTGTAAATACCTGAATAGTAATGGTATTTGCCTTCTTTGTTCAATTCCTTCACGTTGGCAAGCAAACTGAGTTGGCCCACATTCGGGTCGAGTTTGTTTGGCCAAGTGAGCAGGAATATTGTGTAACTGGCTTCTTTTGGAGGCTTGGGAGCAGAAGCTTTGCTATTCGTTGCTTTCTCTGATGTGGTTTTCGCTTTAACGGGTGGGTTGGAGACCTTTGTAACTGGTGGAGAAGTTTTTTGAGCGGCTGCCAGATTATCAATGGGCTTGCCCGTTTCAACATGCCGTTTGTATGCTTCAAAGGATTGGAAAATAGCCAAAGCCATTTGTTCCCGGCCTTCTTCGGAAGCAAGGAATTCATCTTCATTGGCATTGGTGAGAAAGCCTGTCTCTACCAAAACCGAAGGCATCGCTGTTTCGCGCAGCACGAGGAAACCCGCTTGTTTCACACCCCGGTCATACCTAAAAGCCACTGCATTGGCAAATTGCTGCACATAACTTGCAAGTAAAATGCTTTGTTCCAGGTAGGCACTTTGCCATACACTGGCTAAAATCTCAGCTTCTGGGCTTTCCGGATCGTAACCTTCATAATTTTTCTGGTAATCCTTTTCCAAATAGATGGAAGCATTTTCCCGTTTTGCTACATCAAGATTATCCTTGCTTCGGTGCAAACCCAATACATAGGTCTCGGCGCCATGTGTAGATTTGGTCGAAATGGCGTTGCAATGGACACTTATAAAAAGGTCGGAATGGTTGCGATTGGCAATGGCGGCACGCTCGTTGAGTTCTACAAAAACGTCGGCATCGCGGGTATAAATAACTTTAATCTCGGGATAATTGGCCTCGATATAAGCCCCCAGACGCAGCACTATGGCCAGGCAGTTTTCTTTTTCATGGGCTGATGCACCTATGCAGCCAGGGTCTTTACCGCCATGGCCGGCATCAAGCACAATGGTTTTGATTCGGTAGGGTGGTACGGTAGCAGCTGGAGTTATGAGTGGCGAGCGTACGAGATGCACGGCAGATTCTATACTTTTGCCGAGTTCTATGGCCTCAACCTTGATGCTACCCTCCTCAACAAAACGGGAGAGGTTAAAATTTTCAAAAACAAGCCACGCCGCGAGGAGTACGAGCGTTCGGAGTGCGAAGTTTGACTTCATATAAATCCAACGTCTAAAAAAAGACCAGTGCAAAAATTACCCCGCAAATATCGGTATTTCTTCCAAATTGCTTGCCTGCTCTTCTGCGGCCCTGCCTTGGCGCAAATATCCGACTCCATACCAGTCCTTGATTCGCTCCCCCCTGCCAATTTCGGCGACTCGACGGCGGTTGGCATTTCCACCATTAAAATCAGCAACGACGGGCTTGATGACATAGTGGAATATGCGGCTGAGGACTCCATGTGGTTTGACGTGAAAAATAAACAGGTGCACCTTTATGGCGGCGCTTCAGTACAATATACTTCCTTGAATATCAAGGCCGGATACATTCTTCTCGACTACGCTAACAGCGAAATATCCGCCCAGCAATTCCCCGATACTTCCGGACAATTGGCAGGTATGCCGGATTTCAAAGACGGCGAACAAGCATTTACGGCCACCCGGCTTCGTTACAATTTTAAGACCAAAAAAGGTATTATTTACGATGCCAGAACCACTCAGGAAGACCTCTATGTACTGGGGGAACGGGCTAAATTTATCAGTGGGGTATCTGCAGACACCACAAAAAAAGCTCGAAACACCATTTACAACAAAGATGCGATCCTCACTACCTGCGATGATCCGCACCCCCACTTTGGCATCCGTACCAAGAAACTGAAAGTCATACAGGACAAAATCGTGGTCACCGGTATTTCAAACCTCGAAGTAGGTGGCATCCCAACGCCAATTGTAATTCCATTCGGGTTTTTTCCTATCACCAAAAACCGAAAAGCAGGCCTCATCATCCCCAAAGATTTTGATTTTCGCACCGTGGAAGGCTTTGGTATCGAAGGACTTGGCTGGTATCAGCCCATTTCGGAGCACATGGATGCGACCTTGCTGTTTCGTGCGTTTACCGGAGGTACCTGGGGAGTGACCGCAACCTCACGCTACAGTTACCGCTATCGCAACAACGGCAATTTCAACCTGAATTACAATAACCGGGTGACTGAAAACGAAGTGGCTGAAAAAGTATCAGCCAAGTCATTCGGGCTACAATGGACCCACACACAAGACCCAAAAGCCCATCCATCACGCCGCTTTAGTGGCTCAGTAAACATCCAGACCAACCGGGATCAACAACGAAATCAGAACGACTACACCAGCGTGTTTCAGAACTCGCTCAGTTCCAACCTTTCCTTTTCTAAAACTTTTCCCGGAAAACCTTATCAGTTTTCCATCGGTCTGCGGCACTCTCAGAATACCCAAACCCGCCAAATGGATATTACGCTGCCAAGTGCACAGTTCACGATGCAGCGCATTTTCCCGTTTAAAAGGAAAATACAGGTTGGCAAAGAACGATGGTATGAAAAACTTTCGGTCAACTATTCTTCCAAACTTGACAACTCCATCCGCACGGTAGACACCCTTCTATTTGAAAAAGAAACCCTTGAAAGTGCCAGAATGGGCATACAGCATCAGGCAAGCACTGACTACGTTTTCAAACTTTTCAAATACATCAACATCACGCCCAATATCCGATATGAAGAGAATTGGTATCCTTATATCATTGACAAACACCTGATTGACACCACTATTTTGGTGTACGATACCATCCGGCAAAACGGGGAAATTGTAGAAATTAAAGTAAACGAAGGAAAATCAAAGTATGGGGTATTGGAAACCACACGCAACTGGGGGTTTTATTCTTTCAGAAAATATGATGTGGGTATTTCGGCCAGCACCTCACTGTTCCTGACCCATAAAGCCAAGCGAAAAAAAGCCTGGTTCCAAGGCATACGGCACAAAATGAGCCCCACGGTGAGCACCGGGTTTGGCCCGGATTTCAGTAAACAGCAGGACCGGTATTTCAAATCCTATTATACCGACAACCGTCCTGGGAGAGGTGACACGCTGCTATACGGCATTTTCGATGATGGATATTACAACAAACCCACGCTTGGTAAACGTGAAATAAGCATTGGTTACAGCATCAACAATGTGCTGGAATTCAAATACTACTCTGCCAAGCGAGACTCTGTTTTCAAAAAACGCATCTTTGACGGACTCAATTTCGCAGGTTCTTACACCCCTACCCGCGACTCCTTAAAATGGAGCGTTGTGAGTACGGGCGGTCTGTTCCGCCTGTTCAAAGGCATATCGAACCTAACCTGGAACGTGACCTTCGACCCCTACATCGCTGATGCTAAAGGCAACAGAATCAATAAGTTCACGATCAACGAGAAAAAGAAGTTAGTGCGTACCACCCAGTTTGGCATTGCCCTCAACACGGGCTTTCAGGTGAAACAACTGCGCGATATGCTTTCTAAAAAAGGGGCAACCGCGCCTTCTACAAGCGGTCCAAAACTCCCGAAAGATGACATATTGAGCCTGTTCGACAATTTCAGGGTAGACCACCGAATCTCCTTAACTCGACAACTGATCCCCACTGGATACGGCACGGCAAGAGACACATTCACCATCGGTACCAATAGCCTCAATTTTTCTGGCAGTGTACCGCTCTCATCCAAGTGGAGCCTCGACGTGGACAATATAAGTTACGATTTTATTTCTAAAAGTCTCGTATATCCCTCTTTTGGATTCACCCGCGACCTCCACTGCTGGTCGCTCAGCTTCCGTTGGCAGCCTGACCGCGGGACTTATGAGTTTTTCCTCGGCGTGAAGCCAGGAACGCTTGATTTTGTAAAAGTGCCCTATCGAAAGAATATTTTTGACGCACAACTTTAAAACTTTCCAACAATGACCCGCTTCCCCTCCCTCCTGGTTTTGGCACTTCTCTTCTGTGCTGTTTCACTTCCCGCACAAGTCAAAAAAGGCTTCAAATTGCTCGATAATAGAGAATACGACAAAGCCCTGATCTGTTTCCAAAAAGACGCCAACACTCCGGACAAAAGCATTCCCGCAGGATTTGGCATCTTGAAAGCCGCTGCAGGCCTAAAAGAAACCAGCAATTGGATAGTAGCATTGGGCGCTTATGAAAAAACGCTCAATGCCTTTAACAGCGCTGACCTGAAAATCCAGAAAAAATTGGCCAGCGAATTCAATATCACCAAAAACGCCATTGAACAGGCTTATAACGGCCTTTTTAGCACAACAATGGTGCATGTAGAAAAGAACTCAAACGCTACGACGTTCCGCGATTCATTCGTCAATGTTGTAACCGTTGTGCCAAAACAGTATAAAGCCCGGTTCAACAAACTGATGATCCACCAAGCAACAAACCCGGTCAGCAAGCGGGAAAAATTGGACCCCGCCAAAAAAAGCAAAAATAAGCCCGTTTATGTGGATCGAAAGCCCCCCGAAGGATCACGGCTCGAGTTTGTAAAAGGGGTCAATACCGCGGGGTCTGAGTATATTCCTGTGCTTTCATCTGATGGGAAAATCATGTATTTTGTAGGATCTGACCGTGCTGACAATTATAAAGGAGAAGATGTTTACTTCTCCGAACGACAAGCAGATGGCTCTTGGTCAGAGCCAAAAATGGACGAGTTTTTTAGCGGTCCTGTCAATGAAGCCGTAGTGTCTATGTCGGCAGATGGCAATAACCTGGTGCTTTTTATTGGAGGCAAGCCTCATATTTCTACGCGCATGGAGACGGGCTGGTCCGAACCAGCACCAATCCAGCTGCAAAGGGATTTCGCCTGGGTTGGCATGGCCAGTATCACGCGTAATGGCGAGGCGCTTATTTTTGAAGCCAGAAAAAACCAGCTTAGCGATGTTGACATCTATATCGCACAGCGTAAAAAAGGTGGTAATTGGGACATACCTTTTGAACTTGGCAGCCCTGTGAATACGCGCTCTGACGACCGTACACCTTTCCTTCACAGTGATTTCAAAACCCTTTATTTCAGTTCCAACGGCCATGGAGGTTTCGGCAATTTCGATGTCTTCAAAACCACCCGCCTGGACGACACATGGAAAAACTGGTCCATCCCCGAGAACCTTGGAGCCGGGGTCAATACTGCCAAAGACGAATACGGGTTTTGTATCCCGCCCTCAGGAAATGTAGCTTATCTGGCCACGAGAACATCCAGTTTTTCGGATCAGGACATCATGCGCATCCCACTCGACTCAGCAGCGCGGCCAGAGATGCAAGTTGTCATCACAGGCACTTTAACCGACGGAAGTGGAAAAACAGTGGCTGGTGAAATCACCGTCGAAGATGCTGAGTCCAAAAAAATTGTGCAAACGGTTACAACTCGTCCCGATGGAAAATATGCGTTTTCAGTCCCAAAAACAGCAAAAATCAACTATTACGCTACCGGAGATAGTCTGGTTTCCACCAAAAAAACTTTCGTGGACGCCTCCAAATACAAAAGTGAGGTTGCAGAAGAAAAGGTAGAAATCGTAACGGTAAAAGAGGCGGAACGGGAAGGCAAAGCACTGGAACTCAGAGACTTGCTCTTTGATTTTGCCAAATCGGATTTGCGCCCTGACGCACAAACCGAACTATTGCGCATTTACCGGGACATCAAAGGTTTCAATTGGGCGATCGAAATTGGAGGCCACACCGATAACGTTGGCTCTGAACAAAGCAATTTGCAACTCTCCAGCCGCCGCGCAAAAGCAGTGCGCGATTTTTTAGTAGCACAAGGATATCCGGCAGATAAAATTACTTTTAAAGGCTATGGACAGACTGCACCTATTGGGGAAAACGAGACGGAGGCCGGAAGGGCCAGAAATCGGCGGGTGGAGGTAAAAGTGAAAAAAGATTAAACCGCAAAATGTAATACAGGAGAACCGCAAAATGTAAAATCACGCAGCGCTTGATCTCGAAAAAGGCATGTGTTTTTCTCCTTCGGATCTAGGTGCTCAGTTTTAAATTTTGCGGTTCTCCTGTTTTGCATTTTGCGGTTTAATCTCACACCTTCAAATCCCGCTGAAACACCTGCCCACCCGATTGCAGCCTGTACTGGTATATGCCAGGAGCAATGTACCAATCCGGGGCTTTAAAGTGGAAGCTGTAACTTCCTCGATCTTTATATTCGTTGAGCAGCGTACGCAACACATGGCCCGCTGAATCCAGAATTTGAAGCCGAACCGGGCCGTTTTGCATCATCGCATACTTGATTTCGATGGTGTTGGCTTCACTCGGGTGTGGATTGTGGCCGAGCAGGACGCATTTTCCGTTGTCACCTTGAAGCGGCGCGGAAGGCGGCACCAGGCCGGTAATGATCGGGCTGCTCTGCCCCATCACAAAATTGACGAGTTCAGGCGAACTACCCATCCAATCCTGCAAAATCGTACTGTACACATCGCGAAAATCCACGCTAAACTGCGGGTCGCCATACGGATCAGGGCTGCTTAAATCTTGATACTGACCAACAAAGCCATTGCCTATGCCTCCGCCAAAAAGCATCATAGGGGTACCCCATCCGTGGTCGGTTCCAAGCGAGGCATTTTCATAAATTGTTCGGCCAAATTCGCTGAAGGTCATACCCAACACCTTTCCTGGGAGTTCGGTATTGCCTCCATAAGCGAGGTCCTCGTAAAATGCCTTCACGCCATCGGCCACATTCTTCAACAGGTTGAGGTGATAATCATACTGCAATGCATGGGTATCAAAACCTCCGATAGAAACCATGAAAATTCGGGTGCCGAGATTGCCTTTTATAAGTTTGGCTACAATGGCCAATTGCTCGGCTAGGTAATTTGACGTAGGGTAATTGACCTGATTCTTGCCTCTTGAATATGCCTCCTTGATGGTTTCTGCATAGCGAAAAGCAGCGTTGGCTGTTTGACGAACGAATGCCAGCTCAAGTTCACGCGGCGTGTTGCCCAAGAGCGATGTGTCGTAAAGTTGCCCTGTTTGGGCAATTTGATAAAACTCCTGGGGGCTACTCACTGCCAGTGCCATGTTGGCTGAATCTGCCCGAAAAACGAGATCGGTTTGAATTCCAATTTGCAGGGCGGGTGGTACTGTGGGCGGCGTTTCGAGGAAAGCCGCGTATTCATTGTCAAGGAAACGTCCCATCCAACCCGTGTTCACTACTACTTCTGAGTCGCTCGCCGAAGCCACGATGTCGTAAGAACGGAAGTGACTGTAATTAGGCTCCGGGTAACCTACATTATGGATGACTTTCATCATGCCATTGTCCCAAAGAGGTTGCAAAGCATTGGTTGCCAATGGCATACCATATTCATTACTCAAACCCCACATATTCGACTCTTGAATCGCAATGGTTGGTCTCAGGTCGTAATAGTGTTGGTTGCCGCGCTCTATCACAGTGTTCAGACCATCGTTGCCCCCATCAAGACGGATGAGTACGAGGATCCTGTCGTTGGATCCATTGGCAAGGGAGGCCATGAGCGGTGTTGGCTGGAAGGCGCGTAGCCCAAGATTGCCCCACACGAGGCTGCCTGCACCCAGGATGCCGGAAGCGGAAAGGAAATCGCGACGTGACCAAAGTTGATGATCACGGGAATGGGCTTCTCCGTGCTCTAGGGCGGCGCCATGACGCGGGTGTTTATGTGCTTTGCTCATGATTTACGTCAATTGAAACTCTGGCAATTTTATCAGATAATACAACATGTTCACAATCTGATATGGCGCTTCGTCCCAGTAAAGATTCCAGGAACCATCCAGGTAGTAATTTTCAGGTATCCCTGATTTGAAGTAGATAACCGCTGCCTGTTGATGCACGGGATCAAGCGCTTGCCCCATAAAAAACTCCACCAACGCCGTAGTGATAAGCGCTGGGTCATTGCTGTCGTTTGTCAAAGTTTGCGCGAGTGAACGCAGGTTTTCGCGGGATGACTCCTCAGTTGTGAGCCAGTAGGCTACTGCAGAACTGTAGTTCCAACGGGCAGTGAGTGTACTCTCGTTTATCCAGGCATGGTGGCCTTTCCAGCCTGCTACATTCGGCGGATTAAATATTTCCTGGCCCAATTGATATGACCAATATCCAATGGCATCCCAGCGATCATTTGCGACGAGGGAAGCCGCAGTACCTGCTGCTTTGTAAATATTCAACATAGACTCAAGCGGGCTTTTGAGTCGGACGTTCATGAGCGTCTCCTCGAAAAAATGTTCGCTCTTAAAAAGCTGTTTCAGCACAGGCATCAATTCCCAGTTGTTGTCACGGAATGTTTGTGCCAACCCTGTTATTATCTGATTATCAAGGTTTTGATAGATAAAATGCTTGTAAAGTTTACTCGTGATATAGTGTGAAACCTGCTCGGCTCTCGCCGAAAAAATAAGATTGTGGGCCGTTGTAAAACCAAAATTGCTTGTTTGCCCAAAGATGGTTTTCAGGGTATTGTCGTGGCGGCTTGGGTCAAAATAAGGAGGATCACAGAGGTAATCGCTCGCACGCCATCCTGTAAGTGCCCGCGACATGGCCACAATATCTGCCTGTGTGTAGCCATTGCCTTCACCCATGGTGAAAAGTTCCATGAGTTCGCGGGCATAATTCTCATTGGGTTCCCCTACCACGCTAAGATTGCCGTTGAGGTACACCAGCATTGCACCTGTTTTACCCATTTCTCGGGCAAAGATTCGGAAGTTCCCAAAAGCAAATACATTAATCATGGAATAGTAACTCCAGAGATAGGCATTGCAGCCATATACATCGAGTTCGGTAGCAAAATGGTTGTGCCAAAAGAGCGCCATTTTAGCACGAATGCCTTCATCCAGCATTTCGCCGAGCCACCGGCGGCGCAGTTCGTCTCTGTGAATAAACACAAGGTTTGGGTCTGGATTGTTGGCATACTCATCCATTGTCCAGCCACCCCAATAAGGTGGGTCAGGCGCCCCTAGGTCGGCGGCGGTTTCCAAAAGTTGGTCAACCAAGTCGCCGGGCGACATCTGCAGCCCTTCCTGAATTTGTGCAAGTGATGCGCCAAAACCCATTCGGCGATACAAATGCGCTACGCGGCGAGCATTCCAGGGTTTGGCGGGTGAAGGCTCGTAAGGCAAGAGCGGGTCTTGCATGGGGAGCGGGGAATCAGGAGACAAATTGAAGTTGCCTCCTAAATACTGCGAACGTTCAATAAGTGTAGGCATGGCTCGAAGTCGAACGATTTTCGAGGCAAGGATAATGAAGTTTTTGGGAATGGAAAGAGGGAAATTTATTACCCTTTCATCACTCTTGCCATTACTGCTCCAATCTGAGCTGGCGACTCCACTACATGAATGCCATTCTCCGCCAGAATGCGCATTTTGGCGGCAGCCGTATCGTCTGCGCCGCCAACAATGGCACCAGCGTGTCCCATTTTGCGGCCTTTCGGAGCGGTTTGCCCGGCGATAAATCCGACTACAGGTTTTTTGTTCCCGTTGGCACGAATCCAGCGGGCAGCTTCGGCTTCAAGTCCACCGCCGATTTCACCGATCATCACAATCCCTTCGGTTTCAGGGTCTTGCATGAAAAGCTCGATGGCTTCACGGGTTGTGGTACCGATGATTGGGTCTCCACCAATACCGATTGCAGTAGTAATGCCCAGGCCTGCTTTAGCAATCTGGTCGGCGGCTTCGTAGGTGAGTGTGCCGGATTTGGACACCAACCCAATAGGGCCGCGCTTAAAAACGAACCCTGGCATAATGCCCACTTTTGCCTCGTCGGGCGTGATGATGCCCGGGCAGTTGGGGCCGATGAGACGTACGCCTTTATCCGAAATATAGGCTTTGGCCCGTACCATATCCTGTATTGGAATTCCTTCCGTAATCGCTACGATGACCTTGATCCCTGACATTGCAGCTTCAATAATCGCATCGGCAGCAAAGCCAGGTGGCACGAAAATGATGCTCGTATCGGCGCCTGCTTGACGCACTGAATCTTCCACAGTATTGAAAACGGGGCGTTCGAGGTGTGTTTGGCCGCCTTTTCCGGGAGTTACGCCGCCTACCACATTGGTGCCATAGGCAATCATTTGTTCAGCGTGAAACGTGCCTTCTTTCCCGGTGAAGCCTTGTACAATGATTTTGGAGTGTTTATTGACTAGTATGGACATTTTGGTTATGTATGATGTATGATGTATGATGTATGATGTATGATTTTATGATGTATGAACTTTAAGCGAGGCTACACCCTGTTCAACAGTTTATGTCCATCTCCTCCACTTTATACATCATACATTATACATCATACATCTATTTCTCTTCTTGTATGATGAACACGTCTTCGTCTGCGCGTTTCATGTAGTAATGTTCGCGGGCAAATTTTTCTTTGGTCAGTTCAAAATCTTCTGCTTCTTCCCGGGCTTCCTTGATTTTTGCTTGGTAAAACGTGCGATCCGCTTCCAGCTGTTTTTGCGCCCTCCAGAGTTTCCACTGGGTCCACAAACTGTGCCTGTCCAGGAAAACCATAATAAATAGAAATACTACCAGTGTAAGATAGTAGCGGTTTTGCAAAGGTGCCGGCAAGCGGTTCCAAAGAGCTTGCCATGGAGTGGATGAGAGCGCCATGAATACTGCGTTTGGTGAGTGTAGGCCGGAACGCTGTTCCGGGAGGAGCGGAACGGCGTTCCACCCTACTTTTCGGCTCAAAAGTAGCACTTCCTCACTGGCTTCAAGCCTTAGATTTGACAACTTTTTAAACTTATCAAATCATGGGGTCAAAATTCAAACCTTCCCAAGCGATTCTACCACTCCACTCAGTCGTTCGGCAATTTCGTCAATCGTTCCTAAACCATTGATACTGTGGCTTTTGCCTTTAGCTGCGTAGTAATCGAATACAGGTGCGGTTTCGCTTTTGTACACAGCAATCCGCTTCCGCACGGTAGCCTCGTCATTGTCGTCGGCGCGCCCGGAGTTCTTACCACGAAGTAAAATGCGCTCTACGATTTCTTCTTCACCCACATCCAAAGAAATAAGTCCTGCTACTTCCGTGTCCTTGCTGATCAACAGCGCGTCCAAGGCTTCGGCTTGTGGGATAGTCCGTGGAAAGCCGTCAAAAATAAATCCTTTTGCATCAGGGTGTTTTTCCACTTTATTGCGGAGCATCCCGATGGTCACGCTGTCGGGCACAAGTTCGCCATTAGCCATATATGCTTTGGCCTCCTGGCCAAGCGGTGTATCGTTGCTCATTTCGTAGCGAAACAAATCACCCGTGCTGATGTGAATAAGGCGATATTTTTCAATTAAAAATGCCGCTTGTGTTCCTTTTCCGGAACCTGGCGGACCAAAGAGTATTAGATTGGTCATTTTGTCCAAATGTGATTCTGGCGACAAGGCCGCACTGCGAAAGTGCAAAGTTAGAAAGGGCTTTCTCGTTAAGAGAAAATTTAAAAATGCTTTTTGAAAACAGGTGTATTATACTGCCAATCCTCAATACGAAAAATCATATTTTAAAAAAATATTGCTGGCAAAATTTAGGGTGGAAACAATTGGATTCCATACGGCAAATCTGGATCAAAACTTCCCAGCTGGTGGCTTTGAGTCGCTGAGCAATTTCAGACACCAAAATCGCTTATTTGATACCGCTCGCCATATTGTTGAATCCACTTCAAAAGCCTCCAAACATCCTTGGTATGAAATAGTTCGGTGCCATAATTCATCGTTGCGGCCGTTCCACATGCTACGCCAATTTGTGCCATTTCGCGAAAACTTTTTCCTTCGTTTAACGCCCACACCATACCTGCAACCATGCTGTCTCCTGCTCCAACGGTGCTTTGTTTTTTCACCATTGGTGCCGGGATATGCTCAAAACCAGATTTCGTCACAAGTAAAGCTCCTTGTGGCCCCAGGGAAACCACCACCACTTCGCACTTTCCTTCCTGTATTATTTTCAAGGCTGCATCGTCTACCGCATCCATTTCCAATTTTTCCACCCCAGCCAGGACACTGAGTTCCGCCAGATTGGGCTTTAATAAAAACAAGCCTTCATCGGCAGCAGCCTTCAAAGCGTCTCCGGAAGTATCCAGTACAAATCGCGCCCCAATGTTTTTGGCAAAAGCTGCCACCTTTTCATAGTACGTCTCGGGCAGGCCCGGAGGCAGGCTTCCGCTCGCAACAAGATAGTCCGGGTTCAAACTTTTTATGATTTCAAGGCATTTATCTGCTTGATTTTCAGTGATTTGAAGTCCCGGTAGCGTGAAGCGGTATTGGGCATGGGTAGATGTCTCCATTACGGAAAGGTTTTCCCGTGTTTCGCCCAATACAGATACTGTTTTTGTATTGACCCCTTCCTTTTCCAACAACTCGCAGACCAAGTTGCCATTGTGCCCTCCTGCCGGAAAAACTGCCACATTTTGCTCGCCCAACCGATGGATGGCTTTTGAAACATTGATACCGCCACCACCAGCGTCGAATCGGAGTGGTCCACAGCGAAGTTTTTGTTCTGCCACGAGTCGGCCCACTTCGGTGCTTTTGTCAAGTGCAGGATTGAGGGTAAGTGTTGCAATTTTTGTTGGCATGCCGTGCTTGTTTTAAGCTCCAATAAATCACAAAGAAACGCTTGTTTTGTGGCGAAAATGGAAATCAATTTAGACAAATCTACGTTAATACTAGCCGCCAACACGCTTGCAAAGCGCGATCCAATGCTTGCCTCTGTAATCGAAAAGTACGGGTACCCTCCACTTTGGGATCGCGCGCCTGGTTTTGCTACCTTGATTTACATCATTTTGGAACAGCAAGTTTCATTGGCTTCTGCACGGGCCGCCTACCTCCGACTTCAAGCACATTTGGGCGAAATCACGCCTGTTAACTTTTTGAATATCAACGAGGAAGACCTTTTGCGTATCGGTTTCAGTCGACAAAAAAAAGCATACGCCAGAGGCTTGGCTTTGGCTGTTTTGGGTGGGAATTTCGACTTTGGAGTCCTTGAACGAATGCCAGACGAAACTTTACGGCCCTACATGAAAAGCATCAAAGGGGTGGGCGATTGGACGGTAGATGTGTATTCGCTTATGTGTCTCTTGCGCCCCGATGTGCTTCCTAAAGGCGATATAGCGCTTTACGAAAGTTTTCGCGCGCTCTACGCGCTTGACGCTCGACCAAACCATGTGTTTTTTGAAGAAAATACACAACATTGGCGACCTTGGCGCAGCGTTGGCGCGAGGATTCTCTGGCATTTTTACCTTTGCGAACGGGCTAAGTAGTGGGCAGTGGCAGTGGCAGTAGGCCAATGCCGTTAACTTAAGGGTTAAAACCACCACGAAGTGGTTGAATTTGAATAGCCCCCGATGTAATCGGGGGTAAATTAGAGCAAGGGTAACAACCCCGAATGGGGTTG
>JBJXGZ010000014.1:0-94428 GCA_046160625.1 Saprospiraceae bacterium
TCGGAGGTTTTAAAAACCTCCGAGGTCTGCGAATCGAAAACTATTGCCCGTAAAACGAATTCGTATTTCCTTTGTCCGAACGAATAACTTGCATCGGCCATGTCCAAGAAAAAGAAAAGCCTACATCCCGCCCAGAAAAGCTCCGTGTCCAAACCTTCAATAAGCGGCACTGCTCCTGCCACTCCTTCCTACACCAAGGCTTCGGTGGGTAAAGAAAAAATCATCCTAGCTGGATGCCTAATCCTCACATTCGCCGTATTCGCCAATGCCTTCGGCGCTGGATTCGTCAATTGGGACGACCACGGCTACCTATGGCTCAACCCCATGGTGAAACCGCTTGGCAGCATGGATCTCGGGCAGATATTCAGCGGACACACACACGGCAACTATTCGCCCCTGGTCGTGCTGAGTTTCTGCTTCGAACACACCTTTGATACCATCGTAAAGCCAGGTCAGATGGTGGTCGAAAATTTTCAGCCGTTTCTGTATCACTTTGACAATGTGCTGCTCCATGTGGCCACTACAGCACTTGCGTTTTTCTTTTTCCGTGCCTTGGGCGTTCGCGGTTGGGGGCTCGCGCTCGGTACTGCGCTTTTTGGCATCCATCCCATGCGTTCGGAAAGCGTGGCCTGGGTGACTGAGCGGAAAGACGTGCTTTATGGCCTGTTTTATATCGCTGCTTTGTTGACCTATTGGAAGTATGTAATCGAGCAAAAAAGCAAGTTTTATGTGTTCACACTGATACTTGGACTTTTATCGCTTTTCTCCAAAATCCAGGCTGTGTCGCTGCCGCTTTCTATGCTGGCGATGGACTGGTTGGCTGGGCGTGACATGAAAAGCATGAAAGTTTGGGTTGAAAAGGTGCCGTTTTTTGCACTTTCATTAATTTTTGGTTTGGTTGGCATTCATTTTCTGGGTGAGGCTGAAGGATTTAAAGATACTGGTTACTCGCTTACGGAGCGTTTCTTTTTTGCCACTGCCTCGCTTTGGAATTACCTGTATAAAGTGCCCGTTCCGTTCGGATTGGCGGCCTATTATCCTTACCCCAAATTGGGAGCAATGCCGGCATTATATTACGCATCGCCACTCGCATTGACCGCCATTGGTTGGTGGGTTTGGCGATCTGCGAAAGGGAGCGATGTGGCACACCTTAAAGGGGTGCCACATTTGAACCGAACCATCGCTTTTGGATTCCTTTTTTTCCTCGTCAACATTATTTTTGTATTGCAATTCAAGGGCGCGGGCAAGGCGTTTATGTCTGACCGCTTTACCTATATCCCTTACCTCGGCCTGTTTTTTATATTGGCAAAAACCTATTCAGACATTGAATTCGGGAAAATAAAATCAGGTCTGAAAAGCATGCTTCCTTACCTCGCCGCAGGCTTTGTGACCATGTGTGCAGTGCTGACTTTACTGCAAAACACAACATGGAAGTCAAGCGTGGCCCTTTGGGAAAATGCAACTGCGAAAAACCCCAATGACCCGCTTTCCTGGTCCAATCTCGGTCTTGCTTACGACGCTTTGGAGGACTATGAAAAAGCCACAAAAGCCTACGAACAAGCCGTCAAGGTGGATCCTCTATATTTTGACGCAAACTTTAATTTAGCGGTGGCTTTCAACAATTTGAAACGATACGACGACGCTGCCAGGATGTTTGGTCGCGCCATAGAATTGAAACCAGATTTCGCCGATTCCTGGTATGGCCGAGGCCAAGTATGGCTTATTAAAGGAGATTTCCCAAAAGCAATTGCGGACCTCGAAAAATTCGCACAAATAGACACGAAAGAACCCAAAGACAAAATTCAATCAAGTCTCGGCATGGCATATGCCGGAGCAGGACAAAACGACCGCGCCATGGCTGCTTTCGATCTGGCGATAAAGATCAAGCCAGACCCGGATCACTATTTCAGAAAAGGGAACGCCCTGGCCGCCATGGGTAAAATGCAAGAGGCCATAGCTTGTTATGATGCCTCGCTTGCACTCACACCCAATTACGCCGATGCCGTAAACAACAAAGGAAATGCCTACGCAAGCATGGGAAAATTCCAGGAAGCTATGGCGGAATTCAACAAAGCCATCGAGATGAAACCGGAGGCGGCTAATTTTAGATTCAATCGGGGCATGGCCCGCCATGCTGCTGGCGACAGGGCAGGCGCTTGCGCTGATTGGCAACAGGCAATATTGGGAGGCTACACGCAGGCACAGGGCGTGATGCAGCAGTTTTGTAGATAAAAAATGACAGACTCCTACCGTACCATCGCCGCGCCCAGCAGTGGCGAATTCAAAGACCGGGGCAGTAAATTCATAGCATTCGCGTGGCCCGTGCGCAGCGAGTTGGAGGCCTTGCAGCATTTGGAAAACTTGCGCAAAGAACACTTCAAAGCCCGGCATCATTGCTTTGCCTGGCGATTTGAACCAGACGGCAGTCGCTTTCGCAGTAACGACGACGGCGAACCCAGCGGCACCGCCGGACGGCCTATTTTGGGGCAAATTGATTCATTTACGCTGACTTATGTTGTGGTGGTAGTGGTGCGATACTTTGGCGGCACGCTGCTGGGCACTTCCGGCCTTATCAATGCCTACCGGGAAGCTGCCGCCGAGGCCCTGCGCAATGCCGAGGTAATTGAATGCCTGGTGAAAGATTTTTTCCTGCTTGATTTCGACTACGCCCTGATGCCAGACGTAATGAACGCGGTAAAAAAACTCGAACTTGAAGTTCTGCGACAAAGCTTCGAGGAGCGCGGGCAAATCGAAATCGGCATTCGACAAAGTGAAACACCTGCGACCTTGTTGCGATTCAAAGCTCAACTCTGGAAAGTAAGTGAGGAGGAGGCGACAGGGGTGGACTGGCCCTCGGGGTTAAAAATTAAACAGGAAAATGCAAAACAGTAAAACCGCAAAATGTAAAATCAAGAAAAACTTGATCCCAAAAAGGAGTAATTTTTAGCCTTTTTCGTATCAAAATGTATGGTTTTAAATTTTGCGGTTTTCCTGTTTTACATTTTGCGGTTTAACTAATCCGTTTTAAAAAGTGATACCCCCGCTTGGTAAAGCCTTCCCGTTCGTAAAAAGCATGCGCTTTTTCGTTCTCCAGATAGGCGTCGAGCATGATTATTTCGCATCCTTCAGCGAGGGCTATTTTTTCGATAAAATCGGTAAGCAACTTGCCAATTCCCTTGGAGCGATGGGTGTCGGCTACCACCACATTATCCATTTCGAGATAGCGGCCACTGTATATTTTCGTCGCGACCCAAATGCCCGAAATCCCCACACAATCCGTGTCTTCGTACACCGCCACCATACGGTAGCCATGTGCCAACATATCGTCGAGCAGATGGTTGTAGCGCTCCTCGGTCACACTGGGACTAAGTTGCCGGATGAGTGGGAAATGTGGCAGCATCTCTGGTTTGTGGGTCAAAACTTGAAAAGTATAGGGCATCGCGGAAATAAAGATTGTATTGCAAAGTTTGAAAGAGGCTGAACACTTTCAAAACCTTAAGCAAAGAATTACGCATAAATATATATTTGTTTAGAATACCCCATAAGCAGGCTTAACGTTTGAAAAACAAATCTTACCCACAATAGGACAACGTAAAGCGAGATATTTGCGCCCCGTTTTGCGCAACATGGGCATCTTTTTTGTTCTTTAGGGTAAAAGTGCGTCTGTTGCGCGAAAACCTTTTTTTGAAAAAATTTGACTTTAGACATTTGGACTTCTGGACAACGTCCATAAACTTGAAATCTTGAACATGAAATTCAAACTGCTTATCCTGCTCTTGTTGCCAGCCTTTGTGCTTATGGCTCAAGCAGACCCCGCTCCTGCTCCACCGGCAGCACCAGCACAAACCCCTGGCCCAACTAAATTTAAAAGAATCCGTAATTACAAACTCGACAACGACGGCACTTCATTTGCTGCAGGCATCAAAGTTGACGACTTGAAACCGCTCGTCTACGCTTTGGCCTCAGACTCGATGCAAGGCCGCGAGACCGGCGAAGAAGGCCAACGTATTGCCGCGCAATTTATCGCAAAACAATTCAAAGACGCAGGCTTGCCGCCCAAAGGCGACAAAGGGTATTTCCAAAAAATAATGCTCCAAAGCGCTTCATGGAAAGACATCGGGCTTAAAGTGGGGGACCAGGAATTCAGCCACCGCTCGGATTTTTACGTCTATCCAGCCTTCAACCCCGACCAGCCGCTGACAGAAATGAAAGAGCTGATTTTTGTAGGCTATGGCATCGAAGATGAAAAATACAACGACTATGGCAAGATCGATATAGCTGGCAAAGCAGTCATTTTTTACAACGGAGAGCCTATGACTCCGGACGAAAAATCACTCATCACTGGAACAGTGTTTCGCTCCAACTGGAGCGTTGACTGGCGCAAAAAAGTGCTTTTGGCAAAGAAAAAAGGTGCAACTGCGGTGTTCATTATTGATCCCAACTTCGAGGATAGCCAGAAGAAAAACCGCAAAGGAATTTCCACCTACGGGTGGAAACCCGTAGGCACTAACCCAGAAGGGAAGGCCAACGACTTCATCCCCAATGTATTCGTTTCACCTGATCTGGCAAAAGCCATTTTAGGAGGAAAAGCCGATAAAGCCGAAAGCGAATTGGCCGATTTACGCGAAGGAGACAAGTTCAAGCCCGTAAAAGTGAAGGCCAAAATCCAGGTGCGGCTCGACAAAGAAACCCAAATGCTGGAAGGCTCCAACGTGCTTGCTGTAATCGAAGGCAGTGACGAAAAGCTCAAAAAAGAATTCGTTTTTGTCACCGCACATTACGACCACCTTGGAATGTCAGACAGTACTGTAATCTATTATGGCGCCGACGACAATGCTTCCGGCACTGCTGGGGTGATCGAAATTGCTCGGGCATTCGAAGAGGCCAAAAAAAATGGCGCCGGCCCAAAGCGCACAGTGGTCTGCATGTTGGTCAGCGGTGAAGAGAAGGGCTTGCTTGGTTCGAAATATTATACGGAATTCCCCCTTTTCCCGCTCGACAAAACTATCGTAGACATCAACATTGACATGATTGGTCGGGTGGATGAGTCTCATGCCAGCAACCCAGACTACATCTATGTGATCGGTGCTGACCGCATAAGCACCCATCTTCACGAAATCAACGAAATGGTGAATGCAGAGCATACCAAACTGGAGCTCGATTATAAATACAATGCCGAGAACGACCCCAACCATTTCTACGAGCGTTCCGACCATTTCAATTTTGCTCAAAAAGGAATCCCTATTGTCTTCTTTTTCAACGGGGTACACCCGGATTATCACCGCCCTACCGATACTGCAGACAAAATCAATTTTGACGTGCTCGCCAAACGTGCCCAGCTTGCATTCTATGTGGCTTGGGAGGCCGCAAATCGCCCAGATCGCATTACACCCAACGTGCCGCAAGAGCGGAAAAAGACTGGTTTGGGCAACGAATGAATTATTGTTCAGGTAGTCGTATACCCGTCCTGTCGCTTGAGGCGGCAGGACGGGTTTGTTTTTCCCCAACATGAATTTTTTGCAAAAAACCGTCGCTAAAGTCCTGGGGCACAATAATTTGGAAAGTTCGCCCGCTGTGCATCATTTTCGTTTTAAATCACAGGCTTTAGAACGGGAAGTAGCATACGACGTCTATTTGCCAGGAAACTACGACCCGGATTCAGGACAGCATTACCCACTTGTTCTTTTCAATGATGGACAGGACTTGCCCCGAATGCACTTCGACCGTATCCTTGAAAAGTTGGTGCAAGGCAAAAAAATCCCAGCCTTTATTGCCATTGGAATTTACACCTCCGAACGGCGAATCCGCGAGTACGGCACTGCCCGGCAGGCTGATTACAAGGGTCGTGGTGATCTCGCGCCTAAGTACACCCGTTTTATTGTGGAGGAATTAATGCCGCACTTGCGTCAACAGTACCGTGTTTCGTTGTTTGCCAAAAACACGACTTTCGCGGGCTTTTCGCTGGGCGGTCTTTCTGCAATGGACATTGCCTGGGCGCATCCCGAGGTATTTGGAGCTGCAGGAGTTTTCTCCGGCTCGCATTGGTGGCGCTCCTCTGCTGTGCGCCCGGAAGACCCCGATGCCGACCGTATCATGCACGACATCGTGCAAAAAGTGACCAAATTTGATAAGAACCAACGCTTTTGGTTTCAATGTGGCACCCTGGATGAGGAAGAAGACCGAAATAACAATGGGATTATTGATTCCATTGACGACACGCTCGACCTTATCCGCGCCCTGCACAAAAAAGGTATTCCCGAAAAAAACATCCGCTATTTGGAAATTGAAAAAGGGCGGCATGAGCCGGGGACTTGGGGAGAGGCTATGCCGGATTTTTTGGGGTGGGTGTTCGCGAAATAACTCGTTTTATGAGTATAGAGGCTGTTTTCGAGTGCTTTCTTTGTCCAGTGTTAAATTTACGATATTGCTTGACCGTCTGAGAATTGTCAAATACTATTGTATCAAGTTTCGCTATGATATTTCTCAATTGTGTACACGGTGGCGAACTAGCAGATCTGCTTTTAATCCTTTTTACTCGCCATATCCCGTTTAGGGCGAAGGCGGGGATTGTCGCGCTTTAATCCATTCCCTTACTTGCAGTGTGTTTCGTGGAAAGTTTTGTCAGTCGGCAATGATTGGCAGAGTGCTCTTTTTTTCTTCACTCAACCAAAATGTTTTCAACATGAAAAACATTCTCTTACCTCAAACCAGCGCACGATTTAGAGACTTCGTTACCACATTGACCCAAAAATCTCAGTCCTTGCTCGCGAGGGGCATAGCCCCGTCAGTTCAACTTTCAAAGCGAATCTTGCTATCCGCTGCGCTTAAAGCATTTGCCATACTGCTCATAGCGACTCTTTCCCTCGCCCGTAGCAACGCACAATTGCCTTGTAACGGAGTAGATGTTGGCTGCGTACTCTCTCCCACACTGCCATATAAGTGCATTACTGGCCCCACAACTTTTCAAGATCAAATAGACCAGGGAAATTTAGCACTTGCCAATCAATCAGCAAATGCTGTGCAGCGGATTGTTATCAATGGATATGTTACAGTAGAACTTGATTCACCCGATAAAGAGTACACATTCCCGACAGGCTCTGAAATAGTCTTTGCTACAAGCAATAGTCAACTTGTAATCATGGGTGGTAATACACTGCGCCTGACAGGGGTAAAGATTTATGGATGCCACGAAGAATCAATATTTGGAATCCGCGCGATGGCAAACTCCACCTTGGTTGCTGAAGGCTGTGAATTTGCAGATGCCGTGCTTAACATTCGACCAAGTTCGACCATATCTATCGTAGGAAACACTTTTAGGCGAAGTCTGAGCCAAATGCGCATTGAAAGCGGCACTGGCACCGTAAATTTTACAGCGGGAGGGAGCATTAGCGGCAATAAGTTTTTTGGCGATGAATTTCTTAAGCCACCAAATGCAGGGATGAAGCCGGTCAATGGAATAGTGATTTTAAATGACATAACCATAGGAAAATCAAATGGGGCAAAGAACGAGTTTCACAATTTTGGAAATGGTGTAAATTATGAAGGCAGCGCCATTTATATCTCAGCTTATAATGCCGCCATATTGAATACTACTTTCGATGGAATCGCTATGGGCAGCACGCTTGAAACGAACGCAGCAATTTTCGCCAGCGCAGGCTCCAAGGTGTCTGTTCAGGGATTAGGCAGTGGAGAAAGTGCGCCAAATACTTTTCATGATTGCAGAAGTGGTGTATATCTTGAACACGCGAGTGTTGATATTTCTAATGCCAAATTCACGAATGTTGAAACAGGAGTCCACCACATTCAAAGTTCAACCGTTTTTCCAAGTCAATCCCTGAAAATAAACTCTTGCAGGTTCGAGGGTTTTTTACGAAGAGGTGTAAAGGTTGAAGGCTCTCCATTTTTAAACCTAAATACACTTGAAATTCAAAATTGTGTTTTTGATGACAATTCAATAATTCCTGCAATCAGAGGCGGGGTCTATATAGGTTCTGCCAATCCGGCTTCAGGCAAATTTGTCATAATTAAAAATAATAAGGTTTATTTTAGAGATAGGAATTCCGGCGGCTCACTTTTTACAATGATAGGGTTTTATGTCTTCGGCATACAAAAAGGGCGTGGGGAAAATAACGAATTTTATGACCAAGGGAACGAGGATATGGTAGGCGCTGGTGTAAGGATGGAGGGCTGTGATGGTTTCGTGTGGTTCAACAATGATGTTATTGGTAATAATTCTGCCGGCTTTGGAGACAAAGGCTTTATTGTTTACAACTCACCAAATTGTGTTTATAGTTGCAACTATTTGAGCGGCACTAAGTATGGGATGTGGTTTGATGGCCTGTGCAATGCTTCCAACCTATACCAAAACAGTTTCAACGACCACAACGAATATGGACTTTACCTCCAGGAGGAGGGCACGGTCATTGGAGGCCAGTTCAAGAAGTACAATACTTGGGGCGGGAGCACAGGAGATGCAGAGACCTATATGACTTTTTCGAATTACGACCCTAATGACCCGATGGATAAATTTCAGGTTCGAAAATCCTTATTCACTACCCAGACCAGCAATCAAAACAATGATTATTGGGCAACCCCAAGGCTTGTAGGAAATGTAATGGGCGATGATCCTAATTGGTTTGAGTCAAACGAACCTACTCCCTATACGATAGATTTGTGCCCAGCGGTAACCATAGACCCTAACGACCCCAAATTAGACTTTGGAGAAAAGGGTATTGTGAATGGTACGTTCGTACCCTGGAAAGGTTATGCAGCCAACACTTGGGACGCGGCTTTTCTGCTTTACCAACGTATGACGGAAGATACCACTTTACGGCCTTCTGGAAGCCCGGAAGCAACATGGTACGCCAATAACTACAATGGTAATCTCGGAAAATTTTGCCGGGTGTTTGATGGGCTTGTGTCGCTGTCTTCGGACACGCCTACTGCTACTGCTGCGCAATTGTTTTCTAACTTAAATGCTATATCAGTAACCACCACCTACGAGCAAAATCTAAAGACCGACCTGTGCATCTTCTTGGGGCAGTATCTTGCCAATGGCTCTGCGCTTACCCAACAGCAGGTGGCCGACTTGACAGCCATAGCCAATCAGTGTCGCTATGAAGGGGGCAGAGGAGTGGTATTGGCTCGCTTGGCACTGGGTCAATCCAGCACCAGAGACGGCGATTGCTCGACAAGTTTTAGAGGCGGCGGAGGCAGTGAGCGCAGTAACCCAGAATTTATGCACAGTGTGAGCGCTACGGTCTTCCCTAATCCAGCAGAACATTCATTCAGCGTACAACTTGACCACAGCCTTCAGAATGCCACAGCCCGTTTGGTAGATTTACAAGGGCGATTGCTTGGCACTTGGGCATTCTCTGGAAATATCTTGAATGTTAGCGAGGTCAGTGTGTCTGCTGGAGTGTATTTTCTTGAAGTGTTGGAGCAAGGCCATGTCTTGATCCGCAACAAGATCGTTTTCAACCATTAATTTCCTTTCTCACCTTCCCCTGCTGCCGGGTTTTGCCAGCAGCAGGGGGCTTTAATGTTTGCGTATGCGCCCGCTGCACACTTTCTTTTTCTTTTGTGCTTTCTTGCCATTTGCCCCTGCCCAGATGCACGACAACTACTGGATGTTTGGGTACAACTACGATGCCCCTACCAATAACAATGGCACCTTGCTCCATTTTGAGCACGGGTATCCAGAGTTTAAGGGGGAGAATGTAAAGCACGATTTTGGGCTGTATTGCATTCTTTGCAGTGACTCCACAGGCAACTTGCTTTTCCACACCAATGGCCGGCAGATTCGGAATCGCCTGCACAATATTATGGAAGGGGGAGATACCATCAATCCTGGGCTTATCTGGTTTGATTACCCTAACGATTATCCAAGCCCTACAAGTGGGTTGTCAATTCCAGCACCAGGGTTGCCAAATCATTACTATCTTATTCATACATCAGGTAGTTATAGTGTTTCAACCCCGTTCCCAATCTTGTATTACAGTTTGATAGACATGAGCCCTAATGGGGGGTTGGGAAAAGTTGTTGCAAAAAATATTGTGATTGCAGAAGGGGATTTGCCAAGCCCAGTAGCTGTAAAACATGGCAACGGTCGCGATTGGTGGCTGATCGCAGGGGATATGCTTTCTAAAATGTACAAGATTTTTTTGATTGATCCAGCGGGATTTCACCTCGTGCATGAACAAAATATTGCCCCATTATCATTCTTAGATTATGGCTATTGCAAAGCGTCGCCAGATGGGACTATTTTTGTAAGTAATGATGGATATACCGGTCTATGGATTTTTGATTTTGACCGATGTAATGGTCTTTTAAGTCATCCCCGGGTTTTGCCATATCAGCCTCCCGTGTTCTGGACCTCAACGAATGCATTTTCACCAGATGGGCGTTTTTTCTACGCAGGCACCCATCTAGTGGTCTATCAATTGGATATGCAAACGATTGACAGCAGTTACATCTCGCTGGATACCATTGGACGTTATGAATATGGTACAAGCCCTGACCCGCCCTACTATACTCATTTTTCGTTGCCTGAACTTGCGCCGGACGACAAAATTTACTATGGAACATTCAATAATTCTACAGCCTACCATGTGATAAACAGGCCCGCCTTGCCCTTGCTGGCCAGCGATATGGCACAGCGAGGCCTGATTCTACCGGAGCATAATGGGGATACAAGATGCTATTTCCCCAACTACCGCCTCGGCAAATGGGTCGGCTCACCCTGTGACACCATCGGATTCTCATCACCGCCCGGAAGCGGCTTTAAGGATGTGCCCTGGTCGGAGAAACGAAGGGCAGAATCAACGGAAGAAATCAAGGTGCTGAAACTGCCGCTGGGCTTTCATATCCCGGCCCCTGATGGGCAGCCGTCAGAAGAAGATTGCAACCCTTTGAACATGAAAACTTTGATGAGAAAAGAACAGGAACGAAGACGGCATAAGGCATCGCCAAATACCCAACAACAAGAACCAAAGCACGATTAACATCATGGCTCTAAAACGACAAAACATGGCTATACTACGCCAACTTTTACCCTTTGTTTTCCTTCCGAGCCTCTTGATCGCACAGGTAATGCCCGACCAGATATGGTTGCACGGGATCAACGATTTGCCCGGCCAGTCGGGCTATGGCAATGCTTTCTTGAAGTTTGAAAATGGGCTGGTCTTTACTAACCAGACCGATCTGCGCATGAACTTCGAAAGCACAATGGCCGTGATGCCCGACACACTAGGCAATATCCTTTTCTACACCAACGGATGCTACATCGCTAATAGAGAGGGCGATACCATGCCCAATGGTGCGGGCATCAACCCCGGAGAAATGAGCGATTGGACCTGCCCGACAAGTGGCTACGCTTCCCCAATGGGAGCGATGATATTGCAGATGCCAGAGAATCCAACCCTATATTACCTTTTCCACATGGGGGTAAAGTATGGCTCGGAAAGAAAATTGAATTACGGGCCATTCTACTACACGGTAGTGGATATGAGTCTTGATGGAGGCAAAGGAGCAGTAATTTCAAAAAATAACATTGTGGCCGATGGGGACTTCGAGCCATTTACCGCAGTTCGCCATGGGAATGGCCGGGATTGGTGGTTGGTTTTCCCAGCGTATGGAACTAACAAATATCGCAAGTTCCTTTTTTCGGCTACTGGCCTGCAAGATGAGGGGGTACAGCAGATTGGGCAAGCATTGTCTTGTCGATACATTGGATCTTCTGCATTCTCTCCAAACGGGATACGGTATGCTCGCCAACAACATTGTGGAGTAGTTGCCATGGACTTTGATAGGTGTGTGGGGCAGTTTTCAAATGACCGTTTTATGACTTTGCCATCAAATGCTTTTGGTGGAGGCGGCGTGGCTTTCAACAAGGACGGCAACAGCCTGCTTGTTTCAACCCAATTGTCCATCCAAGTAGCAGACTTGACCCAGCCCGTGCCGTATTTGGATACCATTGTCGGCTCGCTTGACATCATCGGTTCAAGCCTACACCTGATGCAGTATGCTCCAGATGGAAAGATTTACCTCAGTAACTTGGGAAGGGGCACGTTCTACCATGTAATTAATAGCCCCAATGAGCAAAGTATTGGTTTTCAGCAGAGAGGGTTTGATTTGGCGAACTACTCCGTTCGCACCCTCCCCAACTACCCCAACTACCGGCTTTATGATGTGCCAGGAAGTGTCTGCGATACGCTGGGAATAGATGCGCCAATGGTAAGTAGTACAAATCCAAACCTCTCAAAGGAAGAAAAAATACAAGTTTTTCCCAACCCCACTACAGGCATCATTCAATGGAGTGGAATCGCTGATTACACCCCAACTACTGTTCGCATCCACAACATTTTAGGCAAGTTGATTAGCGAGAAAAAAAGCACCAATGGCCACACCAATCTAGAGGAGGTGCCTGATGGCCTCTATTTTATTACACTTTTAGGGGAAAAAGGTCATTTTTTGACAACAAAAGCCGTAATCTTAGCAAAAAAATAGCCGCTCCCCCGGGTGTTGGGAAGAGCGGCATATAGTCACTTTTCAAAACCTTCAAATTATTTGCCAATCGAATCAATCGGTACATTCAAAAAATCAAATCAATCCCCTCAAGCCACCATCCCCATCTCTTGTTTCAAGAACATATCCAGGCCAGAGTTCTCACAGCTCTGCAACCAGCCGTGTACATCGGGTTGCAAGCCCATACGCAATTCGTTGATATGCTTTTTCAAACGCATACCTATGGGGCGGTTCACTTCATTCACTTCTGGTAGTATAATCTTGCGATCTCTCCAGGTAATTTCGCTCACGTGGCTCACCACTGCTGCCGTTCCTGCACCAAAGCACTCCTGAAGCGTACCGCGCCAGTATGCGTCGGCTATTTCAGCGATGCTTAGCAGGCGATCTTCCACGGTGTAGCCCCATTCTTTGAGCAACGTGATGAATGAATCACGGGTCACACCGCGCAGAATTGTGCCTGTAGTAGCGGGCGTTATCACCTTGCCGTCCATCACAAAAAAGAGGTTCATGGTGCCCACTTCTTGTACGTACTTTTTCTCCACCGCATCCATCCACATCACCTGGTCGTAGCCAGCAGCCTTGGCGCGCTGGGCCGGGAGGAGGGATGCGCCGTAGTTACCGGCGCATTTAGCCTCGCCTGCGCCACCTTGGGCAGCGCGAGTAAAGACTTCCTCGACCCACAGTTTAATGGGCTTCGGGTAATAAGGGCCAACAGGGCCTGTGAAAACAATAAATCTGTACTTTTCTGAGGTGTGTACACCGAAATACTCATCGGTGGCGAACATTAATGGGCGTATATACAGGGCGTGGTCGTCCGTTGCCGGTATCCAGTCACGGTCAAGGTCAACCAACATCTTCAATGCTTGTACAAAGAGGTCTTCGGGAATCTCTGGCATACACATCCGCTCTGCTGAAACATTGAAGCGGCGAGCGTGCATTTCGGGTCGGAACAAAACAGGTTCACCATGCATCTTGGTGGCTTTCATGCCTTCAAAAATACTTTGTCCGTAGTGCAAAGCGAGATTCGCGGGGGAAATGTCGAGTAAGCCAAAAGGCTCGATACGGAAGTCGGTCCATTGTTTGCCATCGTAATCGGCGACAAACATGTGGTCAGAGATCACCTTGCCAAAAGGCAAGTTTTTAAAGTCAACAGAGGGGAGTTTTGATTGGTGGGTCAGGGTGACTTCGACCGGGTATTTTACAGCCATAAAAGTGGGAAGTTGACTATGGTGAAAACCTTGTGAATGACGAGACAAAGGTATTTAGCTTTACGAGAATTAAAAAAATTTTATTCTAAAATTATGAAAATAATTTGGGGGTAAACAGAATTATTGTTCCCGAAGGCTGCTTTTTGTGTGTAAAAATATTTTTTGCTCTATTATTACATAGCGCTCTTGGTCGAATATTTGGCGGGGCTTTTATGGAAAGGCAGGTGATTCCAAATAACAAACCTTACGTTTACCCGCATTTCTCAACCCGATCCACGTTATGGTTTACACAAAAAACAAGTCCGCCCTCCTCGTTTTCTTTTTTGCGGCAATGCTCTGTGCCATGCAAGCAATCGCCCAAAACAATCCCTACCGCCGCCCACCTGCCGATGTAGCGGCAATTGTGGAAGCAAGGCCCACACCACTTGTGAGCATGAACCCGACACACGACGCGCTGTTACTCACGGATTACAACCCCAATCCCGGAATCGCCACCCTGGCGCAGCCCTTTTTGAAACTTGCCGGACAGCGCGTAAATCCACAAATCAATGCCCGCCAACGGATTACAGAGTACACGGGTTGCACCGTGCAATGGTTTTCGGAAGGCAAAAACATTGTTGTTGAAATGCCCGCAAATGGGCGAATGGCAGGAGTCCCATCCTGGTCGCCCGATGGCAAACGGATCGCATTTGGCGTAGATTTGGCCGATGGGGTGCAACTCTGGGTAGCCGATGCGCGCACAGGCAAAAGCAAACGACTGGGGAGCCTGCTCCTCAATGATGTGCTGGCGAATGCATTTTATTGGCTCAAAGACAGTGAGCGTCTTTTGGTACGCTGCATCCCCAGTGGAAGAGGCCCCGCTCCGAGCGCGACCGTGGTGCCTTCGGGACCATCCATCGAAGAGACTTCGGGCAAGGTCTCGCAGGTGATGACCTACCAGGACCTGCTAAAAAACGAGCACGACGAGTTCCTGTTTGAATACTATGCAACCAGCCAATTGATGGTTGTAAATGCCAGCTCGGGCAAGGCAGCACTCCTTGGAGGGCCTGGGCTTTACACCGGGGTAGACTGGTCGCCAGACGAAAATTATGTGCTGGTCACACAGTTGAGAAAGCCCTTTTCATACCGTGTTCAGTTTAGCAATTTTGCCCGCAAAACAGAAATCTGGGACCGCAACGGGAAGCCCATCCGCACCCTGGCAGAATTTCCCGTCACCGATGAAATCCCGCGCCAGGGCACAGTAGTGGGGCCACGCGCATTCGATTGGCAACCCATTCACGGCGCTCGCCTGCTCTGGGCGGAGGCGCTCGACGGTGGAGACCCAAAGCGAAAAGTGGATTTTCGAGATAAGCTCATGTTGCTCGACGCTCCTTTTTCAGGCGAAGCGCGTGAGCTTTTAAAGACCAAACATCGCTACACCGGTTTTGACTGGTTGGCTAGCAAAGACGGAGGACTGCTGTCGGAATTTGACCGCGACCGCCGTTGGTACACCACCTACGTCGTTGATCTGCAAAATCCTGTTTTGAAAGATACACTGTTCGATCTGAGCATCAACGATGACTATGCCAACCCAGGTAACCCGGTGCTCGACCGCCTTCCCAACGGCGATTGGGTTATTGCGCAAGAAGGGGATTGGCTTTATTACGATTCTGAAGGGGCATCTGAAGCAGGATCATACCCTCGCCTTGACAAGATCAACCTCAAAACGGGTGAAAAGCAAACCGTATATCAATCGGCCAGCAACACCTTTGAGCAGTTTATCGCATTTGCTGGCAAGGGTCGAGATCAAATCGTGACGCGCTTTCAAAGCAAAACAGAAGTGCCTAATTTTTATCTGGTGAATCTTAAAAACAAGGCGCGTACTGCCCTCACCCAATTCAAAGACCCTGCGCCCCAACTTACGGGCATCCAAAAGCAAGTTATTAAGTACAACAGACCAGATGGAACGCCCCTCTCCGGCACCCTTTACCTGCCCGCAGACTATAAACCCGGTCAAAAACTCCCACTTTTTTTGTGGGCTTATCCGCTCGAATATTCCGACAAGTCAACCGCAGGGCAAGTACGGGTAACCGATAATACCTTTACTTTTTATCGCAACGATTCGCCCTTGTTCTTCGTAACCCAAGGCTATGCCGTGCTTATGGACGCTACTATTCCCATTGTCGGCGACCCCGAAACGATGAACGATACTTTTCGCGAGCAGGCTACCTCATCAGGTCGCGCAGCCATTGACTACCTTGATTCTTTGGGGATAATTGACCGCTCGAAAGTGGGAGTAGGAGGCCACTCTTATGGAGCGTTTATGACCGCTAACTTATTGGCGCACAGCGATGATTATGCTTATGGCATTGCTCGCTCAGGAGCATACAATCGTACGCTAACTCCTTTTGGATTTCAAAGTGAACGCCGTTCATTCTGGGAGGCGAAAGACGTTTATATGAACGTGTCGCCTTTCAATTTTGCCGACAAAATCAAGAAGCCGCTCTTGCTCATTCACGGGGAAGCCGACAACAATCCCGGCACATTCACCGTGCAAACGGAGCGTTTGTATCAGGCCATTAAAGGTACTGGTGGTACGGCGCGACTGGTCTTGTTGCCACACGAAAGCCACGGGTATCGTGCCCGCGAAAGCGTGCTCCATGTGCTGGCGGAGATGTTTGACTGGGCGGGGAAATATGGGGGCGTGGCAAGGCCATAAGATAATAGCACTGGAGACTTCGGAGGTTTTTTGACAGGATTTACAGGATAAACAGGATTTTTACCCCTATCCATCCTGATTATCCTGTAAATCCTGTCAAAAAAAACCTGTCCACGAACAAATCGCATCCAAGGTGAAAGACAACTTTTCCATTCAATCTTCCGGCTACGCCCAATTTCGCCCAGGCTACCCTGCGCAATTGTTTGATTTTCTTTTTGAAAACTGTCACCATTTCGACTGCGCCTGGGATTGCGCTACAGGCAACGGCCAAATCGCTTCGGTGCTCGCCGAACGGTTCCGACAGATTGAAGCCACGGACATCAGTGAAAATCAATTGAAAAACGCAGTACAGAAACCCAATATTCGCTACCAATTAGGGCGGGCCGAATTACCGTACTTTCCTGATCAATCTTTTGATTTAGTGACGGTTGGACAGGCCGTTCATTGGTTTGATTTTGAAAAATTCTATCCAGAAGTAAGGCGCGTTTTGAGGCCGGGTGGATTGCTTGCGCTGGTTGGTTACAACTTGCTTCGGGTAGATGAACCGACAGAAGAAGTAATCGAATATTTTTACAATACCACCCTGGATGGCTGTTGGGATGCCGAACGGCACCTGGTGGAACAGGCCTACAGTACCATCCCGTTTCCATTTGATGAAATCCCGTTTCCCGAAATGGCTTCCACATATTCCTGGACGGTTGACCAACTTTTGGGCTACCTCAACACCTGGTCGGGTGTGCAGCATTTCATCCGGAAAAATGGTAGGAGTCCAATGGAGGAAGGTTTTGTGACTCGCATGAAAGAGGTTTGGCCTGAAGGGGAAATTAAATCTGTCCGATTCCCGATTTTTGCCCGGGTGGGTTTTTAATTTAGCATGAGTGCCTTAAAAAGAAGCCGTATAGCGGCGACAATATGGTATGGCTGAACCGCTGAAAAACATTTTTTCCCGCAGGCTGATCGAGTCGTTTGCACTTGAAATCCAACAGGTTTGGAAGGAGTATCCTGCACAAAAGTTTCTGCATCAAGTATTTGACAAAAACTGGGAGGCGCTTGAACTCAAACAGCGTGTGCGCCATATCAGCAATGTGCTCCGCAAACTATTGCCCGCGAACTACCCCGAGGCGCTGGAGATTGTGGTAAAAACTACCGAGCGCTATCTCGACCGACATGGCGAGAAACTGACTTTTGAGTACACCTTTTTGCCCGATTTTGTGGAAGCTTACGGTGTGGAATATCCAGATCATTCCATCCCTGCCCTCGAAACGCTCACCCGCTGGAGCAGCGCCGAATTTGCGGTTCGCCCTTTTTTCCTGCGATACTATGAGCGGATGTGCAACCAAATGCTCCTCTGGTCGCAGCACCCGAGTGCCATGGTGCGCCGCCTGAGCAGCGAAGGTATTCGCCCCCGGTTGCCTTGGGGTATGGGTGTTCCGATGCTCAAACGAGACCCCTCCCCGATTCTTCCAATCCTCGAAAACCTGAAAAACGATCCTTCCGAAACAGTGCGCCGCTCGGTGGCCAACAACCTGAATGATATCGCCAAGGACCATCCGGAACTAGTACTTTCCATTGCAGAACGCTGGCTAGGGCAATCAGCAGAAACGGATTGGATCGTTCGACATGCTTGTCGTGGCTTGTTAAAAAAGGGAAATGCTGCTGCCTTGGCGCATTTTGGCTTTCAAAAGGGACTGGAAGGCATTGAGATTTCAGGCCTCAAAATTTCTGATAAAGTTTCGATAGGAGGGCGGCTTGCGTTTTCTTTTTCTGTAAAAAACACGTCGCCAGTATCTGCACAAATTCGCCTCGAATACGGCATAGATTACCAAACACTGTCGGGCAAAACGTCTGCTAAGGTTTTCAAAATCAAAGAGTTGAACTTGGGAGGCGGGCAATCGATTGACATTGCACGCGCTCAACGTTTCCAGGATTTCACTACCCGAAAACACTATGTCGGCTCCCATACTTTTCGAGTTTTGGTCAATGGTACTGTTTTGGCAGAACAAGATTTTGAGGTCATTACCCCCTCAAGTGACGGGCTTTTATGACTTTTGCACCCCATGTACTCAATTTTCAAACCACTACTTTTTGCGCTATCCCCGGAAGCGGCGCACCGTGTCACGTTTCAGTTGCTCGATCTCGCGGCTGCGTTTCCGCCCACGCGCTGGCTGCTGCGTGTCCTGTTTTGCCTCCCCGAAAAACGTCTGGAAAAACAAGTTTTGGGGCTGAGCTTTCCAAATAAAGTGGGCTTAGCGGCTGGTTTTGACAAAGACGCGAAACACTTACTGGGACTCTCTTGCCTCGGTTTTGGCTTTATTGAAGTAGGCACCGTGACCCCGATCGCACAGGACGGCAACCCACGCCCTCGCTTGTTTCGTTTGCCGCAAGACAAGGCACTCATCAACCGCATGGGTTTCAACAACGAAGGACTGGATGCACTCGTCGAACGCTTACGCCGCTGGCGTAAAAACCATCCTGGCGATGGCCTCATTATAGGCGGCAACATTGGTAAAAACAAAGCAACTCCAAACGAAGAGGCTGCCAATGATTACCTGATTTGCTTTGAAAAACTATTTCCCTGGGTGGACTATTTCGTGGTCAATGTCAGTTCGCCGAACACTCCCGGGTTGCGCGAATTGCAAGAAAAAGAACCGCTTACGCGCCTTCTTAATTTGTTGCAAGAAAAAAATCGAGCACAAAAACAGCCCAAGCCAATACTGCTTAAAATCGCTCCCGATCTCACTGATAGCCAATTGAATGATATTGCTGACATTGTGCGCACAACTGGCTTGGCAGGGGTAATCGCAACCAATACAAGTATTTCAAGAGAAAATTTGAAAACGCCAGAGAGTCAAATTGCCGAAATCGGCATGGGCGGGCTGAGCGGATTGCCCTTGTGCGAACGCGCAACAGCCATCATCCGACACATGAGGGAAAAACTTGGCAAGGGAGCGGTCATCATTGGGGTGGGCGGTATTGATTCACCGCAATCAACAAATGAAAAGTTGGGCGCAGGTGCAGATTTGGTCCAGGTGTACACCGGCCTGATTTATGAAGGCCCTGGTTTGGTACGGAAAATATTGGAAAAATTGTAACCACGGCTTTTCTACTTTTGGCTGTCTTTTCAAAACGAAAATCTGATTCTGCATGAGTAACATCAACCCTTCCAGGCTATTCACGGCTTCGTGTGTAGCACTCACAGTCACTTCGATGACTTTCGCCATTCGGGCGGGGATGCTTGGGCCTTTGGGCAAGGAATTCAACCTTTCAGAACAAGAACTGGCCTGGATTGCGGGCATGGCCTTCTTTGGCTTCCCGGTGGCAACTACTATTGGCGGCTTTTTTGTGGACCAATTTGGCATGAAGCGGCTAATGTGGGTGGCATTTGGCGCCCACTTGCTGGGACTGGTGCTCACCATTTTCGCCGGAGGGTTCTGGACGCTTTTTATCTCCACCTTTTTTGTCGGCTTTGCCAATGGTATGGTGGAAGCGGTGTGCAATCCGCTCGTGGCATCCATGTACCCCAACAATAAAACCGTGATGCTCAACCGGTTTCACGTGTGGTTTCCGGGGGGCATCGTCATTGGGGCACTGTTGGCGGCAGCCATAAAAACACAGTTTGTTGGTGTTGACGGAAACCTCATTCCGGAGAAAATCGCTTTGATGAGGCAATTGCAAGTAGCCACGATGTTGCTTCCTACGCTCCTGTATGGCTGGCTGTTTTGGGGACAAATTTTTCCTCGAACGGAGCGGGTTACGAGCGGGGTTTCTACCGCGGATATGTTTAAAGCCGTTAGGACGCCGCTGTTCCTGTTCATGGCGATCTGTATGTTTTTTACCGCCAACACGGAGTTGAGCACCGGGCAATGGATTGAAAAACTTTTAGGCAACACAGGGGCCAACGCATTGCTAATTCTGGCTTTGGTGAATGGCCTGATGGCGATCGGACGCTATTTTGGCGGACCGCTTATTCACCGCCTCAACCCGACGGGGATACTGCTTGGTTCTGCTTTTTTCTCTTTGCTGGGCGTTTATATGTTGCGCACCATGGAAGGTCCTTCGCTCTATGCCGCTGCGGTGGTGTTTGCCCTTGGGGTTTGTTATTTTTGGCCAACTATGCTGGGTTTTGTAAGCGAAAACATTCCTAACAGCGGAGCGCTTGGGTTGTCGCTATTGGGCGGTGTGGGCATGTTGGGCAATTGGGCATACCAAAGCTTTTACATCGGGCCAAAACTTGATTTAGAGAAAAAAACAAACGCCCTGAACATGGGCTATCAGGAGGTCAGCGGCTTAAGTGGCGAAGCACTCCAAAAATTTCTGAACAGCTTGCCCAAAGAAGCCCTGGACCAAATCGAACTGACTGCGGGGCGTAGTGTGCTTAGCAATATCAACCTGCTGCCCATATTTTTGATCGTCGCGTTCACTGCGTTGTGGTTCTATATGCGCGGGCGTAAAAATTGAGGATCAAAATCACATGTCCACACTATTTCTCATTCCCTGCCCCATTGCAGAAAACGCCCTGCATACCGTGCCACCTTATGCGCAGGAAATTGCACGAAATCTGGATGTTTTCATTGTAGAACGGGCAAAAACGGCCCGAAACTTTGTCAAAAGTCTTGGCCCCAGTCGCCCCATTCAGGAGATGATTTTTGTGGAATTGCCCGACAACCAAAACTTTGAAGAAGCCGAGGGCGTTTTTCACGAGGCCATAATATCGGGCAAAAATTTGGGCCTCCTTTCTGAAGCAGGCTGCCCTGGTGTAGCCGATCCAGGTGCAGTGATTGTGGCCCTTGCGCATCAAAAAGGTGTAAAAGTAGTGCCACTTGTGGGGCCTTCCTCCTTGCTTTTGGCGCTCATGGCCTCGGGCATGAACGGCCAACGATTCAGCTTCCATGGATACCTTCCTCCCAAACGCCCCGAACTTGCCAGGGAACTCCGCCGTTTGGAAAATCTCTCCCGCCAAAACGATCAAACCCAAATTTTTATCGAAACACCTTACCGCTCTCAAATGGTGATGGAGGTGGCGCTGGAAACCTTACAACCAACCACGCTTTTCGGGATAGCACAAGACATTACCGGAGATGCGGAGTTCTGCCGCACGCTTGCGGTTAAGGATTGGAACAAATCCGGGAAAAAGTCGCTGGAGAAATTGCCGGGGGTGTTTTTGGTGTACTGCGGGAATAGGTAATCTAATGTTTCACGCAACGACGCAACGTTTCTTATTTCACGCAACGACGCAACGCTATTTATTTCACGCAACGACGCAACGCTATTTATTTCACGCAACGACGCAACGCTATTTATTTCACGCAACGACGCAACGACGCAACGTGTTAGGAGTCAATAAATAACGTTGCGTCGTTGCGTCGTTGCGTGAAATAAATAACGTTGCGTCGCTGCGTCGTTGCGTGAAATAAGAAACGTTGCGTCGTTGCGTGAAAACACTCACCGAATAATCGCAAACTGCACTCCAAAATTCATACGCAACGTAGGAATAAACTTAGGCGCCTCGGTGTAGATTTCCGGGTTTTCGCTCCAAACAATGGATGGCCGAGCGGTGAGTCGAAAACCTTCGGTACGAAACAAATTGAATCCAATTCCAAAATTATAACTGGTGGTACGTTTTTTGAAAAGTTGGTCGTGCCGGAACTCGTTATAGGATTGGAATTCCAGTTCTGCGCCGCTGAACTCCAGGCGATCTGGCGTGCTCTCGTCCAAAATATCAATGCTCATTCCCGCCTGCAAATACACGCATTGGCAGCGATGTATCCTTACTTCCGCTTTGATCGGTATGGTCCAATAGGCCGGGTCGAAGGATCGAATGTTTGATTTGTACCGCGTTACCAGCACACCATTTTCCTCTCGCTGAATAACTTGTCCTGCATAAACCGGGTATTCGTACTTCCGGTAATATTTGCGGCCGACCCCTGCACCAAACGCGAGGGAGTTTATTGGCACTTCCAATTGGAAACTTGGAATAAACCGGGGGGTGATGCCCTCTGTTAGCTGGCGCACGTCAAAACTCATTTCGACGCCTCCAACGAATTTACCAAAATTACGTTGAGTAAAGCCCATTTGGGCACAGCAACAAAGAGCAATAAGCAAGGCAAGTTTTCTCATAGCGCGGAAAAGTTTGGTTCAAAGATAACAGGATCGTGCTTTACGCTGCTTTTTCATACTATTAAACTTGGAAAGCCACTAATTGCACGAATTTCACTAAAGAGAACATAATTGATGAAAATTCGTGCAATTAGTGGCTACCCAAAACGAAAAACCCCGCCTGGCGCATGCCTGACGGGGTTCGTGTATCGCTGGTTCTGAATAACTTTATTTGATTTTGGCGATGCCGGCGCTGGTGTTCATGCCGCGGCTTGTCCATTCGATTTGGTCAGGGTTGCCGGCAGCAGTCAGTTCAACGCTAAGCGTTTCTACCAAAGTCAGGCCGGTCACTTTGTTGCCGATATGTCCATTCTCGCGGTAGTTTTTTTCCCAATTCACTTTGTATTGGTTCACATTTGCATTCAACGATTCGTTGATGGTAGCCACCGTCATTGTCTCAGGGTTAACACCTGCAACGAAGTGTGTACCAACGTATTCACCATTTTTTCCGAAAACACTGATACTGAAGGTTTTCGTGCCACGGCTAAGACCGCGAGCGACGTTGTAAAGCACTGCTGTATATTCTTCTGTTTCAAAAGCGGCTACTGGTTCTGGGCACACTGGCATGTTGCTAAAGGAGGCGCTGCGCTCCAACTCTGGGAGAAACTGGTAGAACTCCCAACCGAGACGAGCAACTTTCGCTGTTGAGCGGGTTTCGAGTTGACCTTGAAGATCCTCTGCGTTGAATGTGAAAGGAAGCGAAGCCTTTGGAAACTGCGCCAAGAAATCTTGGAACGTAGGCGTTGTGTCCTGGGCATTCAGGGTAACGATGCTTGCCAGAGCAAGAAGAAGAGCCGGGATTAATTTTGAATTTTTCATTGTAAAGATCGGATTTGGATTTTAGCGTTTGGTAGATTTTTCTGCGCCTTGATTAGATTGTAAGCCTGTTTCCCCCCTCTATTCCAAATTGCTTGCCAAAAAGGTACAGAAGAGGGTTTTTGCAAAAAAATCTTTCCAAAAAAGAAAGAATTAGACTTTCTGGGGTAGAAAAGTCACATTAATCGGTACCATTTATTGAGTAAACGGTTGCCGGGGACACTACCATTATTTCAAAGAACCAGCGGTGATAATCAATCACTTATGAACAAAAAGCGTTAACGGTTTGCCTGTTAAAGTTTTTTTGGAAAAGATTTATTTGTGTGGAGAAGCATTTATTTCGAACAGAAACTACCTGATTTCCCACAAATTCCAGCCTTCGGGAAACTTCTTTAGCAGTTTGAGCCGGTAATTTTCTTTCAAAAAATCCCAGTTTAAAATCGGATTCTGGCCTTGCCATTGTGGGCGCAGGGCTTCGTTGAAAAGCACAAAGCTTCCTGTGGGGAATGCTGGGTAGCGACTTTCCCAAAGGTTCCGTAACTGGACATCAGGGAGATAATTGTGCAGTGACACATCAAGATCAAAGGCAAACAGGGTGGCACCTGATGGCAAAACTGCTTTCAACTCGCTAGCCACGGTAGTTTCCAATTTGTTTCGGGATAGGGTGGGAAGCAGATATTTTGTACAAAAGAATAATTGCACCGAGAGCCCAGTGAGCAAAATACCCAAAGTGAGGCGACGGAAAAAGACGAAACCATAGCAATAGAGCCGATCCCAGGAAGGGAAAAGCAACAGCAAAACAAGGACATAGGCTGGTAGCAGGTGGCGCAGGTTCTGTTGAGGCATTCCCCCGAGCAAAACCAGATATGTTGCGATACAAACCAGGATAATTTTTTTTGCGGGCAGCACGAGATCAGTTCTTTTAAAAAGGAAAAACAACCCTGGTAGTACAAGACAAAACGCTGGGTGGGCCAACGGATATAACAAAAACAAGATATTCGGCAACAAATAGTGCGACAGCCCTGCATTATAGCCTTCAAATGTGTTCTGGAAAAAATTAGCCACTGACCATTGTTCCAAACTGGAGTGCGCGAGCGGATTGGCTGCTCCATTTGCCTTAAGCCAAAAATGCGGCATCATAGCCAGCAAACCTGCAAAAAACACACCTGCAAGGGCAAGCCATTTTTTCCTGGCAAACAAATAATAGGCTAGCACGACGGCCAATGGCAACAACAATGCTGCCAGGGAATAGCGTGTGCTGATGGCCAAAACCGCTAATGCTGCCGCCCAGATAGCATGGCTGGTTTTGCGGGTTTCCAGGGTATGAAGGCCAAAGAGAAATGCAGACAACACAAGTGCCAAGCCCAGCCCATCGCTCATGCATGTCAGTCCCGCTCGAAAAAACATGGGAGCGAGCGCTAAGCCTAAGCCCCCAAATGCCCAACGACTCTCTGCCCGCGCGCCCGGCGCCAGCAAGGCCAAGAGTCGCTCAAAAACCACCAGGCCCATTGTCGCAGCCAGCCACGAGACGATTTGCAATGACAGGATGGAATCTCCTATGAAGTAACGAAGCAGGGCACCAGCGAGTGGATACCCTCCGGCAAATTCAGCATCGCCCAGGGTAAGTGGAGCAATGGGTAAGCCCTGCCAACGATCAAAAATCGCCCGGCTCTGACGCAGATATTCATGGGCATCCTGGCCGTACAGTCCGTTAAAACCCAGCAGAAACGACAACAGGGCAAGGCTCAAAAAGAAAGATCCCGGCAGGAGGCGAAGAATTAATGAATGCGAAGTCATGCGCAGCGCACGAATAGAGGTTAAGAAAAACACAAATCTAACACCTGATGACCAACCCATCCAATGTCCGTTGCGTCCTTTGAGGCAAATTCACCAATCACTACTTATTTTTATGTTGAAAAAACACCTTTACCCTCCTTCCAAATGGGCCGGTCGGCTTTTGCTCCTGGCCTTTTTTGCACAATTCCTCTCCTTTTCAACTGTAGCCCAAAACCGCTATACCATTAGTGGAACCGTGACCGCTCTAGCCAGCGGTGAACACCTCATCGGAGCCACGGTGCGTGACATAAAAAGTGGAAAAGGCACCGTGACCAATACATTTGGTTTTTACAGTCTAACCCTGCCTTCGGATTCTGCCCTCATTGCTATCACGTACATTGGCTACAAGCCTGAAGCGTTTAGTGTGCTTTTAGAAAAAAACGTGGTGCAAAACGTGGGTATGGCGGATAATTCTGTGCTGAAAGAAGTTGAAGTGGTAGCCCAACGTTACGAACGCGTGGAAGAACGCGTGCAAATGGGTCGTATTGACATTCCTATCCAACAAATCAAAAACGTGCCGGCATTCCTTGGTGAAAAGGATGTGCTAAAAGCTTTGCAACTGCTACCTGGCGTCTCGGGCGGGGGTGAAGGCCAAAGCGGCATTTATGTGCGAGGAGGCGGCCCCGATCAGAATTTGATTCTTCTGGATGGTGTGCCTGTATATAATGTGTCGCACTTGTTTGGTTTTTTCTCGGTGTTCAACCCGGACGCAGTGAAAGATGTGTCGCTGATAAAAGGCGGATTCCCGGCACGCTACGGCGGTCGTTTGTCCTCAGTAATTGAGATAAACATGAAAGAGGGCAACGAGAACGAGTTTCACGGAGAAGGCTCCATCGGTCTTGTCGCTTCAAAACTGACACTCGAAGGCCCGATCAAGAAAGGCAAGTCCTCGTTTATCGTATCTGGTCGGCGAACGTATATTGACATTTTGGCGAGGCCACTTATCAAAGCTGGATTCCGGTCCAATGGGCAAGACGGCGTGGTGGGTTATTTTTTTGACGATGTGAACGCTAAGGTGAACTATCGGTTTTCGCCAAAAGACCGCGTTTATCTCAGTTTTTACACTGGTAAAGACAAGTTTTATTCAAATTTTGGAGAGGAAACCTCCGAGTACGAAGATAAATTCAAGGCTGGGCTTGGATGGGGAAACATCACTTCAGCGTTGCGCTGGAACCATATCTTGAACCCCAAACTTTTTGCCAACTCAACCCTGACGTACAGCAGATACCGATTTGAAACGTCAACGGGCTACGAGAGCCGCGATTTTGAAAATGGATCGGTGGAAGCCGAAGACCAGTTCGACCTCCGCTATTTTTCGGGTATTGACGATGTGGCGGGAAAGATAGACTTCGATTACTTGCCAAACCCCGACCATTATATCAGATTTGGCGCAAACGCCATTTTGCACACCTTCCGCCCAGGTGATTTCCGCTCCAGTTTTTCCTCGTTTGAGCTGGGCGGCGACACGAGCAGTTTCGCTGCCGAATACATCCAGCCCAATGTGCGTGCCACAGAATTTGCACTTTATGGCGAAGACGATTGGAAGATTGACCACCGTTGGCGCGTCAATTACGGTTTGCACCTATCCGGGTTTGTGCAAGGAGACAAGCCATATTTCTCGATTCAACCACGACTCAATGCCCGCTATCTGTTTGGACAGGGCTGGTCGCTCAAAGCCGGTTTCAGCACCATGCGCCAGTACATTCACCTGCTCACCAACGAAACCATTGGTTTGCCGACCGATCTTTGGCTGCCGACTACCAAGCGTGTGAAGCCACAAGATGCCTGGCAAACAGCTTTAGGAGCAGCCAAGACATTTGGCAAGGACTATGAGTGTAGTGTGGAACTATATTACAAGGAGATGAAAAACGTGATCGCGTTTCGGGAAGGCTCAAGTCTTTTACAGTTCCAGAATTGGGAGGACCGTGTTGCGCAGGGCGATGGAACGGCTTACGGAGCGGAGTTTTTTGTCCAGAAAAAAACGGGCAAACTCAGCGGTTGGGTAGGTTACACGCTCTCCTGGGCCACGCGGCAGTTTGACGACATCAATTTCGGGAATGTTTTTCCCTATAAATACGACCGTCGGCACGATTTTGAAATCACGGGGTCTTACCAGTTTACCAAGCGTTTTTCAATGGCCGCCAGCTGGGTTTATTCCACAGGGAATGCTGTCACATTCGGCAATTCCAGATACCTCGGCCCCAGCAATTATTCCTATGAAGGTTACCTACAGGAAGTTACCCATACACCTGAGCGCAACAACTTTCGGATGCCCTCTTACAACCGGCTTGATGTGGGTTTTGATTTTACCAAGAAAAAACGCCGCTATACACGTACCTGGGCTTTCGGCGCATACAACGCTTATAACCGCAAAAACCCATTTTTTCTTTTCACCGACACGGAACAGGTCAATGGCCAGAACAAGACTGTGTTGAAAAAAGCCGCGCTTTTCCCAGTCATTCCTTACTTCGCCTGGAGCTTTAAATTCTAACCATTGACGTTAGACTTTGGACTGTTGGACTTTCGAAGTCCAATGTCCAACAGTCTAATGTCTAACAGTCTAAAAACATGAAAAATATCCTCTTCATTCTCTGTATATCCTCGCTTGCACTGGTTTCGTGCGAGGATTTTTTTAGCCAAACGGTGGAAATTGACCCGCCGCCCTATGAAAAGCAACTGTCGTTCCACATGAATTTGACAGATCAGGATACAAGCATTCGTGTGTTGTTGACCCGCAATTTTGGGATCCTCGAAACAGTTCCTTACTACGATGATTATTTTGTGAAAGGTGGCTCCATGGAACTCTACAAAGACGGCCAAAAGTGGATCTCACTTGCGCCTTTAAGTGGTGACAGCAATTTTGTCTTTGTAGGCGTGTTCCCAGGGCCGCTGCAATCGGGTAGCACCTATGAAGTCAGGGCTGAACATTCTGATTTCCCAAAGGTGAACGCGACGCAGATAATGCCCGGCGATTTTGTGGTGGATTCTGCCCGGGTGAAACGCAATGCCAGTTCCGGGCCTGATGGAGAGCAATTAGACCTGGTGGAAGTATTTTTTCAAGATCAACCGGGGGTACGAAACTATTATGACGTGGCCATTTCAACGTTGAGCTATTACACCTATTACGACCCCAACACGGGGATGTATGATACTCTTGGCCTGTATCAATACCCGATTTATCCAGAAGATTTTACGGATCCAAATGTGGCCTTTGGGTTCAAAGGAAGTGGCCTTATCGGGGATCAATTTTTCGATGGTCAATCTTACAAATTTCAGGCAAGGATATATGGAAGTTCGGAAGCCATGACGGTACGCGTGCGTAATATTACGGAAGACTACTACCGATGGTCGCGTTCCTACCAAGCCAAGTACGATGCTGATGAAAACCCGCTTGTAGAACCAGTTTCCGTGTTCAACAATCTGGTGGACGGGCTGGGCATATTTTCTGTGGCGCGCGAGAAGGTTTTTATAGTTCAATAGCAATCTGAATTTTAGAAAAAAAAGAAATTAAACAGCAAAACCGCAAAACAGGAGAACCGCAAAATTTAAAACCATACATATTGATCCGAAAATGGCCAAATCCTGCCCTTTTCGAAAATGCTCCGTGTATGGTTTTAAATTTTGCGGTTCTCCTGTTTTGCGGTTTTGCGGTTTAATTTATGCTTACTTTTGCAGCCGTTTTTTGACCAATCTACCAATCTACCAATCTACCAATCTACCAATCTACCAATCTACCAATCTACCAATCTACCAATCTACCAATCTACCAATCTACCAATCTACCAATCTACCAATCCTAATACACTTTGCCACTCATCAAATCCATTTCCGGCTTTCGCGGCACCATCGGGGGCCGACCGGGTGAAAACCTTACCCCACAAGACATCGTGGAATGTACCGCAGCCTTTGGCCAATGGGTACTGAACACCACGGGTAATCCTAATATCGTGGTCGGGCGTGACGGACGTATATCGGGCGAAATCGCCAGTGCCTTGGTTGTCAACACATTGCGGAGCATGGGTATCTCGGTTGTTGACCTTGGACTGAGCACCACCCCCACCGTGGAAATTGCAGTGCCTTTAGAAAAAGCAGGCGGTGGTATCATTCTTACCGCGAGCCACAATCCCAAGGAGTGGAACGCATTGAAATTACTCAACAGAAAAGGCGAGTTCATAAGCGCAAAAAATGGCGCAGAAGTTTTGAATTTGGTGGAGAAAAAATCAGTCGAGTACGCCTGCGTTGAAACCCTCGGGAGCTACCGCCAAGACGATTCCTATATAGAAAAACACATTGCCCAAATCCTTGCCCACCCGCTCGTAGATAAAGATGCTGTGCGTTCCAAGGGCTATAGAATTGTGGTAGATGCGATCAATTCGACGGGAGCTCTGGCAGTGCCCGCATTGCTTGAAGCCCTTGGTTGTCAATGTGTTTTATTGAACGGCGAAATCAACGGCATTTTTGCCCATAACCCCGAACCATTGAAAGAGAACCTCGGCCAACTCGCTACCGAGGTCAAAATGCAAAAAGCAAACCTCGGCATCGCGGTGGACCCTGACGTGGATCGCCTCGTGTTCATGTGTGAAGACGGCGAACTTTTTGGGGAAGAATACACCCTGGTGGCCGTGGCCGATTATGTGCTTTCAAAACGAGGCGGGGGCAACACTGTTTCAAATCTCAGCAGCACCCGTGCCCTGCGGGATGTGACCTTAAAATACGGCGGCGAATACCACGCGGCAGCCGTAGGCGAGGTGAATGTGGTGGATAAAATGAAGGCTGTGAAAGCCGTGATTGGGGGCGAAGGCAATGGCGGTATTATTGTGCCGGAACTGCATTACGGTCGTGATGCATTGATCGGTATCGCGCTGTTCCTCAGCCATTTATCGCAGTCGGGCAAGCAGATTTCGACTTTGCGAAAGACATACCCAGACTACCACATGGCCAAGACCAAGATCGAGCGCTCACCCGATATTGACCTTGAAAAAATCTTTGAAGCACTTCGGGAAAAATATCACCGCGAAGAGATTAACACCGAAGACGGCCTCAAAATTGACTTTGCAGATGGCTGGGTACACCTCCGCCCCTCGAACACCGAGCCGATTATCCGCATTTATGCCGAGAGCAATTCGGCGGTAATCGCGGGAAATTTGGCAAAGAAGATTATGGCGGATATTGGGGAATTGAAGTAGAGGCTGTCTAACAGTTATCAAACATTCGATGCAATGCTGAAAGAAAACCTGCTCGAATTCTTCGAACGCGAGCTGCTCAAACTCAAAGAGGAAATCGGCCTTTATCCCGTGGAGTCTGCAATTTGGGAAACCCGCCCCGGAATCAGCAATTCAGCGGGCAACCTGTGCTTGCACCTTGTAGGCAATCTCAAACATTTTATCGGGGCGGTGTTGGGCAATACTGGCTATATTCGCCAACGGGATGAAGAATTTTCGCTTAAAAACATTCCACGCACCGAACTGCTTTTTAGTGTTGATCAGACCACTTTAGTCCTAAAAAACACGCTTCAAGGGTTTTCTGAAACCGATTTTGATAAAATTTACCCGTTGGAAAAACACGGCCAGATGGTGACGACGCGATACATGCTCCTCCACTTGCTCACACACCTGAATTACCATTTGGGACAGATTAATTATCACAGAAGGTTAATCACAGAGTAGTATTCAATTTTTTTGATTTAAGATTAATAGATTACATGATTGTTGATTTTTGATGGGATGGATGATGTGAGTATGTGCGATTTTCGATATATAGACCATCGAAAATCTTACATATCCATCAAAAATCAACAATCATGTACTCGTCAATCTTAAATCAAAAAAACGCGTGTTAGACCCCCTCTCCGCCAATACCTTAATTCAAAAACAATGCAACGAGTCTATTTCGACAACGCCGCCACAACCCCCATCTCTGAAGAAGTCATCAATGCGATGCTGCCCATCCTGCGCGGCCAATACGGCAATCCGTCAAGCATCCATGCGGAAGGGCGGAGCGTACGTGCCGCATTGGAATCTGCGCGAAAGGCGGTGGCACAAAGTATCGGAGCAGGCACCGGGGAGATTTTCTTTACCTCCGGCGGCACGGAAAGCAACAACATGGCCATCAAATGCTCCGTGCGCGACCTTGGTGTGCGGCGCATTATCTCCAGTCCGACCGAGCACCATTGTGGCACACACGCCATCGAAACCGTTGAAAAAGTGGATGGCGTAGAAGTCGTGTGGCTACCCGTGGATGCTGTCGGAAGACCTGATTATCAGGCGCTTGAATCTGCCCTGGCCGGTTCTGGTGGCAAAAAAACACTCGTGTCGCTCATGCACGCCAACAATGAAATCGGTACCATGATTGACCTCGGCTTGGTGTCGGGCTTATGCCGTCAATACGGGGCCCTTTTCCATTCGGATACGGTGCAGACCGTCGGGCATTTCCCGATCAATGTGCAGGAAACACCCTTGAATTTCATGTCGGGCGCGGCCCATAAATTCCACGGGCCAAAAGGCGTGGGATTCATTTATATAAGCCCGGAAACCCCTATCAAGCCGTTTATTGACGGCGGCGCACAGGAACGCAACATGCGCGGCGGCACCGAAAACGTGTACGGCATTGTAGGACTCGCCAAAGCCCTTGAACTCGCCACCACCGAAATGAAAGAACGCGTGGCGCATATCTGCGATGTTCGCAACTACCTGAAAGAAAGGCTTTTAGAAACTTTTGATGACATCCAGTTCAATGGCGACTGCGACGGCGACAGTCTTTACACCGTGCTCAATGTTTCCTTCCCACCCAACCCGAAAAACGAGCTGCTGCTGCTGAGTATGGATATTGCCGGCATCAGTTGTTCGGGCGGTTCAGCCTGTTCGAGCGGCTCGGAAAAAGGCAGTCACGTACTGGAAGCCATCCATGCAGATCCGGCGCGGAAGAGTATCCGTTTTTCGTTTTCACACTACAACTCCAAAGCGGAGGTGGATTTTGTGGTGGAGAAGTTGAAGACGATTTTGCCGGTGCGAGAAATGGTGGGGGTGTGAGATTGCAGAGCAGTCTTTTACTACCGCTTATCCTTTGAACTGGTACGGGAAGTATTTTCTTAGCAAGGCTTTGAATTCCGGCTCGTCTTGGATGTTCCGCAAGTCAATGTCTATCAAGACCGATTGGTAGTCGAAGTAGAATTTATCAAAAGCCTTTTTGAGCCATTTGAGAGATTCTTCCTCATCTCCCACCAAAGCATAAAGCGCGGCATTATTGTAAAGTAGATACTCGTCTACCTTTTCTTCTTCCAAACCACATGGGGCCAACGCTTCCGTATTTCCAAGCCGGTAATTGGCAAGGCAAAGCATCCATTGTTCGTATGGATTCTGTGTGCCGATTTCAGTCGCTTTTTTGTACCAGGCAAGCGCTTCTGTCGGTTCGCCATTCTGCCAGTAAGTCTCCGCTAATAGGTGGTACAACGATATTCCCGGCTCCTTCTCAATACCCCCTTTGAGCAAAACGATTGCCTGATTCACCATGCCTTTTTTTCGGTAAAACTTACTTAACAGCTCATAGCCGCCTGAATACACGGGAGCATGGTCCACCAAGGCCTGGGCCGTAAGTATTGCTGAATCCAATTTTCCCATGATTTCATAACTCAAGGCAACGTGGTACAGCCCTGTTGGAGAGTTCGGGTTCAGGTCGGTAATTTTTTTGAACCAATTTATGCCGACATCAAAATAGCCCCATAGCCTTGCTAATCGGGCTGCCCAGTACAATCCTTCAATCCAGGTAGGGTCTGCATTCACTCCCTGTTCAATTATCAATAGTGCTGAATCTGGCTTGTTTTCTACAAAATATAAATTAGCCAAAACGCGAGCGCATACTCCGGGATTTAACTGGTTACATTTCAAATATAGCCGTTTTGCTACAACGGTGTCATTAAAATGCCTTTCGCTAAGCATACCAAGGGCTTTATACGCCCATGCATAATTAGGGTTGATGTCTATAGCCTGCCAGTAATATTTTTCTGCATTCCTATAGTCGCCAACTCTTTGATACGTAAGGGCCACCTGGCTAACAAGCCCAAAGTGGTTTGGCTCTATTTTCAATGCTTGATGCGCTATGGACAACGCTGAATCGGGCTTGCCTTGGAAGCTGTAAGTTTGGCTCAACAACCAATGATTAGTCAGGTTGGTAGAATCTAAGGAAATAGATTTGTAGAAATACTTTTTAGCCAATTCGGGGTTCCACTCGTAAAAACGATACAAACGCCCCAACTCAAAATACAGAATCGCCTTGTCGGGGAACCGCTCAATAGCATGAGTGAGTACGTTTTTGGACGCTTCGGTATTTTCAGTTCGGCTGTAAAACATAGCGGCGTACCAGTAACTTTTGTAGTCCTGGGGCCAGCGGGCGAGGATTTGCTTATAGATGAAGTCGGCGCTGTCCGCTTTGCCACCGTAGTGAAATGAATTTGCCAGGGTCAACCAGGCATCTAAACTGGTGGAATCTATAGATATGGCTTTATGGGCGTAGGCTATGGCAGCCGGGTAATCGTACAAATTATAGGTGAGGAGGCGGGAAGCATCCATGATGGGAATTATCCATTTTGGAACCCTTTGCATTGCCTTTTGAAAATAGGCCAGAGATTGCCCGTAGTCGCGGAGGTATTGGTGCAATTGTCCGATTTCCTGCAAAACGAATGGCACATTTTCTTCGAGTGCCAAAGCCTGGACTTGCTTTTCCAATGCCAGGTGGTAAAGCGAATCGTTTTTACGCCAATCAGTGCCTTTTAGTCGCAGGTTAAGCCCTTCGAAATACAATTGGCGGGCGAGCAGGGAATTATACATGTAGTGGTTATTGCCCAGCAATTCAGCAGCCCGTTGAAGGAATTGAGGGTACTTGGTATATTTGGGGTCGTTTTTATACCGGTCAACCATTTCTAAGGAATCTGCTTTCAGGTAAGCGTTCAAGGCCTGCTGCGCCTCGTCCTGTAAGGCAGCGGCATAATTGCGGCGCATGGAAGCGTGCAGCCGCTTCATCTTCGGCTCCGCAATCAATCGCAGGTAATACGCATCGGCACAAGCGTCGGTGGGCTCCAAAAACACCTTGTCCTTCAATGCTTTTTTGAACAGTCGGTACAATTGCCGCAACGTCGTGTCCACGGTCGCCAGCACTTCGTCTTCGATACCCCGGTTCTCTGTGGGCGAAAAAGGGCGGAGCTGTTCTTCCCTGCCCAGTCTATGGGCTGCCAATATTTCCGGCGATACTGCCGCCAGCTTTTCCGCATTTCCGCCGATCACCTGGGGAGTCTGGGCAAGCGGCGCCACTTCCGGCGTCACGTGGTCTTCTAAATAGCGCCGCATTTCCTGCAGGTTCACGCTCAGGTCCTTGTTGTCGTCTGCCATGCCGTACAGCCCGTCCATGAGGTGGAAGCTGAAAGCGCCGCGCCCTCCGCCCCACTGCTCCCCTTCGAGGCTGTATTCGTCCGCCTGGCAGGAAAGGATTTTGATTTCTTTGGCAAACTGCTTGGCGAGATTGGCATTGGTCAGCAGGGGGCCGTTTGAGTCGCTGCCCGCCAGCTTGCCGGAGCGGCAGGCATCGGTGATGAGCACCACTCGCACTTTGTTTTCAGTTGAGAGGGTCGAAACGACGGTCTGGAGCATTCCTAATTGCACCGAGCCGCCGCCCATGTAAACTTTTGGGGGCGAATCCCAGCAAAGCAGGAATCCCGGCTGCCCCATGAATTTTGCTTCCACGTCCCCGTGTCCGCTGAAATAGATGATAACCTGGTCTCCCTGCTCGCTTTCCTCGACGAGCCAATAAAGCGCAGCAGCAACTTGTGCCCCGGTGGCTTGTTCGTTCGTCAGCACCTTGAGGTGGTCGCCATCGAGCGAGCCGCCTGCCAGGCTTCGGAGGAAATTGGCAAAGGCTTCTGCGTCTTTGTCGGCGAAGCGCAGGTCGGGGATTTGCGGGTCTTGGTAGTCGGAGATGCCGATGACGACTGCACGTGTGCCCGCCGAAGCCTCGGCGAAGGAGCCCTCCTTCGCCAAGGCTTCGGCGGGTAAAGGTTTGACGCTTTTTTCGGTTTGGGCAGAAAAGGAGCCAGAGCAGATGCTAATCAAAACAAGTAACAAGGTCTTTTTCACAAGATGATCGGGTTGGATTCAGGATGAAAAATTTAGTGTGATGCAGCTTGAGGGGATGGAACACGGATGAAACGGATCTAACGGATTAGAACGGATTTAAAAGATCCGTTTTGATCCGCAAAATCCGTTTCATCCGTTGTACCATCCCAGATCTTCTTAGTTTGGGTACCTAACGTGGTCTTCGAGATACCGGCAACTTCCGAAACCGTCACTATGGCATCGGTGTTGCGGTCGGCGAATCCGTAGAGGCCTTCTTCCAGGTGGATGAGAAGCAAGGTAAAAAGGACGTTTTTCATGGTTGTTGGTTTTAGTCTTTGACTTTGTCTGGGAAGTATTTTTCCATCAGTTCCTTCCACTTTGGGAGTTTGTGGAGGGGGGCGAGTTCTGGGTCATTTTGGATTGTATCGTAGTCATAGCCAATTTTCAAGGTCTGCTCCAGAGCTTCAAAAGCCTTTCCCGCTTGGTTGCTTAGGCTCAAAATGCAAGAAAAAACGAAGTAAGACTCGGCAGAAGGATCCACTTCAATGGCTTTTTTACCATAAAATTCTGCTTCGTCATAACGCTTCAGTCGGGTGTAGACTACTCCCAATAAAAGGAATCCCCAGGTCTTGGTCGAATCCATCTGAATGCTTCTTTTACAAACCTGTTCTGCTTCCGCGAATCGGTTCATTTCAATAAAAAGCGAAGCCAAGCTGGTATAGGTGTTTATAAAGATCGAATCAGCCAGAATGCCCTTTTTGTAATGTTCCTCTGCTTCTGACAACCGTCCGGTTTCCCAGTAAAGGTGTCCCATTTCATTGTAGGTAGGTGCATTGAACGGGTCGGTCAGAATGATTTTTTTGTATGCTTATTCCGCTTCTTCAAAGCGCCCCAGGGCTCTATAAGCCGTCCCTAAGCCGTTGTATGCCCTTGTGAAGCTCGAATCAAGTTGAATGGCTTTTAGGAAGTGGACCACCGCTTCTGCATAGCGACCCATTGTATTGTAACCATACCCCAAGTGAAGTTGCGCGCAAGGGAAACAAATGCCTTTATCAGCACTGGCAATCGTTTTTTTGAACCAATATTCTGCTTTCCCAAAATTGCCGTGCTCGGAATAAAAATTTGCTTTTTGATACCAGACAAGTAAAGAGCTGGAATCCAGTTCTCCTGCTTGATTCAAAAGAGCCTCCGCATTGCCGGGTTTATTCAACCTGTGATCATAAAAAGTGGCAAGTCGGATATAGGGAACGACCCAAGTGGGGGAAATTTCCATGGCTTTCGTGGCGTATAAAATTGCTGAATCAAGCTGTATTGCCGAGCAGATCGAGACCATTTCTACAAAAGCATGGGGCAGCTCGGGTTGCCAGTCCAGGGCTTTTAGAAAATGCTTCCGTTTTTCCAACAGCGTGGGTTGAATTTTTCCCTCAAAAAAAGACTTCCGTGCCTGCAAGGTGGCGTACATATAATGCCCGCTATCCAATAATTCCGCCGCACGATTAAGATAGGCGGGATAGTTTTGATAAAGTTGAATGGGTTTTACACCGGAAAGCACGTCTATTGTCAAACCTGTTTTGAGCATGGTGTTCATCACCTGCTGCGCATCATCCTGCAATGCCGCCGCATAGTTGCGTCGCATAGTAGAATGCAATCTGATAAGTTTTGGCTCCTGAATAAGCCGCTCGTAATAAACGTCGGCACAAGCGGTGGCGGGCTCCAGGAACACCTTGTCTTTCAAAGATTGTTTGAAGCGCCGATACAATTCCCGCACGTTCGTATCTACTCCCGCCTCGGTGCCTCCGGCGGATAAACCTGCCAGTACATCCTCTTCCAGGCCTTTGGATTCGACTGGCGAGAGCAAGGCCATCTGGGTGGTCTTACCGGAGCGCAAGTCGGCCAACAATTTGCGGTCTACATCGGCCAAGCGTTCGCTACGGTTGCCCAATATCATGGGTACTTGACTGATGGGAGCAACTTCGGCCGTCACATGGTCTTCCAGGTAGCGACCTATCTCTTGTAGGGTGACAAAAAGATCGTTGTTATGGTCGGCCAGTCCGTAGAGGGCATCCACAAGGTTAAAAGAAAAGGCGCCTCTGCCTCCGCCCCACTGCTCGCCTTCGATGCTGTATTCGTTTGGCTGACAGGATAAAACCTTGATCTCATTGGCATATTGCCGGGCAAGGTTGGAGGCCGTCGCCTGTGCACCACCGATGCTGTTGCCAGACAAGGTGCCGGACCGGCAGGCATCGGCGATGACGACCACTTTTGATTTATTCTGAATGGATAAGGTAGAGATTACCTCTTGCAACATAGGCAGTGCGAAAGTGCCGCCGGCCATATACACCCTCGCCGGGGCATCCCAACAAAGCAGAAAACCCGGCTGGGTCAGAGTCTTTTTTTCCACGTCACCATGCCCAGAGAAGTAGATAATGGCTTGATCACCCTCTTTTGAGTTTTCCATCAGCCAGTCAAGGGCTATGGCGAATTGGGCAACGGTCGCTTTGCTATTGGTCAGCACTTTCAGGTGGTCGCCATCGAGCGAGCCGCCTGCGGGGGAGCGGAGGAAATTGGCAAAGGCTTCGGCGTCCCGGTCAGCGAAGCGCAAGTCGGGGATTTGCGGATCTTGGTAATCGGAGATTCCGATGACGACTGCACGTGTGGCAGTAGCAGGGGAGCTCGCCTTCGCGCTGCGCGCTTCGGCGGGTAAAACAGGTAAAGGCTTGATACTCTTTTGTTGGGCGCTGAGCGAAAGGCCCAAAAGCAAGGCAAGGATGACAAGCGAAGTTCTCATAATAATAATTTGAAAATTGTATTCAGCGTGCCATGAAAACCGGAGTAAATAGAAGGGATAAAGGTATAGGCCGTTTTGGGTTTTATGGAAAGTACATTATGTATAATATTGCGTATCAATTCACAGAATTAAGTACAATTTTGGGAGTTCGCGCACAAAATAATCACTCCACCAGCACAAACCCCGCCCACTGATACGGATCCAGCCCCGCATCCCGCAGCTCCTTCTGCGCCGCGCGGAATGCTTCCGGGATAGTCATTTTCTCCTCTAACCATTTTTTATAGAAAGTAGTCATCAGCAAAGAGGTCTGCTTATCGGGCACTTGCCAGAGGCTCATGATCAGGTACTTGACCCCTGCTATTTTGAAAGCCCGCTGTAGGCCGTACACCCCTTCGTTGCCCTGGATGTCGCCCAGGCCGGTTTCGCAGGCGGAGAGCACGACGCGTTCGGTGTTGGAGAGGTTCATCTGGCTGATCTCGTAGGCGGTCAGGATACCGTCTTCCATGCCGGGCTTGAGGGGTTTTCCGGTTTTCCAGGCGTGGTTGGCGCCGGCGAGGAGGAGGCCAGAGCGAATCATGGGGTGGTCGGAGATTTTGAAGATGGGTTCGTTCAACGTCGGAAGGGTTTTAAACCCTTCCGACGTTTGGGGGTCTGGGAAGAAAAATCCATGTGTGGCGATGTGAAGGATACGGGGGGACGGATTGCCGCTTGCGCCGATGGTTTTGAAGGATTCTTCAGTCGCATTGTAAGCAACGTTGGTCTGGGTACTTATGCCTCCTTTTTTGAGCATTTTTTCCACGCTGTTCACTTCCTTTTCTGTAAAAGGCAGATAATTCCATTGGCCACTGCGCAAAGTTGAGTCGGAATAGGAAAAACTTAAGCCTCCCCGACTGACGATAGAGAAGGAGTCCGGTCGTGTATTCGAAGACCGAATGACTGTGGTATCGGCCTCGTAGCGAATGCCGCCGAAGAGCAGTGCGTCGTTGGCGGCTGGTATGATCTGGGTTGGAATAACCACTTGACGGGTACTGCCGAGTTCGACCAATTTATAGCGGTCGCCCAGGACGGAATCTATGTTGAGTGGGATAGCCGCGAGGTTGATGCGGTGGAGGAGACCAGAAGGGGAATAGTAGATGGTGTTGATGTCCGATAACTGTCTTTCGAGGGGATGCCACAAGAGGTTGTATAACGATTTTTGGGGCATCTCTGTTGCGATTATGCCCCGGTCGGCGAGGGAATAGAGTTGTTTGACATATTGTTCCTTTCGGTCACTATTTCGCTGGAGTAGGGAGTCTAGAGATTTTTCTTCAAAAAGCGGGATGAATTGGGGTTGAGCATAACCTTGTTTTAGTAGATGTGCGGCGTACACAATACTGTCGGATGGCTCTGGATTGGAGAATTTATACCGAACAAATTCAATGGCGGCCTCAGCGGGTTTTAGGGAAGATTGCAATTCCTGCCACTTAACCTGTTGAAAAGCTTCGCCGTACCCTGCAACATTGCGCGTAATTTCTTTTTCGAGGCTATTTGCCTTTTCTGCCAAGTCGACTACGTAAACACTATCTCGTTCTGCAAATGGAAGTATGTAGACCGCTGCAAGGCGACGATGGCAGGATCGCAATTGGGCTAATAGTTCTGTACCAGTGCTATCTACTGAACCTCGATTTTTGACTTGGTTGGATGATTGAAGCAAGAAACCTTTATGGAAAAGTGAATTGTCAAAACTGCTGCCGCTGAATCCTGATGGCGCTACAATCTGGGCAAAAGATAGATTTTGATCGAGCGCGGTTTCAAAGGTGAGTACATAGGATCGCATTTCATTTTCTGAAAGATACTTGGATGCTTTTACCAAAAGTGACCTGTGAACCTCTGCCATTTCTTGCAAGAGTAATGCAGCCGAGGATATTCTGCCCATTTTCCAATATAATTTTGAAAGATTGCCAAGGATATTTGCATATTTTGAGTTATCCTTTCCCAACATAGATTCTATTATTGCCTTGGCTTCGAGATAGAGTTGTTCTGCCTGTTCATACCTGCTCGCAATCATATAACCGTTTGCCAGCTCATTTGCACTTTCAGCATACAGAAGATGTTTTTTTCCATGTGTTTTCTCAATATTAGCCACCGATTCAAGTAGTAATGCCTCTGCTCTTTCATATTCACCTTTGTCAATCAGAAGAATTGCAAGATTTCGAATGTAATATGCACATTCTGGATGTTCTCTTCCCAATGTTCTTTCAAAGATGCCGATCGTTTCAAGGAGTAGCGGCTCACTTTTATCGAATACCCTTTTATCCAGATAGTAATTACCCAAACCTCCAATATTCAAAGCATATAAATGACTTTCTTTTCCGGATGTTTTTTCTGCAATAGCGATGGCTTGTTCGTAAAACAATTCTGCTTTTTCATAATTACCATTTTCCAAATATACAGTAGCCAGGTTTCCAATCGTTTCGGAATATTTTGGATGCTCTTTTCCCAAGGTTTTTTCATAAGCATCCTTGGCTTCGAAGAACAACGGCTCAGCTGTTTTAAAGTCACTTATCTCACAGTAGGTTGCTCCTAAGTTGTTTAGTAAGTTTGCATATAGATAATGATCTTTACCATATAATTTTTCAATCATTGCTTTTGCTTCGAGCATGGTGAGTATACATTTCTCATAATCTCCCATATAACCATATAAATTAGCGAAATTGAATATGCAATTCATATATGTTTCGGGATACTTAGCCATAACGTTTGTTTCTAAAATGGATTTGGCTTCATTAAATAGCCGTTCTGACATCCCATACTTCCCATAATTCATGTATACTAATGCAAGATTTATTAATTTTCCTGCGTACTCTGGATGCGCTTTCCCGTATTTCTTTTGAACTATAGCGACAGATTCTGTAAAAAAAGGTTCTGTTTTTTCAAACGCTCCTCCAGTTTCGGCATAAAAAACACCCAATGTGCTCAAGCAATTAACATAACCGAAGTTTTCTTTACCAAGGGATCTTTCATGGATCGACTTCGCTTCTAGGTATGATTTTTCTGCCTCAGAAAGTTCTCCCATTTGTTGATATGTTTCACCCTTGCTTAAGCAACATTCTACATAGGGAGCTGACTCCCGTCCCAGCGCTTCAAGGACGAGTTTTTCGGCAGCTGCATTTATTTCGAGGGCTTTGTCGAAGTCTCTTTTTTCAGTTAGTGCTCGGGAAACTTGAATGAGGCTATCCACCTGTTTCACTGCCGACAAGGAGTCCGCATTTTGTGCATGTACAAAAAAGGAAAGTAGAAAAAAAACAGGGACAAGTAAAGTGGCTTTCATCACGCGACAAGTTAACAGGTGAGTAAATGTCGAAGCGTGTCGCTGGGTCGGGGGGATTAAGCGAATCTAAGGTATAAATGATTCTCGATTTTTCACTCCACCAGGACAAACCCCGCCCAGAAATACGGATTCCCGTACTTCTCCCGCATCTCCTGCTGGGCAGAGCGAAATGCCTCTGGAAGATTCATTTTTTCCGTCAGCCATTTCGAATAAAAAGTGGTCATTAGTTCCTGCGTCTGAAAATCCGGCACCTTCCAGAGGCTCATAATCAGGTACTTAGCCCCGGCTATTTTGAAGGCGCGCTGCAGGCCGTATACGCCTTCGTTACCCTGGATGTCACCGAGGCCGGTTTCGCAGGCAGAGAGGACGACTAATTCGGTATTAATCAGGTTCATGTGGCTGATCTCGTAGGCAGTGAGGATGCCGTTTTCCAGGCCTTTTTTGAAGGGTTTTCCTGTTTTCCAGGCGTAGTTGGCACCTGCGAGCAGGAGTCCGGAGCGAATGAGCGGGTTTTCGCTGGTTTTGAAACCGGTTTCCTGGGTATCCGGAGTTTTATGCTGATGGGTAGTGTCTTTCAGGTCGGGGAAAAAGAAACCGTGGGTAGCGAGGTGCAATATGCGGGGTGATGGTCCATTCACACCAATGTTTTTGAACGCCTCTTCGGTGGCTTCAAAGCCATTCCGGGTTTCGGGAATTATGCCACCCGAAGATAAGATAGGTGCAATGGCGTTGACCTCTTTTTCGGTCCATTTCAGATAGTTCCATGTGTCGCCGCGACTGGTAGGATCCATATTGGTCTCTTCGGCTGGCCCGCGGCTGGCCAAATCTGAATTTTTAAGCCGGGCATTGGCTGCAAAAATTGCGGTGGAGTCCATATCAAACTGGATGCCGCCGAAAAGGATAGCGTTGTGGTTGTTGAATTGAGTTGTAGCCTGAGCGAACAATTGGCCCGCCTTCGTACCTACGGCGAGTGAACGCGTGCTGCCTAATTGGATCAGGTGATACCGATCAGCCAGGGTAGAATCCACACTCCCCTGCCCTTCTTCAAGAGTGGATATTGGAATGGCCGCAAGGTTGAGTCGATGCAGCAACCCGGTTGAGGAGAAAAAAACAGTTTTTACAGCTTTCTCCCGCCCTGCAACTCCAGAAGGGGAGATCAGTTCTTTTTCGATTGGTTCCCAGATCAAATCAAAGAGTGATTTTTTTGGTTTACCCGCGACAATGATACCCCGGTCGGCAATGGAATACAGATTGTGAACATAATCTGCTTTTCGTTCACTTGGGGTGTGCAACAAAGAATCGAGTTGTTTTTCTTCGAAGAGCGGGATCAGTTTGGCGGCATCCCAGCCGGGGCGAAGCACGAGGGCTGCATATTGGATACGGTCTGTTTGCTCAGGGGAAAAGAAGGGGTAATGCAGGAACTCTATCGCTGCTTCGCCTTCTTTCAGGTGGTCCCGAATGTCCTGCCATTTGGGTATTTTTCTAGCCTCCTGAAAAGCTGGCAGACTGCGCATAAGCAATTTTTCATAGCCTTCGGCTTCGGCTTCTACTTCAGCTATTTTTTTACGTTCGGCGATGGGGCGGGCGTATCGTTTTGCAAGGCGGCGGTGGCAACCTTGCCATTGGATATAAATATCGCGGATGAGGCTGTCGGACCCTGCAATTGCGAGCGTCATCAGACGCCCATTCTCCAATAATAATCCATTATAAAACAGGTTGTTATCATATAGTGCATTGCATAGTTCGGGACTGGGGTGGATCTGGGTGATGGATTGAAATCCAGCGATTCTTTGCTCGAAAGTTTGCAGATAAGCGTGCATTTCATCTTCAGAGGAGTAAGTAGTTGCGGCTTCAACAAGTTGGCGGTCCAGATCATTCAATTCGAGAAAAAGAGCGGCAGACTCCGTGATATTTTTTGTCTTTTGATAAAGACAGGCAAGGTTGAATAAAGAGGAGGCATATCTGGGGTGATTCGCCCCCAAGGATTTTACTATTATATTCTTGGCTTCCAGATATAGGGACTTGGCTTTATCATAATCGCCAGTCTGATCAAACAAATCGGCAAGATTATTTAAGGAAGAAGCATAATTCGGGTGTTCCAGACCAAATGTTTTTGCATTGATCTCTTTGGCTTCCAGATACAATTGCTCCGATTTTTGATAGTTTCCTTTTCGTTTCTCCATGTGGGCGAGGCCATTCAAAGTTTTTGCATAATCGAAATTTTCGACCCCGGATGTTTTGGCATAAATATTCTTTGCTTCTAGAAAAAGGGGCTCTACTTTTTTAAAATCACCTTTTGCGTAGTAAAGATCCGCTAGATTCATAAGTCCTGCTGCATAGTTTGGGTGTTCATTGCCCAAGGTTTTTGCATAGATCGCGGTGGCTTCTAAATACCCGGATTCTGCTTTGGAATAGTCGCCTTTTAAATAATACATGGCAGCGAGGTTATTCAAGGTCATTGCGTAATTTTTATGTTCTTTTCCTATGGTTTTGCTCATAATCTCTATTGCCTCCAAATAGAATCTTTCTGCATTGGAATAGTCGCCTTTATTACTATAGAAAATGGCCAGGTTCACCAAGGTTTGAGCGTATTCAGGATGTAGTTTTCCTTTATTTTTTTCATCTATGTCTTTAACGACTAGCAGAAAAGGCTCCGCCTTCTCATATTCGCATTTATTGGTGTATAAAAGGCCTAGGTTATTTGCAATCATGGCATAATCCGAGCTTTTATTTCCTGTTTTTTTCACTATAATATCCTTCGCTTCTAAAAAACAGACCTCTGTTTTTTTAAAATCTCCTGCTCGTCTATAAAATCTTCCCAAATTATTTAGCGAGAGGGCATAATCAAGGTTTTCCTTTCCAACAGTCTCCGCCAAAATATCCCGGTTCTCTAAGAAGAAAGGCTCTGCTTTTTCGAAGTATCCTTTTGCCTTGTATATCTCGCCAATATCGCCTACAGCCCAGGCGTATTCGTTGCTTTTTTTTCCATAAATTTGGGCATATAAATCTTTGACCGTAAGGTTAAGTGGTTCTGCTTTATCATAATCACCCTTGTCATAATACAGCCGGGCAAGTTTGGACAAAGACCTGGCATAATCGGGATGTTCCTTGCCCAGGGTCTTTTCCTGAATAGAGATGGCCAGGAGAAACGATTTTTCTGCGTCAGGGTAATCTCCTTTAGTATATAAGATCTGCCCTCGTTTATAGTAAATATTGCCTTGTTCTTTCGTTCCAGCTCCTATTTTTTCAAGAACCATTTGCTCTGCCAGCGCAAGGACTTCAAGGGCTTTCTCAAAGTTTTTGCTTTGACTAAAGCTCTGAGAAACCTGGATCAAGCTATCCACCTGTTTCACTACGGACAAAGAGTCCGCATTCTGGGCATCTGCAATAAATGATGACAGAAAAAAAACAGGTAAGAGCAAAGTGGTCTTCATAACGCGACAGGTTATAGGTGACGATATGTAGAAGCGTGTCGCGAGTTTGGGGGATTAGGATAATCTAGGTAAGGGGATTGTTTATTTTTTACTCCACCAGCACAAACCCCGCCCATTGGTACGGGTTGATGAACCGCTCCCGCATTTCCTTTTGCGTGGTGCGGAAGGCATCGGGGATGGCCATTTTCCCTTCCAGCCAGTTTTTGTAAAACGTCGTCATAAACACCGAAGTCTCCTGGTCGGGAACCTGCCAGAGGGACATAACGAGATACTTAGCTCCGGCTATTTTAAAAGCGCGCTGCAGGCCGTACACGCCTTCGTTGCCCTGTATGTCACCCAGACCGGTTTCGCAGGCGGAGAGCACTACGAGTTCGGTGTTGGAGAGGTTCATCTGGCTGATCTCGTAGGCGGTCAGGATGCCGTCTTCCATACCGGGTTTGAGGGGTTTGCTCCCGAGGCCTCGGGACCAGGCGTGGTTGGCGCCGGCGAGGAGGAGTCCGGAGCGGATCATGGGATGATCGGAGATTTTGAAGACGGGTTCGCTGCCGACTGCCAACTGCCGACTGCCCTCTGCTTTTGGGTCGGGGAAAAAGAAGCCATGGGTGGCGACGTGCAGGATTCGGGGGCTTGGCCCTGCTTCCCCAATGGCTTTGAAAAGCTTTTCCGTGCCCTCATTTTCTTTTAGGACCTGGGTTTGAAATCCCTGGGGTTGCAGGATTTGCTGAATGGTTGACACTTCTTTATCAGTCCATTTCAGGTACTCCCAGTTGTCGCCATGCAATTTCGAATCAGACTTGGAAAAGTCAGGCACACTTCTTACAGCCCACATATCCTGTTGTATCTCAGCCGTTTTAATCTGCTCGGCAGTGGTGTCGGCGTCGTAAAAAATGCCGCCGAAGAGCATGGCAGACTGGTTTTCAGACATATGGTCACCATGCAGCACCAATTGTCTGGTACTTCCCATTTCAACCAGGCGATACCGGTCGGAAAACGTCAGGTCTTCATTGATGGGGATGGCGCCCGTGTTGATACGGTGCAGCAATCCTATTGGCGAAAAATAGATGGTGGCATCTTCGCGGTTTTTTACTTCAGGGAGCAGGTTTTCCAGTGGTTGCCAAAGCAATTCGTACAAGGATTTCTCAGGTTTGTCCAGGGGCTTTACACCTCTTTCTGACACAGCATAGAGGCTGTTCACATAGTCCGCCTTTCGCTGGCCGAAGGTATGCAACAAACTGTCGAGCGTTTTTTCTTCGAAAAGCGGGACGAACTGCGGTTGCGCCATGCCCGGTTTCAATACCAGCGCAGCGTACATGATGCGGTCGGTTTGTTGTTTATCAAAAAACTTGTATCGCACTAGTTCGATAGCGACATCAGCAGGCTTTAGTTTTTGTTGCACCTCCTGCCACTTAATCTGCTGTTTGGAAATGGCATAGTTTGACACGGTGCGTGCAAGGTTTTTTTCAAGGTCGTTGGCTTTGGCCTCGAGGGCAACTACCCCTTGTCGCTCTATGGCCGGTATGGAATACTGGTGGGCGAGGCGGCGTTTATATGACTTAAGCAAGTCGAGCTGAGCCATGGCAGCGCTGTCAGCCTGTGCAAAATGCCTGATCCGGTTGGCCGTATGGAGTAAGAACCCTTTATAAAAAAGGCTATTGTCGTAGCAAGCGCCAGGGAGCGTGGATTCCTTGTTGTGAGTGGTATGAGCGAAGGACAGCAAGTGTTCACAATTTTCGGAAAACAGGCGCAGATATTTGTTCAGTTCCTGCTCAGACAGGTGAAGAATAGCCTTTTCCAATTGCAGTGACCGCAGGGTTGCCACTTCCAGAAAAAGTGGCTCGGCTTTGATGGTTTCGCCCATACCTGCATACATGTCTGCTAAATCGGCCAGGCAATTAAGCCGGTGCGGATGGGCTTTGCCAAAGGTTTTTTCATAAATGAGATTTGCTTCCGCATAAAGTGGTTCAGCTTCGCCAGGCTTTCCAAGACATGTATAGAGGAAAGCCAGGTTATGCAGACCGGAAGCGTAATCAGGGTGCGATTTTCCCGATTTTTTTTCAAGAATGGCCAGGTTTTCAAGCGCTTTAGGTAAGGCTTCCTTGTACCGCCCCATCTTTCCGTATAAATTAGACAGGTTTTGGAGATTTCTAGCATAGTCTGAATTTTCCTTCCCACGTAATTCTTTCCGTATAGTCAAAGAATTTTGATGAAGTGTTTCGGCTTTGGGGTATTCATGGTTGATTTCATACAATACTGCCAAATCTTCCAGGCTATTGGCATAATCTGGATGGTTTTCGCCGAGCAATCGTTTTCGCAAGTCGGAGACATCTATAAGAATCGATTCCGCTTTTTCATAATCACCAGTATTTATGCACAGAATGGCAAGGTTTTTCAGGCTCTGGAGATATTCCGGATGTTCTTTCCCCAATAATTTTTCCCGAATGTTTTTTGCTTCCAAAAAATAAGGTTCTGCTTGTTCATAAGCACCCAATTCAAAGTACAAATTGGCTAAATTGTTTAGGCAGGCGGCATAATTTCCCTGGTCTTTGCCGGCTTGTTCCCAAATGTTTTTTGCTTCCAGATACAGCGGTAATGCATTTTCATATCTTGATGTTTCCATGTACAGCAAAGCCAGGTTGTTCAGGTTTTCAGCGTAATCAACCGTTGTTTTCCTATTCAAATCCGCTGCTATTCCATTTGCTCTCAGATACATGGACTCCGCATCTTCATACCTGCCTGTTTTTGCGTATAAGTTTGCCAAATTAATCAGGCATCTTTCATATTTAATATGGTGAATGCCAACTGTTTTTTCTCTGATCTTCAGCGTTTTTAAATAGAGCGTCTCCGCCTGGGAATATTGCCCCAATTGAAAGTAAGAAACTGCGAGATTGCTCAAACAGGAGGCATAATCAGGATCATCCTCATGTCTTGAAGTCTCCCACAACAGCATGCTTTTTTCATACCAATGTTTTGCCTGTGCATAATCACCCTTGAAATGGAAAATGCGACCATAATTATAACATACCCTTGCGTATGAAGCTGACGGTTGTTGAGGCAGGGACAGTGCAAGTTTTTCAGCGATGGAAATAGATTCAAGTGCAAGCTCGAATTCGCTATTAGCAACCTGAGCTTTACAGATTAATATCAGACTGTCTATCTGTTGCTTACACTGTATAGTATCAGTTTGCTGTGATACAGCTACAAAAGGGAAGGCTATAACAATAGAATGAAATAATGCTTTCACGCTTATGGGCTTCATAACGCTAGTACTTCAATTACAAACAGGAAGTGTAACCTTTAAAAGAGCCTGGCTCCCTTGTAAAGTGAAAGAGAAAATTACACTATCCTGATTTGGGAGAAAAGTGTAGTTGCCAGAGAAACAAAGAGAGTCTGTCAAAATAATCGATTCACCGGGTCGGATTGGATATAATTGGTTGGCAGTGCCGGGACACCTATTTATGGTGGTGGCGCTGCCCAATTTCTTGTTTAACTGGGGATTGGAAACAGTGATTGTATCATTTGAAATATTTGATAACGTATAAAAAACTTTATATGAAGCGAGTCCGTTCACACAAGCCCTGACGCATCCCGGTTTTGGGAAACAAGGGTTATTTGGTTCTTCTAGTTTTGAAATCCAAGCGTTTTCAACTTTTGCGACAGGAGGCACAAGCGGATCGTAGCATCCAATAACAAAGGCCAGGAAAGTGAATAAAAAACAGATTTTGATTTTATTTTTCATGGTGGTTGGTTTTCAATATTAAACAACAAGTTTGCAATTTTATCGCCTGCAAGATATTGAATTGTTGCAAAAATCCGGAATTATGACATTGATTTTTGAATTACCTGATCTCTTGTATGGCATCATTCACTCCACTAGCACAAACCCCGTTTACCCGCCATAGTCCCGAGGATTCGGGACGTAGGAGGGCTCACTCCACCAACACAAACCCCGCCCACTGATAAGGATCCAAGCCCGCATCCCGCAACTCCTTCTGTGCAGCGCGGAATGCCTCGGGGATAGTCATTTTCTGTTCTTTACCCGCAAGAGCTTCAGCGTCGGAGGGCAGCCATTTCTTGTAAAAAGTGGTCATCAGCAGAGAGGTCTGCTTGTCCGGCACCTGCCAGAGGCTCATTATCAGGTACTTGGCTCCGGCTATTTTAAAGGCGCGCTGAAGGCCGTACACCCCTTCGTTTCCCTGTATATCGCCAAGGCCGGTTTCGCAGGCGGAGAGCACTACTAATTCGGTGTTGCTCAGGTTCATCTGGCTGATCTCGTAGGCGGTTAAGATGCCGTCTTCCATGCCGGGTTTGAGGGGTTTCCCGGTTTTCCAGGCGTGGTTGGCGCCAGCGAGGAGGAGGCCGGAGCGGATCATGGGGTGCTCGGAGATTTTGAAGACGGGTTCGTTCAACGTCGGAAGGGTTTTAAACCCTTCCGACGTTTGGGGCTCAGGGAAGAAAAATCCGTGGGTGGCGATGTGCAGGATTCGGGGGGAAGGATTGCTTCCGGCTCCGATGGTTTTAAAGGCTTCTTCGGTAGCGTTATAACCCCGGCGGGTTTGGGTTGGTATTCCGGCTGTTTTCAGGATGCGTTCGAGGTTACCCACTTCTCGGTCAGTGAACGGTAGGCTGCCCCAAGTGCCGACGCGTAAGGTAGAGTCGGTGTAGAAAAAATTGAGTTCCCCCCGTGAGGCGACGGAAACAGAGTCAATCGAAGCAATGGAATTCACAAGGGCGGTGCTGTCCAAATCGTATTGAATGCCACCGAAAAGCAAGGCATTTTTTGTGCTTGTTTTGAGTTGGTTGGGCACTACCAATTGGCCTGCCTTCGTACCTACGGCGAGTGAACGGGTACTGCCGAGTTCTACCAACTGGTAGCGATCGCCGAGGACTGAATCCAATCTGATAGGGATAGCAGTCAGATTGAGGCGGTGAAGCAACCCGGAGTTGGAAAAATAGACGACTGTTGCGCCTTTCAGTTCTTTTTCAAGCGGTTTCCAGATGAGTTTGTAGAGGGTTTCCCTGGTTTTTTCAACAGGTTCGATGCCCCGGTCTGGCAGGGTGTAAAGTCGAGATACATAGTCTGCTCTTCGTTCTTCAGTGGTGTGAAGGAGTGCGTTCAGTTGTTTTTCTTCAAAAAGGGGAATAAAAAGGGGTGAAGCATCCCCGGGCCTTACCAGTAATGCGGCGTACATGACACTGTCTGTGGTTTTGGGGTTGCTGAATTTGTAATCCACGAATTCTATTGCTGATTCGCCTGGCCAGAGTGCTGCTTGTACCTCCTGCCAGTTGACCTGTTTAATTGCCTGCCCAAAACCCGCCACGGTGCTGGTGAGCTCTTTTTCGAGGGTGTTGGCTTTTTCTTCGAGTTCTGATACGCCTTTACGCTCTGCGATGGGCTTTACGTATAAAGCAGCAAGGCGGCGGTTGTAGGCTTTGAGTTGGTAGTATTTTTCGGTAGTGACTGAATCCGACAACGCAAGGTGGCTGACTTGCGAAACGGCATTTAACAAAAAACCTTTATGGAAAAGGGTATTGTTGTAGCAGTCAGCAGACAATTCTGTTTGCGTTTGGGTGAAAGAAAACAAAAGGTTTTGCTCAGCCGTAAAGTTATTGATGTAGGATGTTAATTCTCTTTCCGAAAGGTGGCGAAATGCTTTGAGGAGTAACGACTTGTCAATTTCGCGGGCTTCCAATAAATAGGGTTTGGCAGCATCAAATTTTTTCGTAGTCCAATACAAATGAGCCAGACTATTCAGGTTTTTTGGATATGCTTGATGTTCTTTACCCAAAACTTTTTCCTGGATAGCTTTGGTTTCGAGGTAGAGCGGTTCGGCTTTTTTGTAATTGCCCATGTGCTTATACAAATTCGCCAGGTTGTTCAGGCTTTTTGCATATACTGGATGTTCTTTACCCAAAACTTTTTCCTGGATATCTTTTGCTTCTAAGCAAAGCGGCTCGGCTTTTTCGTATTGGCCCATGCTATAGTACAAAACCGCCAGATTGTGCAGGCTGCTAGCATATTCAGGATGTTCTTTTCCCAAAACTTTTTCCCTGATGGCTTTTGCTTCCAGGAAGATCGGCTCGGCTTTTTCGTAATTACCCATGTACGAATATATAGTCGCCAGGTGGCTAAGGCTACTGGCATAATCAGGATGTTGTTTACCCAAAACTTTTTCCCTGATGGCTTTTGATTCGAGGTACAGCGGCTCCGCTTTTTCGTAATTACCCATGAGCGTATATAAATTCGCCAGGTTGTTCAGGCTGCTGGCATATTCAGGATGTTCTCTACCCAAAACTTTACTCCTGATGGCTTTTGCTTCCAGGAAGAGTATCTCTGCTTTTTCGTAATTACTCATGTACGAATATAAAGCCGCCACGTTGTTCAGGCTGGTTGCATAATCAGGATGTTCTCTACCCAAAATTTTTCCCCTGATGGCTTTTGCTTCTAGGTAGAGCGGCTCCGCTTTTTCGTAGTTACCCAAAGCCAAATTCAAATTAGCCAGAGCGTTCAGGCTCCAGGCATAACTAGCATGTTCTTTACCCAAAACTTTTTCCTTGATAGCGATGGCTTGTAGGTAGAGCGGCTCGGCTTTTACGTAGTTGCCCATGTCCTTATACAAAATCCCCAGGTTGTTCAGGCTATTGGCATAATCAGGATGTTCTTTTCCCAAAACTTTTTCAAAGATGGCTAGGGATTCGAGGTAAAACGGCTCGGCTTTTTCGTATTTACCCATTTCCTTATACAAAAACGCCAGATTGTTCAGGCTTCTGGTATAGTCTGGATGTTCTTTCCCTAATACTTTTTCCCGGATGGCTTTAATTTCGAGGTACAGCGGCTCCGCTTTTTCATATTTGCCCATGTCCTTATACAAAATCCCCAGGTTGTTCAGGCTGTTGGCATAATCAGGATATACCTTTCCCAAGGCTTTTTCCCGAATGTCTTTGGCTTCTATGTACCATTTTTCAGCCTCGGTGTAGTCTCTTTTAAAATAATTCACCCGACCCCGGTTGAAACAACAACTCCCAAACACTGCAGACTCTCGACCCATCTTTTCAAGGGCGATCTTTTCCGCTTCAGCATTCACCTCAAGGGCTTTATTGAAATCCCGCTTGTCAGTGAGCGCACGGGAGACTTGAATGAGACTATCCACCTGTTTTATCACGGTGGAGTCCGCATTTTGTGCAAATGCAATAATGGGAAGTAGAATAAAAACGGGTAAGAGAAAAATGGTTTTCATGGTGCGACGAATTTAGTGAGCGAACAAAAATCGAAGCGTGCAACAGGGATTAAGCGAAGCGAAGATATGTAAGTACACCTTATGTTTGTGTGCACAATGAAGTACGCTCGCCGCGAATCCAATGATTCTGCGTTTCTTCCCAAAAATTCCGCCATGCGATCTTTTCTACTGCTCTTTTTTTGCCTGGCCTGTTTCTCAGCCTTTGGACAAAAAATGCTCCTGCTCGAGCGCGCCAACCGCGCTAAAACCACCAAATTCTATACAGGCGATGTGCTCCGTTTCCGCCTTGTGGGCGAAGAAGATTACTGGTACCAACGTACCATCACGGACATCTTGCCCGAATCGAACACTTTGTTGCTGGACAATTTCGCGGTAAAACTCCCTGAAATTCAAACCATTAAAATGCGCAGAAAACCCATTTGGCGCATCGCAGGGGGGGCTGCATTCTCGCTCGGCGCCACGCTGGCGTTGGCAACCACGATTGGTCGCTTTGGCTATCAGGACAAGGGCGTGGACGCACCAAAGCTATACAGCATTGCTGCCGCATCGTTCGGTGCAGGTTGGTTTTTGAGTACGCCGAGAAAATTAAAATTGGGAAAGAAACACAGGCTGCGGATTGTGGAGGTGAAATTTTGGTAACGAGGTTTATACACCGGGGACTTTGAGTCTAATGTCGTCAGCTTAAGGAATTTGTTGTCTTAGCGGTCAGACGACTTTGAGTCGTCAGACCGCGTGGCGACATCGTCTGACGGCTTTTCGCCGTCTGACGAGTAAGTAGTCCGCGAACAGTTTTTCCTTAAGCTGACGACATTAGACTCAAAGTCCCCGGTGTATAAACCTAGTTACCAAAACCTCACTCACTCACCACCACCTTTTCCCTGAGCACCGTATGTCCAAGCACGTTTACGGCTTGCAGCACATAAATTCCCACGGGTAGCGCGGCCACATCTATCAGCACATCGTTTAGCGCTTGCCGGGCAATTTTTTTGCTCAAAACCATTCGTCCGACCGCATCAAACAGTTCAATTTTCCCTTCAAAAATATCTGACGACTCGGATTTGAACATCAAAACATTCCGGGTCGGGTTTGGGAAAACGCGGGCTTTGAGCATTCCAAAACCGGGGTTTTCTGTTCCCACTACTGTTTCCAATTTCACGGAGTAAACCCCACGTCCATGTGTGCCCGCGTATAGCTTGCGCGTGGCTTGACGAATTTTCAGATCTAAAACATACACGGCGGGCATCCCAATGCCGTAAGGTTTCCAGTCAATCTGGTCAGCATCTGTATAGAACACACCAATATCCGTTCCCACGATCAGGTAATTGGTAATGGAATCGTAAAGGATGCAATTGGCTGGCACATTGGGAAGGTTGCCTGAAATGTTTTGGGCGGTAAGCCAGCCGTTGGTAGTCCTGAATACTTTTTTCCCTGGCGCGTAGCCGCCTTTAGTCACCCACATGCGCTGATTGTTGGTAGGGTGAATTGCAATGCGTGTGATGTCTTCGTTGGTGGACACCAGTTTGCTTGTCCAGGTTTGGCCACCGTTATCGGTTTTATACACTTTATTCGCCCTGGTAGCAACTATGAAATTGGTGTCGCTCAGCGACATAGCTACGTCTCGCAAATCTGCATCTGCGCTACCAGTAAGGTTATCGCTGATTTTGTGAAAAGTGTCTCCGCGGTCAAAAGAACGAAACACATCTTCAAAAGCAACGATGAAGGTTTTCGGGTTTTGCGTGTTCAGTATAAACGGTGTGACCCAATCGCCGGAAGGTTCTCCGGGGATGTTGTTGGCAATGTTTACATCCGTTAGATAACCGTTGGTGGAGCGGTGAATGTCGTTGCCACCGTAGTATTCCGTAAAAATGATGTTGTTGTTGGTAGGATCAATGATTTGGCACATCGCGTCGCCGCCATTGGTGTGTACCCAGCCAAAAGAGCGCAACCAGCCGCCGTTGTCCTGCGAACCGGCTGCAATTTTGAGTACCCCGGTTTCGCTCACCGCAATGCGATAGAATTGCGCAATTGCAAGTCCGTCCGAAAGATCGGTCCAGGTTTGGGTTTCTTCATTATAGCGGTAAATACCGCCGTCGTTGCAGTACCAGAGTTCGCGGGGGTTGTGCGGGCTGTGCACCAGGTCGTGCGCGTCGGCGTGGACTTCGGCGTGGACACCGTCGTTGTACCAGTGGGTAATTTTTTCCCAGGTTGCGCCTTGATCGGTGGAGCGGCTCATGGATACGCCAGCGAGATAAACGATATTCGAGTCGGAAGCAGAAAAGTTGAAAACGCCCCAATCGTCTTCCGGCGCGGCATTGTCTGTATAGCTAAGTCCTCCGTCTTTGGAAAGCAAAAAACGCTTGCCGTTGGAAAAGTGAACCCCGAGCCAATCGGCCATCACTGGGCTGACCGCCAATCGCAGATCATTGTTCGACGTTTGAAAACTTGAAACTTGTGTCCATGTTTCCCCAAAATCGGTGCTTTTTACCACCTGACTGGTACCCCAATAATTGTGGTGTGCGGCGTAGAGCGTGGAGTCGCCGCCTGGGCGGAATTTGATGTCGGTGTATTCGCCCGTGCGGAGTGTGGTCCAGGTATCGCCACCATCCACCGTACGACGGATGCCGCGATTGCTGGCAGCAAAAATTACTTGCGGGTTGATGGGCGACATGATCATGTTGTAGATCACATTTTCCTCGGACAGTTCCCAATCCAGCCCGGTGGGCGACCAGGTATAGCCACCGTCGGTGCTTCGGTACACACCAAGGTTCCAGTTCCACCAGCCACCTTTATCGCCAAGAGAGATATACATGATGTCTGGGTTCTGGTGGTCAATAAGGATGACGCTCACGGGCAGGTAAGGAAGTCCGTCGCCGAGTGGGGACCAAGACTGTCCTCCGTTTGATGTTTTCCACAGGCCGCCATCAGGGGTGCCTACGAAAAAAACATTTGGGTCGGTGGGGTGAAATGCCACGTGTTTGGTGCGGCCCATACCCCAATAGCCGCCATTGGGATTTTTGGACGGGCCTTCGTTTATCCACGTTGGTTGATCATCGCGGTTTTGCGCGGCGGCGACAAAATGCTTTTGGTAATCAAGCCATTGCGCCCGCATATTTGGGAAAGAGCCGTCTGTTTGCACACGATCACGCCACCACCATTTCCAGCGCTGATATTTTACAAAGGAGTTGTCCCAGCAATCGGTATCGTCCTGGGCATTGTACTCGTCATCGAAGTAGGCGTCGAGTTGCTGAACGATTTCATAGTAATTGCGTGATGTAATGGGCACATCCACTTGTGGGAGCGTAGTTTGGGCATTGCCGAAGAAGCAGCCGAACACACAGAGGGCGAGGATCAGTTTTTTCATGAGAAAGGCAGATTTTATTGCCGGCAAAAGTAGAAATTGCCCCACCACATGGTTTGCACAAATTTCTCGTTGTGCTACTGGAAGCCAAGTTTCCAGCCTTTTGCCAGCGGTCGGTCGAGCCAATCTCCGCAATCTTCGAGCTTTGCTATAATTGCGCTGGGTTTTGCCATACTTTTGCGGCCTTATTGAAAAAAACTCGTAATGGAAGAAAAACAGAGTCAACTGAGTACCTATATCGGCATGGGGCTGATCTTCTTGTTGTTGTTTTTGTGGATGCAATATTCCGCCCCACCAAAGAAAACGCCCGAAGAACTTCAGGCCGAGTCCACCTCCGTCGGGACTACGGCGGACAAGCAATCTGCCCAACAAGTTCAAAGCCAAGCGGCTCCACCCACGGCACCTGTCACGAATGCTTCCACCGAGACTTTAGCTTCGGCGGGCAAGCCAGATACGGACCAAAATGGGATGATGGTCGCTAAATTTGGCGTGTTTGCCTCAGCAGCCGTTGGACAGGAGCAATTTGAAACATTGGAGAATGACCTCGTGCGCATCACCTTCAGCAGCAAAGGCGGACGCATCAAAGAGGTTTTTCTCAAAAAATTTGAAAAAGTACTTGTAGACACGGCGGGGAATGACGTGAAAAGTCCTCTTTACCTGCTCGAAGATGATCTGAATCGCTTTGGATTTGAGTTGCCTATTGGCGGCACGGCCAATGGTAAAGTCCTTACAAGTGATCTCTTTTTTACGCCGACCAAAAATGGCAATATTGTCACTTTTCGTGCCGATGCAGGCAATGGCCGCTATTTGGAGCAAAACTACACCCTTAGTCCTGACAACTATCGACTTGATTATCGTGTTGCCGCAAACGGTCTCGAAAATGTGCTGACTCAGAAAGAATTGCGCTTTTATTGGGAAAATCACCTCGATAAATTGGAGCGTAATCAGACCTACGAGCGCACCATGTCGTCGGTCTATTACAAAACCGCCGAAGAGGGTGTTGATTACTGTGATTGCCGTGAAGATGATGTCAAAAGCCTTGGGGACAAGCCTGTGCTTTGGTTCTCGCACTCCAACCAGTTTTTCAATACCAGTATCGTAGCGCAGGGATTCACATTCCGCGATTTCACGGGCGAGGTCAAGGTCTTCGGAGATGCTGATTCTAATTTGAAGATGTTGAAAAGCAGCGCCCTGGTGCCGTTTGAGCGCGGTTTGGCAAACATGGCGATTTACACAGGGCCAAACGAATTCAAGCGGCTGGAGGAATTTGGTGTGTCGCTCCAAGACATCATCCCATTTGGCGCGAGTATTTTCGGAGCCATCAATCGCTGGATCATCTTCCCGATGATGGATTTCCTCGCGCGTTTTATTGGCAACCAAGGCATTGTAATCTTGATGCTTACGCTTTTGGTGAAACTTTTGGTGTACCCGCTCACATACCGCATGGTGCTCAGCCAATCCAAAATGGCCGCCCTCAAGCCACGCCTTGAAGAACTCAAAAAGAAGCACGGCGACGATCAGCAGGCAATGAGCGTAGATACCATGAAACTATACAGCGAGTATGGCGTGAATCCGCTCGGCGGCTGTCTACCCATCTTCTTGCAAATGCCAATTTGGTTTGCGCTCTATCGTTTTTTCCCTGCCAGTATCGAATTCCGGCAAGAGAGTTTCCTCTGGGCCACAGACCTGTCGAGTTACGACAGCATCCTGCACCTGCCCTTCGATTTGCCATTTGGTGCAGGCGCACATATCAGCCTGTTCACACTTATCTGGGTGGTTACCACCCTGTGGTACACCTGGTATTCAATGAAGCAAATGGATGCTTCTTCGATGCAGAACGACCAGATGAAAGTCATGAAATACATGCAGTATACCATGCCGGTATTCTTCATGTTCTTCTTCAACAGCTTCGCTTCTGGCCTCACACTTTACCTCTGTTTCAGCAATATCCTGAACATCGGACAAACGCTCGTGACCAAGGAATACCTGATTGACAAGGAAAAAATTAAGGCTCAACTTGAAATCAATAAGGCAAAGCCTAAAAAGACAACCGGCTTCCGCGCCAGGCTTGAGCAGGCCATGAAAGAGCAGCAGCGGATACAAGAGGAGAAAGCCAAACAGGGAGCGAAAAAGAAGAAATAATCCGTGTCTCGTATGGTCGCCCCGCGATCCCCGCGGGGATCGCGGGGCGAACATACGAGACACGGATTTTTTTGTTTTTTTAAAAACTTTTCAATTCGGTTCTAAGAAACGACCACTCAGGCGTATTTAAATTTCCCTCAAAATCAGTTGAATACCAAGGGCTTAATGCAGCATCATTCGGGTTTTTCAAAATCTGGATTTCTTGCGCAGGCATATAACTCTGTGCCAATAAAAAGACCTTCTCGCCAGCAGCATTTTCCGCTACATCCACCACGATGACTGCATGTCCGGGCGAGCCGCCGCGAATAAAAACATCTCCAATTTGGAGCTCGGCAATTGACTTTGGGCGCAATTCTTTTGACAAAGAAAGGGTGCCGGCATAGCTGAAAACCGTTTCCAGATACGCCCAAAAAGTTTTGTAGGAATCAGAAGGCGCGGCAGTATTCTCCCAAAAGGCTTTGTTCTGTACCACTTTCACACGCCCCCCCTTCCGCCAACGCACGTATTCGAGCAAGAATCCATTGGTGAAGTGAAATTTTATCTTATCGAACTGCCGCGTACGCCACAGATGCTCTGCCCGGAGTCGCATAACCGCATCGGCGCATTGATGGAGGTCTTTTCGGCCAATGGGTAAATCCACCACCGCATCGTAAACGCCGAGGCTTTCTTTTTCCTCACCATCAAAATAGCGGACTTTACTGCCAATCGGCTTGAGTGGCAATTGGCGCAGAAAGTGGGCAAAAGAACTTGAATCCACTAATTTTCGAGCAAAACCAGCCGGTGGAGCAAACCGCTGAACCAATAGGCTATCGGCTTCGCGTTCATTCTTTTTTTCAATAGTCGGGTGCTGTTGTATGGGGTCTTGACCATTGGAGCAAAACAAGCCGGCAAAGAGCGAAAGGACGAGTAAGGGAAAGTGGATTTTTTTCATCGGGGTTCAAACGACCCAAGCCCCAAAAACGTGTGGAACTTGATTCACCCCGAATTTTATAACATTAATGATTCGTTAGGTTGCAACATCAAACTTGACATAATTTGAACCACAAAAGGCACAAAAGGACACAAAAGTAGCACGATACGTCTTTTGTGTCCTTTTGTGCCTTTTGTGGTTCAAATTACGCTCAATGGGGGAAAATAGTGCTTTTTTGATGTTTTTGCTTGTGCGATTTTATATTGTTATAAAGTTCGGGGTGACTCAAGTTTGTCCCTCAACATCCTCGCCCCTCATCTGCCGCTCAAACAACTCAGCATAGTACCCGCCCCGCAACAGCAATTCCTCATGCGTGCCCTCTTCGGTGACCTGGTGTTCGTCGAGTACAATAATCTTATCAAATTGGAGCATCTTGTAGATACGGTGCGTAATAATAATCGCCGTTTTGTCGGCCAATGCGCCAGAGAGGTAGCCAAGAATACGGCTTTCGGTATTGGTATCCACGGCAGAAAGGCAGTCGTCGAGTAGCACTACATCTGGCTGTTTGGCAAAAGCTCGGGCAATGCTAACACGCTGTTTTTGGCCCCCGGAAAGGGTCACACCACGTTCGCCAACCATCGTTTCATATCCTTCGGGCAAACCCATAATCTCTTCGTGTACGGAAGCGCTTTTGGCAAAATATTCGGACGCTTCTTTGCCAATACCGTCTTTACCAAAGGCAATATTTCCAAATACGGTGTCTGAAAAGAGGAACACATCTTGCGGGACATAACCTATTCGTTGGCGTAATTCTGCCAGATCATGTGCACGAACGTCTTTCCCATCTATTAAAATCCGGCCCGAGTCCACATCATACATCCGCACCAACAAGTCAGCAATGGTCGTTTTCCCGCTTCCAGTGCGCCCAACGATGGCCATTTTTTGTCCGGGCAAAAGCTCGAATGAAACGTTTTCGAGGGCCTTGATGCCCGTATCAGGGTAAGTAAAGGAAACGTTTTGGAATTGGATATGACCTTGTAACCCCACCCCCAACCCCTCCCCTTCAGGGAGGGGAGCCGAACTCGGCAAAAGCACGGCACCGGCCCCCCTCCCGGAAGGGGAGGGGTTGGGGGTGGGGTGGGTGGGGTTCACAATACTAGGCTTTGTATCCAAAAACTCATTGATCCTCTTTTGCGAAGCCGCCGCTTGCTGTGTCAATGAAGCAATCCAGCCAATGGCTGTCACAGGCCAGGTGAGCATATTGATGTAGATGACAAATTCTGCAATATTTCCCGGATTGATTTTTCCAGCCACCACTTGTAATCCCCCAACATACACCGTGATAATGGTGCTGGTTCCAATGAGCAAGGCCATGAGCGGAAAAAAGAAGGCATCTATGCGAATTAACTCCAGCGATTTTTTGCGGTATTCTTCACTTTGGGCAGCAAACCAGCGCCCCATGGCCCATTCTTGTACATAACTTTTCACTACGCGGATACCGCTATAAACCTCCTGAGTAGTACTTGTAAGGGAGGCTAGTTGTTGCTGGATTTTTTCACTGCGACGGTTGATCAATGTACTTACCCAATAAATTGAAATACTCAAAAAGGGAAGGGGTAATAAGGACCAGAGTGTCAGTTCAACACTCACGCGAAGCATCGAAGTGATGGCAAGTATAAACAGGAAAAGCAAATCCAGGCCATACAAAATGGTGGGCCCCAGGAACATCCGCACTTTCGAAACATCTTCAGAGATACGCGACATGAGGTCGCCTGTTGCGTTTCGTTTGTAAAAAGCGAGATCAAGTGATAGGTAATGCGCAAATATTTCTTTGCGCATATCGTACTCTATCAAGCGGCTTACCACAATCAGGGTCTGGCGCATAAAAAACATCGCTATACCCATCATCACTGCCAGCGCAATAACCCCAGCGCCAAACCAGGCAATGTGTCCGCCCAATTCTCCCATGGCTTCCGGGTGTGCCGTAATCCCGCCTTTGGCTTTATATACAGCCACTTCCCGCACCACCGTGTTCAGTGCGTCGCCAATGACCTTGGGTTGCCAAACAGCGAAATAGTTTTTGAGCAATACGAAAAGAATGCCCAGTAAAACCCGCCAGCGGTATTTCCAGAAAAATTTATTGAGATAGGAGAGGTGTTTCATCAAAAAGGAGATACGAGGCCAAAACACAATGCTTCGCAAACTGTTTTAAAACTTGCCCAAAGGTTTCGAAAGGAAAATTACCGAACAGCGTACTTTTACGCGAATGTCAAAAATTCTTCAAAATGCAAGAAGCATATATTGTAGCAGGGTTTCGTTCAGCCATCGGCAAAGCCGGTAAAGGCGGCTTCAAAGGTTACCGTCCCGACGACCTTGCGGTGGACGTGATAAAACACCTGCTCGCTACCGTGCCGCAACTCGATCCAAAACTGGTGGAAGACTGTATTGTGGGCTGCGCCAATCCCGAAGGCGAACAAGGCCTGCAAATTGGCCGACTTATTTCCAACCGTGCCCTCGGTAAAGAAGTTCCTGGCATGACAGTGAACCGATACTGCGCTTCCGGTCTCGAAACCATCAGCATTGCAGTTGCCAAAATCCGTGCAGGTATGGGTCACATTTATGTGGCCGGTGGCACTGAAAGTATGTCGCTCATCCCCATGACGGGCTACAAACTCGCTCCGAATTACAACATTGCCAAAGATACTCCAGACTATCTGGTGGGTATGGGGCTTACTGCCGAAGCCGTTTCAAAAAAATGGGAAATCAGCCGCGAGGCTGCCGATGAGTTCAGTGTGCGAAGCCATCAAAAAGCCGCCACAGCGATTGACACAGGCAAATTCAAGGACGAAATCGTGCCCGTGAACGTCCCCGAAGTATGGGTCGAAAACGACAAACGCAAAGAGCGCGTGAATACCGTGGATACCGACGAGGGCGTTCGGCGCGACACCACTGCCGAAGGGCTTGCAAAACTTCGCCCTGCTTTTGCACAGGGCGGTGTGGTAACCGCAGGCAATTCCTCCCAAACTTCCGACGGCGCTGCATTTGTGCTTGTCATGTCGGAAGAAATGGTCAAATCGCTTGGTTTACAACCGATTGCGCGACTGGCTGCCTGCTCCGTAGCGGGTGTAGAGCCGATTTATATGGGCATCGGGCCCTGTGCGGCTATCCCCAAAGCCCTTAAACAGGCGGGTATGAAACTCGACGATATTCAAGCCATAGAACTCAATGAAGCTTTCGCAGCACAAGCCCTTGCGGTAATCAAAGAAGCAGGACTGAATCCCGATATCGTTAACGTGAACGGGGGCGCCGTTGCACTGGGTCATCCACTTGGCTGCACAGGCGCAAAACTCAGTGTGCAAATCTTAAACGAGATGCGCCGCAGTAAACAAAAATATGGTTTGGTAACGGCCTGTGTTGGCGGTGGCCAAGGCATTGCAGGAATTTGGGAGCGGCTGAATTGATCGTTTCAACGTAACTATTTACCACATAACTAAATGTGACATAATTTGAAACACAAAAGGCACAAAAGGACACAAAAGCAGGAATTCACAGTCTTTTGTGTCCTTTTGTGTTTCAATTCTACTAGTAACCTAGCCTGTGTGGTAAATAGTTACGTTTCAAACATCATTTTCCCAGTGCCGACTTTCTGAGTTTTTGCAAAAACGGCGATGCAAATATGAACGATTGCAGGTTCTCATTATCACTCGCCAGCACCTGGTCTTTGGTGCCGCTCCACTCGAGACGGCCTTCGTGCAGGAAACAAATATTGTCGCCAATTTCCATCACCGAGTTCATGTCGTGGGTGTTTATGACCGTCGTGATATTGTTCTCCTCCGTGATACTACTGATGAGCTCGTCAATCATAATGGCCGTCTTTGGGTCGAGGCCAGAGTTGGGTTCATCGCAAAAAAGATACTTAGGATTGAGCACGATGGCGCGGGCGATACCGACGCGCTTTTGCATACCACCAGAAAGTTCGGAGGGATACTTTAAATTGTTGCCCGCAAGGTTTACCCGTTCCAGGCAATAATTGACGCGCTCTACTTTTTCCTTGAGGGTCATGGGAGTGAACATATCGAGCGGGAAGCGGATGTTTTCTTCCACCGTGAGCGAATCAAACAACGCAGACCCTTGGAACAGCATCCCGATCTTCATGCGGATGGCGCGCATTCCCTGTTTATCGAGCGCGGTGAAGTTCACGTCGTCGTACCAAACGATGCCAGTTGTGGGCACTTGCAAGCCGACAAGAATCTTGAGCAGCACGGTTTTTCCCGCCCCCGAACGCCCGATAATAAGGTTGTTTTTCCCTGCTTCAAAGAGGAAGTCAATGCCTTTCAGCACTTGCTGTTCTCTAAATGTTTTGACTACGTTCTCTGCGCGAATCATTGATAATCAGAAGGTTTTGACCAATTTGGGCAGCAAGTTACGCAAACGATTTGCAGCAGAAAAAAATAAACCTTCATAAACCCTATAAACCTTAATCAACCTAATTACTTCGGATAACCTGCCGCAATCCAACAATTAATGCTGTCACGTTGGCCTTGGCTCATTCCGCCACCGTCTGGCATATCTTTTTTTACCACCACACGATCCAGTATTAAGCCGTTGTCCAGGCGGGATTTCATGCCTTCAAATGTAGTAAAGTCACCTACTACACCTGATACGCCACTTCCAACTGCATGGCAGTTTATACAGTGCTGATCAATAATGGCTTTGATGTTTTTTGTGTACGAAAGGTCGGGATTGGAGAGCGTACATTCAGGGCCTTTTGTGTCGTCCTTTTTGCATCCCTGCCATAAAAGGCTGATGGCGAATAGCATTAAAGCAGAAACACTGGTGATGATCTTCAATTTCATGGTCAAGTTTTTATGTGTTGAAAAGGAAATAAAATGAGCGGGAAGGTACCGCTTGATCCCTTTTTGCTTTGTGGCCTTTAATACTTATTGCCTGGTTTGTCTGATCACGACCATTTGTTACATTCGTATTTCAGTCAAAAAAACCCGCACCGCGCTGAAGCTAACCGTCTGATTCTGAAAGAAATGTTGTGCTGAAGCAGCCTCCTCCGCATTTGCGCCGAGATGGTTGAGCATATTGGTCAGGTGCATTTTCATGTGTCCCTGTTGAATACCCGTGGTGATAAGCGAGCGCACCGCTCCAAAATTTTGAGCCAGACCCACCGCTGCCGTAATGCACATCAACTCCCTTGCCGAAGGATTCCCCAATATCTCAAGCGAGCGTTTGGCCAGCGGATGCAACGATGTGAGGCCACCTACTGTGCCGAGCGCGAGCGGGATTTCCAGTTCAAACCTAAAAATACCATCGCGTACGATACACTTGCTGAGACTCCGATATTGTCCATCGCGACTGGCGTAAGTGTGGCCGCAGGCTTCAATGGCCCGAAAGTCGTTGCCTGTAGCGAGCACTACTGCGTCTATGCCATTGTAAATCCCTTTGTTGTGCGTGGTGGCCCTGTATGGATCAATTTGCGCAATGCGAACGGCCCGGGCAAACCGATGGGCAAGTGCGGCCGCGTCCATGCCCTGAGAGCGAGCCAGATCGGCAAACGAATGAATGGGACATTCCACCCACGCGCGCACCAGGCAATGCGGGGTATAATTGGAAAGAATAGACATCAGCACCTCTACGTCGCGCTCCACATCTGAGAGTCCGGGAAAGAGGGTAAAAAAATCTTCGAGCGTGTCAGCGAGGCGTTCCAGGACAGAATTGATAAAGTTGGCGCCCATGCTGTCACAGGTCTCGAAGGATGCGCGAAGCTGATAGTATTCCGGCTCAACATCTTCAAAATCAATGAGTTCGATGTCAAGTATTCCGCCGCCGCGTTGTTCCATATTGGCGGTCAGATCGCCGCAGGAATCTAAAAGTTGGGCTTTCAGGGCCGGGAAAATTGTGCGGAGTTTTTCGGGGTTTCCGGGCCAGTAAAAATGGACTTGACCGAGTTTCACCGTTCCGAGCACCTCAACATGAAAGCCGCCGCGTTCTTGCCAGAATTTTGCTGCGCTGCTTGCCGCAGCTACTACGCTGCTTTCTTCGATCACCATCGGTACGGCGTAGGTTTTCCCGTTGATCAAAAAATTAGGCGCGATGCTGAATGGCAATGCGAAGTTCGCTACGGTGTTTTCGGCAAAACCGTCAATAATATTTTGAACCACAGCATCAGGGTGCTGCCAGGTGGCAAAATCGCGCTCAACAGCCGCTGCCTCCGTGCAAAAATGCTCGGCCAGCCACTTGATTTTTTCAGGTTTGGAAAGTTTTGAAAAACCGTTTATCGTTTTTGTCATACATCAAAAATTCACCGCAGAGGCGCGGAGAAAGTTCTTAGAGAATAATAACTCTGCGTCTCCGCGCCACTGCGGATTCAACTCATTTTACTTTCAAAAAAGCCCCGGCCAATTCCAAACCTCGAACTTGCGCGGCTATATAGGCTTGGAGTTCAGCGTAATCACCTTGCGCATGGCGAAGGAAACCAGAGGCTTGTCCGTATACGGCTGGAAGCACTGATTTTTGTGTCAAATAATACCCATCCAAAAAATCCGCTACGCCACCCGAAAGGATGAGATTGGGGGTTAGACAGCGCCCGGCGAGTTCAGCCTGAATCGCATTTGTCCAGTCGAGCATTTCTACAGCAGTGTGCCCCTGGGTGGTCATTTTTTCAAAAATTTCTTGTTTGGCCACATCACTTCTCAAGAGTTCGAGTTTGGCAAAATTGGTGCCTCCAGCCGCCGCAAATTCGATGGCAGCAAGAGGCAATTGCAGCAATGCCCGCAAACTTCCCGGGCCAAAGCCTTGCCCAACTTCTTTTACAATGATTTGGAAATCAAAAGTTTTGAGCAATTCCTGTACTGTTTCCAGGGGCGGTCGTTTGAAAATATCGCCCTCGGGTTGCATGGCTTCCTGCAAAGGATTGACATGAACGATGAGGCCATCGGCGCGTAGTTTCTGAAGCAGCGTGGGGATACGTTCTGCTTCCTTTTGCTCAAAAAGTTTTTCAATCTGCGCCGCCCCAAGGTTGGCAAAAAGTGGCAACTCCGCACCCATCGTGTTGCGTACGTCAAAATCCGAAAAATGCTCGTTGGAGTACAAAAGTTGGCGACAGGAGCCAAGGCCCATGCCCATTCCAAATTCAGCGCAAGCCCTTGCCAGATGATGGTTTATTTTCCCCGCCAAAGCCGTTCCTCCAGTCATGGACGACACCCAAATAGGGCTGCGCAGGGTTTTGCCTAAAAAAGAAAAGGCGGGGAGCGAGCCAGTTGCAGGGTGGGCGGCGAGTAAAGGTTCGTAGTAAAAACGCCGGTCTAATTCACCCGATTCCACACGGCTTCGGAAGGCCAGGTCAATATGGTCTTTTTTTCGGCTAACGGCTGTGGGGTCGTCAGTGGGAGTCTGTTGTGGTTCGGATGTCATGTTTTGCGAAGGTACGGCGTTCGATTTTGTTGAAGAACGTGCGTTTTGTGCAATTTGCGCAACATAACCCGCCTTGCCTGATTTTTGTTTAAATGGTTTACCTTTCCATTTGGTCGGAGATGCAGAAGAAAGCACCCAATTTTCTTCATACTAAACATTCTCGACTATGAAATTTTTTACCCATTCATTTTGCCGGCTTTATTTTCGCCCTACTGCTCACTGCTTGTAATAACACCTATGTCCCCAGAAAATAAAACTTCCTAGCTTATGATCCGCATAAAATTTTTCAGTGTCCTGCTTTTTAGCATCATAACAATTGCAGCCTGCAACAAGGACAAGGAGAGCGAGGAAAACACAAACAATTGTGTCACTGTCGCCTTTCCGGATGGCCCCGCCTACATCAAAGTAGTTAATGACTATCCGCAAGCAGTCATAGTCTTTTTACACCTTGGCAATTTAGGCAATCTTTATAGTAAAGAAATTGAAAGCGGGCATTGCGAAATTTTTGGCGTTCAAGCCACAAGCAATGACGTAGAGATTAAAACGCTGGATCTGTCGAAATCTCGAATCGTCGCAACCAGCCCACAGGATGGTCAAACAATCACTGTTGTTGTTGACCCAAATTTTTTCTGAGATTATTGCTGGCACTCAGCATAAAGTCATTTTAGCATCGCTATTGGTCAGAACGACAGCTGGCTTACATCAGGTGTCGTTTTTATTTTTGCTAATTGACGAACTTCAAGCACCTTGTGGCGTTCAATGAACTTTATTATGAAAAACCTACCATTCTTGTTGTTTCTTTGTTTTCAAACGCTATTTGCTCAAAAGCCTCAGGCTGACTTTTTTGCAGAAATCGTTCGCCACCGAGCCGAATACAAAGTCGATTTTCTCACCAATCCACGCTCTCCTTTGACGGCTGCCGACACGGCGTTCCTTGATTTTTTTCCGCCCAATATCGCATTTCAATTTTTCACTCGATTTGAGCGGACTCCTGAGGCTGTGCCTTTTGAATTGCCTACTTATAGCGGCCAAAAGCGCGATTACGTACAATACGGAGTCCTGAAATTTGAGTTCAACGGACAGCCTCAATTGCTCAATATTTACCAAAATTTGCGCTTGGTAAAAGATTCGACCTATCGCGATCATCTGTTCTTACCGTTCAAAGATTTGACAAGCGGAGAAGCTACATACGGCGGTGGGCGATACCTTGATTTCAAACAAGGCGACATCCGCGATGGGGTTTTAGTACTCGATTTCAACAAGTGTTACAACCCCTGGTGTGCGTTCAGCGATGGCTTCAATTGCCCCATACCTCCTGCACCGAATCACCTCGAAATAGCCATAGAAGCAGGCGAACGAAATTTCAAAGGAACCAAAAAGCATTGATTCACAACACCATGAAGATCGGCATCGTCTGTTATCCTACTTATGGCGGCTCCGGCGTGATCGCCACGGAACTTGGTCTTGGCCTCGCCAGAAAAGGGCATGAAATCCATTTTATTACCTACCGTCGACCAGTGCGCCTGGCGCATTTTCAGGCCAATGTTTTCTACCACGAGGTAGACAGCGAGGATTACCCACTTTTTGAATATCCGCCCTACGACACCGCGCTGGCTTCCAAAATCGTGGATGTGGTGCATTATCAAAACCTCGACATCCTGCACGTTCATTATGCTATCCCACATGCGGCGGTGGCGTACATGGCAAAAAAAATCCTGCTCGGCAAGGGCCGTTACATCCCTGTCGTAACTACCCTTCACGGTACTGATATTACGCTTGTGGGCAACAACCGTGCGTTTGCGCCTGTGGTGGAGTTCAGCATCAACAAAAGCGACGGCGTGACGGCAGTTTCACAGAGTTTGAAAGACGATACTTTGGCCTTGTTCAAAATTGAGCGCGATATCCGCGTAATTTACAATTTCATTGATTTTGAGCGGTTTAGGAAGACAAACAAGGAGCATTTCAAAAAAATAATCGCCCCGAATGGAGAACGAATTGTAGCGCACACCTCCAATTTTAGAAAGGTAAAAAGGGTGGAAGACGTGGTTTGTATTTTTAAAAAAATTGTCGAAAAAGTGCCCTCCAAACTCCTGATGATCGGCGATGGCCCTGAACGCCAAAACAGCGAACAACTTTGCCGCGAACTCGGTATTGGCAATGATGTGCGCTTCCTTGGTAAGCAGGATGCCATTGAAGAATTGCTCGCCATTTGCGACCTCTTTATTATCCCTTCAGAAAGTGAAAGTTTTGGCCTGGCTGCACTGGAAGCCATGGCCTGCGAAGTGCCCGTTATTTCTTCCAACAGTGGTGGTTTGCCTGAGGTGAATATTCACGGAGTCACGGGTTTCCTTAGTGACGTCGGCAATGTGACCGAAATGGCCCAATACGCTATCCAGTTGTTTGAAAACGAGGAAATGTTTGCGCAATTTCGTGCCAATGCACTGGCCCAAGCCCAGCGTTTTGACATCGAAAACATCCTGCCCGAATACGAGGAATATTATCGGGAAGTGATCAGAAAAAGCGTCAATAAAGTGGAGTAATATGCAGTAGCAGTAGCAGTAGCAGTAGCAGTTGGCAGGAGACGGCCTGCCTACTGCTACTGCCACTGCCAACTGCCACTGCCAACTAAAAATGCTGCTCGAACTCGATTTACTACAATTTCAGCCCCGGCTCCGACTCTCAAAATCGGGGGAAACAGCATTTGTGTTCGACCCCATTCGGCGCAAAGACGTGGCTTTAACGCCAGAAGAACTTTTGCGGCAATTGATGCTCCTTTATCTTTTGGAAGAAAAAAAATACCCCGCACACCGTATCCGTTCGGAGGTGGGCATCGAAGTCAATGGCCTGCGTCGGCGATGCGATCTGGTGGTATTCGATGCCGAGGTAAAACCCTGGCTTTTGGTAGAGTGTAAGTCGCCCAAAATTGCCCTGAATCAAAAAACTTTTGAGCAGGCAGCAAGGTATAACCTGCGTCTTCGCGCCCCTTTTTTGACCATCACCAATGGGCTTGCGACGTATTGTTCGGCCCTGGATTTTGAGCGGGAGACTTTCGAGTATCTGGAGGGATTGCCGGAGTATCCTATTTGAATGTCCAACAAGGAATTTCCAATATCCAAATAGACTTTGGGCTTGGTCACACAAATAGCCTTTTGGTATTAAATGGCAACAAATTCTAAGCACAACGCTTCCTTGGATATTGGAAATTCCTTGCTGGACATTGGACATTCTCTAGCCTCTGGAATAATTCGGTGACTCCCTGGTAATAATGATATTGTGCGGATGACTTTCCGTCATACCCGCATTGGTAATTTTCACAAACTGAGCCTTTTCCTGCAAAATTTCTACTGTGGCCGCACCGCAGTAGCCCATGCCGGCCCGAAGGCCGCCAACGTATTGGGTCATCACTTCTTCCAAAGTGCCTTTGTAGGGTACACGTCCTTCGATTCCTTCTGGTACGAGTTTTTTGAGATCGTCTTCTACGTCTTGGAAATAACGGTCTTTGGAGCCGAGTTGCATGGCGCCAAGGCTGCCCATACCCCGATAACTTTTGAACTTGCGTCCATCGAAAATGATGGTTTCGCCGGGCGCTTCTTCCACACCAGCAAACAAGGAACCCGCCATGATGCTGCTGGCTCCGGCGGCCAGGGCCTTCACAATGTCGCCCGTATAGCGGATACCACCGTCTGCCACGATTGGGATACCCGAACCACGCAGCGCTTGTGCAGCATTGTGAACCGCCGAAAGCTGCGCGACACCAACACCAGCTATAATACGGGTGGTGCAGATGCTCCCAGGTCCAACGCCGACCTTTACGCCGTCTACACCAACGTCGGCGAGCGCTTTTGCGCCCTCACCTGTAGCCACATTCCCGCCAATTATTTGGAGATGGGGAAATTTGATTTTCAACTGCTTTATGGCGTCCAGTACTCCGCGTGAATGGCCGTGCGCCGTGTCTACACACACTACATCTACGCCGACTGCTACCAGTGCAGAAACCCGCTCTTCAACATCAGCGGTAACGCCAACGGCAGCGCCCACCACAAGCCTGCCGAACGAATCTTTACAGGCCTGGGGGAAATTTACCCCTTTCATAATGTCCTTGTATGTGATCAGGCCCACCAGGTGAAAACCCGCATCCACCACGGGGAGTTTTTCAATTTTCTGGCGTTGAAGAATATCGCGCGCCTGTTCTAAAGTAGTGCCCAAGGGTGCAGTGACGAGATTCTTTTCCGTCATCAGGTCGCGCACCAAACGGGTGTGGTTTGTTTCAAAACGAAGATCCCGGTTGGTAAGGATGCCCACCAGCTTTCCGCCTGGGTCAATGACTGGGATACCGCCGATGCTGTGTTTTTTCATCAAATCCAGCGCATCGGCAACTGTAGCTTCAGGTCGAAGGGTCACCGGGTCAATAATCATCCCCGCCTCTGAGCGTTTCACGGCCCGCACCTGTTCGGCCTGGTCGAGGATGCTCATGTTCTTGTGAATCATGCCTATACCACCCTGCCGGGCGATGGCGATGGCGAGGTTTTTATCCGTCACGGTATCCATTGCGGCAGAAACCACGGGGACGTTGAGGCGGATGCTACGGGTGAGTTGGGCGGAAATATTTACCTCACGAGGGAGAATTTCGCTGTAAGCGGGGACGAGCAAAACGTCGTCGTAGGTAAGCGATTCGCCAAGAAATTTGGCGATTGCGGTGTTGGTCAACTTTGATTCCATGCGCAAAGGTCTGATGAAGGAGGCTAAAGTAGGAGGGGTGGAGGTAAAAGTTTTTTAGCATTCAATATGAATTCATGTTTTACCCAAAGCCAGCAACGATTTGATGCCCACCATTTTGAAAACAAAAAGCCCGACTAAACCAAGACCCAATGCCGCGACAAATTTTATTGGCCAGGAGAAGTCCGTAGCTTGAAACAAAAAGCCATCTAAAACAAGTATGAAAGCCAAAAAGCCAAAGGTTTGAACCAACCCAAGGAGGCTGGGCCGGAATTCAAATTCCCGGACACAAAGCCAAATCATGGCGCCAGCAATAAAGATTTGGGTCATCAAAGCTGCCATGGCAGATCCGATGGCTTGCCAATAAGGTATTAGCGCGAGATTTAGTCCCAAGTCTATCACGATACCCACGAGAAAAAAGCGGTTCATACGCATCATGCGTTCCCTTGCAGTGAGCAGTGTGCTAAAAATATAAGTAACACTAACCGGTATAAATGCCCAAATGAGCACACCCAGCACATCGAAACGGTACTCGTTGGCGCGGACAGGCATCATAAGTCGGAGCAAATCTTCCCGGGCAAAAAAGATAGCCGCTGCAAGGGTCACGCTTCCCGCCCAAATCAATTTAAAACTCATCGAAGTAAGTGGCCGAACCGTTTCTTTTTCTTTCAGAAGCCGGGAGAACATGGGCAATAACAAGGATGCAAATAGATATCCAAACATATTGCAGGCCTCCAAAAGCCGGAAGGCACTTGCGTACACATCAGCATGGGCGGCCCCGGCCATGCGCTCCAACAAAACCGCGTCCAGGCGGGTATAGGCAAACATCAACAGCACCACGAGCGCATAGGGCAGACTTTGGCGGAACATCGAAAACACCGCTGGTTTACCTGCCCGCCAATTGGCCGCCCAACTGGGTTTCACCGGAAAAACTGCACGCTGCCTCAACAGGGAGAACACTACAATCGCCGTGACAAAAAGCGCGAGGGTCTGTGCAAGGGCAAAATTGAGCAGTGAAAATGAGATCCAATCTGTCCAAATCAGTACCCCGCAGGTAATTACCATCAGGAGTTTGTCGAGCGAGGACAAGAGGCTGTCCAAACGGTAATGTCCTAGGCCTGAAATATTGGAGCGCAAAAAAAGGATGAGTTGCACCAGTACTTGGTTTATCAACAGAATGAAAAGCAAGGGTAAGACTGCCGCGCCATAACCAAGTACAAAAGCGGCCACCCCCATCGTGAGCGCGACATAAACTGCCGCGAGCAACCACTTGATGGCCAGCAGATTAGGGAAATATTTTGGCAGCAGTTGGGGGTGCTGACTGATGTGGCGGTTATTGAAACTTTGAATCCCGAAATCGTTCAGGATTTGAAAAAGATAGGCGAGGTTGAGCAGCGCGAAATAGGTGCCGTAATCTTCGCCGACGCGGTTTTGCACCCCGAGGTCAATGCCAAATATGAAGACTGGCTTTATCAGGAGGTTGATAAAGACGAGAAGAAGGATGTTTAAGAGGAATTCGCGCTTCAAGCTAGGAAGGGTTTCAGAGGCAATAGACTAGAGTTTGGAGTAAAAGAGTCTTGGTATCGTTTATCAAAAAAAAACCTGCCCGGGTGCGCTTGCAAGCAGAGGCGTGGCAGGTCTAGTTACTGGCAAAAGTAGTCAAGATTAGATATCAATCCAAATCATTTGTTCTGGGTGAAAATTTGTGAAATCGTCGTGAAAAGTAACGATAAAAAAGTGGAGAGATGGTGTACTTAGACATGTAAAAAGATAAAAGATTTGTTGGATTAACCGAACAATCAAATTTTTCTCCATCCCACTCAATTCCCCGAAAAAGATACTTTTGCCCTATCATGCAAGCACCTGATTCCCAACCTTTTTGGCACATCATCGCCAACCCCGCCGCCCAGGGCTGGGCGGTAGAACGGCAATGGCCGCAGATCGAACAACGCTTGCAGGAGTTGGGCTTTGCCTACACTGTCCATTTCACCGAGCGGCGAGACCATGCAGCGCATCTGGTGGAAAATGCCCTGCTCAAAGGAGGCCGTTACATCCTTGGTATCGGTGGCGACGGCTCGAACCATGAAATCGTACACGGTATTTTCAACCAGCGATTTGTGCCGCCTTCGGAGGTTTTTTATGCATTGCTGCCCTTTGGCACGGGCAATGATTGGGCACGGCAGTACGGCATTCCCCAAGATATTCGCATCCGTTTGAAACGGCTTTTGGAACTAAAAACAGTACAACAAGACATCGGCCTGGTAAAATATCAGCGCAACGGGCAAACCCATTTTCGCTATTTCGTAAATGTGGCCGGCATGGCTTATGATGGGTTTATCGGGAAAAAATTGATTGAAAATCCTGCCCGAAATAAGGCGCATTACCTGCTCAAAGTAGCGCAATACCTCACGCAATACAAACTCAGCAAAGCGCGAATCATCTTCGATGGCCAAACGGTGGAGGACTTCTTTTACACCATCAACATCGGTTTGTGCCGCTTTTCAGGTGGCGGTATGCAATTAGTGCCCCAAGCCGTGCCCGACGATGGACTATTTGCGCTCACTTTTGCCCGAAAGATTTCAAAACTGGAAGTGTTGCTCCAAACGCCTCGGTTTTACAGCGGCACTATTCTCCAACATTCAAAAATTGAAGGCCATCAAGCCCGTAGCATACGGGTGGAGCATATTGGCGATACGCCCACTTTGCTCGAAGCGGACGGGGAGTTTTTGGGCGAAACGCCGGTGGAATTTGAGATTTTGGAGAAGGCGCTGAGGGTGGTTTTGTGAGGATTTTAGCCACTAATTGCACGAATTTACACAAAAAAATTAGTGCTAATTAGTGCAATTAGTGGCTAAAACTACTTCGTCGCCACAAACTTCCGCGCCCCCCAAGCCTTACCCCCAGTCTGTGCGTAAGCAATGTAAATGCCCGCTGGAATTTCCTGTAAATCAATCCTTTCTTCATGTTTCCCAAAGCCCTTGACCTGTTTTTTAAACACGGTTTTGCCTGATAAATCAACAATGCTGATCTCCGCCATTTGACCCGATCTCAAATGCTCCACTTTCAAAACAGTCGCCCCGGAGGCCGGGTTTGGTGAAATGCTTAGTATTGGTGCGGTGTAACCATTTGGAGTGAACGTATTGGAGTTTTCGCCCAATTTCAAAGAATCGAGCGGGAACGAAAGTAGACTTCGTGCAAACGTGCCGGCTATAAGTGTTCGCTGTTCAAGGTTGATTCCAAGGCTGTAAACGGGCACCGTTGGGATGCCCGTTCCGAGCCGCTCCCAGTGTTGGCCGCCATTGGTAGTGCCATAAACACCACCATCCGTAGCAGCAAAAATTACTGTGTCTTGATGGCCAGGCAGGATGACCAGATCGTTTATTGCCAAATTGGGCAAATCACCCACGATGGGCGTCCAAGCTCCACCTTGGTCGTCAGAGCGGTGGATGCGCGGCGTAAAATCATTGCTCTTGTAACCAGTATGGCTTACAAACACACGATTTTGATCTGATGATGAGGCTTTTACCGATGAAACATAACGCTCTGGAAGCCCTGCTGTAATATTCACCCATGTTTGGTCGGCTGGGTTTCCGCGCCAAACATTGGCATCTGTTGTGCCCACATAAATCAGATCAGGATCAAGCGAGCTTTCGTTCAGGGTGCTGATGGTATGATAACGCGAGCCAAAAATATTGCCATCGGTAAGGTCTTCGCTGATGGGCGTCCAAATGGGCAGGTGTCCGAACCCTTGATACATTCGGTAGGTTCCGGCGTACATCACATTCTCATCGTGATTGCTGATAGCGTATTGCATATCCCAATGGCGGCGGTCACTATCGTCAATGCCCTCCGTTGCAGGGTCGAAATTGCCTCCGGTGGTTGTTCCGTAAATGGAGCCATTTTGAAATTCGTAGTAATAAATATTGGGGTTTAAAGGGTGAAAAACAGCCTGAAACCCATCGCCGCCAAAAACGGACATCCAGTTTTCAAGGCTTGCAGCATTGCCCTTGCTCGTTCCGTTGTCCTGTGCGCCGCCATAGTAAAACGCTGGCTCGTGCGGATTGTACGCCACGCGATAGAACTGTGTGGTTGGGATATTCTCTATTTTTTGCCAGGAGTTGGCATTGTCCGTGGAGCGATAGAGCCCCCCGTCGGTTGCGAGCAGGAACGTTTGAGCGTCGGGGAAGGCTAGGTCATGGTGGTCAGCGTGTACGCCTTGTTGAAATCCTGCAGCCAACTCCCAGCTCTCCCCTCCATCTTGGGAACGCCAGCTTTCCACCCCCAGGAGCCAGATATCCAATGGATTGTGGGGGTTGATTCGGATTTTCCCAAAATACCAGGCAAAGCTGCTTTGAAAGCCAAAATTCAATCCTTCACATGGGTTTTCGTTCCAGGTTTCGCCGCCGTCAAATGTTTCAAAAAGCCCTGAAAACCCCAGATTGGTATTGACGTAGGAAGCAACAATGTGGTTGGCATTGGAGGGGTCAATGGCAAGACCAATACGGCTTTGTGATCCTTCAGGAAGCCCGCCGCCGAGTTTTGTCCAGGTGTTTCCACCATCAATGGTTTTCCAGATTCGGGCGTTTTCTCCACTGATGATGCTCTCCTGATTGTTGCGGATTCGATCCCAGGCGGCAGCATAGAGGGTGTTGGGGTCTGTGGGCGACATTACTAAATCAATGATGCCTGTTTGGTCAGAGATAAAAAGTTTCTGCTGCCAGGAGCTTCCCCAAGTAGCCGATTTGTATAGCCCCCGATCGCTATTTCGTTCAAATGGAAGCCCCATTGCTGCCACATAAAGCACATTTGATTGGAGGGGAGGGATGACAATTTTTGATATTATTCGCTGGCTTTCAAGCCCCAAAGACTGCCAGGTGTTGCCACCGTCATTACTTACCCACAAGCCGTCCCCGATAAAAGGGTAGCCACTGATATTCGGATCACCTGTTCCAACATAGATCGTTCCATGGCTCGGGTCGAACACAATCTGTCCGATGGAAAGGAATTTATTATCATCAAAAACAGGCTCCCAAGTTTGGCCGCCATTTTCCGTTCTCCAAACGCCACCCTGGGAATAGCCAATGAAAATAATGTCTTTATTGAATGGACTAACGGCGATACAATTGATTCGCGCCCCGATATTCGCTGGGCCTTCAAGCTTCCATGGAGCGGAAAAACCCTTGTTGCCATCGCGCTGCTTTGCAGCCAACGCGGATTGATGTGCATCTGCCAAAGCATCTGTGTATGTGTGTACATCGGTTTGGAAATCAGGCCATTCGCGCAGTGCGAAGAACCACTCAGCAGGGCGGAGATTACTACTGTCCTTCAATTCATTCCCCTCATTTTCAGGGTTTTGCTCCAGTTCTGGAGATTTATCTCTTTGAATCTTTTTCAGTAGAAAAAACAAAGCGACGAGCACAATTGCTGCAAGTACGATGAGATTTCGAGCGGGAAAAGGTGCTCGGGTTTGACGTTGGAACATAACGGAGAAAAAGCGTTGGTCAGGGCTGCGAAGATACCATCTTTGAAATGCCTTAAACGCTGAAACTTGGGGACTCTGCCGATTTGAGCGGTTTTATTGAACGTGAGTCCAAGCACCTATTTATTTTTGCCGTAATGCTAACACCAGCCAACTACTACACACTCGTACGCGAAACCTTCCGCACCCACGGCAATCCCGACACCGCTCAGGGTCAAATGGCCTATATGCGCAACCAATTTGAGTTTTTTGGGCTAAAAATGCCCCAATGGATGGCTTTAACCAAGGCCATTCAAGCCCAAAACGGCATTCCCGAAGGAGAAGATTTGAAAAATCTAGTTCGGCTTTGCTTTAAAGACGACCATCGGGAAATGCACTATTTCGGGCTTGAAACATTGCAGAAAGTTTTGAAAAAACAGCCTCCCGAATGCATCGACTTTTTAGAAGAACTGATCATTACCCGCTCCTGGTGGGATACGGTGGATTGGGTCAACAAACTTGTTGGATTGCATTTTCGGAGGTATCCAGAACTGATAAAGCCTACCACAGAGCGATGGATGGCCTTCGATCCCGAAAAAGGTCGGGTCTGGCTGCAGCGCGTATGCCTTATTTTTCAGCTGACCTACAAGGACAAAACGGACGCTGCGCTGCTTTTTGATTATGTGGAACGAGTGGCTGGCTCAAAAGAGTTTTTCTTACAAAAAGGGGCTGGTTGGGCATTGCGCCAATACGCCAAAACCAACCCAAAGGCGGTACTTGAGTTTGTTAGGAAAACGAAACTTTCCCCTTTGACTCGCCGAGAGGCCTTGAAACACATAGGATGAACTTTTAGGTCGTAAAAAAATTAGGCGAACTTCGGTTTGCCCGACAACACAACGCCCCGCTGAGTGCTGACTCGGCGGGGCGTTTCTATGTTGTGTGTAGTGAAAAAACCTGGTTAGGCGGTCGCTGGGGCTCTTAGTGCATAAATTTTTCGGCCAGCATAAATTGCGGCAAGCACTAAGGTGTACGTGAAAGTTGCAGTCATGGCTAAGTATTGTCGGTTTAGTGATTAAAAAATAAGAGGCTTTAGAGATCGTCTTTAAAGACCGTTAGGTAACGCGAAGTCTTACCCATGCGCTGCCACGTTTTTGAAAAAAAATTTTATAAAATTTCAACCTGTTCATTTTCAAGGACTTGGATCTAAAATTTGTCTTAAAAAAAGGTTTTTTGATGTCTTCTACGAAAAAATTCGTAGAAAAATTTGCAACTACGAAATAGTTCGTAGAATCTTTGCGTTCAAATCACCGCATCCCCATATACTCAAATCACCAAATACACAAATCACCACTTCAACATGAACATTGCCAAGCCTACCGATTCCGAACTCGAAATCCTCCATATACTCTGGGAACAAGGCCCCAGCACTGTACGGACCGTGAACGACCTGCTCAACGAGCGGCGTCGAAGCGGCCAAACATCCTCACGGCTTTCGGCAAAGCCCAAAGAATCGGCTGGCTACACCACCACGCTGAAACTTATGCAGATCATGTTTGAAAAAGGCCTGGTAACCCGTGTAGAGGAAGGACGCACCCACGCCTACACGGCTTCCATACGCGAAAGTGATACGCAAGACCTGCTGCTTCAACAGTTTGTAGACAACGCTTTCCGGGGCAGCACCGCCCGGCTAGTGATGCAAGCCCTCGGCAACCATGAGGCCAGTACCGAAGAACTCGACGAGATAAAAGCGCTTATCGCCAAAATCGAACAAGGTAAATAGGACATTGGACTGTTGGACATTAGACATTTGAAGTATATAGTCTAACGTCCAATAGTCTAATGTCCAATGTCAAAAACTAAGTTATGATCACAATGCCCGACTCCTTCCTCCGAGCCCTCGGCTGGGCACTCGCTCACTCCTTGTGGCAAGGCGCCTTGGCCGCACTGCTGCTTTTAATCATCTTGCCTCGCTTGCAATCGGCCCGGCAACGATATTGGGCAGCTTATGGGGTTTTGATGACTGTGCTGTTTGCGGCACTTGGCACTTTTATGTTGAAGTTTGATCCAGGTGCAGCTTTTGTAACTTCTAATATCGCTGGGGAAACATCGGCCCCAACACACTTTTTTATTGAAAATCAATTCATTGAAAACACTATTGGCGAATCCTTCTCTGGGTGGTTGGAAGCAAATCACGCCTTGATTGTGGCCATTTGGCTGATCGGTTTTATGTTTTTCCTGTTGCGATTGGGCGGCGGACTTTGGCAAGTACATCGCCTGCGGACGCGCGGGCTGAACGCGCTGGAGGCCGTTTGGCAAGATAAACTTAGCGTGCTGGGGAGGCAATTGGGGGTTTCTCAAACAGTCAATCTTTTTGAATCGGCATGGGTACACGCGCCGCTCACGGTTGGTTGGATAAAACCTGTAATCCTTCTGCCCATAAGTTTTGTGAACCAACTTTCGCCCACCGAAGTAGAAGCGGTGCTGGCACATGAGTTGGCACACATCGCCCGGCGCGACTGGGTTTTTAATCTCCTGCAAGCCTTTGTCGAAAGTCTTTTTTATTACCACCCAGCCGTATGGTGGATATCGCAGATCATCCGCCGTGAGCGTGAAAATGCTTGCGACGATGCTGCTTTGGCCGCCACCGGCAATCCGCTTGCTTTTGCCCGTGCGCTCGTGCAGGTACAGGAACTGGCCGCTCCTTTACCCGCCCTTTCGCTCGCCATGAGCGGCAAACGCCGACGCCCGCTATTGGATCGGGTGCGGCGCATCTTAAACCAAGCACCACAACAACAACATCAAGTTATGGAAAAGATCACAGCAACTGTCATATTGCTCGCACTGCTCGCTCTGGTGGGCCTGCGGGCCAATTCTGTTCCGTCCATTGAGGCAGCTTTCGCCCAGATTGCGGACATTCCTGCTGCATTTTTTGGCGGGGAAAACAATGAAGACCAGGTAGTTGGCGATAGTTTGCCAAAACCAAAAAGCACTCGGAAAATTACACGTGAAGACGACGATCAACGCGTGGAGGCCGAGTATAAAGATGGCAAATTGACTCGATTGAACATTGATGGGAAGGAAATACCCTCGGCTGAATTCGAAGAGCACGAAGCGCTTATTGAGGAACTGGCTGAGGACGTAACCCCTCCGACACCCCCATCTGCTCCCTTTATTTATTGGGATGGTTCGGAAGGTCGCGTTTGGACGTTTCCAACTCCTCCTGAAGCGCCGAGTGCACCCGACGCACCAAATACATTTTGGTTTCGCACACCAGGGTCTACGGCCATTGCACCTAGGCCACCATTGGCTCCACAGCCTTCCTTAGGCGGAGGCATTAGCATCGTGTCGGATCAGGATGGGGAAGGAAATACCATCATCCGGCTCGACAATAATGGCGAGGACACGGAAGTCGTCGTCAAAAACGGCGAGTTGTGGATTAATGGTAAAAAATTAGAAAAAGGGGAAGAATTCCTTATTCCTGGGATTCATTTTGGGCAAAATGGTGAGTATTTTTTCTTTGATGGGGATGAAGGCCACGGTGAAGGCCACGGTGAAGGCCACGGTGAAGGTCATGGAGAAGGGGGTTTTTATTATCGTGGTCAGACCACTCCCGAAGCAAGAGTAAGGATCAACACTGAAATGCAACGGGCTAAAGAGGAGCACAGAAAAACCATGGAACGACACCAGCGCGACATTGAACGTGAGATGGAATTAGCCCATAAAGAATTCCAAAAAGACTGGAAGCAGCAAGAGAAAGAATGGGCAAAGGAGCAAAAAAGATGGGAAAAAGAACAGCTCAAATGGGAGCGCGAGCAAAAAGTCTGGGAAGAAAATCACCAAAAATGGCAAGCCGAGCATCGCGCATTAGAAGCCAAAAACAAAGCTGCTCAAGAATTGCTGAAAAAAGAACTGCTCAGTGACGGGCTTATCAAAGACAAAAACAATTTTTCGCTAAAGATCAATGCTAAAGAGTTGAAAATCAACAAGAAAAAACAATCGGAAGAATTGCGACTCAAATACGAAACGCTCATCAAGAATTCAATGGGCGTGAATCTTGAAGGCGACGACTGGAATTTCAATTTCAACTTTAATGACGATCAGGAATAAGTCACTGTAATATTCACGCAACGGCGCAACGACGCAACGTTTTGAAAATCAAGAATAAACGTTGCGCCGTTGCGTCGTTCGGTGAAATAATAACCTCAACTCTCCCTTTCCAGCAAATCCGCCACAACTCCTCTTAAAACCTGCTTGCGCGCATCCGGCACCCCGACGGCTTCCAAATGCTTGAAAGCCTCCTGCTGAAACCGAAATTTTTCTTGTGCAACCAAGTCAGGAATACCGTTTCGGTCGAAGATGGCCCGTACAGCAGAGATTTTTTCAACGGGCTTTTCCGAGGCTGTTTGCATCCAATTGCTCAATTCTCGGCAGTCTGAATCAGGCGCAACTTCCAAGGTCTTAAGCACGAGCAGCGTCTTTTTATTTTGCAAAATATCTCCGCCTACCTGCTTGCCAAATTTGAGCGGATCGCCATAAGTATCGAGTAAATCATCCTGTATTTGGAAGGCAATTCCCGCCAGTCGTCCGAATTCGTAGAGGTGCTGTGCATCGTCAGCAGGAGCATTTGCGCAGACGGCTCCCATTTCGAGCGCCGCGCCCAACAACACGGCTGTTTTTAGTTCAATCATTTGGATGTATTCGCGGATGCTAACCTTAGCACGTGTCTCAAAATTGATATCCATTTGCTGTCCCTCACACACCTCTGTAGCCACTCGGTTGAAAATATTAAGCAACCTCAATACCGTATCGGCATCTCCGCAACGCGCCAAAAACCGGTAGGCATAAATCAACATCACATCGCCGCTTAGGATGGCAGTGGTGCTATTCCACTTGGTATGCACCGTAGGCTCGTTCCGGCGCAGTGGCGCTGCGTCCATAATATCATCGTGCATCAACGAGAAATTGTGGAAAAGTTCGACAGCCCAGGCTGCCGGAAGCGCGGCTTCAATGTCATTATTAAAGATTTCGTGACCCATTAGCACCAAAGCAGGGCGAAGCCGCTTTCCGCCAAGCGTCAAAATATAGTTGCAAGGCTCGTAAAGCTCAAGCGGCGAAGTCGGAAACGGGTTTTCTTTTGAAAAGGAAGCAATCAGGTCGAGCAATTTCGGGAAGTTGCGCATAGCGGCGTCTGTTGAATTCGGCACAAACTAAGGAACAGGTGAATAATAGGCTCCCGGCAAAAAAAATTTCAAATAAAAAAGGCTGACCGGGGGAGTGGTCAGCCTCTCTAATTTTTTGAAGAACCAAATCGGCAAAGGATTAAAAAGAAGCTACTGTGTCAACGACGAGCAGCGAGGGCGGAAAAGTAGCCAACCACTTGCGGATAAAAACGTACGAGCGCAATGGTGGCAACGGCAGTAAATAATACAAGCATAGTGTGTGTGAAGATTAAAGTGAAACGATTTAGTCATCCTTTGCATAACCGAACGATTGTTCTGCGAAGGCGCACGAAGGTAGAAACCTGTTGCGGTATACCAAAAAAACACCAAGGAATTTTTTGTTAATTTTACATTGGGAAAAAGAGATACCTCTCAACGGGGTATTCTCCTTACTTTTGCAGCTGATTTCACCAGCAGTTCATCTCTAAAACAAGTCTTTGGCGCATGGTTTTTAATAACATCCTTGAGACAATTGGCAAGACCCCGCTCATCCGTCTGAATAACATTGTACTACACATCCCTGCTACCGTGTATGCCAAAATAGAAGCCTTTAACCCAGGCTTGAGCGCTAAAGATCGCATCGCCCTGCACATGATCGAACGCGCCGAACGCCTCGGCAAACTCAAACCAGGAGGCACCGTAGTTGATGCCACCAGCGGCAACACTGGCTTCAGCCTCGCAATGGTGGCTGCTATCAAAGGTTACAGGTGCGTGCTCACCGTAACGAGCAAAATCAGTGAAGACAAACTCAACAACCTCAAAGCCATGGGTGCTGAGGTTCACCTCTGTCCGCAAGAAGCCAAGCCACGCGATCCGGAGTCATACTACAGCCGGGCAGAACAATTGGCCAAGGAAATTCCTGGTGCCTACTATATCAATCAGAACTATAATCCCGAAAACGGGGAGGCACACTACCTCAGTACCGGCCCCGAAATCTGGGAGCAAACCGCTGGCCGCATTACTCACCTTATCGGCAGTGCGAGCACAGGGGGCACTATTTGCGGGTCTGGCCGCTACCTCCGCGAACAAAACCCTGACATCAAAATCATCGGCGTAGATGCCTACGGTTCGGTACTCCAGAAATACCACGAAACAGGGGTGTACGACGAAAAGGAAATCTTCCCTTATCGTATTGAAGGCACGGGCAAAAACATTATCCCGGCAAATATGGACTTTGACCTTATTGACCGTTTTGTCAAAGTGACCGACAAAGACAGTGCCCTTCGCGCCCGCGAGCTTGCTCGCATGGAAGGTATGATGGTCGGTTACTCCAGCGGGGCAGCCCTTCAGGCCCTCGAACAAATCCAAGACGAGCTGATGGAAGACGACGTGGTGGTGCTGCTCTTCTCAGACCACGGTTCTAAGTACGCCACAAAGTATTTCAGCGATAAATGGATGGTTGAACAAGGGTTCTTGCAGGAAGAGGAAGTGGAGACTGCGTGATATTGAGAAATAGAGATATTTGGATATTGCCGACAGGAAACAAGCTGTTCAAGTATTACAAAGTGTAAAACCAAATATTCAGATTTTGATCAATATCCCAATTTCTCAAAATGTTGGAAGAAACCGCTCGACTGCGCATCCGATCTTTCACTTTGGCTGATGCCGAGGAATACTTTGTGCTGGAAAGCGACCCTGAATTGTTCAAATTTGAAATCACAACGCCTAAAACCCGTGAAGAATCAGATGCATCCCTTATGAATTTACTGAATTCTGGGCTTTCACCGGATATTCAAAATTGGCAGGAATGGGCAATTGAATTAAAGACTGAAGGAAAAGCAATTGGCTTCATTTGCATGTCCTACCACGATGTACGGCGGCAAATGCTGGAAGTCGGATTTCGGATAAGGAAAGAATATCAGGGAAGGGGATACGGATCGGAGGCTTTACAGGGTGTTATTAAAGCAATTTTTCGCAACACCGAAACACATCGCATTTTTGCCTGTACCGATGGCCTGAACCTTGCTTCGCAACGTATGATGGAAAAAGCAGGAATGCAGCGCGAGGCACACCTAAGAGAGAATGTTTTGATCGGCGAGGAATACCACGATGAAGTGATATATGGGGTGCTTAGGAGAGAAGTGCAAATAGAATAGACACACCAATGTTGCTGTTGCACAGCAACGATTAATACTCATCCATTATAATTTTACACACCAGTGGATTTATTCGATCGTATTTTCAATCAAGCAGGCCCCTTGGGCAAATATGCCGATGTGGCAGAGGGGTATTACATGTTCCCACAATTAGAGGGCGAACTAGGCAACCGCATGACTTTTCAAGGCAAAGAAGTGGTGTGTTGGAGTATCAACAACTACCTCGGGCTAGCCAATCACCCAGAAGTCCGCAAGACCGATGCAGAAGCCGCAGCCAGATGGGGTCTTGCATACCCAATGGGCGCACGCATGATGAGTGGAGACACCAAACTTCACCAAAAACTTGAAACCCAACTCGCTCATTATGTCGGCAAGCCCGCCGGGCTGCTCGTAAACTACGGCTACCAAGGTGTGCTCTCCGCCATTGACGCGCTCCTTACCCGGCATGATGTAGTGGTGTACGATGCCGAAAGCCACGCATGCATTGTTGATGCACTGCGCATGCATATGGGCAAACGTTTTGCTTTTACACACAATGATGTAGCTAGTCTTGAAAAATGCCTCGTACGAGCCAAACGCCTCACAGACGAAAGCAAAGGTGGCATTCTTGTCATCACAGAGGGCGTATTCGGGATGCGCGGCGACCAGGGCAAGCTCCGCGAAATCTGCACCTTGAAAGAAAAGTACGGCTTCCGGCTTTTCATTGACGACGCACACGGTTTCGGCATGCTTGGAAAAACTGGCGCAGGCGCTGCTGAGGAGCAAAACGTGACGGATGATGTGGATATTTATTTCAGCACATTCGCCAAAAGCATGGCACTTATTGGGGGCTTTATCGCGGCACAACCAGAGGTGATTCAGTTCTTGAAGTACAATATGCGCAGTCAAATTTTCGCCAAATCATTGCCCATGCCTTTGGTGGAAGGGCTTTTGAAGCGGTTTGAACTGCTGCGCGACAAACCAGAACTCCGCGAAAAACTTTGGCACAATGTGCGACTCCTGCAAAGTGGCCTCAAAGAACGTGGTTTTGATATCGGCGACACCAACACCTGCGTAACACCGGTGTACATGTATGGTGAAGTGGAAGAAGCTATGGCCTTGGTAAAAGATATGCGCGACAATTATGGCGTGTTCTGCTCTATGGTTGCTTATCCGGTTATCCCGAAAGGCATGTTGATCCTGCGCCTCATCCCAACCTCAGAACATACAGAAGAGGATATCCAAATCACGCTCGATGCATTCTCCGCTGTACGCGAAAAAATGCAAGCCGGAGTTTACAAAGCGTTTGTACCAGAGATTCTGGTTTGATTTGCCTGCCCAACTTCCCGAAAGGGTTAAACTTTCGGGAAGTTCTCTGATTTGGCAAACGTGAAAATCCGAAATTTGCCCCATCATGAGTGCCACCACCATCCTTGAAAATGTGATTGACGAACGAGCTGACATGGTTCAGATGAACCCTGCGGACTTGGATCGTATCCTCTCGGAGGGTTGGCGGCTGCTTGGCAGGCGAATGGTGCGACACAATTTTTCTACATGGCACCGAAAACTCTGTCGAACGATCCCCCTTCGGGTTCGTTTGGCTACGTTTGAACTTTCAAAAAGCCAGCGCCAAACACTTCGCCGCAATGCCGATTTGCGGGTAATGAGCGCCTCCGCCCGATTTGATGCGGAGCGTGAGCGGCTTTTCGCGCTGCACCGGGAACGTTTCCATGAAAAACAGGCGACTACTTTAGGCTCCTTCATTCATTCCGAATTCCCCAATAAGCTCCCTACGCAGGGTCGCGAACTTGCCGTGTACCTTGAGGAAGAACTCATTGCCTGTTCCTTTTTTCACCTTGGCGAAAGGGCCGTGTCTGGCACTTACTGTGTGTTCGATCCCATACATAGCCGCCGTAGTCTTGGTACGCTCACCATGCTTTTGGAACTACTTATAGCCAAAGAAATGGGCAAGGATTTTTACTACCACGGCTATACCCACGACACACCCTCACAGTTTGATTACAAGATGAATGTGAAAGGTTTGGAGGCATTTAATTGGGAAACGGGAGAGTGGATGGCGCTAAATAGAGTACCCGTAAGGCGCTGGTTGGAAATCGCGAAGGAATAATTATCAATCCTTTGGAAACGGAATACCTTGCTCACGAAGTTCTTTCTGAACGGCGAAACGCAGGTCGCTTTGCACCTGCTCCGCCTCAAATTTTTTCTCCGTCCAAAATTTTATCTCATATAGAACGCACTTTTCCTGGAAATCCAGGATTCGAACCTGTGGGAGACGCTCAGGATCGTTGTTAAAAATATCGGGTTGGGCGGCCGCTGAAGCCGTCAACAACGCTAACATCTGCCGCTCATCTGCTTCGTGGGCCACGCGTACTTGTACGCGAAAAGCAGAAGGTTTGGTGTCATTATGTGTCCAATTCAACACATTCTCCGTGATAAACTTGTGGTTGGGCACGATCATCGTTTGACCATCACGGGTAATGACTTTGGATGTTCGAAGATTTATCTCTTCCACCCTGCCCACTTTGCCATCAACCTCAAGTACATCTCCTATTTCGATAGTACCTTCAAAAAGGAGGAAAATACCTGACACAATATCACTAAATATCCCCTGCATCCCCAATCCCAGGCCTACTAACAGTGCCGCCGAACCGGCCAAAAGCACCGAGACATGAACACCTACTATTTCGAGCATCATCCCCACTGCGATCGTCCACACAAAATATTTCGCAAGAAGGTAGAGCGACATTCGCCTACCCTTATCAGAAAGGTCCAAGAGTCGCCCGCCACCTCGATTTATTACACGACGGATGGCCCGAAGCAACAAGGTTGTTAGCAACCAAACCAATACCAAACCCATTAGCATTGCCAGGGTGAACCGATATTCACCTATACTAAAGAGTTGATAGTCAAGATAGGAGTGCATTAATATAATGTGGACAATGTGGACAATGTGGACAATGTGGGCAATGTGATTAATTTGGTCAATGTGGTCAATGTGCCTCAAACATTGACCACATTTTCAAATTGACCACATTGACCACATTAATACTATACGGCCATCATCGGTACATAGAGTTCGCCATTGAGCACATTGCGGGATACGACGATGCGCTGTACTTCGGAAGTGCCTTCATAAATCTGCGTGATTTTCGCGTCGCGCATCAGCCGCTCCACATGGTATTCTTTTACAAAACCATATCCGCCATGGATTTGCACAGCCTCCACGGTGTGACGCATGGCGACTTCTGAAGCGAACAGTTTTGCCATAGCAGCCGCCTGATCATAGTTCAAATTCTGGTCTTTCATGGCGGCAGCACGGTACACCATCAGTCGGGCCGCTTCGATTTCGGTAGCCATATCTGCGATTTTGAAAGAGATTGCCTGATGCTGACTTATTGGTTTGCCAAAAGCCTGGCGTTCTTTAGCGTATGCAACGGAGAGTTCGTACGCTCCAGCTGCAATACCCAATGCTTGCGAGGCGATACCGATGCGGCCGCCGGAAAGGGTTTTCATGGCAAATTTGAACCCGAATCCATCTTCTCCTATGCGATTTTCTTTGGGTACTTTCACATCTGAGTACATGATGGAAGTAGTGTCGGAAGAGCGGATGCCCAATTTATCTTCCTTCGCGCCGATGACCACACCTGGCCAGGAGGCTTCCACAATGAGGCAGTTGATTCCTTTATGGCCTTTGTCCACATCAGTTTGGGCCATCACCAAATGAAGTTTAGACGTTGCACCGTTGGTGATCCAGTTTTTTGTGCCGTTGAGCAGGTAGTGGTCACCCATGTCCACAGCAGTGGTACGTTGGCTGGTGGCATCTGAACCCGCCTCTGGCTCGGAAAGGCAGAAAGAGCCAATCCATTCGCCCGAGGCGAGTTTTGTCAAGTATTTGCGTTTTTGTTCTTCCGTACCGTACAACTCTATACCCCAGCAAACCAAGGAATTGTTTACGGACATGATGACAGAACAGGAATTGTCCACTTTTGAAATTTCCTCCATGGCAAGCACATAGGAAAGCGAGTCCATGCCGCCGCCGCCATACTCTGGCGAAACCATCATGCCGAGAAAGCCAAGCTCGCCCATCATTTTTACTTGCTCAGTGGGGTATTGGCCCTTGCTATCGCGCTCGATAACGCCAGGTTTGAGTTCGTTTTGGGCAAAATCTCTTGCCGCTTGTTGTACTGCTAGCTGCTCTTCGGTTAGCTGAAACATATTAATATGTGTGGTGGATAGTAATGGATATTGGGTTTAGGCCGGCGAAAGTACGACTGCTTAAAAAAAGAACCCCGTTAAAGTCTAAAACTTTCAACGGGGTTCTATTCACCAAATGAATACGTCAATTTATAACGTGTTTTTCTACTGCTTGCAATATCTCTTTGCTAACATCACTCCGATGGACAAAAGCCACCACGCTGCAATGTTTTGCTTCCCATGTGGCTGGCAGAGACACATTAAATGTTTTGTTGACCAGTTGGGCTGTTTCGAGCGCCTCTGTAATAATATCGCCGCTTGGAGCGGTTACAACATCGCGTACCATGTGACGATGAACATAATTTTGAATGAGCGTTGAACCATCAAGTTGTTGGCCAATAACGCTGTCTTGAGTAATCAAAACAGTCAGGCGATGCTCTCCCGTAATCTGTTGATCGGGCAGCAAGCCAACTTTGATGCTAAGTGCTCGAGAGGAAGCATCAAAGGTGTTTTCCAACGTAATGGCCAGGCTTGGATCTTGCAGTAGATCCTGCGCCACCTCCCCTCCCCAGCGCGTGTGCGGTGTAATGAAAATGGAGGTTTCGTTGGGCAAAAGCCGACGGTTGATGGATGCCGTAGGAAATCCTTCGAGCGGGCCTATGTAATTGGCGAGCTCTTGTATTTCGGGCGAGCGATAATCTTCCTGATTGGTGTATGGAACAGAAAAATTGGCCGCGGCATGGAGGGAAACAACCACCAGTTTTTTCGTCCCATGTTGTTGCTGCAAGGCTATGAGTGTCTGAGTACCAATGGGGCAGTTTGTACAGCGTACTCCGGTCACCTCTTCCACCAAAACCGTACGGCTAGTTACGTTGAGGTTTGGGTCTGGAATAATAATGGGCTGCTCTTTGCAAGCCATCATGAAGATCAGTATAGAGAGGCCGAAGCAATACAAGATATTTTTCATGGCAAAAATTTGAATTTAGTGCTTTTGAAGAAAGCAACATTAAAAAGAAGAATTCACGGTAAGTCTGGCTCCATGAAAAGCAGGCTCATAACGGCAAATTCCCCCCGCGCAATTGATGCCTTCTACTTGCTTGACGTATGCCAGCGACACCCGGTTGGATTTCCGCGAATATACGATGCCCAATGAGGGGAAATGTGAGTTGTCATACTTGGTTTTTTCTTTCGCTTTTTCTGATGAGAGGTTTGGGTCTAGTGTTCCGTGTTCCAATTTGTACATGTCTGAAGCATAAAAAATCCAATGGGGGGCAAGCCCAACCTCCACCAGGCCATTCACCCAGGAACCAAATTCCTCCTCCGTGGCGAGGTATTGTCCTTCCACGCGGATGGATTTTCGCGGACTAAATTTATACAAAAATTCAGCATACGGCGTGAGGGCATTTACATAAGTGTCCTTTCCCTGATAAACAAGGATATTGTATTTCAATATCTGCAAGCCACCAATGAGTTGCCACTTGCGCTTTTGTTTGTAGGTAAATTCGGGTGTGATCTCTCGGTAAAGTTCGGTTCCGTCCAAAAACTGAATCTCCGAAAAGTTGATGCCCACCGAAAGTTTTTTGTTCAGTTTATAGCGTACGTCCAGTTGCAACGCCTGTTCACCCAGTTCCTGTGTAGCAGGTGCAAATCGGGTGGTAAGCCTGTAGGTGTTTTGTTTTGCCATTGGAGGCAAATAATTTATTGGCCCCTGTATTCCCAAGGCATTGGGGTTTTGCCGGAACGAAAAATCCTTGGTTCGCTTGGCTTCGAGTGTAATGCCAAAACCTTTTTTTGAATAGGCAAGACTTGAATAGACCGTGTAGCCCTCGCGATTTACAAGTTTACCATTAATGGTGTCAGTCTCGTTGTTGATTAGTACAGAACGAGGCTGGTTGGGATCATAAATCACATCCTTTGTTTTGGTCGCGGCTTCAAAATACCAGGTAAAATCACCTGCCGTCAAGGTGTTGAAAACAGTCGCAGCGTAGGTATTATACTGCAAATCAATCTGTTCTTGCTTGAAGTAGCCTGCAACTTCAAATTTGGCATCGTCAATCGTTTCGCTGGTATAGGTGCGGCCCACGATGCCAATCCCAGGTGCAAAGGAGAGATTTTTGCTGGAATCAGGTTTGATAAAACCCTCGAGAACACCTCCTCTAAGTATCGTTCCGTAACGGTCAAACTGTTGTTTTTGTCTTCCGGTAAATGCCCGAATTTTCAAGTTTTCATTGATTTTATAGCCTACTTGTGCCCCAAATAACGCGTTATCAATCATAAGGGCGCGTTCTTCATATGCCCGGTAAATGATCCCTGCGCCAATTTGGTCGTAAAGGTATCCGCCCGCGACCTCGAATTTATCAATCTGCTTGCGGATGTACCATCGGCCGATGCCAACATCAGAAAATGATGCATTGGGGTTCAAAAGGTTGGAGTTGTTGAACATATCAAAACGCAAACCAGCGTCCAAGCCATCGTGCGAATAGTTGAGGTTGAGCCAGGTTTCGGCGCCAAACTTCTGATTGTCGTATTGTGGAATGCCTGCTGTTCCCAGCACAGAATCAGCGGCAAAGAAAAAATTGCCGTTGGCCTGAAGGCTTCCAGTTATGTGGGAGTTGTTTTGGGCAAAGCCCGAAAAACATAGAGCGGAAAACGAAATCGCGAGTGTAAGTCTTTTCATGCAAGGAGGAAGGATATTCGTGCAAAGGTAGTTTGCGCAGAAAATCCTTTCTCCTTTTGATTAGGTAAAATGGTCGGAAGCGGACAAATCGGTTGGCAGTGGGCAGTTGGCAGTAGCAGTTAGCAGTGGGCAGGGCTGCCAAGCTTGGGTTTCGTGCCAACTGCTACTGCCTACTGCTGCTCAATTCCAGCTTACATACTCAGGGATGTCGGCGATGATCTCAAAACGGTTGCCCTTGTTGTACATCACCTGACTCCAAAGATTGGAGGGTTTTGATTTGAAGAGGTAGTTGGCGTGCATAGGAGCGGTCACCCAGGAACCAATTTCCATTTCTTCTTCGAGCTGTCCGCCCGACCAACCCGCGTAACCCACAAAGAATCGGATATTGTCTGGTTCAATTAAACCACTGGTAATCAAAAATTTGAGGCTTTCGAAATCGCCACCCCACCATACCCCATCCGTAAGTTGGATGCTTTCTTCCAGCAAATCGCCCACATTGTGGACATAATGAAGCGTATCGGTTTGCACAGGTCCGCCATAAAACACTTCCGCTTCAAACGTCGGGAAGGTGTTGATGAGGTCGTTCACCTTCATATCTGTTTTTTTGTTCAGGATGAAGCCAACGCTCCCCTCTTCATGATGTTCGCAAAGTAATATTACAGCACGGCGGAAATATGGGTCGAGCATAAAAGGCTCTGCCACCAAGAGTTGTCCGCTTTTGATCATGGAATTGGTAGTCATCGCACACAAAGGATTAGTTGCGGACGAAAGTAAGTAAGAATGTTTTTTCGTCCAAATTTTTTTCACTGCGCAAAATTACTTGGACGCCCCAACAATCTCAACACCCGCCGAAGTGCCAATTCGATCAGCACCAACATCAATCAAGGCCTGCGCATCAGCCAGGTTGCGGATTCCCCCGGCAGCTTTGATTTTGATGTTGGTGGGAGCAATAGCCCGAAGCATACGCACCATTTCGGGAGTAGCGGGATAGCCATGGAAGCCCGTGCCCGTTTTGAGCCATGCTACACGAGAACTGGCGGCGAGTTCACATACCTTGCTAATTTCTTCAGCTGTTAATAGCCCGCATTCAAGGATGAGTTTTAGGGTGCGACCACGCAAATTGGTCGCAAGGGCGAGGGCTTCGATATCGTTGCCCACGTGATTCCATTGAGCACTTTTGATGGCCGAAATATTGACCACAGCATCAATTTCGTCTGCTCCATCTTCTGTAGCGCGTTTGATTTCTTCGCTTTTAGCAGCAATACCAGAATAACCCATCGGAAATCCAACTACCGTAACGATTCGGGTTCTGGGACTAATCTCATCCATGATTCGACGGGCTTCGCGAACAAAATACGGAGGTATGCACACGCCTGCAAAGCCATGCTTTTTGGCTTCTTCGCACACCCGGCGCACATCGGCTAAACAAGTGTCGGGCTTCAGGATGGTCTGTTCAATAAAATTGGCGATTTTTGACATGGTGGCTTTCTCACTTACAGATTAAGTAGACAAATGTAAGGTCTGTTTTATAGACTTAAGTGATCTGGAAATTTTCATTTAAGGCACCTCCACTGCATTGAGCACCCGTGTCACTATGTCTTCTGTGGTTAGCCCTTCTGCCTCTGCCTCATAAGTAAGTCCGATACGATGCCGCAATGCGTCGGCGCAAACGTAGCGCACATCCTCCGGAACCACATAGCCCCTGCGTCGCAAAAAAGCTGTTGCACGGGAGGCCTGCGCCAGCGCGATACTTGCCCTCGGAGAACCACCGTATTGTATTAGAGGAGCCAGGTTCTTTAGCCCGAATTGACTTGGTTGTCGTGTGGCAATAACAATATCCAGGATGTACTGCTCTATTTTTTCGTCCATATAAATGCAGTGCATCAGCTCGCGAGCCCGGAGTAAGGTGGCTGTGTCCAGCACTTTATTAACATGAGGTTGTTCGCCCGAAAGGTTGCGCCGTACAATTTGGCGCTCTTCTTCTTTGGATGGGTAGCCGATTTTTACTTTCAACAAAAAACGGTCTGCCTGAGCCTCCGGGAGCGGGTAAGTTCCTTCTTGCTCGATGGGATTTTGGGTGGCCAGCACAAGAAATGGGTCGTCTAATAGAAAAGTTTCAGACCCTATGGTGACCTGCCGCTCCTGCATCGCTTCAAGCAATGCGCTTTGCACTTTGGCAGGAGCCCTGTTGATTTCATCTGCAAGCACGAAATTGGAGAACACTGGCCCTTTTCTGACGGTAAATTCAGAGCGCGCAGGGTTGTAGATCATCGTGCCCAGCACATCTGCTGGCAGCAGGTCTGGCGTAAACTGGATTCGGCTGAACCGAGCGTCCACTGCATGGGCCAATGTTCTGATGGCCAGCGTTTTGGCCAATCCCGGCATCCCTTCAAGCAGGATATGGCCTTTTGTTAAAAGCCCAATGAGCAGTTTTTCAAGCATTTGCTCCTGGCCAACAATGACTTTGGATGTCTCGGCTTTCAATTGTTCCACAAATCCGCTTTCGAGATGGATTTGTTGGTTGAGGGCTTGCAGGTCGAAGTATTGTGCCATTATTAATTAGGTGCGAGGAGGGGGGATTTCAAGCAACGACGCAGCGACGCAACGTTTGGTATAAACTTCGTTGCGCCGTTGCGTCGTTTCGTGAAACAAATTCACCCCAAAAGAGAGGGCAAAAGTAGCAATGGTTGCCGAGCTCCAAAGGTTTCTGCTGCGAAGGTTTTACCCTTTTACTACTTTTGCTGCCCAAAATCGGCGGGATCCATTTTTAAAGAACCGGCGCTGTAACTTTTTGAAGCAAATATTTCACACATGAAAGCATACGTTTTCCCTGGTCAGGGTTCTCAAACAGAGGGCATGGGCAAAGATCTCTACGAGAACAATACCCAAGCAAATGAACTATATGAGCAGGCAAACGCCATACTTGGCTGGCGCCTCAGCGATGTTATGTTCGGGGGAACAAAAGAGGACTTAACGCAGACCAACGTAACACAACCGGCGGTGTTTCTGGAAAGTATTGTGCGAGCGAAAGTGGCGGGCATGGCGTTTCAGCCATCTGCCGCGGCTGGGCATTCGCTGGGAGAAATCACTGCGCTTTGTGCGGTGGGAGCCTTGTCTTTTGAAGAGGCACTTTTGCTAGTAGACAAACGGGCGTCTGCCATGCAAAAAGCTTGCGAACTGGCTGATGGCACCATGGCAGCCGTGTTGGGCATGGAAGATGAAGCTGTGGAAAAAATTTGCCAAAGCATTGAAAATGAAATAGTTGTGGCCGCTAATTATAACTCCCCCGGACAATTGGTCATTTCCGGAGCACGCAAAGGCATCGAAATAGCGGTAGAAAAACTGACGGCACTGGGCGCCAAGCGAGTACTGGTGTTGCCAGTAGGAGGCGCATTCCACTCCCCATTGATGAAGCCTGCACAAGACGAGCTGGAGCAGGCCATCAATGCAGCCAAATTTTCAAAACCCATCTGCCCGATCTATCAAAACGTACATGCCAAGCCGGTGACCGACCCTGAAGAAATCCGCAAAAATCTGATAGCACAACTTACTGCTCCAGTACGCTGGACAAAGACAATAGAAAACATGATTGCTGATGGCATCACCGAGTTTGTTGAAGTGGGGGCAAGCGCAGTGTTGCGAGGTATGATCCGTAAAATCAATAAAGATGCCGTTACGGATGGCCTTTGAATGACGTGATGGAGCGATAGAGTGATGAAGTGATTTGTTATCCTCATTCAATTAGTCTTTCAGTTTCATCCAAAAAATAGTTTTTCAAGCCAACTTCGTCACAAATCACTTCATCACTCTATCACTTCATCATTTCATACCATGTTTGACAACCTACTCGGAAATCTCCAAAAGCAGCAAGAAGAACTGCAACAAAAACTGGCTGAGACCTTTGTGGAAGCAGACGCTGGCGATGGCGCCGTAATGGTGAAAGCTGGCTGCGACCTGCATATCGAAAACATCAAGATTGATCCCGCCAAATTGGATATGAATGATTTGGAGCAAGTGGAAGACTTGGTGTTGGTAGCCGTAAACGAAGCGTTGGAAGCAGCCAAGAAAAAAGCTGCGCTCGAAACCAACAAACTCCTGCAAGGCATGATGCCCCCCGGAATGGGTGACAT
>JBJXGZ010000015.1:0-9759 GCA_046160625.1 Saprospiraceae bacterium
GACCAAGTGAACCAAGTGCCAATTCTTTCAACCGCTTCAAGTTAGTGGAAGTCACAAACGTGATATCAGCATTTTTGCAGGCTTCATTTTCCAAACGTTCCCCATGTCGCGCTGTGTAAGCATTTTGCGTGATGTCGTCAATGCAATGATAAATGCTGGCTTTTGCACCCATTTCAGGCGGAAGCCAGCCGGCATAAAACGGGTCATAACAATTGATAAAGAGGTAGTTTCGAAAGTTATATTTATGCGCAGCACGTCGGATTGCCCGTAGCACAATCTTGTTATTCAGCTTTTGGAAAAAATCGTAAATCCTGCCCGGTGGAAGCCAATTGATCGGCAAAGTGGGCGGAGGCGTCACGGCGACAAAGTTTTCAGGAATCGAGTCAAGGTACTCGTATCGGCTGCGAAAAGTGAGCAAATGCCAAAGCCGTTGGCGAAGTACAGGATCGCCATTTTTAAGCCCTGCAAAAATGTCTTTCAGCGAATATGGGTGGTTGACATAGAGTACCCGCACCGTTTTCGCCAATTCCTTCGCCATTGAAAGCGAAATGGAGGAATAGGGATTGTCGGTGCGGAACAGGGAGAAAAAAATTACGTCGCAGTGCATCGGTTTGGGTATCGAAACTGTAACCTTTCATAGGTCACAGTACTCTGTTAAGCTTGATTATCTGGTAAAAGGACGAAAATTAAATGATACGTCGCTTTACTTTTTCACTTTGTGGCAAAATTCAAACCAAACATGTTAGCATGAAAAATCTATTGACAAATTTATTCGCCATTGCTGTGGCAACGGCGAGTTTCTCCGCCTGCAAGCAGGACAAAATTTCCACTCCGCCCCGCGATCCGAAGCTGTACACCATCGAACAGTTTTACAAAACGAAATCCACAGGAGCGGGTATTTTTTCCGCCGATGAGCAAAAACTGCTCGTCCATACCAACGAAACGGGCATTTTTAATCTCTACGAAATCAATATTGCAGATGGGGCAAAAAAAGCGCTCACAAACTCCAGCACGGAATCTTTTTTTGCCATTGACTATGTACCCAACTCAGGAGAAGTGCTCTATTCTGCTGACAAAGGTGGCAACGAAATCAGCCACATTTATCTCCTGAAATCAGACGGCTCTAACCAGGATCTTACGCCAGGCGAAAAGGAGGTTGCCAGCTTTTCTGATTGGGCAAAAGACAAAAAATCCTTCTACTACACCTCAAACAAGCGCGACGACCGCTTTTTCGATCTGTACCAAATGGAAGTAGGAACCTGGAAATCGACCCTGCTCTATGAAAACAAAGACGGCTATGGTACAGATGCTATTTCGCGTTATGGCGACTGGGTTGCCCTCAGTAAATCCATCACGACCAGCGAGAATCAGTTGTTTCTCTATGACTTGAAAAACAAGCAGTTGAAAGAAATTTCAGACCCTGCACAGCCTGGAAGTTATGGCACCTCTGGTTTTAGTGCCGACGGCAAAACGTTCTTTTACACCACCGATGTGGGCAAAGAATTCGCCTATCTTGTACAATACGATCTTGCTACAGGCGAGCGCAAAACCGCCTACGAATCCAATTGGGATGTGATGTACGCCTACCAATCCGAAAATGGCAAATACCAGGTTATTGGCATCAACGAAGACGGAAAAAACAAACTGATCATTCGCGATGCAGCAGGAAAAGATGTGGCTTTTCCTGCCATTCCCGACGGCGATGTATCGGCGGTGAATATTTCATCCAGTGAGAAAATGATGCGGTTATCGGTGGGTACTTCCAAATCGCCCAACGACCTATACGCCTACAATTTCGAGACCAAGGAACTCAAGCGCCTCACCAACAATGCCTCGCCTGAAATTGATCCTGAAGATCTTGCTACAGCGACAGTGGTGCGCTACAAATCCTTCGATGGGCTTGAAATTCCAGCTATTTATTACAAACCGCTAAATGCGACAGCAACCAATAAAGTCCCGGCACTAGTCTGGGTACATGGCGGCCCGGGTGGCCAATCCCGTGTGGGATATAGTTCGTTCATCCAGTACTTGGTCAACCACGGTTATGCCGTTTTGATGGTGAATAACCGAGGCAGTAGCGGCTATGGAAAGTCATTTTTCAAAATGGACGATCAAAACCATGGCGAGAAGGATTTGCAGGATTGTGTTTACGGAAAGAAGCACCTTCAATCCTTAGACTACATTGATAAAGAACGCATTGGAATTATCGGCGGCTCGTATGGTGGTTACATGACCATGGCAGCTATGACTTTTGCACCAGACGAATTTAAGACCGGTGTCAACATATTTGGGGTTACCAACTGGCTGCGTACCCTCAAATCCATTCCACCGTATTGGGAGTCATTCCGCAAGGCACTTTATGCCGAAATGGGCGACCCAAACACCGCAGATTCTGTCCGCCTGCATCGGATTTCTCCTTTGTTCCATGCCCAAAATGTAAAAAGCCCGATCATGGTTTTACAAGGCGCCAACGACCCTCGTGTACTTCAAATTGAGTCAGACGAAATCGTGGCGGCAGTCAAGAAAAATAATGTCCCCGTGGAATACATGGTCTTCCCTGATGAAGGCCACGGTTTCGTGAAAAAGGAAAACGAAATGAAGGGCTACAGCGGTGTCTTGACCTTCTTGGATAAAAATTTGAAAGCACCAGCGGCAGTGAAACAGTGATGGTTATTTGGTTAATTGGGGATTTGGTTATTTGTTCTGCCAAAGCCGGGCATTCGTTTTAATCCGATAACAAGAAATTCCAAGCTCTGGCAGAACAAATAACCAAATCCCCAATTAACCAAATAACCATTTAACCATTTACCCAATTCCCCAATCTTCCCGCCGAGCGGCCTTTTTTTCCGAGTTGATTTTTTTGCTTTTCAATCGCTTGGCAATCACGGATTGGGGTATCCGAGTTATTTTCCGCCGCTTGGGTTTGTGCAGGGCTTTTTCGATTAACCGAATCAGTTTTTCCTCCGCCAGATGCTTGTTCATCAACTGAGACCGCTCCGTCTGGTTCATGGCGGCGAGAATGCCTTCTGAGGAAATATGATTGCCTAATTTATCAAAAACAAGTGCTTTCTCAGCCGCTGAAAGTGCCTGGGAGGCAGCCACATCGAGCAAGGCTTCGGCTTTGGTCTCTACTTTATTCACGTTTTGTCCGCCAGCCCCACCAGAGCGGGCAGTTCGGAAGGAGAGTTCGTTTTTGAGCAATTCTAGGTTCATAACAATGATTTTCCTGTAAAGCGTTTTTTAAAGGATGAAGTTCCAAAGGTCTCGAATTTTGCCACTCCGAGTCAAACGATATCACTAAATCCCTTCGATTCCCGAGCCATGACCACTTTTGGGCTGAAATAATTTTGTCCAAAAATGAAAAAACTACTTTTCGCTGGTTTACTCGCCATTTTACTCGCCATAGCCTTGGCGACGGCGAGCTTCCTCTACTACACAAACAACCCTTCCGAAAAAGAAGAACACGCTCCTTCCCAAGCTGGTGCGGCCTTCCTCTTTTGGGGCAATGCCCGCACGTTTCCTGATGGCCAGTTCCACACGGAAAAATACACAGAAGCCCTCGCGCAAATGCGTTTATCTGCCCAATTACGAGGCGATCGAAACCCGGAATGGGAGGACCTCGGCCCGAAAAATATCGGCGGACGAACACTGTGTCTGGCTATCAACCCCCTGGATACCAATATTTTGTGGCTAGGAAGCGCATCCGGTGGTATCTGGAAAAGCACTACAGCCGGGCGTGGAGCACAGGCTTGGGAGCGGGTTGAAACAGGTTTCCCGGTACTCGGGGTGAGTAGCATAGCCCTTGATCCCAACGATCCAAATATCGTTTACGCAGGCACTGGTGAAGTGTACAATGTGGAAAATTCAGCACCAAATGTAGCCATACGAGTTACCCGGGGAACCTACGGCATTGGTATCCTTAAAAGTAAAGATGGTGGCGCTACCTGGCAAAAAATCCTGGATTGGGGTTACGGCCAATTGCGCGGCGTACAAGATATCAAGATTAATCCCTTGCGCTCGTCCACCGTTTTGGCGGCAACCTCAGAAGGACTTCTGCGTAGTTGGGATGCTGGCGCTACCTGGCATATCATCCACAACAAACGCATGGCGGTCGACATTGAGATCGACCCTTCCGATACCAGCCGGATTTTTGTAACGAATGGTTCTCTGGACGATCAGGATGTGAGCGGTATTTATCGCTCTGTGAATGGCGGATTAAACTTTGTTAAACTGACCGTCGGGCTTCCAGGCACTTATTCGGGGAAAACACTTCTGACCATTTCTCCCTCCGAAACCAATATCCTCTATGCCTCTGTAGGAGACGCTTTTGTACAAAACGGCCTCTTCAAAACTACCAATGGTGGCGATTCCTGGGTTAAAGTCAGTTCACAAGATGTCAGTAAATACCAAGGCTGGTATTCACACGATGTAACTGTACATCCTACCGACCCGAACACGTTTGTCTGGGTGGGCATAGATGCCTGGAAATCAACTAATAGTGGCACGTTGGTAACGCAAAAAACGTATTGGTACAAATGGAATTTTGGATATGTCCCGGCTGGAAGTTCTGAAGGCCCGCCAGATTATGTCCATGCCGATATCCATAGGGCCTATTATGTCCCAAAAGATCCGAATAAGGTATATGTTGTCTCTGACGGCGGCCTATTTGTCTCCTACGATGGCGGCGAAACGTATGAAGGCCGCAATGGTGGATACCAGACGCAGCAGTTCTATGCCAATCTGGGCAGCTCGACCAGCAACCCTGCATTTTGCATCGGTGGAATGCAAGACAACTCGACCGCCATCTATTCTGGAGATCCCTCCTGGACTCGGGTACTCGGCGGCGATGGAGAATGTGCGGCGATTAATCCCTTGAATGACCAAATCATGTACGGATCCTCCCAGTATCTTAATTTATACAAGAGTATAGATGGTGGCCAAAGCTGGTATGGAATCGGCAACGAAATAACTGAAAGCGCGGCATTCAACGGCCCTTTTGAAATTGCACCCTCTAATCCCGACATCATGTATGCAGGCGCGCAAAGCCTCTGGCGCTCGGATGATGCCGGCGAATCCTGGTATCCTGTAACGGACATTCTCGCGGATGGTGATGTTATTTTGACCATTGCCATTAGTCCTGAAAATCCGGATCTGGTGTATTGTAGCACCGCACCTTCGATAACGGATGAGGCCCGGGTGTATAAAGTGGATGCTTCCACCCTGGAGGTGACCCAAATGATGGGTCTGCCCAATCGATATTGCATGGATTTGGCATTTCATCCCGGCCTTGAAAGCACTTTGTTCGCTGTTTTTGCAGGCTTCAACACACAGCACCTTTGGAGGACAGTAGACGGAGGTGCCAACTGGACGGCCATTGACAACGGGCTTCCTGATGTGCCAACCAACTCCATTTTAATAGATCCATATATCGCCAACATGTATGTCGCCAATGACCTTGGAGTATGGCACTCCTCGGATGCCGGCGCAACCTGGAATTTATACTCCGCGGAAGCCCCACAGGCCATGCTTGCCATGCACCTCAGCATTGCGCCCAATAACAAACTACGCGTAGCCACTTATGGATTGGGTGTTTGGCAAACAGATTTGGCGGAGCCTTCCAAAACAACTGAGCCGGGCTTGGCATTTTCGATTCGAGGTTTATACCCGAATCCGGCAAAAACGCAAAGCGTACTTGATTTTTCCCTGTCAAAAGCAGAAAAAATCACGCTCAAAGTGCTGGACCCGAATGGAAAGACGCTCTGGAAATCTGCTCCCGAACAATTGCCTGCCGGGGAATACTCGCGCCCAATCTCGGTTGCTGATTTGCCTGCCGGCACCTATGGGGTGCTGCTGGAAACTGCTAAAGGACGGGTGGGGCGGATGTTAATTGTGGGTCAATAGGATAAACTTGTCTGACGGCTCAAAGTCGTCTGACGAGTAAGCGTCAGACATAACCACCAAATCAAGAAACTTCCGACCTTTGCACTTCGAACCTATTGGGGGTAACTGTTGTTTAATCCCTCCAATTCAAGAAAAAATGAGCAAGCACGGAAAAGCACTAGTCGCTATGTCGGGCGGAATCGATAGTACTGTCGCCGCAGTCATGCTACATGAAGAAGGCTGGGAAGTCATCGGCGTGACCATGAAAACCTGGGATTACGCCACCAGCGGCGGTTCTAAAAAAGAGACGGGCTGTTGTTCACTCGATAGCATCAACGACGCGCGGCAAGTGGCGGTAAAGCTTGGTTTTCACCACTTTATCGTGGACATCCGCGAGGAATTTGGCGATTATGTGATCGACAATTTTGTGGATGAATACATGGCCGGGCGCACCCCCAATCCCTGTGTGTTGTGCAATACGCACATCAAGTGGAACAGTCTCCTGCGCCGCGCCGATATGCTCGATTGTGAGTTTATTGCCACAGGGCACTACGGTATCATCAACGAACTGGACGGTCGCAAATACATCACCCGCGCTAAAGACCGGCAAAAAGACCAAAGCTATGTGCTCTGGGGTTTGAGTCAGGATTGTCTGAATCGCACCCGTATGCCCCTCGGAGCTTTCACCAAACCGGAGGTGCGCCAAATGGCCGCCGAACGCGGCTGGGATGAACTGAGCAAAAAAGCCGAGAGCTACGAGATCTGTTTTGTACCCGACAACGACTACCGGGGTTTTCTCCGCCGCCGAATTGACGGGCTGGACGAACAGGTAGCAGGTGGCGTTTTTGTAGACAATTCCGGGAAGATTTTGGGAAAACACGAAGGCTATCCATTCTACACCGTTGGCCAACGCAAGGGCCTCGGCATTGCGCTCGGTGAGCCGATGTTCGTCACTGAGATCCGGCCCGACACGAACACCGTGGTACTAGGCCGCGAAGACGATCTGGTGCGCAACAGCATGATGGTAGGTAAAGTTAACCTGATGAAATACAAGGAATTGCCCGCAGAAGGCTTTGAAGCCGTCAGCAAAGTTCGCTATCGCGATGGCGGTACCTTCAGCACCTTAAATCCGGTCGGCAACGATATCGAAGTATCTTTTCATGCCAATGTAAAAGGCATTGCGCCAGGGCAAAGCGCGGTGTTTTTTGAGGGAGATGATGTTGTGGGCGGGGGGATTATTTATGGGAGTGGGCGGTGAATTAAGACCTTACAGGTTTTCAAAACCTATAAGGTTTCGATAAAATTGGATCGATGCACAACAGCGGCCCGGATTTCCGGGCCGCTGTTGTTTTTTAGCCTAAAAATCGAAAAAAAGCCGATATTTCGGCTCTAAATGCCTGAAATAAACATGCCGCCACCTAAACTCCTAACCGCCGCCGCAGCTGCCGTGCCCAGTTCCTTCCTCGGTCGCGAAAAAGAACTCAGCGACATCCGCGCCCTCCTCACCCGCCAAAACACCTTGGCCCTCGTCAACGCCGAAGGCGGCATGGGCAAAACCACCTTAGCCGCCCGATACTGGCAGCAATACGGAAACGACTACCAACATCTCGCCTGGCTGTTTTGCGAAAACGGAATCCTGAGTGCCATGCGCGACCAATTGCCCTACGCGCTCGGGTTGATTGAGGCCTTGAACCAATTTGCCGACCAACCCGAAAAACAAGCCCTAGTCATCAAAATCGCCATGGCAAACCTGCCCAAAGACTGCCTGCTGGTGCTGGACAACGCCAACGATGAGGCGCATATCCGCGGCTTCCAACAAGTGATGACTGGCCTGGGCTGGCACGTGCTCATCACCTCCCGCTGCTCCAAAGTGCTGCCCGATAGCGAATACAAGATCACGGGCTTGCCACCGGAGCTGGCCAAGGAATTGTTCAAAAAGAACCACGACGAAAAAACGCCCGATTTCGAGGCGCTGCTGGAGCGTTTCTTGCTGGCGGTGGACTACAACACACTCTGCGTCGAAGTATTCAGCAAAAACCTGCGCGAAGGTGCTGCCTGGGGACTGAGCCTCACCGCTCTGCTCGAAAAACTAGAAAAGAACGGGCTTATGCTGGGCGAACATAGTTTTGAGATCCAGACAGATTGGGCAAATAGCGTCCAGAAAGAAACCATAAAAAGCACCGATCATATCATAGAAGCCCTGTACGATGTGGCGGACTTGCAGCAAAAGCACCCCGAACTGCACGAACTGCTCTGCGCCTTTGCCTTGTTGCCCGCCGAAAACCACCTGCCCCAGGTGCTGGGCACTCTGCTAGCCCCCGACGACAAGCCCGGACTCAAACGCAAACTCGACCAGCTCACGCAAAAAGGCTGGCTCAGCACCGACAGCGCCTCCTACCGCATAAGCCCTGTAATACAAAAAATACTGCTGCAACGCAATGCCGAACGCCGCTGGGCCTTGGGCGAACCGATGGTGCAGCGCTTGCAAGCGGTTTTTGAAACTGAAGGTTATCACCCTAAAAACATCGCTACGGCGGGGCCTTTTGCGGAATTGGTGTTTGGTTTAGCGGACAATCTGGAGGCTGCCAACGAGGATTTGGCCTTGGTATTCGACCGCTTGTGGGTGTACCACAATGCCTCTGGAAACCTCGCCAAAGCGATGGACACAGCAGAGCGCATGAAAATTTTATGCGAAAAATTTGACTTCAAAAACGGCTTGGCCATTTCCTACCAATTTCTGGGAAATACGCACAGTGCGCTAGGAAATTTGAACAAGGCCTTGGGATTTTATGAACAATACCATCAGTTGGAAAAAGAGCTCTACGAGGCCTTTCCTCAAAATATGGAGTTCAAAAACCTCTTGGCCATTTCCTACCAGTACCTGGGAAATACGCACAGTGCGCTGGGAAATTTGAACAAGGCCTTGGGATTTTATGAACAATACAATCAGTTGGAAAAAGAACTCTACGATGCCTATCTTCAAAATATGGCGTTCAAAAACGGCTTGGCCATTTCCTACGAAAAACTCGGCTTGACACACAGCGCGCTGGGAAATTTGACCAAGGCCTTAGGGTTTTATGAAGACGAAACCAAGTTGTTTGAAGAACTCTACGAAGCCTATCCTCAAAATGTGTCCTTCAAAAACGGCTTGGCCATTTCCTACGAAAAACTCGGCACGACCAACAGCGCGCTAGGAGATTTGAACAAGGCCTTGGGATTTTATGAACAATACAATCAGTTGGAAAAAGAACTCTACGAGGCCTATCCTCAAAATGTGTCCTTCAAAAACGCCTTAGCCATTTCCTACCAATTTCTGGGATATACGCACAGCGCGCTGGGAGATTTGAATAAGGCCTTGGGATTTTATGAACAATACAATCAGTTGGGAAAAGAACTCTACGAGGCCTATCCTCAAAATGTGGAATTCAAAAACGTCTTGGCCACTTCCTATTCCAAACTCGGCGAGACGCACGGCGCGCTGGGAAATTTGAACAAGGCCTTGGGATTTTATGAACAATACAATCAGTTGGAAAAAGAGCTCTACGAGGCCTATCCTCAAAATGTGTCCTTCAAAAATGGCTTGGCTATTTCCTACTTGTTGTTGGGGCAGTTTTTAAGAGACCAGAAAAAAGACCCCGTAGAAGCAAAAGTGTATATCAGAAAAGGGTTTGAATTATATACAGAACTTGTGCGGGACTTCCCTAACCATGCTGCTTTTGGTGGGAATTATAAATGGGCCAAAAACGCGCTGGAAGGTTGAGCAAGTCGAATCGTTTTGCTTAGCCGAGTACTGATCTTTGAGTTGTCATTTTGTCCGGGACCCGTCCGCATCAAGTGCGCGTAACCTGAGTACTTGCCCTTTTGAGTGCACGGTTGTGC